>JAGBHE010000008.1 GCA_017935675.1 Clostridia bacterium | reverse complement strand
TAATGCTTATTTCTTTTTCATTTATTGTTATTTTTCCGTGAAACGGTTCATACAATATCATTTCAAAATATGTATGTGTATGAATATTATATGAAAATACCGTATTTGATTCTGTCAGTATGTTTCCGTACGAATTTTGAAATTTCTTCATTGAATTTACTCCTTAATTTTTTAAAATATTAAAAAATTCATAATTTAATTTAAAATACACCAAGTAATTGTGCTTTTATTATAGTATAATTATTAAAAAAAGTCAAGTAGTCAGGAGAAAATTATGTTTGATAATGAGTTTTTTACAGGAATAAATTATTGGGGTTCTGAAAGTGCAATAAATATGTGGAGTAATTTTAATCCGGAATCAATAGAAATGGATCTTTCACTGCTGAAAGATGCCGGGATTACTCATCTTCGCATATTTCCTTTGTGGCCCGTTTTTCAGCCGCTAAATGCTATTTACGGGCCGGGCGGTGAATATGAATATGCTTTCGGAGAAGAACCTCTTGCTGATACCGAAGCGGGCAGAGCGGGTGTCAGCGAGGATGCTTGCCTTAAATTTGAATGTTTTTGCAAGCTTGCGGAAAAATACGATATGAAATTGATAGTTGCACTTATCACAGGACACATGTCATTTCGAACATATAATCCTCCTGCTTTTGACGGAAAAGCACTTTTGAGTGATCCTACTGTTTTAAAGTGGCAGATTCGGTTTGTTAAATATTTTGTTAAACGTTTTAAAAATAAAAAAATGATCATAGGTTGGGATCTCGGAAACGAACCTGCAAATATGCCCGGCATGACAAAAAATCGTGATACATTTTATGTGTGGTGCAGTGTTATTGCAGACGCCATAAAGACACAGGACCAATCTCGTCCTGTTGTATCGGGGCTTGATAGTGCTTCAATAGAAAATGGAAATGTTAATTTAAAAACGATAGGAGAAATATGCGATATTCATACAACACATCCTTATAATATTTTTAACACACAGTCAGAACCGCTTTGCACAATGAAGCCCATCCTTGATCTTCCCATAAGATGTAAGATAGGTGAAGATATAGGTAGAGTACCTACTTTTGTACAGGAGTTCGGATCTATCGGTTATATGAACTGTTCTCAAAAAACAGAAGCCGATTTTTACCGTTGCTGTCTTTTGACAGCTCTTGCACATGGCTGTCACGGAACAATGTGGTGGTGTGCGTTTGATCAGGGTAATCATGCTTATGCTCCGTACAGATGGAATAATATCGGAAGTAATTACGGCTTTTTTGATTCGGATTTGAGAGCTAAACCGCTTGTGGAAGAAAACTTAAAATTCAGAGAAAAGCTTGGGAAAATCCCCGAAAAAAGGCTTCCTGTGCATACTCAGGATGCAACAGTCATTATCCCTCGTGATGATGGTGGTATTGATGATAATGTTTTAAACGCAACATATATTCTTGCAAAACGTGCAAATTTAGATGTTAAGTTCTGCTACGCACTTGATCCGATTGAAGATTCAGCGCTTTATATATTCCCGAGTATCAGTATGCACAAAGCTATAACAAAACAGCGCCTTGATGAGCTTCTTTTGAAGGTAAGAGATGGTGCAGTGCTTTATATTTCTTCAGATACCGGACTTTTGAGAGATATTCCGGAAATGACAGGCGTTGATATTTCATACCGTGAGCAGATTGATACCGTTGTAAATATGAATTTCAATGGTGAGAATTTACCGATAAAAACAACATATTTTCTTAAACCTGAGAGTTTTTGCTGCAAAAAAATTGCAGCAGACGAAAACGGAGAAGGGGTATTTTTTAAGCATAAATACGGTAAAGGTTATGTGTATTTTCTCACACTTCCTCTTGAAAAGCATCTTGCAGCCTCAAAAGGTGTTTTCTATAAAGATAATCAGCCAAAATACGATTTAATATACCGTGAGCTTGCCAAAGCGGCAGGCATAAAGAGGATTTGTGATACTGACAGCGATTTTATAAGACTTACTGAACACAAGATTAACGATGATTCATACTATATTTTCGCGATAAATTATAACAATAAAAAAGAAGAATGCGAAATAACATTTCAAAACGGTTATAAACTTGAATGTGTATTTGGAAACAACATAGAAAACGGAAGGCTTGTACTTTCGGAAAATGATGGTTCTCTTTTTAAAGCAGTAAAAAAATAATCTGAAATTTAAAAAGGCGATAAAAAAATAGTAGTTCTTGATATGGCAGAAAAATCGGAGGTTGCTTTATGATTTATAAATTACTGCCGACAAGAGTTTTCCGTTCATATTACGGCGGAAAAAATCTTGATATAATGGCAAAAAAAGATAATCCCGGCATAAGCAGATTCCCTGAGGATTGGATAGCATCTGTGACAACGGCATTAAACCCGGGGCGTGACGTTTGTAATGAGGGTTTGAGTATAACCGAAACAGGGGAATTCCTTCGTGATTTAATAAATAATAATAAAGAAAAAATGATTGGTAAAAGAGAAAATATGTCGCTTCTTTTTAAATTCCTTGATTCTAATGAACGCCTTGTAATTCAGGTTCATCCGACAGTAGAATTTGCAAAAAAAACATTTTAACAGCAATTACGGGAAAACTGAATGCTGGTATATTTTAAACGATGGCGGTGAGGTTTATATAGGCTTTAAAGAAGGAATTACAAAAGAATATTGGAAATCTTTGTTTGACAGTCAGGATATCGAAGAGATGCTTAACTGTCTTCACCGTTTTGAAGTAAAAAGAGGTGATATGATTTTTGTTTGCGGGGGTGTTCCTCATGCAATCGGGAAAAATTGTTTTCTTGCAGAGCTTCAAGAACCTACCGATATTATGGTTATTCCTGAAAAAATTACGCCCTCCGGAATTGTACTTTCGGAAGAAAAGCTTCACAGCGGTCTTGGCTTTGAAAAAATGTTTGATTGCTTTATATATGACGGTGCAGATGAAGAAACGACGCGAAAAAAAATTTTTAAAGAACCCAAAAAAATAACTGAAAACGAAACGGTGCTTGTTGATAAAACGATGACCGATAAATTCAGTCTTGTAAGATTAGATGTAAGAGGAAAATACATATATAAGACAAACTCCTATGGAATTTGTGCAGTAGTATCGGGAAATGCCGATATCAATGGTATATTTTTAAATACAGGCGACCGAATCTTTGTTTCTGAAGAAGAAAAAGAACTTATTATAAACGGTAATGCAGTTATTTTATTTTGTGCGCCTTGAAATGAGTATTAGCAAAAAGAGATGAGTATTTTACGTTTGATTCATTTTCGTCCCTCCAATCTTTTTTTATTATATCATGGTTTGACTGTATATGCAATAGTAATTTGTTTTAAGCTTCCGCCTCATTTTCAGATAAAGATACATTGTTGGAGATATATACAAATATGTGTGCATATTTTTGTCATTTATTACAACATGTCTTCGGGAGTATTTACATTCTTTATATAATAATGTTATAATTGCTATATGAATAATATTAAGATTACAACACAAGGAGACGAGCCCCTTGTGTACGAGTGTTTATGTTAAAACGTAAGGGAAGAAGAAATATGCAGATTCACGAGCTTGATGTTGTTAAGCTAAAAAATGGGGAATCGGGAACGGTACTTGAAATTTTTAACGAGAATGCATTTATGATTGAGATTTCCGATGAGAAAGGACAGACGATTTCAATGCCTGTTGTAAAAGCTGACGACATTGCGGAAATTACATATCATTACAACTGATAACAATAAGAGCACAGGGAAATCACAGTATAAACACAAGAGAACCGTCCCCTCGTGTTCAAGAGGAGAGTGATGATTTAATATGAAAAAAACATTATTGGTAACATTAATAGCTGTAGGATTATTGGTTATAACAGCATATTGTTTAAGAAAAACAGCTTCAATTACGGCAATTAACTATATCGAAGATATGACAGGTGATGAATATCATATAACAGCAGTAAAATATGATTGGGCACAAGGTTTATTTGATATAGCTGCTTTCTCAGATGAAAAGACAACGAAAATATGGTGTCAGGTTTCACTTTTCAAAAAAAGCAAAGACGGTCATTTGGCTGTTGAGATTATGACGGTTAATGAATAGATAACATGATTTACATTGATTGTTGCGTCGATTTGAGAAAATGTATTTGTGGCGGAATGAGGTTATTATGAAAAAGAAAGTATTTACATCAATCTTACTGATTATACTGTGTTTAATGATGGTGCCGATTTTTATTCGCCCTAATAAATTTGATTTTAAAAGGGCGCGGGAGGACGCGTTGAGATGCATAAAAGGAAGGTATTATACAGTAGATTTAATAATAACAAATGCTGAATATGATAAGTCAAGAAACATATATACATTAAGCATAACAAAGGATAAAACCGATAACTTGATTGTCGAGATTGATATGTCAAGTAAAACAAAAACAGGAAGATACAATAAAATAAAGATAGAGATGGATCAGTAATACAAGGAGACAGCTTGGAGTGAATTGGTATATAACAAACCCGATTCCTTGTGTTCTTTTTGAAATTAATATAAATTTTGAATTATGTCTTGACATTATTGAGGAATAATTATATAATAAGTGGCAGATACTGCGGTTTGCGGCAGGTTATATTTTTCGTGAGAATAGAGGAGTATATATGAGAAGTATTAATGAAATCAAAACGGCTAATTTTCAGAAGCCGGGAAAAAATGAGTTTATATGCGACTATGCGGGGAAAAGCAGCTTTGACGGGATTTTAGACAAAACAATCCGTTTTATAGAGGATTTTCAGCTTAAAAATCCTGTGCTTTGGAAAAGGTTTGTAAATCAATTCAGGGAGCAGACCGATGGTGATGATGCCGGCTGGCGCGGCGAGTACTGGGGAAAAATGATGCGCGGAGCATGCTTTACATACTCATACACCCGCGACAAGGAGCTTTATGATATATTGACCGAAACCGTCAGGGACATGATAAGCAGCAAGGACAAGCTCGGAAGGATAAGCACCTATGCCCTGGATAAGGAATTTATCGGCTGGGATATATGGAGCAGAAAATATGTCATGTTGGGTCTTCAGTATTATATTGAAATCAGCAGCGATGAAAAGCTTATAGAAGAAGCCGTTGAATGTATGTGCGGACAGGCGGATTATATAATGTCAAAAATCGGACCGAAGGAGGATGGCAAAAAGCCGATAACGGAGGCTACAAATCATTGGCGCGGACTTAATTCCGCATCTCTTTTAGAGCCTGTTGTCAGACTGTATAATATAACGGGTGAGAAGAAATACTTTGAGTTTGCCGAGTATATAGCGGGCACGGGGGCTACGTCTGTGGCAAATATTTTTGAGCTTGCATACAAGAATGAATTCAAGCCGTATCAATATCCGGTTACAAAGGCATATGAAATGACCTCCTGTTTTGAGGGGCTTCTTGAGCTGTATAGAATTACGGGAATCGAGTGGTATAAAACAGCTCTTATAAATTATGCGGACAGGATTCTTGAATGTGATTTCACGGTAATCGGAAGCAGCGGCTGTACCCATGAGCTTTTTGATCATTCCACCGCCCGTCAGGCAAATACTACAAATGAAAAGATAATGCAGGAGACATGTGTTACGGTAACGCTGATGAAATTTTTCTGGCAGCTTACAATGCTTACCGGAAATTCTTCATATGCCGACGCCTTTGAAGTGTCGCTGTATAACGCATATCTCGGTGCGGTGAATACGGAAAAATCCATTGAGCCAACCATACGGGAAACCTACCCTGATGCAGAAATAGAACCGCTGCCTTTTGACAGCTACAGTCCGCTTACGGCAGGTACGAGAGGCAACGGAATAGGCGGACTTAAGCTGATGCCGGACAAGCATTATTACGGCTGCTGCGCATGTATCGGCTCTGCAGGAACAGGACTTATTTCAAAAATGGCGCTTATGAGAAGCAGTGATGGTTTTGTTATTAATCTGTATATTCCGGGCGCTATAGAAACTATATCTCCTGCGGGAAAGAAGATTTTGTTTAAAACAGAAACAGATTATCCGAAGGGAGGACTTATTAAAATAAGGGTTGAGCCGGAGGCCGGTGAGCGATTTACCGTTAAGCTTAGAAATCCCGGCTGGAGTGAGAAAACAAAACTCAGCGTTAACGGTGAGGCTGTTACGGCAGGTGGCGGATACATAGCTCTTTGCAGACAATGGTCAGCCGGAGATGTGATTGAGCTTGAGCTTGATATGAGCTGTCATGCTGTTTATCCTGTACCCTACGGTCATGAAATCCTGATGAATCATGTTATTTGGGGTCATAATTATATGGTTGCAACCTATGATCACGAGGACCCGCTTGCCTGCAAGCATATTTCTCTCAGAAGAGGACCTATAACCCTTGCCATAGACAGCAGACTCGGTTATGACGCGGCAGCACCTGCCGACATCAGAGTGAATCGGGATGGGCTTGTAGACGCGGTCTTCCCCGAGTGCGACAAGGCGACCTTTGAACATATGCTTGAGCTTTGTGTTCCTCTTAATGGCGGCGGCAGTATTCATCTTACTGACTATGCATCAGCCGGAAAGCTCTGGACGAAAGAAAGCAAAATAGCGGCATGGATAAGAACAAAAGAATAAGAATAATTTAAAAAACAGCTCCGCGGCAATTATTTGCTGCCGCGGGCTGTTTTTTTTGGGGTTTATGGAAAATGTGATATAGCTTAGATTCTGTAAAGAAGATCCGTATATGTGGGGAAGGGCCAGTACTCCTTACCGACGAGGGTTTCAAGAGTATCGGCAGCGCTTCTTACCTCATTCATGGCAGGAATGACAGTATTCTTATAATACTGAGCCATTTCCATCGGTTCCTCGGGAACCTTTTCGGAGATGGCCTTCAGAGCGTTGGTTCTGTCTATAAGACTGCCGGTATATTCGGAAATCTTTTTAAGAAGTGCGGTTTCCGACGGTACGTCAACGCCTACTGACTTCTTCATGCTTATGCCCTCTGCCATGTCATTTGAATATTTAATGCATGCCGGAAGTATTTCCTGCTGTGCAATTTCAAGCATTGTAAGCATTTCAATATGAAGTGCCTTTGAATAGTCCTCAAGAATAATCTCATATCTTGCCTCAACCTCAACGGGCGAGAATACATTATGCTTTGAGAATACAGCAACAGCTTTGTCCGAAATAAATTCCGGAAGCGCGTCAACGGTTGTCTTAAGGTTCGGAAGACCGCGGCGCTCAGCTTCTTCACACCACTCGTCAGAATAGCCGTTGCCGTTGAAAATGATGCGTTCATGCTTTTCAATGGTATCCTTGATAAGCTCATCGATGCATTTATGTACATCATCGGCAGCGTCAAGAGCGTCTGCAAACTGTGACAATGCTTCGGCAACAATTGTATTTATGACAATGTTTATACCGGAGATAGACTGAGCAGAGCCGGGCATTCTGAACTCAAAGCGGTTTCCTGTGAATGCAAAGGGGGATGTTCTGTTTCTGTCGGTGGTATCCTTGCGGATAACAGGCAGTGAATCAACTCCTGTTTTGAGAATGGAGGTAGCGCTGTCAACAGTTGTTTCACCGTTTTTGATTGCTTTCAATACTGATGTCAGTTCATCTCCGAGGAAAATTGATACTATTGCCGGAGGAGCCTCGTTTGCTCCGAGTCTGTGGTCGTTTCCTGCTGTTGCAACGGCAACTCTCAGAAGCGCTGCATATTCGTCAACAGCCTTGATAACTGCGGACAGGAAAAGAAGGAACATTTTGTTTTCAAGGGGCTTTTTGCCGGGCTTGAAAAGATTGATTCCGTTTGTTGTGCCGAGAGACCAGTTGTTATGCTTTCCCGAACCGTTGATTCCTTCATAAGGCTTTTCATGCAGCAGGCAGACAAGACCGTGATGACTTGCAACCTTTTTAAGAATTTCCATTGTAAGCTGATTATGGTCCGTTGCAATGTTTGTTGTACCGAAAATAGGCGCAACCTCATGCTGTGCGGGAGCAACCTCGTTATGCTTTGTCTTGGCAAGCACACCAAGCTTCCAGAGCTCCTCGTCAACCTCCTTCATGTATTCCGAAACTCTTTCTTTAATCTGACCGAAATAATGATCTTCAAGCTCCTGACCCTTTGCCGGGGGAGCGCCGAACAATGTTCTTCCGGTAAGCATAAGATCCTTTCTCTTCTCGTAAAGCTCTTTATCTGTAAGAAAATATTCCTGCTCCGGGCCTACATAGGACACAACACGCGGAGCGTCACAGTCAAAATACTTAAGCACACGCAGTGCTTCCTTATTAATTGCTTCCATAGAACGCAGAAGCGGAGTTTTTTTATCAAGAACCTCTCCCGAATATGAGAAGAAGGTAGTAGGTATGCAAAGAGTTTTATCTTTTATAAAAGCAAAGGATGTGGGATCCCATGCGGTGTAACCTCTCGCCTCAAAGGTAGCACGCAGACCGCCTGACGGAAAGCTTGAAGCGTCGGGCTCACCCATTACAAGTTCCTTGCCGGAAAATTCCATAACAACTCTGCCGTCATCTGTAGGGCTGATAAATGAATCATGCTTTTCAGCCGTTACACCTGTCATCGGCTGGAACCAGTGGGTATAATGCGTGCAGCCGTTTTCTATTGCCCAGTCCTTCATTGCATTGGCAACAACCTCTGCTACCGTTGGCTCAAGCTTGGTGCCGTTATTGATCGTATCTACCAATGACTTATACGTTTCTTTCGGCAATCTGGCTTTCATTGTGGTAAGATTAAAAACCTTGCTTCCGAAAATGTCTGCTACTGTTTCCATAATAAAACCTCCTGAATTTTATTACCGCCGTATGACGGCATCAGACTAACAGTCTAATATTTAAAAAAGGTGTCTTATATCCCCAAAATATAAAACACCTTTGTCTTATCTTAAATTAAACTGTTAACGCCTGTGAACAAAATCAATTTATGATTAAATTATATCACTTTTTCAGGATTTGTCAATACTAAAATTAGCAGATAAATAATTTTTTTTGGAGAGAAATATTATGCAATTTGAATAACATTATAGTCGGACAGGTTGTTCTAAAACAGAAAAGAAATTAATACAATGGAGTATAACACTTTGAAAGGATGAATGACATGATGATAGTAAGTGCTGATGTTCAGCAAATGAGGAGTACGCCTGTTGAGCTGCTGCCGTTGAAAATCAGACGATATTTTTACGCTCTTGATACAGATGATTTCAGAGAAATCAGGCTGAGAGCAGGCGGGGCGGTGTGCGTTTGCAGCGGCAGCGGGAAAAGGTATATTTCAAAATACGGCAAGCTGACGGAAAGCGTTAAGGGGGCGGTTACCGTTTCTCCGAACGATATTGAAGAGGCTGTTGACATATTGACGTTGTCTTCACTTTACTCTGCTCAGGACGAAATAAAAAACGGCTTTATAACAGCAAGGGGAGGTCATCGAGTGGGGCTTTGCGGAAGAATGACCTCCGGAGGTGATTTTGTTACGGACATAACAGGCCTTAATTACAGATTTGCCCGTGAGGTCATCGGAGCGGCCGACATGGCGGCAGAGGCCGTTTTTAATAACGGAAATATTAAAAGCACGTTGATTGTGTCAAGCCCGGGCTGTGGTAAGACAACCTTTCTGAGAGACCTTATACGCCAGATTTCGGACAAGGGTGTAAACGTAAGCGTAGTTGACGAGCGCGGAGAAATCGGAGCTGTTCATAACGGTATGCCTGCTTTTGATCTCGGTGCAAATACCGATATATTTGATATGTGCGGAAAAACCGAGGGAATGAAGCTGATGATACGTTCAATGTCACCACAGGTTGTGGCGGTTGATGAAATAGGTGATGAGGAGGATATATCGGCAATACGTGCCGCAGCACGCTCCGGTGTAAGTGTATTTGCGACAATTCACGCATCGGATTGGAGAAAGGATATCGGGAAAGAGCTTACCGCCTGTTTTAAATGCGTCATTTCTCTGTCGGACAGGCACGGCCCCGGAACTGTGGAGGAGCTTGTTTATGTATAAGGCGGCGGGAGCGCTGATGATTATTGCGGCGTTTTCCTTTGTCGGATATTCCTTCTGCCGCGCTCTCGGCAGAAGATGTTCTTCCCTTGAAGAGTTCAGAAAGCTTTTTTCCTTGCTCCGCAGTGAGATTTCACTTAAGCTGACGCCTCTTGAAAAAGCATTTGCGGCTATTGGCTCGCAGTACGGAAATTCCTGTTTTATTCTTTGCGCAGACAAGCTGCCGGAGCTGGGGGCACAGGAGGCCCTTATAAATGCGCTTAAAAGCACGGCTTCGGAGTATATGCTGAGAGGGGAGGATATTGAGCTTCTTTCGGCAGCGGCAGTCGGGCTTGGAAAATGCGATTTGAAAAATCAGCTTAAGCATCTTGATTATGCGGTTTCGCTCATTGACAACAGCATAGTCAGAGCCAAAAAGGAGCGGGAGGAAAAAAGCAGGCTTTTTATGAACGGAGCTGTTTTATCCGGAGTGATGCTGACGCTTATGCTTTTGTAGCGCGGAGCGGGGAATCCGATTATTACTTATGCCGGATATGACCGGCGGAACGGAGTTTTTTATGGAGGTTGATCTTATTTTCCGCGTTGCGGGAATCGGAATAATTGTTGCGGTGCTGAATCAGCTTCTTGCGCGCTCGGGCCGTGAGGAGCAGGCGCTTCTTACAACGATAGCCGGACTTATAGTTGTGCTTGTGATAATAGTTCAGCAAATCGGTGAATTGTTTGAGATGGTAAAAAGTATATTTAATTTATAGCCGCATACAGCGGCCTTGCGGGAGGACGGTCGGTTTGAATATTTTTCAGCTTGTGGGAATAGCTGTTGTGGGAGCGGTTTTTTCTGTCATTCTCAGGCGTTACAGACCTGAATTTGCAATGTTTACCGCCATGGCAACCGGGATCATTCTGCTGACGTATATGCTCGGTGCATTGGACAAGGTTTTTTCGATGGTAGATGAGATGGTCAGAAATACGGGGGTGGACAGCAAGTATTTTGTTGTGCTTATAAAAATAATCGGTGTTTCGTATATAGCTGAAATCTCCGGGGAAATCTGCCGTGACGCCGGCGAGGGGGCAATTGCGGCAAAGATAGAAATGGTGGGAAAAATGTTCATCATGCTGCTTGCGATGCCGATTATAAAAACTTTTCTGGAGGTATGTATTGATGCTATCAGTATGCTGTAGCATGATGGCAGCCGGAGAGTATATCCCGGACGAGCCGCTTTTTCAAGAGACCTTTGACGCCATGACAAACGGCGGCTTTTCCCTTTCGCCGGTTGCATTGGCGGAAAAGCTTATAGATCTTCTTACAGGTGAGCTACACGAGCTGACATATTATCTTGTGATATTCTTTTGCCTCGGAGCGCTTACCTCTGTTGTTAATCTGCTTGGACAGGACTTCAAGTCAAGGATAACCGAAATATCCTTTTTCGCTTGCTATACAATTGCTGCATCAACGGCGGTAAAATGCTTTTCTGTATGCCTTGACTATGCTACAACGGTTATGGGTGATATGACGGATTTCATAACGAAGCTTTCACCTGTGCTGGCAACGCTTCTTATAACTTCCGGCAGCACGGTAAGCGCGGGAGCCTTTCACCCCGTGCTGTCGGCAGCGGTTTATGCAGTCAGCATAATATGCCATAAATGCATAATACCCCTTGCCTCGTATTCAACTGTGCTGTCAATTGCCAACAATATAAGCGATCAGGTGCAGATTTCCGGTACCTGCCGGCTTATTTCATCCGTGTCGAAGTGGATTCTTGCGCTGTCCTTCACCTTGTTTACCGGAATATGCGGCATATATGGATTTACGGCTCCCGCTCTTGATGTGGTGAGTGCAAAAACCGTGAAGTTTGCAGTGGGAAGTCTTGTGCCGGTGGTCGGTAATTTTTTGTCGGATACCCTTGAGACGGTTATAAGCGGCGGACGTATGATGAAAAATACGGTGGGCAGTGCCGGATTGGTGGTTTTATGCACTATCTGCGCAGTACCTGTAATCAAAATAGGCGTAATGGCATTGGTGGTCAGAATATCCTCGGCGGTGATTGAACCTATAACGGACAAGCGGATATCCGGACTTCTTTCCGATATAAGCAATTCGATAACTATTCTTTTCGGCATGGTTGCAACCACGGCGGTTTTGTTTATAATATGTATAAGCATTATCCTTGCCGCAACGGGAGGCGGATAACGTGAAAAATAAGCGGCGCATCTTACCTCCTTTCGGGACTCGGAGTATCAACATACGCCGTCGTCCCTCAAGAAGGCAATCTGCTTGCTTCTTTTCCACGTTATGGATTTGAGCCGCCTAAAGGCGGCATGGAGGATTAATATGAACGATTATATGATAACCGTTATAGGAAGTGCGGTACTTTCAGCCATAGCGCTTATGCTGTCTCCGGATAAATGGCGGAAATATGTGAAGGCCGTGACCGGAATAATGATTATAAGTGTTATTATTTCGCCGGTTGCTGCACTTCGCGGCATTGATTTGTTTTCCGGATATGAATACAGTGATGCCATAGATGAAAACGCCCAGAAAACAGCTGTCAGGGAAGAGCTTGAAAAAAGGGTTGCACAGGATGCTGCGGAAAAGCTTTCAGCTGAATTCGGCATTACAGCCAAGGTCAGCGTAAAGCTTAAGGTAAATGAGAATTATGAAATTGAAGGTGTGGAGGAAATAACGGTATGGACGGAAAAACAAGCAGAGCGGATCCGGCAAAGACTAAACGAAATCTATTCTCCGCAAAAAATTTCATTCCGGAAATAGAAAATGTTTTTAATTTAAAGAATAAACAGCTTTTTCTTGTAATATTAATTATTGGAGTACTATTTATGACGATGCCTCAGACGGGACGCAGCAGTGTAAAAAAATCCGGTATTTCCGAGGAAGAAAGGCTTTGCAGCGTATTGTCGGATATAAAGGGTGCGGGTAAGGTATCAGTCATGATAACGTATTATGAATCCGAAAGAAGCAAGGAGGATACAAAAAAAGCAAAGGGGGCTGTTGTGACTGCCGATGGGGCAGATAATCCGAATATTAAAAACGCGCTTTCCGAGGCTGTACAGGCTGCGCTTGACCTTCCGCCTCATAAGGTCAGGGTATATAAAAAAAGCGGCTGATTTTTCGGAGCGGCGTACTGAATTTTTTTGAAAGGAATGTGATATTATGATGATTTTAAGACGTAGGGAAATTGTTGCGGCAGCTCTTGTGGTGCTGATTGGAATGGCGGGATATCTTAACTGGCACTATCAGGACAATATAAAGGTGCGCGACGGAGCAAGCTATGTTGAAGCAGGAAAAAAGCTTGGCGAGGCACAGTATGTAATGAACCAGAATGTTGAAGCTGAGGAAGAGAAAAAGACGGATGAGGAGAAAAACGCCGCGGAGGAAGCTGCCGCTGCACCGGAGTCTTCGGATGTTGATTATTTTGCTCAGGCAAAATCCGAAAGGGAGGTTTCACGGTCAAAATCTCTGGAAATTCTTAACCAGACCGCGGCCAATGAAAGCTTTGATACGGATATCAGAAAAAAGGCTCAGGAGCAGATACTTAAGGTGGCTGACGATGTTCAGATGGAAAGCACGGTTGAAAATATAGCAAGAGCTAAGGGATATGACAAAATATGTGTGTATATTTCGGAAGACAGCGTTAATATAACTGTGCAAAAAGACGAATTTTCAGAGGCTGATGCCGCTAAAATACAGGAAATTGCAACAGAACAGTTAAAAATTATGCCCAATAAAGTAAAAATAGTTGAAGTTCATTGAAAAATTTGATATAATATAACTAAGGATAAATGGTAAAGGAGGCACAATGTTAATGGATGATATAATAGATATGAACGAGAATAATGATGAGATCATAAGCGCGGAGTTTGCGGGAACAAGCGGCAGCGTGAGAATTTCAGCCGAGGTTGTTTCCACCATTGCGGGGATTGCTGCCGAGGAATCGAAGGGTGTGGCTTATATGTACACATCATTTTCAGGTGTTATTGCTGAAAAACTCGGCACAAAAAAGGGGCAGACAAAAGGCGTCAGGGTTGAGATGAATGACGGCAGCGTCAGCGTAGATGTTTATATTGTAATAAAATACGGAATGAGGGTTAATGATGTAGCTGCCGGTGTTCAGGAAAGCATAAAGAACAATATAGAGACTATGACAGGTCTTGATGTCAGCGCAGTTAATGTCCACATTGAGGGTGTTTGCTTTGAAAAGGCCGAGAAGCAGGTGCCGTCAGATAAGAAAAATGAAATTATTGCAGATGAAACAGAGGATGATATAGAGGATTGAGCATATTCAGACCGGTTGCTTGGCCGGTCTGTTTTTTGGAGCGCTGACGGATGATAAATAAAGAAGAAATACTTGTTAAACGGATAAGATGCTGCAGGGCATATTATGGCTATACTCAAAGTGCAGTTGCAGAAAAAATCTATGTTTCGCGCTCGGCATACCGCAGCTATGAAAACGGTGAAGCACAGATGCCGCCTGAGGTGCTTGAAAGGCTTGCGGTTTTCTATGGAGTAACAACCCGGTGGCTGACGGGAACGGTTAAGCTTGGCAATGAAGCGTAAACATACGGCATATTTCCGTTTTTTGCAAATTTAATGGAGGCATGGATATGAACAGCATAACGATAAACAAAAGCATGGAAATGAAAAGGGAATATGATATTATTGTTTGCGGCGGCGGTGTTGCCGGGGCTGCGGCGGCTGTTACGGCGGCAAGTAAGGGACAGTCTGTTTTGCTTATTGAAAAGTCAAACATACTCGGCGGTCTGGCAACACTCGGTCTGATAAATCTGTTTGTACCCATGTGCAACGGAAGAGGCAAGCAGATTATTTTCGGGTTGTGCGATAAATGGGCGCGTTTGAGCGCGGAATACGGATATGATACTATTCCGAAGGAATGGAAAAACGGCGAACCGAAGGAGCCTACGGAAATAAGATATGTTCAGAGGTATTCGCCGTACATATTTGCTTTGCAGCTGACGGAGGAAATAACGGCGTCAGGTGCAGAGCTTCTGTTTGATTGTATAGCCTGTGACCCTGTTATGGAGGGAAATGTTTGCAAGGGTGTTATTACCGAAAGCAAGTCGGGCACGGAATATTACGGCTGCAGGATGCTTATCGATGTTACAGGAGACTGTGATGTGCTTCGCAGAGGCGGTGTGCCGACGGTTGCGGGAAAAAACTTTTATACATATATAGCAAAGCTTATAACTCTTGAAACCTGTGCGAAGGCTGTCGAAAAAAATGACATCAGCTGTGCTTTCGGCTCGGTAACGGGCGGAAATATAAATCTTTTCGGTGATAATCAGCCGGCGGATATTCCGTGCTGGTCGGGACTTACCGCAGAAGAGGTCACGGATTATCTTGTAACAAATCAGCATGCAATGCTTGAAAATTTAAAGAAAACCGACAGAAAGAGCAGGGAAATTGCTCAGTTCCCGCTAATGCCTCAGCTCAGAACAACCTGCCGCATTGCAGGTGATTATTCATTAAAGATTGAGGACGCTTATAAGCATTTTGATGACTCAATCGGCGCAATTAATGATTTTGAGCACAGAGACCACCTTTTTGAGGTTCCGCTTCGTACAATAACACGAAAGGATTATCCCAATATGCTTACAGCCGGAAGAAGCGCTTCAGGCATAGGCTACGGATGGGATTTGCTGAGGGTTATACCGGTGTCTGTAATCACGGGTCAGGCGGCTGCCGAGGCGTCCATACTCGCAATTAAGGACGGCGTCGGAGTATCTGATGTAAATATAAAAAAATTGCAGGCGCAGCTTGAAGCTGACAATATAATGATTCATTTCCCCGATGAATATATTCCCGAGGACAGAACTGTTATCATACATGGCAAAAATGCTGCGGAAATCCCGGGAGGACATATGTAAATATGAAAATGAGAAAATATTTTTTACAGGCACTGGCGTTTGTTGTATTTATATTTTCCGCAAACGCGGCCCAGGCCGATTACAGCGTAGTTTATACGGAAACAGACGGCAGCGCGGAGCTTGCAGACTTCGGATACATTATACGCTCGGACGGATTGCAGCTTTATAACAGAGAGGACAAGCTTCTCGGTTCATATCCTGCAGAAGCTGAGTTTTACAATTACGATGATTTTTATATTGTCATGTCTCAGGGCATGATGATGATACATGACAAGGCTACCGGTGAGCTTGAAGCAACTCTTCCGGCGCTTGAAAATGTGACGGGACCGTATTATATAAAGGCAGTCGACAAGTATATTATGTATACAAGTATTACACGTTCATATGATGAGGGAGGAGATCTGCCGCATCATGTGTACATATATAATACTGATTGGGAGCTTATAAGCGATATTGACATGTCGCAGAGACTTGAGCCCAAGGGGCTTAATTGGGGCTATTGGAACACTGTGTTTTATGAAGACGGCATAATGTATTACAGCGATGTGAAAGGCTTATGTCACAGCATGGATATGCAGGGGAATATAGATACCGTTCGGATTCCAAAGGCTGTTTCGCTTGAAAAGCTTCCTGACGGGAATTTTATTGCCCAGTATTACGTGGGACGTCAGACTCTTGATGAATATGATTTCAGATATTCCGTAACAACACCGGACGGAATAGAGCTTACTGACAGGTTTGAGGGAATGAGTCTGATTGAAAACGGCGAAGGACAGTGGGCAGTGTACGGAATTACTTACACCAATGGCGGCGATTTCACCCTTTACAGCAGCACCTATGAAAAGCTTATTGACAGGGCCCCCGGCTATTGCGGAGCGTTTATCGGGAGAGATTATATAAGCACGGCTTTGCCTGTTGAAGCAGGCAGGTATCTCCACGGTGTTATAGACATAAACGGAAATACGGTGTTTCCGAATGAATATGACAGCATCAGTCTTGCCCATGAGGACACGTTTTTTGTACGCCGGGCAGAAAGTCTTACATATCGCTTTGTACGGGCTGACGGAAGCTATGTAACCGAAACGGAATATGATTCCGTTATTTCCGATTTTAATTCCGGCAGCGGACTTCTCGGCGATTATTCATATTATAAAGGACCGTTTAATGGCGGAGGCTTGTGCGGAGTTTCATGGTCTGAGGGAGAAAAGCGCTTCGGCGCCTTTATTGACAAGGAGGGCAGAACTGTTATAAGCCTGCCGGAGGGAATAATACCTGAAACAGCACTTAATGAATACGGGCTTGCCGCAGCAGAAAATGTTTATGATTCCGACGGTTTTTTTACAAATAAATGCATTGTGGACAAAAACGGTGAGATTGCTGCTTATCCGACGGGCTGCAGATGGGATAGGATTGCTTTGTCAGAAAATATATTCAGGGCTGAGGACCTTGAATATCTCTTCAGATTCGGAACAAGGATAACAGAAGCGCATGTTTACAGATATTCGGGAGACAAGGTCTTTGGTACGGAGACATACGATAAAAAAAAGTATATTATTCCGGAGAAGCTGCGGGGCAATATTAAACATTGTGAATTTGCAGGAATGACAGCTCTATATATTGCTGGAGCTGCAGACAAATCACCTGAGGATATACTTGCAGGAGGCTTTGCCTTTACATGTCTGACAGCGGATAGAATGCTTGACGGCAAGCTTGATTAAATAGAGGAGGAAACAAGAATGACTATGATGATGAGACTCCCGGAGGGGAAGGCAAAGGTGCTTACTTTAAGCTATGACGATGGTACGGTTCATGACATACGTATGGTGGAGATCCTTGATAAATACGGGTTAAAGGCTACCTTTAATATCAATTCTTCACATTTTCTTCCGGAGAATAAGAATAGCTCTGAATCCGGCAGATATCTGACGGATGCGGCTGAGGCAAAAAAGCTTTATTCTGCCGGCGGTCATGAGATTGCACTGCATACCGTAACACATCCGTGGATTCAGGCTTTGAGCAGCGTCCAGGTGCTTCAGGAGGTGCTTGAGGACAGAAAAAATATAGAAAGGGAGTTTGGCATTATTGCCCGCGGAATGGCATATCCGTTCGGCTGCTTTAATGATGAGGTTGTTGAGGCGCTGAGGCTTTCGGGTATTGCATATTCGAGAACCACTGTTTCAAGTGAACGGTTTAATTTCCCTGATGATTGGCTGAGGCTTGGGGCAACCTGCCACCACATAAACCCTCGTCTGATGGAGTTGGCAAAGCAATTTGTTGAGGAGCAGCCGCGCTGGGGGCTTTGCAATATGTTTTATCTTTGGGGACACAGCTATGAATTTAATAATAATAACAACTGGGAGGTTTTAGAAGAGTTTGCAGAGCTCACTGGCGGAAGAGATGATATATGGTATGCCACAAACATTGAGATTTATGATTATGTAACGGCGTATAATCGGCTTGAAACAAGTGTTGACTGTAAAATTATACATAATCCGACAGCTGTTAAGCTGTGGTTTGCAAAAGACGGCGAGATAATGTCCATAGAGCCGGGAGAAACAATAACTGTTTTGCCGTAATTTTCTCACGGCTAAAAATAACTTAATTAACTTAATGCGTTCTTTTAGAATATAATATATTATAGAAAATTTGTCGAAATGCTGAATTTTTGCAAAATCATCGCGAATCATTGACTTTTCAAGGTTTTAGTGTTATGATATATTTGATGTATAAGGTTTTAAATTATACATAAACTAACTAAGGAGGCGAGCTTATATGGCTACTTCAAGCATTTTTACTAATGTAGAAATTAAAGACAGAAAAAGTGCTGAAATATTTGTGGATGCACTTGAAAAGGCAAGCAGACTGCCTAAAAGGGTGCCAACATCAAAAGTAAATCCTCCTCTGAGAGATAAAGAGGCAATACGAGCATTGTTTGAAAAAGGATTGACTAACGAATGATGAATTATGATGTTATAAATATTTTAGATATGATTGATTCTGTAGGAGAGGATGCGGTAAGCGCCGCCCTCTCCAAATTTTCATGTTCAAGAAATTTAGAGATTGAAAATTTTGTCAAAAGAAATGCAATAGATTTTGCTAAAAAGAAAATGTCAATTACATATCTGGTGTATGGTGATAACGGAAAAATTGCAGGAATATTTACTTTGACTCACAAAGCATTGAAGCTTCGCAATGATGTATTATCTAATACAACAAGAAAAAAGGTACAACGGTATTCAAGACTTGACAAACATACTGATAGTTTTATGGTATCGGCTTTCTTAATTGCACAGTTCGGGAAAAATGATAATTTTAAAACTGATGAGATTTTAAGCGGAAGTGAATTGATGGACTTTACATTTGATATTTTGACCGCAGTTCAGCACGATATTGGTGGTGGTCTTGTTTATCTTGAAAGTGAAGATAAAGAAAAACTGTTAAAATTCTATTCTTCCGAACCAAATCAATTTGTAAAATTCGGAGAAAGATATTCCGAAGAAGATAATGTAAAATACATACAATTATTCAGATTTGTATAAGCGATAATTAATTGATGAATTTCACCTACATAAATAACACAAGTGGTCTCGGACGGTTCTCCTGTGCTCAATAAGTGAATAAAATTTTATAAGAGTCGGGAGAAACAATAACCGCGTAAAAAAAGCCGCATACCGTTATGTACGATATGCGGCGCTTTTCTGCTTTTATCTTCATCTGAACAATCCGCTCCTTTTATACGCTGCTAAGTCCGAAGCTTATAGACAGCGCTTCATCCACCTTATCCATTAATTCTCCGTCAAGCTTGCCTATTCTCTCCTTAAGGCGCCTCTTGTCAAGAGTTCTTATCTGTTCGGTCAGAATTACGGAATCCTTGTTCAGGCCGTAGTCCTTTGCCGAGAGTTCGATATGCGTCGGCATTTTTGCCTTATTTATCTTGCTTGTAATAGCCGCGGCGATAACCGTCGGGCTGAACTTGTTGCCGACATCGTTCTGAATAATCAGAACGGGTCTTATACCGCCTTGCTCAGAGCCAACAACGGGACTCAGGTCGGCATAATAAATATCTCCTCTTTTTACTATCACCACTACTCACTCTCCATCAGTTTTTCCTCTAAGCTGTCTAAGGCTTCGTTATCCGAATTAACGCACTCCTGTGCCAATTCCAGATTAAGCTCAGCCATTTCCGCATAGCCTTTTTTTAGCTGATCCTCAAGAGAGGAAACACGCGAGGCTTCTTTTTTCTGTGACAAAGCAATCAGGCCCCCTGTTTCAAATTTTGATATTTTCATGGCGTTTTTAATTTTTAAGAAAATTCAGTTCCCGAACCGCCTCCCCGTTTTTAATATATATTCTGGGGATACGCTTTGATACAAGACAAACAACCTCATAATTGATGCTGCCCATCCATCTTGCGACATCGTCAGCCAAAATTTCTTTGTCAGAGAAGAGAATAACTTCGTCACCTACATTAATATTATGGACATTTGTTACGTCAATCATACATTGATCCATACAAATTCTTCCCAAAATCCTGACTTTTTTTCCTCCCGCAAGAATTTTGCCGCATTTTGCGATGGCGCGCACGTACCCGTCAGCATAACCAATGGGGACTGTCGCAACGCGCGTATCTCCATCGGTTATGTACTCATTGCCGTAGCTTATGCCGCGGCCTGCCGGCAGGGTCTTTATATGTGTTATTTTCGCTTTCAGGGTCATAACGGGCGTAAGGCGCAGAACACTGCGGTCAACCTCATCAGACGGATAAAGCCCGTAAAGTATTATTCCGGGACGCACCATGTCAAGATGCATTTCGGGATACATCATAATTGCCGCACTGTTTGAAATATGTCTTATTATATCTGTGAGACCGTTTTCACGGAGCTTCTCACATATGTCGGTAAATCTTTTGAATTGCAGATATGTGTAGCTTTTATCGTATTCGTCTGCGGTTGAAAAATGAGAGAATACGCCTTCAAGCTTAATGCTGTCAAGTGCGGCGATTTTCAGAATTTCATCAATAACCGCATCGTTATTTTCATCAATAACATAGCCGATTCGCGACATGCCTGTATCAAGTTTAATATGGATTTTTGCAGTCTTTCCCAAAGCTGACGCAATCCGCGAAATTTTTCTTGCCGCTTCAATTGAAAAAACCGTAAGGGAAATTCCGTTCTGAACGGCGGCTGCATAATGCTCCTCAGGAATAGAGCCTAAAATCAGTATGGGCTGAGAAAAACCGGAACGGCGAAGCTGAAGCCCTTCTTCAATAAGGGCAACGGCAAAAGCGTCAACGCCCTCCTGTTCAAGAGTGCGCGCAACCTCAAGAAATCCGTGCCCGTAAGCGTCAGCTTTTACAATGGCCATAATTTTTGCATCGGCGTTTATATGCTGCCTGATTTGTCTGTAATTGGACGAAAGAGCGTCAAGATTAATTTCTGCCCAAGTTCTCATTTATTTTTGCTCCTTTTAATTGCAATGCGCTGACACGATTATTATACCATAACTTATTGCATTTTTCCACAAGTAATTTCTGCCATCCGCATATTTTTTATTGTCTGAGGCAAAAATCTGATTATGTCGGTTGCAGTCATGCTGTCAGGCCCGAGACTGTCCGCGGCAAGATCACCGCTTTTGCCATGAATGTATACTGCCGCCGCCGCGGCAATATCCTCGCAAATACCGCGTGCGGCAAGGGCAGCCGTAATCCCGGCAAGCACATCACCGCTTCCGCCGGTTGCAAGACCGGGGTTGCCTGTAATATTAATATATTGCGTACCGTCCGCTGCTGTTACAATTGTATGATGTCCTTTTAAAATTAATGTTACTCCATATTCCTGAGCAAAGGAATTTGATACCTGTATTCTGTTGTCTGTTATGTCGGAAAGGCTTTCTCCGCAAAGTCTGCTCATTTCAACCTCGTGGGGAGTGAAAATAAGATTACAGCTGCAGCTTTCAATAAGACCTATGTTACGGGAAAGGACATTAAGACCGTCGGCGTCTATTATAAGAGGAACAGAGCAGCGGCGCATAACGTATTCGAGAAGTGAGTATATGTCATCGCTTGTGCCGAGACCGGGTCCGAATAAAACAGCGTCTGCCTTGTCTATAAGTCTTCCGAGCTCATTTTCACAAGCTGCACAAAGGTGTCCGTCCATGTCCTCAAGGGGATATGTCATAACCTCGGTAAGCTTTTCCTCTAAGACGGAGTTCAGGGATTTCCCGACGGCTGCAGTTACAAGCCCCGCTCCTGTCCGAAGAGCAGCCTCCGCAGCCATTGCCGGAGCACCGGTCATTCCTATGCTGCCGCCGATTATAAGAACCTTGCCATAATCTCCTTTTTGTGAATTGTTAAAGCGCGGCGGAAAACTCCTGCTGACGAATTCCTCATCAATACAAAACCTGTTTATGCCGGAGAGCACACTTTCCGGCGTGCAGATATCGCAAACCTTTATTTCTCCGGCAAAATCACATGCCGGAAACATGAGAAGACCTGCTTTGTATGCGGCAAAGGTAACTGTTTTTGAAGCGTTTACGCATATCCCGCAGACCTCGCCGGTATCGGCAGCCGCACCGCTTGGAATGTCAACACTGAGCACGTATTTCCCGGATTCGTTTATGGCTTCGATAAGTGCGTAGGTTTCATCATCAACAGTGCCGTACATGCCTGTGCCGAATATGGCGTCAACAACTATATCATATGAAGAAATCCTGAGACGTATATCCTCCTGTACATGGCAAACTGTGCAGTCCATATGTGAAATTATTTCACGGTTTATTGCCGCGTCACCGCGGTAGCTGTCGCCGTGGGTAAGAAATACCGTGACCTCAGCTCCGCGCCTTGAAAGCAGGCGGGCTATTGCAAGCCCGTCACCGCCGTTATTGCCCTTGCCGCAGAAGCATGCGGCTTTAAGACCGTATACGCTTCCGAAGTCCTTTATAATTTCCTCAACGCAGCCCATGGCGGCATTTTCCATAAGAATTATACCGGGAATGCCGCATTTTTCTATGCAGTCCTTATCAGCCTGCCTCATTTCGGCAGCACTGCATACTCTGTACATACAAACCGGCTCCTTTCATGCATTGCAATTCGGAATGCGGAATTCGTAATTATTATTAAGAAAAACAAAGTTTTTCAACCGCAATTTTCCATTTTCCATTATAATAAAATACGGTGCTGCCGCTTTCAGCGCAGCACCTGACGGCGATTAAGCTATAAAAATCTTCCTCGGATTAAATTTTTTGGCGCTTTCTATAAGCTTGTATGGCGGCTGGAACAAAATCCTGACCCTGCCGCCTTCGCCGTTTGTGTCAATAAAGTATATGTCCGTTATTCCATCACCGATACAGTCATAGGTTTTTGTTATTGCCTGAGTATTTTCATATTCAAACTTATGCTCCGGACTGTTTATCGGAGCGCAGATTTCAATTTCCTTGAGATCTACCGTAATAATTCTTTTCCTGCTGCTTTTTGCCATGATTTTGTCTATGTCAAGCTCATTGTTTGTCAGAATGTATTCAAACTCAACAATTGTTCTTTTAATCAGTATGACAGCTCCGTACACTATTCCGGCGACAACAAGCAGCCACAGGCTTGCAAGCATCTGAACCGTCAGCATGATTGATGAAACAAGAGCAAGAATAACAGCAAGAAGAATAATTCCTGCCACCATCATCATATCTTTTCCGGTTCTTTTGTGTTTTACAATGTATTCCATGAATATTTCCATTGAGTGTTCACTCCTTTATTTTAATAAGCTGTCCGCACAGCTCTTTAAGGGCCCTGCCCCTGTGACTTACTGAGTTTTTCTCTTCATCGGTGGCTTCGCCGAAGGATTTCTGAAGCTCATCGCAGTAAAAAATACTGTCATATCCGAAGCCGCCCGTGCCCTTTGGTTCATACAGAATTTTTCCTGATACAGCCCCGGCAGATGAGATTTTTTTCCCGTTCGGATATACAAGCACCATTGCACATTCAAAGCGTGCGGTTCTGTCCTGAACGCCTTCAAGCTCGGTGAGTATACCTTTTATTTTTTCGCTGTACGGGAGCTTTTCGCCGCCGTAACGTGCGGAAAGTATTCCGGGCTTCCCGCCGAGAGCGTCTATGCAAAGCCCAGAGTCATCGGCAAGCACAGGCTCATCGCACAGCATTGCCACGGCACGTGCCTTGATTTCCGCATTTTCCTCAAAGCTTGAGCCGGTTTCCTCAACGTCAACGTCAATATCGGCGTCCTTCTGGGATATGACTTCAATATCGTATTCGGACAGTATTTCAGCCATTTCCTTGACCTTACCGTCATTTTTTGTTGCTAAAATAATTCTCATATCAGTCTCCGTTACATATTTATATGAATACATTTTACTATAAAATAAGTAATTTTGCAATACCTTTTTTTAAAAAAAATATTTTTTATGAATAAATTGTCTGTTTTTCGCCGAGCAATGCCTTATATTTTGAAATTCCCTCCGCGTACAGGTCTCCGCCGGACGCGTCTGCAAGTACCGTAAGGGGAAGATTTTCAATCTCCAGTCTGCGTATGGCCTCAGTGCCGAGGTCTTCATAAGCCACAATGCTGCTGCTTTTTATACATTTCGCAATTAAAGCGCCTGCGCCGCCGACAGCACCGAGATAAACTGCCTTGTTTTTTACTATTGATTTCATGACTGCATCTGAACGCGCGCCCTTTCCTATCATAATCCTGAGACCGCAGTCGAGGAGCAGGGGCGTGTAAGCGTCCATTCTCCCGGCAGTTGTAGGTCCGCAGGAGCCTATAACCTCACCGGGCTTTGCAGGGCATGGTCCGGCGTAGTAAACGGCGGCGCTTGCCAGGTCTATCGGGAAAGGCTCTCCCTCTGAGTACAGACGGGTCATGCGCTCATGTGCCGCGTCGCGGGCTGTATAAATCACACCGGAAAGCAGAACCCTGTCTCCGGCTCTGAGCCTTTCACGGTCATCATCTGCAATAGGTGTTTTAAGTATGTATTCCATTTTAAGCCTTCTTTCAGTTTAAATCAGATATTTTTGTTTTTGCACATATCATATTGCTGTCGGTGCGGAAGCAATATGATATGTGCAAATTATTTTCATCGTATTATTTATCCTCTTTGTTTTTTATACTTCGGACATATTTAATTGCCGAGGTGCCGGCTGCAGCGCCGTCGCAGACGGCTTTGGCAATTTGCAGCATTCCGGGTGTGTTATCGCCTGCAGCGAATACGCCGGGGACATTTGTAGACATGTCCGGGTTTGTCATGATTGAGCCTTTTTCCGTAAGAAGTCCTATCTTTTTTGCAAGGGCTTCGGCACCTGCCGTGCCGAGGGCAATAAAAACTCCTGCGGCGTCAACATGTGTTCCGTCTTCAAGCAAAATACCCGTGACTCTGTCTGTTCCTTCTATTTTTACGATTTTTTCTGTCAGAACCCTGACGCTTTTGTCAAATTCGGCTGAGGGCCGATCGCCGTTTGTAAGAACCGTAACGGAGGAGGCAAGGGGAATAAGCTCAGACGCCTCGCTTTTGGCATATGCTCCGGCACCTATGACGGCAACATCGCGTCCGCGGTAAAAAAATCCGTCGCATACTGCGCAGAAGCTTACGCCGCGGCCTTCGAGCTCCCTTGTGCCTGGTATGGCGGCTCCCGTTCTTGAAACCCCCGTTGCAAGAATGACTGCGTCTGCAAAGTATTTTCCGCCTGTGGTTGTTACGGTGATTTTCCCTTCGGAGCTCACAGATACAACCTCATCATCAATAAAGCTTACGCCGAGTCTTGAGGCATTCCTGCGGCCGGCTTCGTAAAGCTCCGGGCCCGTACCGGAAAAACCGTAGTAATTTTCGATTTTTCCCGTTTTAAGAAGCGCGCTTTCTCCGTTTGATATTATTGTTGTTTCTATTCCTGCCCGGACAGTATAAAGGGAAGCTGAAATCCCTGCCGGTCCGGAGCCTATAATAATTATATTTTTCAAAGCATGATACCTCCAATTTCTATTTTACCACAAAAATCGGAAATAATCAATCTTTTATTTTATTTCAAATATGTGCAAAATGGGGATAAGTCGGGTAATAAAATGGTCAAAATACCGATTTTGAGAAAAAAGCAGAAAAAATAAAAAAAACTACTTGCAAAACTGCTTAATATATGATATACTGATAAATGGCTTTTGGCGGTAAATACGCGCGGCCAAATATAAGAAGGGAGGATGAAACGAAGTGAAAGAAGGAATTCATCCCGATTATAAGCCGACAACAATCCGCTGTGCCTGCGGTGCGGTGATAGAAACCGGTTCCACAAAGGAAGATATCCAGGTGGAAATTTGTTCAAACTGTCATCCGTTCTTTACAGGTAAACAGAAGCTTGTTGACACAGGCGGAAGAGTTGAGAAGTTTAACAAACGTTTCAACAGAGGCTAAAAACTTTATTTTAACCGCGGTCTTAGATAACCGATTCACCAACGGTTTCTCAGCGTGCGGGGATCATTTGAAATTTATAGGAGGTGAAATTCATGACAAAGGAACGCAAGCAGGAGCTTATTGCTGCCTATGCTACTCATGAAGGAGATACAGGTTCTCCGGAGGTTCAGATCGCTCTTCTCACAGAGAGAATCAATCATTTGAACAATGAGCATCTTAACTATCATAAAAAGGATCACCATTCAAGGCGCGGTCTTCTTATGATGGTTGGTAAAAGACGGGGACTTCTCAATTACCTGAAATCACAGGATATTGAGAGATACAGAAATCTCGTTGCAAAGCTTGGTCTCAGAAAGTAATATTACCGCAAAGCGTTTTGTTTTGCGCACACGCTTATGGGCAAACGATTGCAGGTATGTATTTATTTGCGGTCGCTTGCCTATAATATTATCAGTCAGCTGCCGGAGATAATGCTTTAGCAAATAAGCAGAGCGTATAAAGCTTGTATGACAGATAGGTTCTAAGCCTGCTGTGGAACGATTATCTTTGTTTTTACGCTGTGTTTATTCGCTAAAAATTATCTCCGTGGTATATTTTTATGTAAGGAGTATTTGCTATGTTCAGAACTTTTGAAACAATGCTTGCCGGCAGACCGCTTGTTATCGAAACGGGTAAAATGTGTATGCTGGCTAACGGACATTGTGTTGTACGTTACGGTGATACCGTTGTTATGGTAAACGTAACGGCTTCAAGAAGCCCCCGTGAAGGAGTTGATTTTTTCCCGCTGTCGGTTGATTACGAGGAAAAGCTCTATTCGGTCGGCAAAATCCCCGGAGGATATATTAAAAGAGAGGGAAAACCCAGTGAAAAGGCTATTCTTACAAGCCGTGTAATTGACCGTCCCATACGTCCTCTTTTCCCGTCAGACCTGAGAAATGATGTTTCCGTTGTTGCAACAGTGCTTTCTGTTGAGCAGGACAATTCACCTGAGGTTGCCGCCATGATCGGAACCTCTGTTGCCATTTCCATATCCGATATCCCCTGGAACGGACCTATCGGCGGTGTGTGGCTGGGACTTGTTGACGGTGAGTTTGTCATTAATCCGACTGAGGAACAGAGAGATAAAAGTGAAATGCTTGTAACCGTTGCCGGAACACGTGAAAAAATCGTTATGATTGAGGCAGGAGCCAATGAGGTGCCTGAGGATGTTATGCTGGACGGAATAAAGTTCGCCCACAAGACGATAATTGAGCTTGTTGATTTTATAAACGGTATAAAATCCGAGATCGGAAAAGAGAAATTCGACTATGAGCATCATGATATAGATCATGAGCTTTATGACAGAATAAAGGAAGCTGAGTATGAAAATTTGCAGCACGCTCTCGATACAGATGATAAAAATGTTCGTGACGAGCGGGTTGGAGTTATAACCGACAGGGTTGTTGAAGCTTTGTCTGAGGAATATCCCGAAATTTCTGCTGATATCGGCGAAATAATCTATAAGATGCAGAAGGAAATAGTCCGTGCATGGCTGCTTGAGGGCAGACGTGTTGACGGCCGCGGTCTTGACGAGATAAGACCCCTTGCCGCCGAGATTGATCTTCTTCCGAGAACCCACGGCTCAGGTCTGTTCACGAGAGGTCAGACCCAGGTGCTTACCGTTGCAACCCTTGCGCCTCTTTCTGAGATTCAGAAGCTTGACGGTATTGATAATGAAGAAACAAAAAGATATATGCATCATTACAACTTCCCATCATATTCAGTCGGTGAAACAAGACCGTCGAGAGGACCGGGAAGACGTGAAATCGGACACGGCGCCCTTGCTGAGCGTTCTCTTGTGCCCGTGCTTCCCTCAGAGGCTGAATTCCCATATGCCATAAGAACCGTTTCCGAGGTTCTCAGCTCAAACGGATCTACCTCGCAGGGCTCCGTATGCGGTTCGACCCTTGCTCTTATGGCGGCAGGAGTTCCGATTAAGGCTCCGGTTGCAGGCATATCCTGCGGTCTTATCACAACCGAAACAGGATTTACAACAATGGTTGATATTCAGGGACTTGAAGATTTTTACGGTGAGATGGACTTTAAGGTTGCCGGAACAAAGAAGGGTATAACCTCTATACAGGTTGATATAAAAAATGACGGATTGTCCTACGAGGTTATTGAAGAGGCGCTCAGAAAGACAAGACAGGGCAGACTGTTTATTCTTGACAATGTTCTTCTTAAGGCTATCGATAAGCCCAGAGGTGAGCTTTCAAAGTATGCTCCCAAGGTTGATACCATGACAATTGATGTTGATAAAATTCGTGAGGTTATAGGCCAGGGCGGAAAAGTTATACAAAAAATTGTTGCCGACACCGGTGCTAAAATAGATATTGAGGAGGACGGCACAATTTATATTTTTGCAGCCGATCAGAAATCGGGAGACGCGGCGCGCTCGGCTATTGAGGCTATTGTTAAGGAGCCTGAGGTCGGGGAAATATATGACGGTCTTGTAAAAACAATAACTGCCTTCGGTGCCTTTGTTGAAATCCTTCCCGGAAAGGACGGACTCTGCCATATTTCAAAGCTTGCGAACAGGAGAGTTGAAAAGGTTGAGGATGTTGTTAAGGAGGGAGACAGGCTTCTTGTTAAGGTAATGGAGGTTGATAAGAAAACGGGAAAAATCAGCTTGTCGCACAAGGACGCCGTGAACTTAGAAAACAACTGATAACTGCAGACAAATCCTTTGGGTTTGTCTGTACTCTTTAATGAAAGGTTTTGATTTAAATGATAAAAGCTGCCGTTCTCGGAGCTACGGGATATGCCGGAATTGAGCTTGTAAGGCTTCTTTCCTCTCATCCGGAGGTATCTCTTGAAATACTTGGTTCGCACAGCTTCTGCGGACAGAACATAAGTGATGTGTACAGAAACTTTAGGCATATTCTTGATTTGGAATGCACAGAGGTTGATATGGACGCTGTTGCAAAGTGTGATGTGGCATTCACAGCCCTTCCTCACGGTGCGTCAAAGGAAGTAATCCCCGGCCTCTGCGAGCGCGGTGTTAAGGTTATTGACCTGAGCGGAGATTTCAGATATGATGATCCGGAGGTTTATAAAAAATGGTACGGAGCTGAGCATTCTGCTCCCGAGCTTCTGAAAAAATCGGTTTACGGCCTTTGCGAGCTTCACAGGGATAAAATAAAAAATGCCTCACTTATCGGGAACCCCGGCTGCTATACTACCTGCTCTATTCTCGGAGCGGCACCTCTTATGAAAAGCGGACTCGGAAGCACCTCAAACATAATAGTTGATGCAAAATCAGGCGTTACGGGCGCGGGACGCGGACTCGGACTTCCGTACCACTTCTGCGAATGTACGGAAAATTCAAAGGCATATAAGGTTGCAACTCACAGGCATACCTCAGAAATAGAGCAGGAGCTTTCAAAGCTTGCCGGTGAGGAGCTTATGATTTCCTTTACACCTCATCTTATTCCTCAGAAAAGGGGAATACTTGCAACGATTTATATAAATCTGAACAAGCCCTGTACAACGCAGGAGCTGGCGGAGCTTTACGCGGATTTCTACAAGGACGAGTTTTTTGTAAGAGTGCTGGCAGCCGGCGAGCTGCCTGAAACAAAGCATGTTGCGGGCTCTAACTTTGTGGATATCGGTGTTGTTGCCGATGAACGTCTGCAAAGGGCTGTAGTGGTTTCCGCCCTTGATAATATTGTCAAAGGCGCTGCCGGACAGGCTGTGCAGAACATGAATCTTATGTTCGGCTTGCCGGAGGGAACGGGACTTACCTTCCCCGGATTTTATCTGTAATATTGATTTAAAGGTGGTTTGGTGCTATGGAGGAATTAATTAAAAAGGCGGGTATTCTTATAGAGGCTCTGCCGTACATACAAAAATTCAGCGGAAAAACGGTGGTAATTAAATACGGCGGGAACGCTATGATAAATGACGAGCTTAAAAATTCCGTTATGGAGGATATAACTCTGCTTAAGTTCATCGGTCTTAACCCTATTGTAGTACACGGTGGCGGACCTGATATTTCCGCTGAGCTTGACCAGCACGGTGTTAAAAGTGAGTTTATAAACGGTCTCAGGAAAACCGACGCAGAAACGATGCGCATTGCGCAGATGGTGCTTATGGGGAAAACCAATAAGGAAATCGTTTCGCTTCTTAATACTAAAGGCGGCAGGGCTGTGGGTATCTGCGGTATTGACGGGAGCTTTATAGAGTGCAAAAAGAAATATACGGAGCTTGGCGGCGAAAAAAAGGATTTAGGCTATGTGGGTGATATAGTTTATATCAAGCATTGTCTTCTGGATTTGCTTGCCTCCGACCAGTATATACCTGTAGTTGCTCCTATCGGAACAGATGATGAGGGTAACAGCTATAATATAAATGCCGATACTGTAGCTTCTGCGGTTGCCGCAGCGGTTCATGCGGAAAAGCTCATTCTTCTGACCGATGTTGAGGGCGTAAAGGATGACGGCGGAAATATAATTTATGAGGCACACAAGAACGAAATTCTTGAAATGATAGACAATAAAGTGATAAGCGGCGGAATGATACCAAAGGTGCTTGGCTGCATTGACGCCATTGATTCCGGCGTTACGGGAGTTCATATTATAGACGGGCGTATACCGCATTGCCTGCTGCTTGAAATATTCACAAAATCAGGAATCGGAACGCTGATAAAGGGCGACAATTATTAAACGAAAGGATTGAAACATATGAGAATGTCAAAGCTGCTAATGCCGACCCTCAGAGAGGTGCCTGCAGAGGCGGAAATAGTAAGTCATCAGCTTATGCTGCGGGCAGGAATGATAAGACGTCTTGCCGCCGGAATATATTCATATCTGCCGCTGGGGCTGCGCACTCTTAAAAAGGTCGAGAACATTGTCCGGGAGGAAATGGACAGAGCCGGAGCACTTGAGCTCCTTATGCCGGCATTGCTTCCGGCTGAGAGCTATCAGGCTTCCGGAAGATGGGAGGTTTTCGGTGACAGCATGTTCAAGCTTCATGATAGAAGCGGCAGGGATTTTTGTCTTGGCCCTACACATGAGGAGCTTTTTACCGAAACAGTGCTGAATGAGGTACGTTCTTATAAGGAATATCCAATGACGCTTTATCAGATACAAACAAAGTACCGTGATGAAGGGCGTCCGAGATTCGGGCTTATGCGCGGCCGTGAATTTGTTATGAAGGATGCATACAGCTTTGATTTGACAAAAGAGGGGCTTGACAAATCGTACAAAGCCATGTTTGATGCGTATTGCAGGATATTTACACGTCTCGGACTTGACTTTACGATTGTAGACGCGGATTCCGGAGCAATGGGCGGAAGCGGAAGCCAGGAGTTTATGGTAAAATCTCCTGTCGGAGAGGACGGAATTGCATACTGTGACGCTTGCGGCTATGCGGCAAACTATGAAAAGGCAGAGTGTATTGTATCTGAAAAGCAGTTCCCGGAGGGGGATTTGCCTCTTGAAAAGATTGATACGCCGAAGGCGCACACTATTGAGGAGCTGACAGAATTTCTTGGAACAGAGCCCCATGTTTTTGCAAAAACAATTATTTATAAGGCGGATGATAAGTATATAGCCGTAATGGTCAGGGGCGACCGGGAGATTAATGAGGTTAAGCTTAAAAACCTTGTGGGTTGTACCGACGACCCGGAGCTTGCCGCTCCGTCTGTTGTCCGTGAGCTGACCCATGCAGAGGTAGGCTTTGCCGGTCCTATAGGTCTTGAAATCCCCGTTTACGCCGATAAAGAGGTTACCTTTATGAAAAACTTCGTTGTAGGTGCAAATGAAACCGACCGTCATTACAGAAATGTAAATATCGGCCGTGACTTCGAGCCTGATGTGGTTGCGGATCTGCGCCTTGTTGAGGAGGGCGACGTCTGCCCCCGCTGCGGACAGCAAATAAAGACTGCGCAGGGAATAGAGGTAGGTCATATATTTAAGCTGGGAACAAAATATTCCGACGCCCTCGGGCTTAAGGCGCTTGATGAAAACGGTGACATGACCAGTGTTATTATGGGTTGCTACGGGATAGGAGTAACAAGGTGTATATCTGCCGCTATTGAGCAGAACCATGATGAAAACGGTATAATCTGGCCCCGTTCAATAGCTCCGTATCAGGTATGCGTAGTGCCTGTAAACTACAAGGACGAGCAGCAGACCGAGGCGGCTGAGAAATTGTATGAAAAGCTTCTTGATTCGGGACTTGAAGCGCTTCTTGACGACAGAGCGGAGAGAGCCGGAGTTAAGTTCAAGGACTGCGATCTTATAGGGATACCCTTAAGAATCGTTGTAGGTAAGAAAATCGGCGACGGAATAGTTGAGTTTAAGGAAAGAACGATGCCTGAGCCGGAGCTTAAAAGTATTGATGAAGCGATAAGCGCCGCAGTTGACTATTTTAAAGAATGACGCAAAAATAAAGCCGGAGAAAGGAGCCGATCCCTTCCCGGCTTGTGTCTTTTGCAGGGATAAATGCAGACGGAGGGTTTGAGAGATATGACCGAATATATAATTATAGCCATGCTTGCGGCAGCGATTATTCTGATAATAGTTTTCGGAATAAAAAACAGCGGGAAAACGCCTGACTATTTTGATATGCTGTCAAAAAATCAAAGTGCAATCGGAGATATGCAGGGAAGAAGGCTTGAGGAGATAAGAAAAACACTTGCCGAGGCGGAAAGAAGCGCTTCTGAAAGCCTTGACGGCAGGCTTCATGCTCTTGAAGAACGATTTTTATCTCTCGAAAAAACAAATGAACAAAAGCTTGACAATTTAAGGACAGCAGTTTCTGCAAGCCTTGAAGCCATACGCCGTGATAACAATGAAAGGCTTGAGGTAATGCGGAAAACAGTTGACGAGAAGCTTGAAAAAACACTGGAGTCAAAAATGTCCGAGTCGTTTAAAATGGTTGGCGACAGGCTGGAGCAGGTATATAAGGGACTTGGAGAAATGCAGAGTCTTGCTGCCGGTGTGGGAGACCTTAAAAAGGTGCTGTCAAATGTTAAAACAAGAGGTATTCTCGGTGAAATTCAGCTGGGCGCAATACTTGATAACATATTATCTCCGGATCAGTATGAAACAAATTATGCTGTTGTGCCAGGAAGCAGTGCGGTTGTGGAATTTGCGGTAAAGCTTCCCGGTGACGGTGAGCATCCGGTATATCTCCCTATAGACTCAAAGTTCCCGGCAGATTGTTATATAAAGCTTCAGGAGGCATATGACAGCGCGGACAGCGAAAAAATACGCCTTTGTACTTCTGAGCTTTCTGCAAGAATTAAATCCTTTGCAAAGGATATAAAAACAAAATATATAGCTCCGCCGGACACAACGGATTTTGCAATTATGTTTCTGCCCTTTGAGGGACTTTATGCTGAGACGGTAAGATGCGGGCTTGTGGAAGTCCTGCAAAGGGAATATCATGTTAATATTGCAGGCCCTAGTACTATGGCGGCAATGCTGAACAGTCTGCAAATGGGCTTCAGAACTCTTGCCATACAAAAGCGCAGCTCAGAGGTCTGGAAGGTTTTAGGCGCTGTCAAGACAGAGTTTGATAAATTTTCCGACATACTTGAGAAAACGCGAAAAAAACTCGGTCAGATAGACGGAGAACTGGATACGCTTATAGGAACCCGCACAAATGTTATAAGACGGCGTCTGCGCGATGTGGAAAGTCTGTCTGATGAAGAAAGCAAAAAAATTATTTCGGAGGGGTTATATGAAAACGATACTGAATAAAATATTATTTGTTTTTATTATATTAGTACTATCAACGGCGTCTGCGTCTGCTTCTGAAAGGGTGGAGCTGTCAGACTGCGGAATACAATCAATTGTGCTCCCGGACGGAGCTAAAACCGCAACAAGGGATTTAAAGCAGGATAATCCGTTGATTTCCATGCTTCAGACCGACCGTGAAACATTGTACAATAACATGGTTGCGGGGAATACATATCTGATTTCATTTATGGTGGATGAAACTCAGGCTGTTCAGTATGTTGTAATGTCTGTAAGCAATTCCGGAATAGAGGGCGGAAGCCTGAACGCTGTTTCCGGAGAACAGCTGAATGCTGCCGCAGAGCAGATAGGAAATGCTGCTGCCTCGGACGGAGCTTCAAAAATTTCATCATGCGTACCCGTAACGCTTGCAAACGGGAACTTTGCTCAAATCAGCGGCAGTCTTTCGGACGAGAGCAACGGCAGAAGCCTGTATTTTCAAACCTACGGCACAGTTCAGAGCGGAAAGCTTATATTTATAAGAGCACTTAATTATACGGGAAAGGAATTTACTGCTCAGCAGCTTGATACGTTAAAACAGGTAGCTCAAAGCGCTGTTTTTGAGCCGTATTCACCAAAGCCTTCAGAAGCTGTCAGCAATAAGGCAGTGTCAGACGCGAAGCCGTCAGCACCGTCTTCATCAGCCCCTGCGGAAGATGCCAAGACCGAACCCGAATCGGAGGAATCCGTTTCTGCGGCTTCAACCGAAGTGCCGGATTCCTCGGCTGAGACAGCAAAGCCGGAGACGGAGGAACAAAATCAAAGCGACGGCAGTCACGCGGAAGATAATAAAAAGGTATGGCCGGTTATTGCGGCTGTTTTGCTGATTGTAATTGCTGCCGCAGCCGTATTTTATTTTAGAAAAAGAAAGCGTTGATAAATCATACATTGAGCTTTTATTTTTCAGTTATTCTGCACTGAATACGGGGCAGCGCTCTGTCAAATATATGAATGACAGGGTGCTGCCCCTTGCAATATTAATATCCTGCGCCTTTTTTATCCGCGGATTGCTGAGGTATTATTCAAAATAATCCTCAGGGTTTACAAATTCCCCGTCCTTTATTATTTCAAAGTGAAGATGGGGCTCGGTTGTATTTTCGCCGAAAGCATAGGAGCCTACATGTGCTATAAAATCACCCTGCTTAAGCTCCATTCCCTCTGAGAGGTTATCGATATCATCAAGATTTGAATATTTTGTTTTAAAGCCGTTTCCGTGGTCAAGCAACACCGTTTTGCCGAGGGTGTCCGTATAAACCGATTCGATTTTGCCGTCATACGCTGCAACGACGTTGCTGTCGGAGGCTGCTTTTATATCTATTCCGTTATGGGTTCTGAAATCTCCCATTACACTGTCATAGTAAAGAGTGCTGCCTGAAAAGCCGCAGCATATTTCACCGTCAGCCGGCATTATGAACTTCGGCTGCTGTGCAATTGAAATTGATTCAACAACATTACCGTCATAAAAGCTTAAATCCTCGCCGCTTTCAATCACGTCGGGTTCTTCTGTTGCCGCCGCAGGAGCTTTTGTATGCACCGGTGCTGCAGAAGCAGGCGCAGCGTCAGATGTATCGCTTTCTTCCTCAAGCTTTGGTGCCTGCGCTTCAATGCTATCATTGACAGGCTTGCTTTCCGGCTTTAAATCCGGTGAAATTGTAATTGTCGGCAGCTGCATTGAACGTGCTGTCGGAGCGGGGAGTTCTTCCGATGCCTGCCTGCGCCTTGTGTTTACAAAGCCTACGATACCGATAGCGGCTACACAGCAGCACAGTGCTATGTAGAAGCCTGCTCCGGTATTATTCTTTTTCTTTTTTTTGTTTTCCAAAAAAATCATTCCTTTCAAACATTGTTTCCCGGCTGACATGTTATTTAATGGGATATTACAGATATATTTTTGCCTGAATCAAGTTAAATATACATAAAATAACACACATTGCACACTATTTTTTTAAAAAAGTATGAAATTTTTAAAATACCTATTCCCAAAACCGAAATAGTATAGTATAATAGTATAGTAAATCAAGGGAAGGGTGCGCAATGTTTGCGCAGGTATTGTGCAATGAAAATTGAAATTGTTGAAAATCAGAAAATAAAGGTCACTCTTACAATCAATGACCTTTTATATTATAACCTGAAGCCGGAGACGCTTTCGCCTGATTCTCCGCAGCTGCATAAATTCTTGTTTTATATAATGGAAAATGTCAGAAAGGAGACGGGCTTTAATCCATACAGCGGTCAGGTGGTGGTTGAAGCGGTTCAGTCAAAGTCGGGAATTACTTTGTACATTTCCAGAATGAAAAATGAAACGTGCCGCAGCCCGCTGCCGAAAAAAATCAATCCGGAAAAGGTTAAGGTTTCCTCAGCAAGAAGAGTGCCGGCAAAGAACAGATATTCCTTTGACGAGTTTTCAAATCTCTGCGGTGCGTTAAGGCATATGGGAAGCGGTGCGTTGGGGGTCAGCAGCTTATATAGGTATAATAATAAATGGTACTTTATTCTCGGAGCCTGTAAAACCTTTGAGGAATCGCACTGTGTTCTGTGTGAGCATTGTACGGATTTCGGAGGTATGATATATTCCGAAACCTTTCTTCAGGAGCATGGTGAGATTATAGCAAAAGAGGCAAGCCTCGTGTCAATGGCGGAGGGAATTAAGGAATTGTACAGCGGGGAGAACATACGATGAGAATACTTGGGATAGACTACGGTGACAGCCGCGTGGGTGTTGCTGTATCCGACCCCCTGGGCATGACGGCTCAGGGAGTCGGCACGATAAAAAACAAGGGTACAGAACGGCTGTCTGCGGAGCTTTCCGCAATTATAGAAAAGTATAAGCCGGAGAAAATAGTGTTGGGACTCCCGAAAAATATGGACGGAACCGAGGGCTTTCGCGCAGAGGTTACTTATTCCTTCAGGGACGAGCTTGCAAAAATATTTGACGGTGAAATAATTCTGTGGGACGAGCGTCTTTCCACCGTCAGCGCTTCCGGTATCCTTAATGTAACAAATACCAGGGGTAAAGACAGAAAAAAGGTTCTTGATACCGTTGCGGCGTGTATCATCCTTGAAAACTATCTTAATTTCAGGAAATAGTGAAGAGGTAATAAGTAAAAATCGTCAAGATTCTGTCGAACCTTGACGATTTTTGTCTTTGCACCCGAAAAATAATACAATTGAGCATAATTTAGTTTTTAGCAAATTGGAGATATGATTTTATTCAGGCCTTTACAGCTGCACAAATATCATTATATGCCCAATGACTTTCATCCAGATTGTCGAAAAATATGTTTTCAATCGATTCTGTGTCTTTATTTGCAACTCTGTTAAGAACTGCAATAACCTCAGCTTTGGTGATTATATTATCCGGTTTAAATGTACCGTCCGGATAACCATTTACCAAATTTAACTTTGTAAAATTATTTATATATTCTTCGCACCAATGACCGGATATATCACTAAATGCTGTGGTGTCTGATTTTTCCGCATTCAACATGATACTCAGTATCTTAACAAATTCAGATCTTGTAATACCCGATTCACCTCTGAAAGTATTATCCGGATAACCTTCGATTATACCTGCTCCGACAAACAAATTTACAACATCGGCATTGTCATCAGCAACATCTGTAAATTCAGATATTACACTCATATCTTCAATATCAAATAACCGATACAATGCCAATAAAATTTCATACCTTGACATTGCTTTATCTGCTTCGATTACATTGCTGTTTTCAAGTACAATATACTTTATTTCTTGAGCATTATTTTTTAATGATATATCAGCTTTATTTACTGTATATGCCACTGTTTGTATAGCTGATTTTTTTGTGCCTGAAACCGCAATAAATTTTATTGTTACATCTTCTGTTATTTTAATTGGCTCTTGATATAACAAGCTTTTATTATCCGGTTGCGAACCATCGGTTGTATAATATATTTTAGCTTTATTTACCGAGCTTAATAACTCTATAGCTGTTCCTTTTGCGACCTCGCCGGATTTTACATTTGATGTTGGTTTAGCTATAGACAAGCTTGATGAGCCGCCGGAGCCTTTACTTTGTTTTTTTACTTCTATGGTATTTGATGTTGATAAATCGTTATAAAAATAGTTTCCGGTATTTTCATCATATTCTCTGCTGTCTGAATACTGAGATGAATCACAAGTAACTTTTAACGCTGCATTTGTATATTTATCTTTACTGTTTCCCGACAGCGTCAGTTCTACATTATTATCATCAATTTTTTTGACTGATTGAATACTGACTCCATCAATGCCTGATACAACCCACTTATCCGATGAAAGAGTATCTTTAAACACTCCGCCGGCTATGGATACATTAATTATTTTGCCGTCCTCTTTACCTTTTGTCAAAGAACCTGAAACCGTAAGAATTTCGGGTGTGTTTTCAAGCGCTTTTATAGTAAATCCGTCTATAGCTTCATCTCCTGCAATGACTGTATTTTCATTTAGATCAAACTCCCCGACAACAGCTCCACCGATTTGATTTTCGCCGGCTCTGATATAGCAAAGCCTAATATTTGAATCATAATCCAAATCATCCTTTGAAATTCCCGACAAGGTTACTTTAAATGTATTATCAGATATATCAGATATCATTGCCGTTACACCATTTGGTAATCCGTATAAATACAATCCAAGCTTTGTATTCTCAGTTATTTCTCCCGGATTTTCATAAAAAACATTCACATCTGACGAAATATTAAGCGGTTTTTCCTCCATACGATTTACTTCAAACAAAGAAACTGTAAATTCCACACCGTTTTCGCTTTTATGGTTTATCTCCAAAGTGTCAGTTTTATAAAGCTCATTCCTGATATTAAAATTCCAGATAGACGGTCCGTAAGTTCCAATGTGCCTGTTTTCTCCGGTTATTTCCCTGCTGAGCATAACGGTACTGATCGAGGGATTAAATCCGCTTTGTCCTATTCCGTTTATGAAATCTTTTATTTTCACTCGGAATTGATTTTCGTTTACGTATTCCCAATACAAATATTTTTCATCGGAATTTTCGCTTAAAAATGCATCCTCATTTAGTTTTATGAAATTAACATCATATGTATGATAATCAACATCTTTATATTGGTATTCATACATCGTTTTTATCTCATCAGCGGGTTTAATCAGCGGAAATATTTGTGGTGCTTGAGAATAGTTAAATAACACAATCTCATTTGTCATAAAATTAAATCCGATATTTTTTTCGTTGCCGACAGCTATCATCTGATAGTCTACTGCAGCTTCTTCCGGTTCTTCTATAGTTGTTTGGTCAATCATCGCCACATCTTGACCATCTGCCTCCAAAACAAGAGAGGTCCCCCAACGATATTCTGCCATTTTATCAGATGCGGAAAGGTTGTTCCAAACATTTACGACGGTATCATATGCACCTGCGAATTCAGCTATGTATTGACCCTTCTCTTTAGGGATTGATAATGACAAAATCGGTTCAGAAGCATAAGATGTATTTTTGATACCCAACTGATTCTTTGAATTGTCACCATATCCGTAAAACTCTACATTATTCCCGTTAAGGCATCGTATTATTAAATGTTCTTTTCCGCTAACGGCTGATTGAACCTCGTCAACTGCAGGCATTTCTATAACATCCACTCTTTGTCTGTCGGCTTTGCCGTAAAACACGTAATTATCTTCACTTACAGCAACAAAGTTATTATAGCTTGCATTTATTTTTTTGATTTTGGGGATGCTGTCACCAATTTCAGGAATTTTAAGTTTTCTTAAAGTATGAGACGCTGACATTCCGGAAAACAACACTTCACCATCCTTGTTCAGCAAAATGCTGAAGTTATCTCCTGCTGCAATATCAATTACATTTTCAGCGATTTTTTCCGGCTTAGTAAAATATGTGGGAACACCACTTATATCTGTCGGTCTTGAAATTCCAAGCTGAAATCTAATATTGTTTCCCCAGCCCCATGCAATATTATTTTCATCCAATGCAAGACTGAAATCATTTCCTGCAGCTACTTTTACAACCTTGTTTTCAAAATCAATATAATTTATTTCGTTGGTTTCGTCACATGGCTTTGTGCCGCATTGCCCATAAGTATTTTTGCCCCACGCCGAAACAATACCATTACTTGAAAGAAGCAAATAATGCGAAGATGCCGAGCCTGTAAAAAGCGTTTCACTACTGTTATCTCCAACATATATTCCACCACCCGCAGCAAATACATTAATGGGCATGGCCGGTATCAAAGTACATAACAGCAACAATATAATCTTTCTCACATAAAACACCACCTATTGAATTTAAAAAAACATACTATACCGTCTGTTCATAACATTATATTGAAGACAATAGAAATAATTTATTAAAAATCTCCTATATGCACAACTGCATACATTTATTTTGTGATAATTATCTTTTGAGTCTCCGGCTCCCATTCAACCTTTGCGTCTAAATTTTCAGATATAAACCTAATAGGAGTATAGGTTCTGTCGTTTTCAATAAATGCCGGACTGTCAAGAACAACAGACTTACCGTTTACAATAGCGGTTTTGGAGTCGATAGTAATAATGATTGATATATCGTCCTTTGTGATTGTAACTGTTCTTGTGTCATTATCCCATTCAACAGCAGCGCCTAAGCTTTCGGCGACAAACCGCGCCGGAAGCATTGCTCTGTCATTTACAATTTTAGGAGCAACATCGTTTGACTTTGTTTCACCGAAAACGGTAGCTGATTTTTCGCCTATTGTCAACAGTATTTGATGCTTGGAAATATCAATGTCAGTCCATGCCGCGTAAAGCGTGAAGCTGTTTGTTACTTTGGCGGTAAAATCATATTCTTTAGTCAATTCCTTATCTTTATACCAGCCGGCAAATTCAAATCCGTCTTTTACGGGATTTTCAGGCTTTGTTACAGCGGAATTTCTTTTAATGGTTTGATTTTTAATTGCATTGCCGCCATTTGTTTCAAACTTTACGGTATAGCCGGCAAAACCGCCGCCGCCACCGCCGCCGCTGCTCGGGCGGTTTTGTTTATTCAGAGTAACGGCATTGTCGGAGCTGTACATTTGTTTTCTGATGCCGTCTGCATCCTGCTGTATTTTGGTGTCATTCGAGTATACAAGCTCTCCGTTTTCCTCGTAAGGCTCCGGCAGGAGCAGCGAGCTGTTAAACTCAATGTAAATTTCGCAGCTGTTATAAACATTACTGCTGTTTCCCGATAATGTAAGCTCAACTGTTTTATCGTCAATTCTTTGTGCTGACCCTATTAAAATATCATCACAGCCTACGATATTCCATTTGGATTTCCAATCGGCAAGTATTTCGGCCTTTATCGCTTCATCAGTTTCCGCATCATAATTATCACGCCATTTGCTTGGAAAATCTTCACCGCTTGCAAATATGCCGTAGTCGGTTTTAAGTGTTATCTTTTTGCCGTCCTCTTTGCCTTTTACAATGCTGTCGGAGCTGATTTCAATTTTTATCGGTTCATATTCATCTTCGGGACACCATGAGGCATAATACGCACTGTTATCAACAGCATATAAAGGCTGCGGTAAGGTATAGTGAATTCCGCTGCCAATAAGTGATTTCCACCCTGTGAAAACATATCCCTCTTTTTCGGGCACAGGCGGAAAATCTATTGCGTCATTGCTTTTTAAACCTGTAATTTCTTTGTAAATGCACTCGGGATTTGTTATATTTCCGCCTTCATCATAAATCGGATTTTCAGAGTAAAACACAACATCATAAACATCAGGGGTAAAATACAGAACATATATACCCAATTTTTCAGCTTCAAAGGTGACTGATGATTTGTCGCTGATTACTATTTTGTCGGTGATGTCGGTTAACGGTGCGTTTTCGGCTTCGGCAAAAAACAGCCGGTAATCCTTACCTAAGCTTTGCTCCGGTCCGCCGCTTGACTTCGGTAATGAAACAGTTACATTCGTCTTTTCAATACCGGGATACGGGTTTTCTTCGTTATCCGTTTTTATGTCCGTCAGCAGAAACTGTTCGCCGTCGTTTGCATTTGATAAAATCTGCTCCGGAATATCTTCCTGCTCCGGAATATCTTCCTGCTGTACCAATGCATTTGCCGAAGCATTAACTGTTACCTCAGAAACAAGCACATCGGCAAGGTATTGCATTTTGCCGTCTAAATCATATATACCGCTGCGGATACATTGATTTTTTAAGACGCTTTCTTGGTTTGTCACATGGATTGTAACCGAAGCATGTTCGGCATATTCATCAGGATTAGGTTCCAAGGCTGCATATACAGTAATTATTGCTGTACCTGCGGCATATGCCTTTATCTTTGCGCTGCTTTGAGCCGATTCAAACCTTGTGGTTCCGTCATCTCCGTCTATACTTATGACATTTGTATTATCAGTACTCCAGACCATATACGCATGTTCAAAGCCTTCCGGAACTGCTATGGCTTCCAACGTGATTTCATCGCCTATGCGCATTGTCAGCTCTGCACTGCCTGATATTGTAACGCTGCTTATATATCCCGGCATTGCATAGGATACAATATTAAACATGTAAATAGATGTTATTGCGATAATTGCACTAATAAATCTATTAAACATTATCTAAGACCTCCTTCAAATATATCATTCAAAGTATGTAAAATCAAAAGCAACGGGCTTTATTGTGCATTTTGAAATTAACTTTGAAAACCTTCTGCGTTCATATGCGCTTATTACAATATATGCTCCGTCATTACAATTAAAATCAGATGAAACATAAAGTGTTGGATTGCTTTGTGTCCAACTGAAATTTTCATGTTTTGATTTGGTGAGCAATGTACCGTCAGCAGCATATTTTTCAATTGTAATATGTATTTTTTCCGGCACCGTTTCAGAACATTCTATGCGTATGTCTCCAATGTTATTTTCGGTGTTGAAATCCGGCACTCTGAATACAATATCATCTTGATTGTTCAGTGAAAAATCTTTTTCTGCAATACTGTTATAATACTCTGCAACGGCAGAATAGTCGTTTGATATATTACCTCTGATTTTAAGGCATTGCAGGGAGGTAAGATTTTCTAATGGTGAAAAATCCTCGATTTCATTGTCTTTTAACTCAAGATGTTCTAAGTGAGTCAGAGAACTCAGCGCAGATATATCACTTATTTTACAGTCATTCATTATAAGAGACTGCAAATTTGTTAAATATTCTATTCCATCTAAGTCAACAGATAAATCATATGTGCCTATAGGATTTAATGTAATAGATGTAATTGACTGTAAATCCTCTGCTGTGACTTCATCATATGATTTGTTTAACTGTGCGCATACAGCGTCTGCAACTCTTTTATCCATAAAGCGATCTATTAACTTATCATATGTAAATGACACCTTAAAGGAAGCTGTATCGCCAGAAAGCACAAAGTGATTTAATGTAATACCTGCGTCCGTTCCGTCCTGCAATTTCAAATCGACTGTATCGCTGTAATACGGATAGCGTGCCGAGTTTGCCGGAGGATTTTGTGAAACAAACACCTCATCAAATCTTGTTGTGCCGTTATATGAGCTGTTTCCGTTAAACCGAGAGTCTATTCTGAATATCACCACACCGTCACCGGGGATGGTGTCTTCAAAGGGGGCTTCTTTTTTTCTGTATTCAACTACAAAAAACTCATTGGCAGAGTACGGGGAGCGCAGAACATAACAATTATTGGCTGGCAGCGTGTTTTTATTTATTGTATATGTTAGAGTATCATCTTTTATTTCCGGGATTTCATCAATCCAATTTCCGTATTTATATTTTAAATACATACATGTCATTTGCCCTGCAGAGCTATCCATATTGTCCCATCGTCCGACAACGGTTCCGTATCCGCTTTTATAATGATATAAGTCAGGCGCTCCGTACAGATGAAACAGTTCATGCTGTAAAACAGAATCATAGCGTCCGTTAGGCCGCACCTCATTTTCCATAATAAAAGTGTATGTAGATACTTTTTTGCCGTTAATTTTTGCATCCCTGGACATAGACCATTGGTGAGACCATAATAGAGTATTCCATGCTCCGCTGTTTCCTGCAATAATAAATGTAACGCTGTCAACATAATTGTTTTCGTCAATATCTATATTTAATTCTTCGGAGATCTGACTGCTGACCTCATTAACGGCTCTTTGAAGCAAATCATGTTCAAGTGCTGTTCTGCTTATGGTTTTTCCGTTAAGCTCGTAGACATCATTTCCGTTTGCATCCTTATGATGTACCTGATATGTTGTTCTCGGATATATATCCGTATATGTTGCAAGCATAGTTCCGTCAGGCGTTGGATATAAGTGTGACACCAACGATGTTTTGCCGTATGACGCCGTATCAAACCAGCTTTTCAGAGAGTTATCGTTTGTGTTAAGAATACTGTTAAAGTACTCTGCATCAAGAGATGAGTTAAAGGTCACATCCGGAAAATCTATAAATATCACAATATTGTTTACAGTCTCATTCAGAAACGGATGAGTTTTTCTTTCATTAACAAGTCCCCGTGAATTCAAAAGCATTTCCGCGTTATTGTTCAGCGGCGAATTTTCACATATATTTTGTATGTAGCTTTCCGGAATATCTTCAAAAATAATTGTACTTGGGTTGACCGGCATCGGACCCTCGTCTGAATTGTATGTTACTGTCACATCTCCGGCAATGACTTTGCCGTTTTCAATTTTTGCGTAAGTATAATATCCTGTATCATAATTCTGCATAATGATATTTCCATCTGCATCGTGCAGATAATTAAAATATTCATCACCGCTTACAAAAAGGCTTAATTCCTCGCCGTTTGGCTGTGATACTGCGGTGGGCAGATTTGTCACAGGAGCGGCAAATGAGGTGAAGCTCAATAACAGTGTAAGTGAAAAGGCAATAATGCCGCCTGTCATTTTCGCAAAATGTTTGATTTTTAACATTTTCACAGCTCCTTTCTACTGTACTGTATATGCGCATACAGATGCTTTTATAACAGCGTTTTTCTTTGATTTTAGTTTTACCGTGTTAATAATATTATTTTGACCGTTTGAATCAATCTGTGCTGCTTCAAACGCCATATAAGAAGGACATACCTTCAAAATCCTTATCTGCTTGTCAGAAATTTCTGTCACAGTATTTTCTGTATCGGCTGTCAAATCGCATGCATCATACAACTCAAAATCATCGGCATTATAGCATACAGAAAAAACAACATTTTCAAGCGATGCTGTATTTGAGGCGGCAATAGGTATGATACAATATTCGCCTTTTTCTGCTTCAAATGTGCTGTTGTTGACTAATGTGTTTATATGCCAAAGCTTTTTTACGGTATTATTCTGCGAAATAATAAAATAATATTCTCCGTTTGAAATGTCAGCCGGTATTTCTAAATTATATCCTCCGTTTGCATCAGAATTAAATTCCCGGGTGCATATAGCAGTACCGTCGGAAGAAATCAATTCAGCCTTAAAGGTCTGAGCTTTGTCTGAGATTGCCGAGCCCTCGGCAGCTATGCCGCTGCCGGTAACAAAAATACTGTCATTTGATTTATTGTTCGGCGCAACGGTTAGTGTATAATTGCTTTCAGCCGTTCCGCTGAGACCGAGATAATATGTTTGGTCTTTAATCAGTGTCATTTCCGTAAGAGCACCTATTGTTTGATTGGAGAAATTATCGATTGATGTTATAATATCTCCGTCTGCATTATATAATGTTCCTGCCGTTTGACCGTTCCCCGAAATTTGAATCAAGCAGTCCTGAGTTGATGAAGGAACGAATTTTATATAATCTAAATCGTTATCCGTATTAATCCGCCCTTTTACAGCTTTTGAGATATTGATGGTTTTTGCTTCTGAAATATTGTCAGCATAATAATCATCGGTGCAGGATATGGTTTCATTTTCCATATACGGATGCATAGATTGAGTATTCCAAACAAACGATTTTATCTTATAGTTTGCCGGCAGCTTATCAGGCAGCTGTAATGCGACAGATAAAAATTGATAATTACCATCGCTTATAATTGAACTGTTTGTATTTGCAATGCTTACAAGCTTATCATTTTCATCGTACAGTGCAAAATATAAGCTCATTGCCTGCGGCCACCATTTTGTACTTCTTGCAGTTATTTCAGCTGTTATGGTTTGTCCGCCTTGAAGTTCTTTTTCTGAATAAATATCATCATATAAGAAATTTATTGATATATCCACATCGTTTTCGGGGAATAAGGTTACAGGATTTGCCTTTGGGTTTGTACCCCAGTATGCGTCCCACACAAAAAGCTTAATTGAAGTGTCCGGCGTTATATCGGACAGTTTATAGCCTGTCATAACAACATCCTTATTATTCTCCAAATTTATACTGTAGGAAGTCAGCTTAGTCAAAGTATAACCATTATATTCGGCAACGGCCAATATTACATTATCATCTATGCCGTTGCTTTCAACCGTAACGCTTTGTAAAACTCCGCCGTTTACAAGGCGGTCTGACGGCATATCCTCATTATCCCGAAGATTTATTTTACTGATGCTGTAATCATATGTAATCGTCGGAGCGGGAACTGAGCCATCTCCGTAATTTCCGCTTTCACGTCCCAATGTTTCCATATATTCTAAATATTCATCAGGAAGTACATTAACATTATATGTTTTTTTGTTAATACCATCGACAATTTCGGTGTGTGCTAAGGCATCATCAAGCCGGAATAAATTATCAGCAGTGTTTTTTACTGAAAAGGTATTAAATGGTGTTTTTATTTTGCCGGATACAGGAACAATGCATATTGCTTCATTTCCCATAGTATTCCAATCAAGAATAAAAATAAAATCCTTTTCAGAAAAATCAATATTTGAAAATGCTCCGTCTGCATATCCTCCTAAAGCTCCGCTGTATATGACTGTTTTTTGACCGTTAATGTCTTTAATGACATTTACGTTAAGATTCGAATAATCAGTCTGTCCTGTTAGTTTATCCTCTGTTACAGAAATATTTCCGCTGTCGGCAGTTGCCTTATACGATAGATTCTTGGAAACATCCGCTTCTGCATATGTCCCCGCAGAAAAAAATGAAAGAACTGCCAATACTGAAATAAGTTTTTTTATTATTTTCATGTTTAATAGTCCTTTCTATATTTTTTCAGATAAAAAAGGCAAAAGAAAGGAAAGCAGTAAATTATACTGACCTGACTTCTGCCCCGAATAAATAAACCGCAACATAAAATGTACCTCCTATTAAGTTTTAAAGAACCATATTACCCCGCCTGTTCATAATATTATATATTCTGCTAATATTTTAACATAAATGGCCAGATTTTTCAAGAATGTAGGAATAATTTATTAAAATTCTCTGATATGCACAACTATATACAGTATATTTTGTGATAATTGCCTTTTAAGCATCCGGCTTCTGTTCAACAGCTGCAACCAAATTCTCGGCAAGCGGACAAGCCGGAAGAGTTTTTGTAAGTATTGTGATTGACATTAAGATTGAAGTTACCTGTATCTTACTTTTAGTTATATTTTTTTCTTTACCGGAATATTATTTATAAGCGGCAAAATGCCGTCAGTTTTTTCGGGGAGGCGGCTTAAGATGTTTGATAATATGAGTTATTCGGCTGTTATGAAAGCTGCGGTTATTCCGGCGCTGTTTCTTGCCGCCGGTGCTGTTTTCGGGAGCATATGCGCCGGGGGAATTTCCGGTGAGGAAAGCGCAGAGCTGTATGGTTATTTCAGCGGCTTTTTCGGAAATGTTTCCGGTGCGGACAGAACGGTTTTGTTGAGCTCTGTTAGGCAGTATGGAATTTTATGGCTTATTCTTGCGGTTTCGGGATGCGCGCTGCCGGGATTTATACCTAATATGCTCGTTGTATCAAAAAGAGGCTTTGTTACGGGCTATACGGCGGCGTGCTTTTATAAGATATATGGATATAAGGGTGCATTTGCGTGCATTTCGTTACTGCCGGAAATGCTTGTTTTTTTGCCTGCGCTTATAGTTTTTTCGTCATTTTCACTAAAAATGTCTTTTTTGAGCAGAGAAAATAAAAAAAATTTTTTAAAAAAATACATTTTAATTTTGATTATTTTTTTGTCTATATTTTGTGTCGTTTCAATTTTACAAAGCTATGCGACCACAATATTTATGAAGTTTATTTCCGCAAGAATGTAATGTGTTTGTAATAAAAGTGTAAAATAATATTAAATTACCAATCAAAATTTCAAAAAAAGACTTCACAAATTCAAAATTTGTGGTATAATATCCTCATAGGAGCTTCGCTCTGAGCCGTATGCTACGGCTTGCAAAATTTCATTTTGCCTATGAGCATATTGACGGCTGCGTAAAAATGCCCTTGCGAGCAAGCATTTTTACTTATGGTAGAATATCCTTATAGGAGCTTCGCTCTGAGCCGTATGCTACGGCTTGCAAAATTTCATTTTGCCTATGAGCATATTGACGGCTGCGTAAAAATGCCCTTGCGAGCAAGCATTTTTACTTATGGTATAATAATATTATTATTACTATCGGTTTATTACGCAAAGGTAACAGAATGATTACACCAACCGGCATGCCGGATTGGAGGATTACACAAGAAGGAGTATGGAAATGGACTGCTGTGTTGAAGAATATATTTCATATATGAAAAATGAGAAGCATAAATCCGAGAATACATTGGAATCATACAAAAGAGACGTATCACAGTACATAAATTATCTTTCCGGATGCGGAATAAGCGGAGCGGAAAAGGCAACGAAAAGCGATGTTTTATCATATCTTTTGGATTTGAAAAAAAGAGGACGTGCCGCATCGAGTATTTCAAGGATGCTTACCTCGGTGAGATCCTTTTATTCATACCTTATAAGCTTTAATTATTCGGCGAATGACCCGACGGAAAATCTTGAAGCTCCTCATGTTGAGAAGAAGCCTCCGAAGGTTCTGACCGCCGAGCAGGTAAACAGGCTTTTATCGGCTCCGGACATCAAGGATGTCAAGGGCTGCAGGGACAAGGCGATGATTGAGCTTTTATACGCCAGCGGAATAAGGGTTTCGGAGCTTATTAATCTGCGGCTTTGCGATGTAAACCTTAAAGCAAGATATATAGTCTGTGCTTCAAGCAGAAGCGAAAGAATTATTCCTATAGGAGACAGGGCGGCGGAGGCTGTATCGAGTTACATATTATGGTCGCGCAGTATTCTTACGGGCGGAAAAGACGAGGAAATGCTGTTCGTCAATTGTTCCGGAGGGCATATTTCACGGCAGGGCTTCTGGAAAATAATAAAGGGATATGGAGAAAAGGCGGGAATTGATATGGAAATTACGCCTCATACCCTGCGTCACTCCTTTGCGGCTCATCTTCTTGAAAACGGAGCTGACCTTAAGTCGATACAGACAATGATGGGACATGCTGATATTTCCTCAACTCAGGTTTACACCGCAATTATTGATTCCCATATCAGGGAGGTATATCAGAAGGCTCATCCGAGAGCATAATATGATTGAATCGGCAGGAGCGGCGGCTGTGCCGGACAGGTATGGCGCCCTCCGGTTTTTTTCGTCAATTTATACAGCCGGGAATAATTTTGTGTCATGTATTTGTAATATTGGCGATATAAATGCAACAAAAAGTGTTTTAGAACGAAAAAGATAAATTTTGTTAAAATAGCACATAATCTAATCTCATATATTTTATAATGATGGTGTAAATCAATAATTTTTTGCCTGTAAATGTGACAAAACACCCAAAGAAATGTTACAAAAAGCACATTAATATTACAGGAATATTACAAAAAAATTAAAAAAGTATTTGACAAACGTCGGAAAATGTTGTATAATGTATTTATTATTTTGATGATACATATACGGCAAGATACTTAGGAGGTTTTTATTACATGAGAAATGCGAAGCATACGGTTGTGGCGCTTACAGCGGTTGCCATGATCGGCTCCATGGCGGTTAAGCAGGCTTATGATTTTAAAGCAAGCAACCGGCTCGCCGCTCTGCTCAGCAATTCTGCAGAAGCTGAAATGGTGTTTACACAAAGCGAAATAAAAATTGATCCCGAAGATGCGGCACAGCAGCTTAATGAGACATATACTCAGGAGGAGCTTGAGGAAGTTATTAATAAGAAGAGCTCGCTTCAGGAAAGCTATGTGCTTCTTACCTACGGAAATCTCAATGTTTATGACGCTCCGTCGGAAGAGGGAAATGTTATAGACAGTCTTGAAAAATGCGATGGCGTTGAAATAACCGAATCCACAGAGGGCTTTTATAAAATATTTTACAATGGCGGCAAGACCGGTTATGTAATGAAAGAGCATGTGACGGAAAGCAAGGCTGAAGCCGACTATGCAGCAATGCATTATGACAATTACAAAGCGGCCAAGGTAAAAACCACAGGCGGTAATGTTAATATCAGAAGCTCAGCTTCAAAGAATTCGTCCGTTATCGGTCAGCTGGAAAACGGAAGCGATATTGTGCTTCTTTATGATGAAAACGGCTATACAAAGGTATTTTTCGGCTCTGATCTTGAAGCGGGGTTTGTTGTTTCCACCTCAATTGAGCTGACAGGAGCATGGGTTTCAAAGAGTGATGTTGCAGCGGTTCAGAAGGCGGCAGCGGAACGTAAGGCCGCTGAAGCAAAGGCTGCGGCAGAGAAAGCGGCGGCTGAAAAGGCTGCAGCTGAAAAAGCGAAAAAGGAAGCTGAAGCAAAGGCGGCTGCAGCGGCTGCGGCAAAGAAGGCTTCAAGCAAAGCGAAAAAATCATCAGGCAGCAGCGGCACCTATACTACACCGGCTGCAAGCTCAAAGGGGCAGGCAATAGTTAATCAGGCAAGAAAATATCTCGGAGTTAAATATGTTTACGGAGGCACGTCGCCTAAGGGCTTTGACTGCTCGGGTCTTGTGCAGTATGTCTGCAAGTCTGTGGGAATAAGCGTTAACAGAACAGCGGCTTCACAGTTCGGCAACGGCAGGGCGGTAAACAAGAAGGATTTACAGCCCGGAGATCTTCTGTTCTTTGCAAAGGGCGGAAGAATACATCATGTCGGCATATATATTGGAAACGGACAGATGATACATGCACCTCAGACAGGTGATGTTGTCAAGGTTTCTTCAATAAATACCGCATACCGCAAAAACGGTTATGTCGGTGCAAGAAGAGTATATTAAAAAAAACAGGCAGAATGGAAAATTTTCCGTTTTGCCTGTTTTTTTGTGGAGCTTCGGATAATAAATATGTTGACAAGCATGAAAAATAATGGTACAATATATATAAGCAGGAATTAAAAAATTTGGTTGACGGAGGAAAATTTAATGATAAAAAAATGCAGAAAAGCAGCTGCCGTATTTTTGATGGCGACAATATTTACAGGGAGCGTCGTTTGCGCCGCGCCTACGGTTGAGGTAAACGGAGTACATATCGATACCGACGCCGTTATTATTGATGACAGAACATATGTTCCTTTGAGAGGTGTATTTGAGGCGGCAGGTGCAAGCGTGTCGTGGAATAATGAAACAGCAACGGCAAGCGTTGCATTCCCGAGGACTGCGGAGGATGACATTATTCCGTCAATAATCGAAGCGGTAAGTCCCACGGTTGTAGGTATAATCGGCAGGGGGGAGGTTAGTAGCTATTTCGGTACGCAGGAGGGGCTGATGAGCGGCTCCGGAATAATTATTAAATCAGGCGGGGAAATACTTACAAATGCGCATGTTGTTAAGGATATGAATACAATACTTGTAGTTATGAACGACGGAAAGGGCTATGAGGCGCAGCTTAAGTATATAGATGAAGAAACTGATCTTGCAGTAGTAAAAATCAAAAAAATCGGCTTGCCCGTCGCTGCTTTTGCGAATACGGAGGATATAACGGTGGGGAAGAGGGTTATAGCTATCGGCACTCCAATAACCTTTTCGCTCAGAAACTCGGCAACGGTCGGTTATATCAGCGGTATTAACAGAAGTGTCGGTGAGCCTTACCGGCTTATTCAGACGGATACAGCCATAACTCACGGAAATTCCGGCGGAGCGCTTGTAAATATGAAGGGTGAAGTTGTGGGGATTACTTCAAACGGCTATGAGGGAACGGGAACAAACTTTGCAATCCCTGTTGATACCGTAAAATATGTCCTGAACCAGTTTGAGGTTAACGGACGTGTAAGACGTCCTTATTTCGGAGCGGAGTTCAGGGAAGACTGGCTTGCGGAGCTTGGTGTACCGTCTGAAGCAGGACTTACGATAAAGAGCCTTGAAAAAACATCACCCCTTGCCGGTGCGGGCTTCAAAACAGGTGATGTCCTTGTTTCGGCTGCGGGCACGGCAGTAAACAGCATAGTGGAGCTTAACGAGCTTATGAAGGGCTATAATCCCGGTGATTCTGTCAGGGTAGGTGTAAAAACCGGCGGAGAAATAATTTATGCGGATGTTGTTCTTGGTGAAAAGCCTGAGAAAAAAAGTGAATAATAGGGAGGATAAGAGATATGATTAAAAAAATAGCAGCTGCAGCGCTTGCAGCGATGCTTGCTTTCGCAACGGCAGAAGCAGCTCCGGAGGGAGAGCTTATATCAGATACAATAAGGATAAATATCAATGCCGGTACCATGACAATAAATGATGAACAGCCCGAATCTGCCGTGAGTGCTTATATTACCGATCACGGAGTGGCAATGACGGAATTTTTTACTCTTGTCGGCGCTCTCGGCGCGGAGGCGTCAGAGGCTGACGGAAAATTGACGGTGACATATGAGGACGTGGAAATGATTTATACTCCGGGCTCTGCATATGCTGTAATTGCCGGCAGCACAATTCCGATGCCGGAGGCGCCTGTGCGCGGAGAAAACGGAATAATCATGGCTCCGCTCCGCTTTGTTGCTGAGTCTCTCGGCGCAGATGTTACATATGACGGAGAAACCGGAGAGATAGTAATAGTTTCCGGGGGCGGTATTGACGAAGGTATAAATTTCAAGCTTCTTTTCAAGTATGCCGCAAAAAGCAAGGTCGGTCATTCGGAGGAGCACTGGCGTTTTTCAAAAACGGACAATTTTGATATGAATGACAGCTTTATGTACACCGGATATCAGTTTGCCATGGAGGATATTTATATTACGCTGAAGGCAGAAAAAAATAAAAATAAAACAGACGCGGACCGGCTTTACGCTCTGCTCCAGTCTGAAACCTACGGCGGCTATTCATATTCCCGAAATATGAGAGTTATGTATGATAAAGGCCGGGGAGAGCATAAGGGTGTTTCGTATGTGTATACGAAATTCCGCACGGTTGACGCTATATCGGAGTACTACGGCTATGTAACCGATGAATACGTGTATTACATAACAATAGAACGCGGCTTTGAAAGCTTTGCCGGTGCAAAGGATAATCCGGATGTAACCGCATTTCTTGAATCTCTTGAGTTTGACTACACAGGTGGAGATGAGGAAAACACCGTTGACCTAGCAAAAATAAATCCGATTGAGGACGGGAAGGAAAAGAAGGATGAATATACGGACGGGAATTACAGCTGGAGCATTAAGCTTAACGGTGAATGGACTGTTGATGAATACTACGGTTTTTATAACCATGTGACAGTGCGCTGTCCTTCTTCGGTTGAAGCGGAGGAGGAGGACAATGACAGCCTTGGTTTATTATATGGCAGCCGCGGCGTTCATGACGCCTGTATATATATCACAACCCTTTCATGCATTGACGGGCAAAGCACTGCAGACTGGGCTGAGAGCAGAAGAAAAATATGTGAGCAGACTGTAAATCCCGAAAAAAGAAGTGTATCGGCTGTTACGGACACTGTAATAAACGGACGCGCCGCAAAGACCTTTGAGACCTCCGAATCCTATGGGGACAATACGGATATTTACAGATATTATTATATCACAGAGGGAAATTACAGGTATGAGCTTGTGCTTTATTATGACAAGCGTGACGGAGAACAGGCAGGTTTTCTCGAAAGCGCAGAGGCAGTGGTGCAGTCCTTTACTCCCGGCGAGATAAACTATGATGAGGTTGGAGACGCCCTTGACGCCGACAGCGTGTCTGATATGCTGCAGATTATCTCGGAGCAGGAATGCGGAGATTTTACAATGCAGCTCCCGGTTGGATGGAACGCTAACGAGGGAGTGAGCGGTATAGGTATTTCAGACTCTATGTATTATGACAGTTCTGTTCTTGAAATCAGCACAATGTTTCCGCAGCTTATGCCAATGTTTATAAGCGAGATGGATGGCAAGGGTATTTCCGTTTCGAAAAACTCTCTTGCTTATTATGATGACGGGCTCAACAAAAAGCTGTATACTCCTGAGGAATATTTAAGAAAAATGATTGCGGGAATGCTTAACGCGTCAAGTGCGTATGTAAAGATTTCAATGGAAAAATCCCCCGAAAAAGCACAGGTGATGGGCATGGAAGGTTATACGGCCGAAATTTATGCGGAAAGCATCGAAACAGGCAGGATTTATATTACATACTACTGTGCGCCGCTGAATGATGAGGAGGTTGCCGTTGCCTTAAAGATATATCATGAGAATATAAAAAACACCGTTTATGACGCGGCGATGGATAAAATAATAGACAGCCTCCGTATTAAGGCAAAGTAAAAAATCCCGTCAGATTCCGGTTATGGGAATCTGACGGGATTTTTGTCTCATGAATTAATACATGCCGCCCATTGACGGGTCGGGAGCTGCCGGCTTTTCGGGCTCCGGAATATCTGTTACGAGGCTTTCTGTTGTGAGAACCATGCTGGCAACGCTGGCTGCGTTTTGCAGAGCGCTTCTTGTAACCTTTACAGGGTCAACAATACCTGCCTTAAGCATGTCAACATATTCGTCTGTAAGAGCGTTATAGCCTATGCCCTTCTTCTGAGCCTTAACCTTATCTACGATAACAGAGCCTTCGAGTCCTGCGTTTGCGGCAATTTGCTTAACCGGCTCTTCAAGCGCCTTAAGAACAATCTGAACGCCTGTTTTTTCATCGCCTGCTGTTTCGTCAAGAAGCTTTGCAACAGCCGGTATTGCATTGATGTAGGTTGTTCCGCCTCCGGCGATTATACCCTCTTCAACAGCAGCCTTTGTAGCGGCGAGAGCGTCTTCTATTCTCAGCTTCATTTCCTGCATTTCCGTTTCTGTTGCGGCACCAACCTTGATTACAGCAACTCCGCCGGAGAGCTTTGCAAGTCTTTCCTGAAGCTTTTCCTTGTCAAAGTCAGATGTTGTTATGGCAATTGCGGACTTGATTTCTGCAATTCTGCCTTTTATAGCGTCAGCATCGCCTGCACCGTCTACGATGATTGTGTTTTCCTTCTGAATCTTAACCTGTCTTGCACGTCCGAGCTGGTCAACGGTTGTGTCCTTAAGCTCAAGTCCGAGTTCCTCGGAGATAACTTCGCCGCCTGTAAGAATAGCGATGTCGCGGAGCATTTCCTTTCTTCTGTCACCGAAGCCGGGTGCCTTTACAGGTACGGCTACGAAGGTGCCTCTGAGCTTATTTACAATCAATGTTGCGAGAGCTTCGCCCTCAACGTCCTCAGCGATTATTACAAGCTTTTTGCCTGCCTGAACAAGCTGTTCAAGAAGAGGAAGTATTTCCTGGATATTTGAAATTTTCTTGTCGGTAATAAGTATATAAGCATCATCGATAACAGCTTCCATTTTGTTTGTGTCAGTTACCATGTACGGTGAAATATAGCCGCGGTCAAACTGCATTCCTTCAACAACCTCGCTGTATGTTTCGGCTGTTTTTGACTCCTCAACCGTGATAACACCGTCAGCCGTTACCTTCTCCATTGCGTCAGCTATAAGCTCGCCTATAACGTCATTTGCAGCTGAAACCGAAGCTACTCTTGCGATATCGGCTTTTCCGTTAACCTTCTTGGCATTTGCTACGATTTCTTTTACTGCGGCATCAACAGCCTGCTGAATACCGCGTCTTACGATCATGGGGTTTGCGCCTGCAGTAACGTTTTTGGAACCTTCGCGGATAAGCGCCTGAGCAAGAAGCGTAGCTGTTGTTGTACCGTCGCCGGCAACGTCATTTGTTTTTGTTGCAACCTCTTTTACAAGCTGCGCACCCATATTTTCAAACGGATCTGCAAGCTCAATTTCCTTTGCGATTGTTACGCCGTCATTCGTGATAAGAGGTGAACCGAATTTCTTATCAAGTACAACATTTCTTCCTTTAGGACCGAGCGTTATTTTAACTGTATTAGCCAGCTGGTCTATACCGCGCTCAAGAGCCTGTCTTGCTTCCTCACCGTATTTAATTTGCTTTGCCATAATTAATCACCTTCCTGAAATTAAAATATTATTCAACAATCGCCAGAACGTCGTTCTGTTTTACGATAACATATTCTTCACCGTCAAGCTTAACCTTTGTTCCGGCATATTCGGATATGAGAATCTTATCTCCCTTAGCGACGGTCATTTTAACTTCCTTGCCGTCAACAAGTCCGCCCGGGCCGACCTCAACAACCTCAGCGATCTGAGGCTTTTCCTTTGCTGCATTCGTCAGAATAATACCGCTTTTCGTGGTTTCCTCCGCTTCACACATTTTAATAACAACTCTGTCTGCCAATGGCTTGATTTTCATTATATATCTCCTCCTCGTAATCGACTTTTGTTAGCACTCACTCTTGTTGAGTGCTAATGCTATTATGAACTTTTTTTTCAAAATAGGCAAATTCTGCATAGGACAGTGGAAGCCGGTTTCATTAAAATATATTTTAAATTCTTTATTTTTCTTTTTTAATCGCTTAATTTCTCGATTTTTCATTAACCCGATAAACTTTCCCAGTCCATCAGGGCTTCCTCATATGATGAATATGTTATTCCGGCACTGAGTGCCTCAATGTCGGCAGAGGGAAAAACATCGGGAGCAATCAGAGCTTCCTTTATTTTTTTTTCGTCTGACAGCATGGTGAGGGTTGAGCCGGACAGAATTATTGTATAAACAGGCGTTTCCTCGACGATTACGGCTTCGGTCTGCAAAGCGGCAGGGGTTACTGCCGGTTCGGCGGTCTGAACAGGCGCCGGCAGGTCATTGTCGTTTCGTACCGATAAAAATCCCACCCATATGGATATCGTCAGAATAAGAACGCCTGCGCACACGGCCGCCGCTATATATTTACTTTTCATAAATTACACCGCCTTTTTCTTATAATTATTGTTTTTATTCAGTAATATAGTTGTATTTTTTTCCATATCGCTGATAAATATGCATAAATTATTAAATTTTTAAAAAAAGACTTGAAAAAAAGATTATTATCTTATATAATATAAACAGGTGTATTTATCCGTGAAGGTTGCCGCAAAAAAAATGCGGCAGTGCCTGAAAAAGCTTCTCAGATGACAGGAGGGTAAATGTATTGGATAATCGTGGTGACGATGAAAGAAAATATGATTATAAAGCGGGCAGCGAGGAGCTGCACAGGCAGCGTGCCGGGCAGAGGAAAAGCTCGTCCCGTCTTGAAAAAAGACTCAAAAAGAAGGCAAGAAAGGAAAAAAGAAATCTTGTTTTAAGAAATATAGGAATTGTGTGTATTGCGGCGGCAATTATATGCGTAATTGTCGGGACGGGTGTAGGCATCGGAATGTATACGGCAGTATCAACCGAAATAAGCGACATGAACATCAGCGAGCTTGCCCTTAACCATTCGTCTTACATCATGTATACCGACAGCTCCGGAAATGAGGCTGAGCTTGAGCAGATAAAGTCAATTATGAACAAAAAATGGGTGTCAAGCTCAGACATCAGTCCGAATCTTAAAAATGCAGCTGTTGCAATTGAGGATCAGAGGTTTTACAAGCATCATGGAGTTGACATTAAGAGAACCTTCGGGGCAACCGTAAAATACGTTCTGAGCAAGCTTGGAGTCGGGGATTCCTCTTACGGCGGAAGTACAATCACTCAGCAGGTTATTAAAAACATAACTAAGGAGGCTGATAAAAAGGCAACGCGTAAAATTAAGGAAATGATGCGTGCCATTGCTCTCGAAAAGCAGCTTGATAAAGATGAGATACTTACCATGTATCTTAATATAGCTTTTTTTGCAAATAACTGCTATGGCGTTGAGGCTGCGTCAAATACTTATTTCAGGAAGTCGGCCTCTGAGGTCAGTATTGCCGAAGCGGCGGCGATTGTGGGAATAACGCAGCTGCCGGGAAAATTCGATCCGTATGTAAATCCCGAAAACACCATTGAGAAAAGGAACAGGGTTCTCGGAAAAATGCTTGAGCTTGGGATGATTTCTCAGGAGGAGCATGATTCGGCAGTTGCAAGCTCTCTTAAAGTTGTTGAGAAAAAAAGCAGCTCCGGCGGGGATGTGTCCTCGTATTTTGTAGATCAGGTTGTAAATGACGTAATTTCCGATTTGCAGACTGTTAAGGGCTATTCCAAAGAGTTTGCCCAGCAGCAGCTGACAAACGGAGGTCTCAGAATTCATGCCACAATCGATCCGGAGATTCAGGAAAAGATTGAAAAGGTATTTGAAAATAAATCCAATTTTCCGAGCGGCTCTGCTCAGGCGGCAATGGTGATCGTTGACCCTTATACAGGTGAAATAAAAGGGCTTGTGGGCGGTATCGGGCAAAAGACCGACATCCGCGGCTTCAACCGCGCAACGCAGGCAAAGCGTCAGCCGGGCTCAGCTATAAAGCCTCTGTCTGTTTACGCTCCGGCGCTTGATCTTGAGAAAATAGACGCATCGGTTATTCTGAAGGATGAAAAAATAACAATCGGAAGCGACAACTGGGAGCCGTCAAACTCTTACAGCGGATTTAAGGGAGATATGATAGTGCGTGAAGCAGTCGGGAGATCCTCAAATATTCCTGCGGTAAAGGTTCTTGACATGATAGGAATAAACCGTTCTTATTCATTCCTTGAAAACAATTTTAAGCTTTCTCTGCTTCAGTCTGCTGATAAAAACTACAGCTCACTTGCTCTCGGAGGTTTGACTTCAGGTGTGACGGTCAAGGAAATGGCGGCTGCTTACGCTGTCTTTGTAAACGGCGGAAAGTATTTCAAGCCTCATACTTATACAAAGGTCACCGATTCGTCAGGCAATGTTGTTCTTGAAAACCAGTCCTCGTCCACTCAGGCGGTGAAAGCTTCGACTGCGTATATAATGGCTGATCTTCTGAGAGCTCCGGTAAATGATTCTTACGGTACGGCGCGTGCAGCTAAGCTTTCAGGCTTTGAAACTTTCGGGAAAACGGGAACCACCAATGATAACATTGATAAATGGTTTGTGGGCTTCACCTCGCATTACGTGGGGGCTGTATGGTACGGTTATGATCAGCCGAAGTCCATCGGAGCGTCTTCAAATCCATCTACAGCCGTATGGAAAAAGGTTATGGAAAGCGTTCATTCAGGGCTAGAGGATAAGGAGCTTACAAAGCCGGCAGATGTAGTTGAGACGGAAATTTGCACTGATACGGGTTATCTTGCAAAAAGAAGCTGCGACAGTATAACGGCATATTTTGTAAACGGAAAGCAGCCGAAGAAAACCTGCAGCGGACACAAGTCAAAATCAAGGGCTACCGCTGCTCCCGATGAAACGTCAGAAACAGAAACAGCTTCGGAAAAACCAAAGAAAACAAAAACCCCGACAAAGCCGGCTGAGATTGACGGGGATACGGTGCCGTCTCCGGGAATCAACGCTCCGGCAGTAACTGAGGCGCCGGAGGTGCCTCAGAAGGCAGATACGCCGCAGCAGACTGCAGTTCCCGAACCGGGCGGCGGCGACGGACAAACAGGAGCTGTCGGTGAATAAACATGTAAATTTATTAAGGAAGGTTAAATTGTTATGAAACTTAAAAGAATTATTATGGCAGCGGGTATGATAGCGGTTCTGACCTCAGCTTCCGCTTTGGCAGACAACGGGATAAAGGTGTTTGTAGATAATAAAGAGGTTACATTTGATCAGTCTCCGTCTCTTGTAAACGGAAGAACAATGGTGCCTGTACGTGCTGTATTTGAAAAGGCAGGAGCTTCTGTGGAGTGGAATGACGAAACAAGAACCGCAACTCTTTCAAAAGACGGATATGAGGTTTCAATCAGTATCGATCAGCCGTATCTTGTTAAAAACGGAAAGCCCGTTGCCCTTGATGTTCCGGCATCGCTCATAAGCGACAGGCTGGCAATACCTGTGCGTGCTATTTCGGAGGCTATGGATTTCGGAGTGACATGGAACGGAACGAGAAATTCAGTGCTTATTTCAACCACCGGAAAGGCATACAGGGCCAATTCACAGTGGAAAACAGGCTTTATGACAGTTCAGGACGCAGGCTTTTACGTATCCGCTGATTTGAACGATATACCGTATTTTGACCTTGACGGAAACGGAGAAACGGATACACTGGCATTCGTTCCGTTAAGAACTCTTGAGGACGGAACAAAGAATGTTCCGGCTCTTTGGATAGGAGGAACGAGCTTTAATTCTGCGCTTGACGCGTCAAAGGAGCCGTATGCGGTGGCTGTTGAGGATGTTATTTCCGGAGATTCATATAAGGAAATCTTTGTGTTCTACAACAGTGAAGACGGGAAATGTGCAGGGGTTTACAGATATAACGGTGTTGATGTTTTTCAGATGAAAGCGAATAACAGTGATGACGGAATGATATATTTCAATGAAAATCTGTTCCTGGACGGCGAGGAAAATATTATCTCCGATGTTGACGGATTGTGTTTCCTTGACAATATGATATGCACGGGTGTTTATTCCCTTGAGGGTTCGGATATTTGCAGATACCTCTGGAAGCCGGAAATCTCTGTCGGAAGAAACTATTTGCGTGAATATAATGACAATCACCCGTATTCGTTTAAAGAGGTTACTTTGTACAAAAAGGGAGAGTACGCAGGCAGTGTTCAGGACAATGAGCTGATATATTCAAACGATATACCCGGATTTAAGCTGCTTGACTATTACGTAGACGAAAAGGATCCGTCAAATTTTGAATTTTTCATTGAGCTTCCCGGCGGCACTACTGCCGTTCTATGGCCGTATACTGTATAGGGGTTGATTCTATGCTGAAAAAATTGATTTGCACCGCTTTATCATTTATTCTCCTTTCGTCAGCTTCTGCCGGGGCTGAATTTATTCCGGAGAAAAACCTTACGATGCTTGAGGCTATGGAGATTTATGATGCCGGTACGGTGACCGGCGGATATATGATGAGCCTTGAGAAGGCGCAGGCCATGAAGCTTTCCGGCGAACAGATTAATAAATTTATATCGCTTGCGGGCGGTATGACTTTAGAGCGAAGAATTGTTAAAAATCCGTTTTCCGGAGTGTGCATAGTATTACAGACCACAAACGGAGAAAGAACGTATTTTCTTAACTCCGGAGTACAGGTTGGAAAATTCGGACAGGATAATTATCTTTGCTACACGGCCTCTGAGGATAACGATATTATTGGAGAATTGTATGTAAGCTTTATGTCTTCGCCTGAAAAATACGGACATTCTCAGTTTACTATAAACGAAAGTATGGATTTTCTTGAGTTTCCCTCCGAAAAATGGGCTGTTACCGAGGTTTTGTACAGCGCATCAAATTCATTGCTTCCGTATGGGACAATGGAATGGTTCGGTCGTTCGATATCAAGAGAGGCATTTTGCGTGATGATTGCAAATTTGATTGCGGTTAATATGAATTATGCAAAGCTTGAGGATTATTTCCGTGAAAGCGGGACTGCATATCTGACCAATTATTTTACCGATACGCAAAACTGTGACAGCAGCATAAATATGCTCCATGCTCTCGGAATAGTAAACGGTAAATCCGATGAGCTTTTTGCGCCGGGTGATGCGCTTACACGAGAGGAAGCAGCAGTTATTATTAAGAAAACCGCAGAGCTTTTAAAGCTGCAGGGCGTGTATAATTTGGTTGATTTTGCTGATTTGGCAAGCGTTTCCAAATGGGCCGCGGACGCAGTAAATTTTGTCGGTGCAAATAAAATTATGACAGGTACCGACGGCATGTTTAATCCTTCTCAGCTTCTGACAACCGAACAGGCTGTTGCCGGAATAAACAGGCTTTATAGGCTCGGAAGTGTTTATTAATTCGAAAAAAGGTTGTAAAAAAATCCCTTAAAAACAGCAGCAATCCGGCTGTTTTTAAGGGATTTTCCTTGTTATTTTAAGCAGCATTCAACACAAGAGAACCGTCCCCTTGTGTTCTGAAAGCGGGTGTTTTGTCAGCAATTTGTTTACTTACTCAAAAACCGTGATAATAATCTCTTTTTTTGTTGACATTTTATGTGAAATATCGTATAATATTACGTAGACGATGATGCTTTATGCGTTGGTGAAAATAAGTAAAAGGAATGTGAGGCAGCTGATATGGAGAAGTATCCGGAGCTAAGGGGAAAATATCCTGAGTTTGTGTACAGAGGCTATGATATAGAAAAAAGCAAGAATGAAACAAAAGTTATATATCACTTTGAAATCCCGGGGCTTTCAGAGTTTGATCCGTACTGGATTTTTCCGGGGAATGCGGAGAAAACAGATAAGTTCCTTCTGGACAATATGGTTTTCAATCTTGGTATGGCAGAGCTTATAAGCTATTGGAAAATAGCTTGTCCGCCGAGAGTCCGGATTTTGTGCGGAGGGCTTGACGTCCGGCAGGCCGCATGGTGGAAAAAGCTTTATTTTAACGGGCTTGGAGAATTTTTTTATGTGAATTCCATAAACGCGGATTCCGATTCCTTTATGAAGCTTATTTCCGAGGGCGCTGAAAAAAGCTGTGAATCCGATGCCGGCTGCAGCGGCGGTGTTCTTATCCCTGTCGGAGGCGGCAAGGATTCCGCAGTGACTATTGAGCTGCTATCGAAGTACGGCGGCAGACGGGTGGCATATGTCATAAATTCGCGGGGCGCTACCGAAGCAACCGTGAAAACGGCCGGACTTGATGCGTACAGGGTAAAACGTACACTTGACAAGCGTATGCTTGAGCTTAACGCACAGGGCTTTCTTAACGGGCATACGCCCTTTTCCGCTATTGTTGCCTTTTCGTCACTGATTTCCGCAAGTATTGCAGGACTGCGTTATGTGGCGCTTTCAAATGAATCCAGTGCCAATGAAGCTACTGTCAGCGGAAGCAGCGTAAATCATCAGTATTCAAAAAGCTTTGAATTTGAGAATGATTTTGTCAATTATGAAAAAGAATATATAGGCAGCGGAATAAGATATTTCAGCTTTTTAAGACCCTTGAGCGAATATCAGATTGCAGGGCTTTTTTCGGAATTTACCGCGTATCATGATGTATTCCGAAGCTGCAATGCAGGAAGCAAAACAGACAGCTGGTGCGGCAGATGCCCGAAATGTCTTTTTGTTTTCCTTATAATGTCACCTCACATATCGCATGAAAGGCTTATCGGAATTTTTGGCCGTGATATGACTGATGACAAGGCGATGCTTGAGGATTTTAAAAAGCTTACGGGACTTTTGCCGGAGAAGCCATTTGAATGTGTGGGAAGCCGGAATGAAATAAATTTTGCTGTTTGTGAAGCGATAAAAGGCTTCGGCAATGACGAACTGCCGTTTCTTTTTGATTATTATAAAAATACCGAGCTGTACAGGAAGTATTCTGCCATGAAAAATCCATATGAGGATTATTACAATGAAGAAAATCTTCTTGAACCGGAATTTGAACAAATACTGCGCAGCGCGCTGACGGGGGCGGATAAATGATGCTTAAGGAATATGTGAAAGGGCTTGTTTCCGGGAAAAAGGTTCTTATTCTCGGATTCGGACGTGAGGGACGCTCCACGTACAGGCTGCTTAAGGAAGCCGGAGGCTTTGCTGAAATTGCGGTTGCGGATGAAAAGGGTGCGTCCGATATACCTGAGCGGGTTTTTTCAGACGCCGACTATATGAAGGCGGCGGAAAACTATGACATTGTTTTTAAAAGCCCCGGTGTTGTGCTTGGTGATTTTGCGGAAAGAGAAAAAATAATTTCGCAAACCGATGTAATGCTCGGCTGCTGCCGTGACCGCATTATCGGAATAACAGGTACAAAGGGGAAAAGTACAACCACGACGCTTATATATCATGTTCTTGAATGCTGCGGAAAAAATCCTGTTTTAATGGGGAACATAGGTATTCCGGCATTTGATGCGGCGGAAAAAATCGGCAGTGACAATATGATAGTATATGAGCTTTCGTGCCATCAGCTGGAATATTCTTTCGAATCACCTCATATCGGCGTTTTGCTTAATATTTATCCGGAGCATCTGGACCATTACGGAAGCTTTGAAAAATACCGGGCAGCAAAGGAAAACATATATAAAAATATGAAAAAGAATGATTTCCTTGTTTGCGGAAGTGATGTAAGACCGGTATGCTGCCCTGCGGAAATTTTCACCGTGACCTTATCGGACGACGGAGCAGATTGCCGTGCGGACGGAAGCGGCGCAGTATTTAATGACGGCAGAATAGAGTTTTCCCGGTATACTGATGCCTTGTTCGGCGTTCACAGCATGTACAATATATCTGCGGCATATGCCGTATGCTCAAGGCTCGGAATCGGCGGAGCGGATTTCCTTGCGGCGCTCAGAAGCTTTAAGGCACTTTCACACAGGCTTGAATTTTTTGCTGAAATTGACGGCGTGAAATATTTTGACGATTCAATTTCGACCATACCCGAAACTGCCGTTCAGGCACTGAAAAGCATTAAAAACGCACAAACCCTTATTTTGGGAGGTATGGACAGAGGCGTTTCACAGAAGCCGCTTATCGATTACCTTTTGGAGCATCCGATAAAGAGGGCTATACTTATGCCGGATACGGGAAAGGCGATTTATGACGCGCTTGCCGGCAAGTTTACAGGTGAGCTTTACATGACGGACGGGCTTGCGGAGGCGGCAAGGCTTGCAAAAGAAAAAACCTGCTCCGGCGAGGCGTGTGTGCTTTCGCCTGCGGCGGCAAGCTACGGCTTTTTTAAAAATTTTGAGGAGCGGGGAAACGCATTTAAGAAATATATTTCAGGTGTTAAAAATTTGGCGGAATTTGTTTAGATTTTGTTCACAAAACTTGCCTTAGATGTTTACTTTTTATTCATACGCATGTAAAAATAGTATTGTAAGATATACTCATTAAATAAATTATGAGCCTGTGAGGGCAGTACGATAACAGACTTAAGTTGTAAATATTAAGGAGGAAACGGTCATGAAAAAGTATCCGTATACGGAATCAACAGATATGGTATTGTATGAATGTAAGGAGAAAAAACATAAAAGACCGAAAATCTGGCTGGCATGTCTCAGCTCGGCACTTGTTGCAAGTATTTTTACGGGCGGTCTTGTAGGCTCCGGAATGTACATTATGAATAAGAATTCACAAAATGATAAAATAATATGGAGTCAGTCTTCGGGTTCTTCGGATTCATCAGGTGACGCTCAGGTAACGCAGCTTTCCAATGTATCAAGCGACGGACGTCAGATTCTTACTGTTCCCGAAATAGCCAAGAAGGTCGGCCCCAGCGTCGTAGGCGTAATAAATAAGGCAAAGATTCAGCCTCAGCGTGTATATGACCCGTTCAGCGGCAGATATTATTACTATAATAATCAGGGCGAGGACGGAAGCGATGTTGTTGAACAGGGCAGCGGCTCGGGAATTATAATAACAACAAGCGGATATGTTGTAACAAACCAGCATGTAATCAGCGGAGCTACGGAAATAAGCGTTATTCTTAATTCCGGCGAGGAGTTTGCAGCAACGCTTGTAGGTCAGGATGAAAAGACTGATATTGCAGTGCTTAAGATAGAGACCGATAAGGAGCTTACTGCTGCAACACTCGGAGATTCATCAGCAGTTGAGGTAGGAGAGCTTGCGGTTGCTATAGGCAATCCTCTCGGTCAGGAATTTGCCGGAAGTGTTACGCAGGGGTGCATAAGTGCCGTTAACCGTACAATGACTATAGAAAACAGAACATATAATCTTATCCAGACAGACGCCGCTATAAATAACGGCAATTCCGGAGGAGCTCTTATAAATCAATACGGTGAGGTTATTGGTATCAATTCGGTTAAGCTTTCACAGACCGGTGTGGAGGGACTTGGATTCGCAATTGCCATTTCCGAGGTTAAGCCGATTATTGATGACCTTATGTCGGCGGGATATGTAAAGGGACGTCCTCTTGTAGGTATAACCGTTGCCGAAACGAGATACGGTTTGTTTATTTCCGGAGTATCTGACGGTACGGGAGCTGCAGAAGCGGGACTTAAGGAAGGCGACATGATTTCAAAGGTAGACGGCAAGCCTGTTAAAACCTCAACCGAGCTTAATGAAATCCGTGACCAGAAGAAGCCCGGTGATACCCTTAAATTCACTATCATGCGTGACGGCGAGTTGTTTGATATCGATGTAAAGCTTATGGAAAGTGCTGATTTTAAGCAATAAAAGATGTCGCTGCGGGGAGCTGTGTCTCCCCTGCGGCAGATGAAAATGATATACAGTTATATTTTGATATATATGGTGCTTAATGCACCAAACCATCCTTTTTTTCATAAAGCCTTGCCTTCGCAAGGAGGCAAGGTCTACCCCCTTTTTTCATTGCGTACCTATGTACGCAATTTTTTTTCATTTCTCCGTTGTGGGAATTCCCTGTATATGAGTGATATTTTGGCTTGCCTTTTATATATATTGCTTTAAAAATAACTGTATAGCAGTTTATTTTTAAAAAAAGTTTAAATTTTTTCAAAAATGTATGGAAATTTGCACGGATTTGATGTATAATAAATGAATAATGGGTTTTTGTTATTTTAAACGGGTTAAAGGTGCTTTCGACAGCTTTTTTTAAGCCGGCGGTGCTGCCCGTGCCGAAAGGATGAGTGAAAATTGGAAGACGTATTGAGAATTTTGGAACAGGACAGTACGAGAAGCAATAAAAATATAGCAAGAATGCTCGGAATTACGGAGGACGAGGTTGCAGAACAAATTTCAGAGCTTGAAAAGAGAAATGTTATTGTCGGATATAAAACTCTTATTAACTGGGATAAAACCGACAGGGAGGTTGTCGATGCTTTTATAGAGCTTAAAATAACACCGCAGCGCGGTGAGGGCTTTGATAAGGTGGCTGAGAGAATTTATAAATATCCTCAGGTTAAAACCGTATATCTTATGAGCGGCACCCATGACCTGGCTGTTATGATTGAGGGCAGAACCATGAAGGAGGTAGCTTTGTTCGTTGCTGAAAAGCTTGCTCCGATGGATTCTGTTATAAGCACCTCAACTTCTTTTGTGCTTAAAAAATATAAGCAGGAGGGAATTGTTTTTGAGGATGACGAAAAGGATACAAGGCAGGTGATAACGCTGTGATTGATTACCAAGGATTAATGAACAAGACAGTACTGAAAATTCCTCCTTCCGGAATAAGAAAATTCTTTGATTTGGCAGCTCAGATGGAGGATGTAATATCTCTCGGCGTTGGTGAGCCTGATTTTGTAACGCCGTGGTCAATCCGTGAGGCGGGGATATATTCACTTGAAAAGGGAAGAACCCACTATACTGCAAATGCAGGTCTCCTTGAGCTGCGGCAGGAATGCGCGGCGTATATGAAAAGAAAATACGATATTTCATATGACCCCAAAAGCGAAATACTTATAACGGTCGGCGGCAGTGAAGCCATTGACCTTATGCTCAGAACTCTGATTGAACCGGGTGATGAGGTACTTATACCTGAACCGAGCTTTGTCTGCTATAAGCCTTGTACCATGATTTCAGGCGGAGTTCCCGTTATAATCGAAACAAAGGAAGAGGATGAGTTCCGCCTTACCCCGGAGCAGCTCAGGGAAAAGATAACTGACAAAACAAAGGTTCTTATTCTGCCGTATCCGAACAATCCTACAGGGGCGGTTATGCCGCGGGAAAATCTTGAGGCGATTGCCGAGGTTTTGCGCGGTACGGATATAATGGTGCTTTCCGACGAAATATACGGAGAACTTCAGTATACCGGCAGCAAGCATGTTCCCTTTTCGACAATTGACGGAATGAGGGAACGAACTGTTTTAATAAACGGATTTTCCAAAGCATTTGCCATGACCGGATGGCGTCTCGGCTACGCAATGGGCCCGGCACCGGTGATTAAGATGATGACAAAGATACACCAGTTCGGTATTATGAGTTCACCCACAACCAGTCAGTATGCTGCTATTGAAGCATTGAAAAGCTGTGACAATGATGTTGCGGTTATGTGCAACGAATATAATTACAGACGCAGGTTTATAACAGACGGCTTCAGAAAAATGGGGCTTTCGTGCTTTGAACCGCTGGGCGCATTTTATGTTTTCCCGCGGATTGCCGGGCTTGGAATGACGAGCGATGAATTCTGTAACCGTCTCCTTGAAGAAGAGCATGTGGCGGTTGTGCCCGGTACGGCCTTCGGCAGAAGCGGAGAGGGATTTATCCGATGCTCTTATGCATACTCGGTTGAAGAAATAGACGAGGCGCTGAAAAGAATAGAGCGGTTCGTGAAAAAATATTCGGAGAAATAGGGTCTATTACCCGGCAGTGCACTTTTGAAAGGATGATTAGTATGGCGGTAAAGTATATTTTTGTAACAGGCGGAGTTGTTTCTGGTCTCGGGAAGGGCATCACTGCCGCTTCACTCGGAAGGCTGCTTAAGGCGAGAGGCTATAAGGTAACCATGCAGAAATTTGACCCGTATATAAACATGGATCCGGGAACTATGAGCCCGTACCAGCACGGCGAGGTTTTCGTAACGGAGGACGGTGCGGAAACTGACCTTGATTTAGGACATTACGAAAGATTTATAGATGAAAATCTCAGCGTCAATTCAAATGTTACAACGGGTAAAATATACTGGTCGGTTATTTCAAAGGAGCGCCGCGGTGATTACGGAGGAAGAACAGTTCAGGTTATACCGCATATTACAAACGAAATAAAAAGCAAGGTCTATTCCGTAGGCGATGATGAAACCGATATTGTTATAACGGAAATCGGCGGAACGGTAGGTGATATTGAAAGCACTCCCTTTCTTGAGGCAATACGCCAGGTTTCAATTGAGGTCGGCAAGGAAAACTGCATGTATATTCACCTGACCCTTGTTCCGTATATCAGTACCTCCGGCGAGCAGAAAACAAAGCCGACGCAGCACTCTGTCAAGGAGCTTCTGAATCTCGGTATTCAGCCGGATGTTATTGTCTGCCGTACGGAGCATCCGCTTGAGCCGGGTATAACGGATAAAATAGGACTTTTCTGCAACATTCAGAGCGATTGCGTTATTCAGAATCTTGACCTTGAAACACTTTATGAGGTTCCGCTTGCGCTTGAGGAGGAGGGGCTTGCAAAAATTGTTTGCCGGCGTCTCGGAATAAAGGATAAAAAGCCTGACCTTAAGTCCTGGATAAGCATGGTTGATACCGTAAAGGAGCTTATGGTTGATGATAAGGAGCAGGTTAAAATTGCACTTGTAGGAAAGTATGTGTCGCTGCATGACGCATATATAAGCGTTGCGGAATCGCTGAAGCACGGTGGTATACATAACCATATCAACGTGGATATTCAGTGGATTGATTCCGAAAAGGTCACCGATGAAACTGCGGAGCGGTATCTCGGGGATGCTGACGGAATACTTGTTCCCGGCGGCTTTGGGGACAGAGGAATTGAGGGAAAAATAGTTGCGGCAAGATATGCGAGAGAAAACAAAATTCCGTATCTCGGAATATGTCTCGGTATGCAGATTGCCGTTATCGAATTCGCAAGACATGTACTTGGCATGGCGGACGCGAACAGCACCGAGCTTAATCCGAATACCCAGCATCCCGTAATCGATCTTATGCTGGATCAGATAAATGTTGAAAATCTTGGCGGCACCATGCGTCTCGGAGCATATCCGTGCAGGATAGAAAAGGGAACGCTTGCAAAAAAAATATATGAAAGTGAGCTTATTTACGAACGTCACAGACACAGATATGAATTCAATAATGAATACAGGGACAGACTTATGGAAAAGGGCATGGTTCTTTCGGGAAAATCACCGGACGGAAAGCTGATTGAAATGATTGAGATTCCGGAGCATCCGTGGTTTGTTGGAGTGCAGTTCCATCCGGAATTCAAGTCAAGGCCAAATCGTGTACATCCTCTGTTCAGAGACTTTATCAAAGCGGCGATGGGGCGCATGAACTCAGGGAAATAAAGCGGTTCGCGCAGGAAAGGACTGATTACAATATTAAAGACTTTTAAGCAATATGTAATTCCGCATAAATTATATTTTATTCTTACACCTCTGTTTATGCTGACAGAGGTGGCAGGTGAAATTATGCTTCCGAAACTGGTTTCCTTAATTATTAATGAGGGAATAGCTTCAGGGGATACGGCGTATATTATAACTGCCGGGCTGAAAATGGTGCTTATTGCAATTGTCATGATGTGCGGCGGCGTGCTTGGCGGTTACTGTGCGACAAAGGCGGCTGTTTCATTTGCGGCAGACCTCAGGCTTGATGTTTTTTCAAGGCTTCAGATGTTTTCATTTAAAAATATAGATAATTTCAGCACGGGCTCACTTGTAACGAGACTTACAAATGACATTACGCAGGTACAGAACGTTATCAGAATGGGACTTATTATGACTGTACGTTCGCCCGGAATGCTGATTGGTGCGCTTTGTATGGCGTCTGCAATAAATTACAGGCTTGCGATGGTAATCGCAGTTGTTATACCGTTTCTTGTTCTTTCTGTGTTTCTTATTCTCAGAACGGCATTTCCGCGGTTCGATAAAATGCAGAAAAAGCTTGATCAGGTGAATACCACAATCCAGGAAAATATCACTAATATGAGAGTAATAAAATCTTTTTTAAGGCGTGATTTTGAAATAAAAAGATTTTATAAATCAAACCATGAGCTGATGGAATCAACCATGAACGCCATGAAGGTTGTCATAATGATTATGCCTGTTGCAACTATCGCCATGAATATAACAACCATAGCTGTTGTATGGGTGGGCGGCAACTTTGTCATGAGCGGGAATATGGACATAGGTGATCTTACTGCCTTTACGACATATATTGTTCAGATACTTATGTCGCTTATGATGCTTTCGATGATATTTCTTCAATGCTCAAGAGCTGCGGCTTCTCTCAGACGAATAAATGAGCTGATTTGTGAAAAGGTAGATCTTAATGACGATAACGCCTCCCATAAAGAGCTTCATGTAGTTTCAGGTGCGGTTGAATTTAAAAATGTCAGCTTTAAATATTCCGAAAGTGATAATGAAAATATTTTATCGGATATCAGCTTTACCATAGACCCGGGTGAAATTGTCGGTATAATAGGAATGACGGGCTGCGGAAAGACCTCTCTTGTCCAGCTTATCCCGAGACTTTACGATGTGACTGAGGGTCAGGTGCTTGTTGACGGAGTAGATGTCCGTGAGTATGACATAAAAAATCTACGGGACGGTGTTGCCATGGTTTTACAGAACAACGTTTTGTTTTCAGGAACCCTTAAAGAAAATCTTAAGTGGGGAAACGAGCAGGCAACGGACGAGGAAATACAAGCAGCAGCTGAAACCGCACAGGTATCCTCTTTTGTGGATTCTCTTTCGGAGGGCTATGATACACATCTTGAGCAGGGAGGAATCAACCTTTCGGGAGGTCAGAAGCAAAGAGTGTGCATTGCCCGTGCTTTGCTGAAAAATCCAAAAATATTGATACTTGATGACAGCACGAGTGCTGTGGACAGCGCAACTGAGGCAAAAATAAGACTAAGCTTCAGAACTGAGCTTAAGGATACTACAAAAATAATAATAGCGCAAAGAATACAATCAGTAATTGATGCAGATAAAATACTCGTGATTGACGACGGCAGGATTGTGGGCGAAGGAACACACAGTCAGCTTATGGAGTCAAGCCCGGAATACAGGGATATTTATTATTCTCAGATGGATAAGGAGGTGTCGGCATAATGGCACCGCCGATGGCTGGAGGAGGTCCGGGAAAACGGGCTGCGCAGATTTCGGGAGGAAAACCGAAAAATATTTCGGGTGTGGTGGCAAGGCTTTTCGGATATATAAAGCCTGATATGCCGCTTGTTTCCATAGCAGCGCTCTGCGTTCTTGTAAGCTCTGCAACAAGTCTTGCAGGCTCATATATACTGAGACCTTTGATTAATAATTACATTGTGCCCGGAGGCACTGACAAATCGGGACTTCTTGCGGGTCTTGGAGTTATGGCTCTGATTTACCTGGCAGGAGTGTTTTCAACATATTTCCAGAGCAGGATTATGATACGTGTATCTCAGAATGCTTTGCAGAAAATGCGAAACGAGCTTTTTGAAAAAATGCAGAGGCTTCCCGTTTCATTTTTTGACAGGCATACCCGCGGTGAGCTTATGAGCCGTTATACCAATGACGTTGATACGGTTGGCGAGCTTCTGAACAACACTATTGTTCAGCTTATATCGGGAAGCATAACTATTGTGGGAACGCTTGCTATTATGATTTACACAAACTTTCTACTGACAATTGTCACTGTGGTTATGATTCCGCTGTTTGCAAAAGCAGGCGGCGCGATAGCGGGTAAATCCAGAAGCTATTTCAGAAAGCAGCAGGAAGCTCTCGGAGAGATGAACGGATATATTGAGGAGACGGTTACGGGGCAGAAGGTGGTCAAGGTTTTCTGTCATGAACAGAAATCTGTTGACGAGTTTAAAAAATACAATGAATCCCTTAAGGAAAAACAGATTAAGGCGCAGTTTATCGGCGGAATTATGGGTCCTGTAATGGGAAATCTCAGCCAGATAAACTATGCGCTTACCGCGGCGATAGGCGGAATACTTTGCATTGCAAAAAGCTTTGATGTTGGCGGACTTACAATCTTCGTCAATTTCTCACGTCATTTTTCAAGACCTATAAATGAGCTTTCCATGCAGGTTGCAACGCTGATGTCAGCCCTTGCCGGCGCCGAACGTGTGTTTTCACTGATGGATGAAAAGCCGGAGGAAAATCTCGGTACACTCGAAGAGCTTCCGCCTCTTTCGGACAGCGTAGAGCTTAAGAATGTAACATTTTCGTATAACCCGGAAAAGACAATCCTTAAAAATATTTCGCTTAAGGCTCCTAAAGGAAGCAAGACTGCTTTTGTCGGATCGACCGGCGCGGGAAAGACTACTATAATCAATCTTCTTACGAGATTTTATGATGTTGACAGCGGAGAAATTCTGTTTGACGGTGTTAATATAACGGATTATAAAAAAGAGACGCTCAGACAGAATATTGCAATGGTACTTCAGGATACTCATCTTTTTTCCGGAACAATTATGGAAAATATTCGTTACGGAAGGCTTGACGCTACTGATGAGGAGGTAATTGAGGCCGCAAAAACCTCTGATGCACACAAGTTTATAAAGCATCTTAAGGATGGCTATAACACAATGCTTGAGGGTGACGGCTCAAATCTTTCACAGGGTCAGAGACAGCTTCTGAACATTGCGAGGGCTGCTTTGTCCAAGGCGCCGATACTTATACTTGATGAGGCGACAAGCTCGGTTGACACAAGAACGGAGCAGTCGATAAATAAGGGTATGGACAGCCTTATGGAGGATCGCACAACTTTTGTTATTGCTCACAGACTCTCGACGATAAAAAATTCTGATTTGATTCTTGTGCTTGAGCACGGTGAAATTATCGAACGGGGAACACACGATGAACTTTTGGATATGAAGGGCAGGTACTATGAGCTTTATACAGGGCTGAAGGAGCTTGATTAACGTCTTTCGTAATCCGGAAAGGAATGGTTATAAAAACTATGAAAATTTATCAACTGATTTATACGGCAGTAAAGCACAGCCTGACCGATACGGCGCTGGAGCTTGTAAATCAGCCGGGGTACAGGGTGTATTCATGTACTCAGGGACTTTCAAAGGATGATATTAACGAAGTAATGCGGTTTTGCGGCTACAGACTTCCAAAGAATTCTGACGTGAAATATTCAAAGGTGCCCTTTGATCCTTCTGTGCCTGAAAAATTTCCCAAAACCTTCAGAACCTTTAAGCTGAGTTCCGGGAAATATGCGGCAGTGCAGGTGGTGTATGCCGGTTATGACTGGGAGGGAGAGGAAGGAAACTTTTTCGCTCATGCATTCATCATAGACGAGGCAGAGGAGGGCTTTGAGCCGGAGATTTTTTACGGTTCAAAATCCTTCAGAAAGGGTCTTACCGAGGAGGAAGCGGGCCGGGAGCTTGTAAGGTATCTTCCGCCGGTTGATGAGCCGCAGCTGTATACGGGGCTTGAGGAAAAGCTTGATACGTTTGTGACAAACCATAAAATACAGATGTCCGCAGTTCTTGAACAGGCTATGCCGGTGTTTACCGGAGGTGAAAAGACCCATATATGTATAAGTGCAAAAAACGCGGCGGAAAGTGATTTTTATGTACTCGGTCTTAAAAGACTGCTTCCCCGCGGCCTTGCTGACAGCCTCGGAATTTCAACAAACAATATTTTTCTTCCCACAGGCGGGCAGAATAAGATTATTATAAATGGTACAATTGCCGGCAAGAATAACATTACTGCCGAGGATATCGAGAGACGCACAAACTGTGTTTATATTGATGTTCAAAGGATAGAAACAGACGGAGTCAAGCCGATGAAGCTTTTTGAAATGACGATGGAGGAACTTCATGAAAGCTATGAGAACTTTTCAATCAGCAGCGGCAGACAGCTTCAGCTGTGGCTCAATTCATATGAGAGGCTTACCGAAGAGGGCGTCGGCGACAGGCTGAGGGATTTATACGAGTCAGTCGGAGCGAATCTTTTTGCCGGGCGGGCAAGAAGCCTTTACGAGCGTATTAATAATGCAGATATGAAGCAGGTAAGGTATGAAATCCTTGAGGTTATGTATGAGCATAAGGAGCTGTTCCCGGAAATAGAGGATAAGCTTGCCGGTGAATTCCTGCTTGAGGGAATATCATGCATCTGCGCCGGTGAGCCGAGAAATCTTGAAAGATTTTTTAAAGACATAAGCAAAGAAGCGGCGCTTTCTATTTATTCAAATGTCGGCGACATTATGGCAAAGCTTGATACCGAAAAGCTTGATGCTAAAAACGGAACACTTCTTCTGAGGATATTTTCACTAATAAAATCAGGAGCGGAAATAGATTCATGGAAAAGCTTTTTTAAGGATAATTCGCAGCACATAAGCGATTTCCTTGAAATATGCGCTAAGGTTATGATAAACGATACGGTACCCGTGACATTTACGGCACCGGCAATCTGGTCATTCTTTGATACGGCTGAGGTTATAGCATATTTTCATTCCTCAACCGATGATCAGCTTATTAAAAAAGCATGCAGAAAATATGTTCTTGACAACAAGGAGCAGCCCTGGAGCAGATTCGGAATAGTTTTACAGAAAAAAAGAAAATCTGCCGAGGAAACCGAGAGGGATATTATGCATATCAGAAAGCTTCTGACTACGGTGGGATATGTTCCGTATCAGCGTTCCACGTACAAGGATCTGAAGTTTGATGTTATGAACGAGATGAATACAAATGAAATGCCGCTGCTTCTTATACGGCTTTTGAATTCGGTGTATATCTGGCAGGGCAGCAACGGTGCTATAGCAGAGGCTGAAAAGCTTGCTGCAAAAACGGCGGAGCTTATTCTTGAAATGAAGGAAATTGAAAAATCCTGTTATGATTTCGTATTCCCGAAGCTGGGACTTGAGATACTTGATTCGCCCGGGCATTATCATGAATTAATAATCAATGATGAAACAATGGAACCCGGCTTCTGGACTTGGTTTTATGTGGGCTTCAGAAAAAATGCCGGCAACGAAGTAATACGTCTTAATTACGAAAGGGTTTTTAAGGCTAACGAACACGTAATCGCAAAGCTTCCGATATATCAGAAGCTGAAAAACCTGTTATGAGTCTCATGCTGTGATAAATCCGCTTTCCGGCGGCTTGTGACAAAATAAAAATATTTTAATAAAATACGAAAGGGTTGTAATTATTATGAGAAAAATCGAAAGAATTGCCGCAGTCGGTTTCCTGACTATGCTTTGTGTGTTCAACACCGTTTATGCGGTCCCGGTTAAGGAGGATCCGGAGTCGGAAACAAAGGTTACGGTAACGGATAAGGCAGAAGGGTCTGAAACGCAAACAGCAAAGGCAACACAAGGCTCCAAGGAAACGCAGACGGCAAAGGCAACGCAAAAATCTAAGGCAACGCAGACAGCCAAGGCAACACAGAAGACCAAAGCTACGTCCACAGCTAAAGCCACCTCTAAGACTACCGCTTCAGCGTCTTCTACCTCAAAGGCTTCATCATCTTCATCCGAAAAAGCATCAGAGGACGCAGATGAGAAGGAAGCTCAAACAAATACAGAGGATGTAATAGTTGTTGAAACGACTCCGGAACCCTTGCTTAATGTTCAGAATAATGCCGAGCAGCTTGAAAACAAAAAATATTTAACAAAGGGCGGAGCATTCCTGTGGTTCCTTTTTACGGTGCTTGTAAGTGCGATTATAAGCTTTGCAATATCCTATAGATTCTTTAAAATGGGACGCAGGGATAATCATGTCATGGCAGAGCTGCGGGCTTTGAAGAGAGATATTGATACAAAGATGGTTGGTACCGTAGGCGGTTTTTCGGAATATGATGTAAATATGACAAACAGTAATAACAGCTACGCAAAAGCAAATTCTTCCATACATTCCGGTCAGAGAGCGGAAGCTGATGAGCAGAATGAGGAAATATATAAAAAGTGGGAAACTCAGATTCAGAGGACTCATGAAAACCAGTCCGCAGAACGCCCTGTGCAGCGTACAGCTCAGCGCCCGGCAGCACCTGTATCAAGGACGGCGGAAAGAAGGCGTCCGGTCAACAAAAAAAAGCAAGGAGTAGGCGGTAAAATAAAAGGGGTATTCAACGATATTTTCCCGTTTGACAAGCAATGATTGATTTTATTATTGTAGCCGGTGCGGTTATAATCTGCGGTATTGTTATAATATACAGAATAAAAAATAAAAGCTGCGGCTGCGGAGGCTGCGGCAAATGCAGGCGCGGTAATTGTGCACAGAAGCCATTTCCGCCGCAATTACAGACAGAAGACAAAATTTCAGATTCAGAGGAGGACAGACATTAATGGATGATATTGAAAAAATAAGAAAGCGCTTTGCAATGGATCGGTATGCAACGGACAGAACCGGGGCAGTAATCGAGGATGTGAGCGAGGGCTTTGCCCGATGCAGCTTTGAAATAACGGATTTTCATAAGAATGCACTGGGCAATGTAATGGGCGGGGCTGTTTTCACCCTTGCGGATTTTACCTTTGCAGCTGCCACCAATGCCGGCGGCAGAGAGGTGGTTTCCGTCGCAAGCACAATTAATTTTTCCGGAGTTGCAAAGGGCAGCAGATTGATTGCTGAAGCAAAATGTGTAAAGGACGGAAGAACAATCTGTGTGTATGAAATAACGGTAACAGATGACATAGGAAGCAAAGTGGCTTTTGTTACAACTACAGGCTTTATTAAAAGCTGAGCGCATAGGCGCGTTTTGAAGAAATAATTATCGGAGGGAATTTAAATGTCAGGACATTCCAAATGGAGTACTATTAAAAGAAAAAAAGGAGCAAATGACGCTCAGCGTGCAAAGATTTTTACAAAAATCGCCCGTGAAATTATAGTTGCGGTTAAGGCAGGCGGACCTGATCCGGAGAATAATTCAAGGCTTAAGGATGTTATTTCAAAAGCAAGGTCAAATAATATGCCTAATGACAACATTAACAGAACAATTAAAAAGGCAGCAGGCAGTGCTGACGGAGATAATTATGAAAATATAACATATGAGGGATACGGTCCGGGCGGAGTGGCGGTTATTGTCGAAACGCTTACCGATAACAGAAACAGAACGGCAGCTGATGTAAGGCACGCTTTTGACAAGTTTGGCGGTAATCTCGGACAAACCGGATGTGTAAGCTTTATGTTTGATCGGAAGGGTATTATCGTTATCGAAAACGACGGGGAAGCTGATGAGGAAGAGCTTACTATGGACGCTCTTGAGGCGGGAGCGGATGACCTTGAGGCAAATGATGATTGCTTTGAAATCACAACAGCCCCTGAAGCATTTCCGGATGTCAGAGACGCCCTTGAACAAAAATACAGCCTTGCTTCCGCGGAAATAAGTATGGTTCCTCAGACAATGACAGAGCTTACAGACGAAAAGCAGATTCAGATGATGAATAAAATGCTTGAGCTTCTTGAAGATAATGATGATGTTCAGGAGGTTTATCATAATTTTGACGGCCCCGAGGAGGAATAAGCCTGTAACGGGCGGTTCATGCAGCCATATCAAAATTATCGGCAAGAGTATTATATAAATTTGTAAAAAACTATTGCCTTTTGCGTAAAAATTGTGTATAATAAGGTTATAGAGGTGCTATAATGAAACAAAGGGAGTTGGTTAATAAACTCATATCAGCCGGATTTTCTTTTGAAAGACACGGAGGAAATCACGACATATACCGGCGAGGTTCAGACATTGAGAAAGTGCCTCGTCATAAGGAGATAAATGAAAAACTTGCAAGAGCAATCTTGAAGAAATGGAGGATTGAATTATGAAAACGGTATATCCGACTATTTTTACGCAAACGCAAGAAGGTTATTTGATTGAAGTTCCGGATTTAGAAATTTTAACACAAGGAAGCAATATGGAAAATGCCATCGATATGGCAAGGGACGCTATTTCGATTACGATAGTGTCGATGGAAGACAATAACGAAGTTGTTCCTGAACCTTCGCCTGTGGAAAGTGTTGATGTAATGAATGGGACGTTTGCCGGAGAGGGCAAAAGCTTCGTTTCTATGGTTGATGCGGACGCGGCGGAATACAGACGAAAGATTGACACTAAGATTGTACGAAGAAATGTATCTTTGCCAAGCTGGTTGAATTACGAGGTTAACGAAGCCGGAATAAATGTATCACGTTTTCTGCAAGATGCCTTGGTAGAAAAATTAAACATTCATCCAAGATGATTTGGTAAAAAAGACTGTTTTCTTGAAATTTTTCTATTGACATCACGCTGACTTGGGTGTATAATAGGTACAACAGAATAAAATCTTCAGGGCAGGGTGAGATTCCCTACCGGTGGTACAGCCCACGAGCCGCAAGGCATGATTCGGTGAAACTCCGAGGCCGACAGTAAAGTCTGGATGAAAGAAGATTACGGATTGCATAAAATATTTATTTTGCGTGTCGTATAATTGCTCTGGAATGTTTTTCGTTCCGGAGCTTTTTGTTTTTTATACGTGAACTAAAGCCTTTTGCATTTCTATATTTACCCTGAATGTTTTATTCGGGGTATTTTTTTTGGAGGTGCAGAAATTTGAATGATGAGGAATACATGCATATAGCCTTGAAGCTGGCGGAAAAGGGGCGCGGACGCGTTTCTCCGAATCCGATGGTCGGTGCGGTTATTGTAAAGGACGGGCGCATAATAGGAGAGGGCTATCATGAAAAATACGGAGAGCAGCATGCTGAACGCAAGGCTATTTTCTCTTGTACACAGCCGCCGTCGAGTGCGGATTTATATGTGAACCTTGAGCCGTGCTGCCACTATGGGAGACAGCCTCCGTGCGTTGATGCAATTCTTGAATCGGGCATAAAACGCGTGGTAATCGGTTCTGCAGACCCTAATCCTCAGGTGTGCGGCAACGGAATCCGGTCACTCAGGGAAAACGGAGTAATTGTAACCGAAAACGTTCTGAGGGAGGAATGCCTCCGGCTTAATCAGATTTTTTTTCACTACATTAAAACAAAACAGCCCTTTGTGATTATGAAATACGCAATGACAATGGACGGAAAAACGGCGGCATACACCGGAGAGTCTGAATGGATTACGGGCGAGGCGGCAAGAATGCACGTTCAGCAGCAGCGAAGGCATTTCAGCGCTGTTATGGTGGGTGTGGGAACCGTTATCGCGGATAATCCTATGCTGACCTGCCGTATTGACAGCGAAAAGAAGCTTGTGCGTATAATATGTGACTCATGGCTTCGCACACCTTATGATGCATATGTAGTTACATCAGCCGCACAAATGCCGACTTATATTGCAACCTGCTGCAATGACGGAGATAAGCAGGCTGCTTATGTAAATGCCGGATGCAGGGTTATTGTGACAAAGCAAAGGAACGGTCATACCGATCTTAAGGAGCTGATGAGTATTCTCGGCAGCGAGGGTATTGACAGCGTTATACTTGAGGGAGGGGGCACACTTAATTGGTCGGCACTTGAAAGCGGGATTGTCCAAAAGATTCAGGCATATATCGCACCTAAGCTTCTTGGCGGGCGCGCTGCTCCAACCCCTGCGGACGGTGTTGGATTCCCGACGCTTTCTGATGCTGTAATGCTCAAAAACACTGTCATAACACGTATAGGCGAGGATTTTCTGATAGAAAGCGAGGTGGACCGCAATGTTCACGGGAATTGTTGAGGAGGTTGGCATAGTAAGCAGTATCCGACGCAGTGCGCATTCTTCCGTTTTAACCGTTGCCGCGGAAAAGGTTACAGAAGATGCGGAGCCCGGCGGAAGCATAGCTGTTAACGGTGCCTGTCTTACTGTAACTGCGGCTGATAAGCATAGCTTCACAACCGATATTATGCATGAAACCATAAACCGCACAACACTTTGGCAGCTCAAAGCAGGCAGCCGCGTTAATTTAGAGCGTGCATTACCTGCATGCGGACGCTTCGGCGGACATATTGTTACCGGTCATATTGACGGAGCGGGCAGAATATCGGATATAAGGCATGATGATATTGCTGTCCGGTTTACGGTGCTTGCAGAACCGCTTATTATGCGGTATATTGTTGAAAAAGGCTCCGTTGCCATAGACGGTATCAGCCTGACGGTGACAGAGGTATTTCCCGGGGGATTTTCAGTGTCTGTCATTCCCCATACGGTTCATGGGACTGCTTTAGGAGACCGGCATGTGGGAGACTGTGTCAATCTGGAAAATGATATAGTCGGAAAATATGTTGAGAAGCTTATGTCCGGTAATTGCGGACAGAAAAAGGATATGACAAGGGATTTTTTAATTAATTGTGGATATTGAGAAGGAGAGTGAAAGTTTGGAAAAAGATAAGCGGCGCATCTCACCGCCATCGGCGACTTGAAGTATAAACATACGTCGGCGTCGCCTCTATCGGCAATCTGCTTGCTTCTCTTTCTCCAAACGGCATTGGTGAAAGGAGTTCGGAATATAAATATGAGTGAATTCAACACTGTTGATGAGGCACTTGAGGCTTTAAAAATGGGTAAAATTATTATGGTAACGGATGACCCTGACAGGGAAAATGAGGGTGATTTCATTTGTGCCGCCCAGTTTGCAACAACGGAAAATATTAATTTTATGGCAACCTACGGAAAGGGTCTTATATGTATGCCGATGTCAGGTGAGTATGTACATAAGCTGCAGCTTCCGCCAATGACGAAGCAAAACACGGATAATCATGAAACAGCCTTTACCGTGTCGGTGGATTATGTTGAAACGTCAACCGGGATATCGGCAGAGGAACGTTCCGTTACTGCCATGAAATGCGTTGCTGATGACGCAAAGCCAGAGGATTTTCGACGCCCGGGACACATGTTCCCGCTGCTGGCAAGGGAAAACGGAGTCCTTGAGAGAAACGGACATACAGAGGCGACTGTGGACTTATGCCGTCTTGCCGGGCTTAAGGAATGCGGAATATGCTGTGAAATTATGGGTGGTGACGGAACAATGATGCGAAGAAAAGAGCTTACAGCCCTTGCAGAGCGATTTGATTTAAGGTTTATTACCATCCGTGATTTGCAGCACTACCGCAAATGTCATGACAAGCTTGTTGAACGCGTGACTGTGACGGAGATGCCCACACGTTATGGTAATTTTACCGCATACGGATATATAAACAGGTTAAACGGAGAGCATCATGCAGCACTGGTCAAGGGTGAGATGGGAGACGGAAAAAATGTGCTTTGCCGTCTGCATTCCCAGTGCCTTACGGGTGATACCTTTGGTTCTTTGCGCTGTGACTGCGGTCAGCAGCTTTCCTCAGCCATGGCACAGATTGAAAAGGAGGGCAGGGGTATTTTGCTTTACATGAGTCAGGAGGGAAGAGGAATAGGACTTATAAACAAGCTTCGTGCCTATGAGCTTCAGGATGCAGGCATGGATACGCTGGAGGCAAATTTAGCACTGGGCTTTGAAGGCGATCAAAGGGAATATTATATCGGTGCTCAGATTTTAAAGGATTTGGGCGTAAAGAGCCTGCGGCTTTTGACAAACAACCCGGATAAGCTCTGTCAGCTTTCGGAATATGGTCTTGAAATTGCGCAGCGTGTTCCCATACAGATGGAGGCAACGGAATATGATATGTTTTATCTAAGAACAAAGCAGGAGCGTATGGGTCATATTTTAGAATTTAGATAAAAGGAGTCGGAGTGTAGAATGAAAACAATTCAGGGGAAATTAGTCGGTGAAAGTATTAAGATTGGAATTGTGGCGGCGAGGTTTAATGAATTTATAACCTCAAAGCTGCTTGAAGGTGCAGAGGATTGTCTGCTTCGCCATAACGTCATGGCAGAGGATATACATACAGCATGGGTTCCCGGAGCATTTGAAATTCCTTTAATTGCATCAAAAATGGCAGAAAGCGGAGCTTACGATGCAATAATATGTCTCGGCGCGGTTATAAGAGGTGCGACGGGTCATTATGATTATGTATGCAATGAAGTGTCAAAGGGTATAGCTGCTGTTTCTTTAAACAGCGGTATACCTGTGCTGTTTGGGGTGCTTACGACGGAAAACATTGAGCAGGCGATTGAGCGCGCGGGAACGAAAGCCGGAAATAAAGGCTTTGACTGTGCAATGAGTGCAATTGAGACAGTTAATTTAATTCGTGAGCTTAAGGAACCACTGATTAATTCATAATAAATATCTTTAAAAAAAATACCGGGAGACAGCTTCGTTTTATCGGCTGTCTCCCGGTATTTAATCGTATTTATGCAGCAATTCAAGAAGCTTTGAGGCGTGAAGTCCTTCTGCCTCGGCTAATTCCGCAAAAAGCTTTGCTGCCTTTTCATCTTCCTTGATTTCTTCCGAATACATTTCAAAATCCTTAACAAGCTCTATGGAATTTTCCCATGCACGAAGAAGTCTGTCACGTGTTGTAATTTTAATTCCGTTTTTACTGTCCATTAAAATCATCTCCATTAAGCATTATTTACTTTTGATTTTCTTAGTATCCGCTGTTTGATGATTTTTATTCCTCCGTGGCGGAATTTTTGAATTTACGGATTTTGATTGACATTTTGTTTTATTTATGATACAATGACATTCAGGAGGTGATGGACGTGGTTATACAGGAATCGGCGGAAAACTATTTGGAGGCAATTCTTATGCTGCAGGAGAAGAACGGTTTTGTCAGGTCTATAGATATTGCTGAGATGCTGAATTTTTCGAAGCCGAGCGTCAGCGTTGCCATGAAGAATTTCAGAGAGAACGGCTATATAGAAATGGCTTACAACGGAAGCATAACCCTCACGGAAAAAGGGCTTGAAATAGCAAAAAAGACATATTCAAGGCATAAGCTGTTAAGCGAGCTTCTTATGATGATAGGAGTGAGTGAAGGTACGGCCGCTCAAGACGCATGCAAGATTGAGCATGACATCAGCGAAGAGACCTTTGAACGGCTTAAAGAACTGCATGGCAGGGAAAAGGCAAAGTAAAGGACAAGCTGTTTTTGTTATCGTGATTGATTTTCGTGCAGAACGGAAAATCCCTGACCGGCATTTTGTTCTCAGCCGGGCAGGGATTTTTCAGGTTTACAGCGTATACATTGTGAGATATTTTTCTGTATTGCGGCACATTTCATTAAAAAGCTTTCTTGCGCTTTCTATTGTGCAGGTGACAAGAGGATCATTTGCAAAAGCGACAAAAATTTTATCGGTATCCCTTTCGGCAATGCCTTCTGCTGCGAGTTCCTGCTCTGAGCAGATTCTTGAGACAAGGGGATAAATTGATGACGGGATTTCTCCGGCAAATACCGGGGAAAGACTTCCTGCACGGAAAACGGCGTTTGTTTCGACAACTGCATCCTTCGGAAGGTTCGGAATCTGACCGCGGTTCGGAATATTTACATTCGTTACAAGCTCGCACAGACCAAGCAGTGCGCGCATCTGATTTACGCCCTCTTCGCCTGTGGGGGTTATTTGTACCGGAAGCTCACCGCTTATGTATTTTCTGCTTTTTTCAAGCCTGTCCTTAAGATCTTTTTTTCGCCACGAAACAGTAGTCAGACTGAAATGCATTTCACGGACGCGCTCCGGGCTTTCGAGATACCAGCTTCCTTCGCAGAATTCAGCAAGATGCCGGTCACCGGCTGCGGCTATCCAGCCGAATTTTCTGAACAGATCCATTTTAACCTTTTCTTCACTATAAAAGAAGTTGTTCATCCAGTTTGAGTCTACGGGCTTGTCTTTTGAATATCCATCCTTATATTCCTCACAGAACTCCCTGTAATACGGGAAAAGGTCAATATTTTTATAGGTTGCCTCCGTAAGCCATGTGAAATGATTTACCGCAACGGGATTAACCTTTATTTCATGTCTTTCCACAGCTTCCGCGCCCAGCTTTTCTTTTACAACCTCGGTCAATAGCTTCTGCGTTCCGAAAACCTCGTGGCAGCAGCCGAATGCCTTTATGTCCGGAAAAACTCTGTAAAGGGCTTTAATGCAAAGCGTCATGGGATTTGTGTAATTAATTACCCATGCGTCCGGTGCGTATTTTTTTATGTTTTCTCCGATTTCCTCAAACATCGGTATTGTTCTCATGGCACGGACAATTCCCCCCGGACCGGTTGTATCTCCTACCGGTTGATAAATTCCGTATGCTTCAGGCGCATGAACATCCGATTCCATTTCGTCAAAGGTGCCCGGAAGTATTGATATTATTACAAAATCTGCTCCCGTCAATGCTTCACCTATTGTTTTTGAAGCCTTATAGCTCCAGTCGGATTTTGCACCCGGTGCGGTTTTAAATTTATTTCCGATTATTTCATTATTTTCAGCAGCCTTAAAATCAATATCGTACAGATATACCTCTCCGCTTATGTCATCGCAGGAAACAAGGTCGCTCATCAGCCCCCATGCCCAGCCGCGGGAGCCGCCGCCTATATATGCAATTTTGATATTTTCCGCTTTTGCTCCGTTATAATTCATACGCTTATACCTCTTTCTTTTTGGATTATGTTTTAATTATAATACTATACGATAGATTTTTCCTCTGATAAATTGACGAATTTATATGATTTTCTTGATTTTTTTGATATGCGGTGATATAATTATGATAAAACAATGCCGCAAGCCGAAAGGAGACGGTGGATTTATGAATGGTGAAAAAAATCAAGACAGTAAAATTTTTATGTACAGCAGATACGACGGCGCGACAGTGCCGCAGGTGCAGCATTATCATAATTTGTTTGAAATATATTTTTTGGAAAAAGGCAGCTGCAATTATTTTATTGACAACAAATCGTATGAGGTGAAAACCGGTGATGTTGTTCTTATTCCGGGAGGTATGATTCATAAAACCGCATACAGCGAGAAGGAGTATACAAGAATGCTGATAAACTGCTCCGGCAGGTTTATTCCGCCGACTGTTGCTCCGGTGCTTCCGCGGATGCTCCCCCTTTACAGAAATCCTGCAATAACAGATCAGATATATAGGATGTTCAAGAATATTGAAAAAGAATATACTGCTCCGGATTCTTTTTCAAGCGACGCTCTTGTTTGCTGTACCCATATGCTTTTCTTTCTGCTCGCAAGGAATATAAATGAATGTGAGCAGGTAAATGCCAGAAATATTCATATAGACAGAATAGTCAGGTACATACAGGAGAATTATTCACAGCCTCTTAAGCTTTCGGAAATTGCAAAAATATTCAGCCTGAGACCGGAGCATGTTTCGCGCACCTTTAAAAAGGAAACAGGCTTTGGCTTCAGTGAGTATATAAATCTTACACGTATGCAGCAGGCGGAGAAGCTGCTGCTTCAGAAGAATAATCCTACTGTTTCCGAAGTGGCGTTCCGGTGCGGCTTTAATGACAGCAATTATTTTTCATTAAGGTTCAAGGAGCTTTACGGAGTCCCGCCGAAGCAGTATCAGAAGCTCAAAAAAATATGATATTTTTAAAGCGGAGCTAAAGCCTTGAAGCTTGCGCCTCAAGGCTTTAGCTCTGCCGCCTTAAGAGGCGGGGCATTAGCGCATAGTTATACACTTTCAACCTTAATAAGATTCGTGTTCCCGGATTCACCGTTGGTGATTCCGCCGGTGATTACAATCTTATCTCCGGGCTGAAGACTGAGCTGTTGCTGTGCAAGCTTTTTCGCCGTATAGAAAAGTACCTCTATTGATGTAAAATGCTCGCACATTACAGGAATTACGCCCCAGGAAAGGGCAAGCTTTCTCCAGGTTTTTTCATTGGTTGTTATGGCAAGAATGTCAACAGGTGAGCGGAAACGTGATACGAGTCTTGCGGTCATGCCGGAAAGAGTGCATACAGCGATTGCTTTTGCTCCTATATCTATAGCCATTCCGCATGTGGCGTGAGAAATTGCGTCCACCATGTTTTTTATTTTAAATTCATAGCTTAAAAAGCGTTTGTCATAATGAATGCTTTTTTCTGTTGTTTCCGCAATTTTCGACATGGTTTCAACTGCCAGCGCGGGGTATTTCCCGGCAGCTGTTTCGCCGGAGAGCATAACGGCGCTTGTGCCGTCATAAACTGCATTGGCAATATCCGATATTTCCGCTCTTGTCGGTCTTGCGTTGTAAATCATGGATTCCAGCATTTCTGTTGCGGTAATTACTCTTTTTCCGAGAAGCCGGCATTTTGTTATGAGCTTTTTCTGAACCGCAGGAAGCTCGTCAAAGGGTATTTCAACACCCATATCACCTCTGCCTATCATTATCCCGTCACATTCGGTGCATATGTCGTCTATATTGTCTATACCTGACTGATTTTCAATTTTTGCAATAAGCTCCGTATTTTCCGAGCCGTTTTCGCTCAGAAACTTTTTTACATCGAGAAGATCTTGTTTTACAGATACAAATGAGCATGCGATATAGTCAACGTCATTTTTTATCCCGAAAAGAAGGTCTGCTTTATCCTGCTCGCTTAAATATATCTGCTTCAGAAGCTTATTGGGAAAGCTCATGCTTTTGCGGTTGGAAAGCTCTCCGCCGATGATTACCTTGCAGATAAGGTCTGTTTTTGTTTTTTCTGTCACCTGAAATTTCAAAAGACCGTTATTCAGCAGAATGATATCTCCGACGTCAAGGTCCTCGGCAAGACCCTGATAGCTCACGGAAACCTTTTCCCGGCTTCCTTCAACGTCATTGACGGTAAATGTGAAAGTGTCACCGTCATTAAGAAGGATTTTTCCGCCCTTAAAGGTCTTGATTCTGTATTCCGGACCTTTTGTGTCGAGCATAATTGCAATGGGCATATTCAGCTTTTCTCTGACTTTTTTTATAAGATTGATTTTCTCCTGATGCTCCTCATGAGTGCCGTGCGAGAAATTAAGTCTTGCAACATTCATTCCGTTGCGGCACATCTGTGTAAGGGTTTCCTCGTCCGAGCATGACGGACCTATAGTACATACAATTTTTGTTTTGCGCATTTTTTATTCCTCCGGAATTTTTTTATTTTAACCTCTTTAAAAGTATACCTCAAAGGGAGTGTTTTATCAATATTAATATTTTATCACATAAATGAATTTATGTAAATACCGGCAACAGTATTTTAACAATATCTTAATGCGGTTTAAATAAATACGTTCCGAAGCGGGTGAATCTGTTTTGCGCCGAAGGATCATGCGAAGATAACAGGGGAGGCGGAAAAAAATTAAACTTTTTTTAAATAACCCCTTGACAAATTGTCTTACATGGTGTAAGATATAAGTATTACAGACTGTAAGACAAATAAGGAGGAGATAACGTGAAAAAGATTCAGAAGATTTCCGATTCGGAATATGAGGTTATGGAGGTGCTTTGGGCAAGCGATGATTATATGGAGGTTGCGGAGGTTCACAATGCGCTGTCAAAGGTGAAAAAGTGGGCGTATAAAACAGTGGCAACCTTTCTCATTCGCCTTAACGGCAAGGGGTTTCTTGATGTGAAAAAGCACGGCAGAGCTAACAGCTACTATCCGCTGATTAGCGAGGAGGAATACATCAAAGCGCAGACGGAGGAATTTTTGCAGACTATCCATAAAGGCTCAAAGCGCAGTCTTATTGCCGCGCTGTATGACAGTGATACGGATAATGAGGAGCTGGACGAGCTTATTGAAATGGTGGAGAGCCGGAAAAAGAGTTGACATCGGGTAAAATAGGAGGATGAATATATGCTTAAATTCATTTTTTTCACCGTGCTGCTGATGTCGGCGGCGGGAGCCTGTGCTTCTGTGCTGATACTCGTGCTTTCGCAGGTTTTAGGTGAAAGGCTCACTTACAGCGCGAGGTACTATCTTGGAGCGGCGGCTGTTGCGGTAATGCTCGTTCCCGTTATGCCGCTTAACGGGCTTTCGGAGCATGAGGCGCTGCCGGTACAGTCAAGTGCGGTTCAACAGGAAAAAACGGCGAATGCGGAGCCGCAGGGAGATAATGGGGCTCTGCCGGCGCAGATTACGGAAAATACGGAAGCTCAGACCGCAGCAAACAGCAATAAGCTTGACGCGGCTGTGGAACGTGACGCAGAGCTGCCCTCGACAAATTATGAAAACAAGCGTCTGGAAGAGCTATTCCGTGAGTTTGAAAGCTCCGCATTTCCAATACGCGCAAGTAAAAAGGAGCTGTACATTGCGGTTCTCGGAGTGCTGTGGATATTCGGCGCGGCGGTTATGGCGGCGCGGTACATAATAGGCGCGGCATGGTTCCGTGTGAAAATTTTTTGCTTTTCGCATCCGGCTTCAAGGGAAAAACAAGAGCTGTTAGGCGAGCTTAGAGGAAGGTTTAAAATAAGACGCAAAATACGGCTCAGGGTATTTATGGGCGATATGTCGCCGTTTATAACCGGCATTTTTGCCAACACCGTATATATCCCCGCAGCGGCGGAAGAGGAAACACTCAGGCTTGTACTCAGACATGAGCTTACGCACTGTAAGCGGCTTGACCTGCTGTATAAGGGACTGATGGAGCTGGCGGTGATACTGCATTTCTTTAATCCGTTCGTGTATATTTTAAAAGGCTATGTAAATAAGTACTGTGAATTGTCGTGTGACGAGCTTACGGTGGAGGATATGGATTTCGAGGACAGAAAACGATATACGATGGCGATTCTCACCATGATAAAGAAAAGCCGTTACCGTCTGCACGGAGCGGCGGCTCTCGGTGAAAAGAAGTCAAATTTAAGAGAAAGGGTTGAATTTATTATGAAGGACAGAAAATATTCAAAAGGTACAAGACTATTATCGCGTGCCTTGACTGCGGCAGTTTTCGCGGCAAGCGTATTATTCGGAGGAATATCACAGGCGAATAATTCTGCCGAGCCGCCGAAGGCTGCATATGCGTCAGATAACGGATACTCCAATTTCGGCTGTCAAGTCAGGGGTGATGACCAAATTATCACGTGGCTCAATTTATATACCACGGATGAGTCGGGAGTGTTTACTGATTTTCCGGGATATACAAGGCTGTATGCGTGCTTTATGGCAGAGCCGGTTTCAAAAATTACCGAGGGACGCGAATTTCTTGAAAAGAACGGTCAGGAGGCGTATTGGGAAAGAGAGGACAAAAATCATACCGAGCCGTCAGTCACTGATTTTTATGAGATAACGCTGAAAAGTGTTGAAAAACGAATGAATTATCTGAGCCAAACAATAGAGGGACGTGCGGAGGTCAAGAGAAACGGCAGCGTTATCGCAGACAATCAAGCAATTTATATCAGCAATGTTCCCGGAAGCAGCGAATACAAGTATATCACACATTCAACGGATATTGAGCTTCCGGGCTTAAATGTGGACGGTGAGGTTGTTGATTTATCTGTAACACTGCGTTTTGAGGATATAACTCCGGACGATAGAATAAAATTCGAGAGTGTCAGCTATAATTTTGAGCGTTCGCGCAGCACTAAGGAAGTATATCTGTCGGAGCTTACAGAGGCGAAGGTCAACGGGGTGGACTATTATGGGTGGTCAACCGATGAAAACGGAGCGCAGCGCGGGACGGAGTTTTTGTTTAACGAAAAGTCACAGAATGCGAATGCTGACTTTTCCTTGTATGACGCAGACAGAAACAGTGCATATTTCCTGCATCTTAGTCCGCACCGCCGGGCAAATGTAACAGGCAGCACTGTAAAAGCAGACTTCCTTGTAACTGTGAACGATGCACAGACCAGGAATTATATGGACCTGAAAAAAGAGGTAAAGTCGTTTACCATATCCGGTCTTGACGGTGCAGAGGGTGATTTTGTTGAGGTGCGTTCCGATGACGGATCAATATACGCGAAGTGCAGGATTGGAACAAAGCCTAAGGAAAAAACAAGACTTAAGGGAACAAGAGAGGTAAGCGAGTTCATCGTTGAAGGTGAGGATTACTTTGTGGGTACTCCGGCAGAACAGAAGGATTTTGACCGTGATGAGCATGACAGGCTCTACAAGAGGATAGTGGTTGATGATGAGGGTAAGGTCATCTTTGTTATCCCGATTGAAAATCAGATGCCGGACGCACTCCATGCCGCAGAGGATAAGCTTAATGACAAAATTTATGATGACGGATATGTACAGACAGAGTCGTATGAGGGCATGGCAGAAAGAATATTAAATGATGAAAATATGCAAGCTGCGGTTAAGATTGACAGTTTAAGCTGGTGGGCGACAGCGATTCTGACCCGAGATAACTGCTTTGCACAGAAGCGTGATCCGATGGATGCGGACGTGATATTTGCTGAATAAAAAAATTGTTTTTATTTCGCATATACAATTGACTGTACTGAAATTTGCGAGGGGCTGCTGCGTTAAGCAGAAGCCCCTCGTAAGTCTCAGTTTTTAATAACTTGCACCAATCCGGAGCAGGGAACATTAAAGATGTTATAGCCGTTTTCGAGAACGGCTGTTTTTTGCTCTGTTACATAACACAGGGGGACGTAACACAGGGGGACGGTTCGAGACCACTTAAAAAGTCCTGTTTCTGTAATTCAATTGTGTTTCAAAACAGGAAATAGCACAAAATACCACTATATGTTATGATGCTTGCAGCAATACTTTTTTTCAAACTCTTTTTTAGCCTTCGTAAAACAATCCAATGGGATTTCGGCACAGCCTGCACCCATCCAGCCGCCGTTTTTGTTAATCATTCCTCCATCAATAACAGGCAAGATACCGCTCCGGGCGACCTTTAACACATCTATACCGACAGGCGGATTTTCAAAATCGAGTGTCGGGATCTCATAATTACTGTTTTGCGATATTGTAATCTTTTTCATTTTTCTTGTTGTATTGATCGCATCACTCAATTTATCGCCGCGCCATGAGCATACGATTGGGCTTGCAGCGGATACGATTCCGCCGAGTCCGACACACTCCACAATGCTTGAGTCACCGATCCATGGAAGCTGATCTTCGGGTTTGCTGCCTTGAGTCATATATTTTCCGTGTATCATCGGCGACGGCGCTGTAAACCATCGGTCACCCAAGCCCGCAATCTTTATCCCGTATTCTACGCCGTTACCGCCTGCAGCTGTTACCATTGTAGAGTATTCTATCCCCTCCGCGCTGAGAATAGAGCATCTGCTGAACGATTGACCGTAATTATGAAAAAATCTGTTTGTATTTACAAAATACATTATCAATTCGCTGCTGTTGGCGCATTTTAATGCATGAGGTATAATCTCCTTTAAAAACAACAAATCAACAGCAGTTTGACTTGAATGATTTTCATCACCCATTTTCAAACCGTTCGCTATAATGGGTTTTAACGGTATTCCGCCTATATCCTTCAGAATCTCACGAATTCCCGAAAAAAGCGTATCACGCATATATGCAAGGTTTTGAGCAATTTCCTTTGAATACACGCCCCATCCGCAGAAGCCTCCGCCAAATTCCCCCTCGGCGGGAAACACGCCCGCGACCGTCCCTGTTTTCTTATCTCTGCATACAATAAGAGGAACTGACCTTGTTATTATTCCCGTGCCTGAGCCTACGGTATTATAATTCATAGCGCTGTCAATTTTAATTTCACCCGATAATATCAGCTTTTCCGCATTCGCCTCATTATCAGCCCAGCCTTCAAGCAGAACGCCGTTTATCATACCCCTCTTATGAAGCATACACATATTCTCATATGCTATCGGCGGCCCTGAATGCAGGATGGTTTTTTCATCAAAATTCTCAAGGACTTCATCCGCTCTTCTTACATCGATCCAATACGGCTCGGCATCAATAATATGGTTTACCGCTTTGTAATTGGCAGCTTGTATTTTATCTTTTATATCCATTTATTAACCTCTTTTCAATACCGGGCTTATTACCGTTTTTAATGATGTCTATTGTGTACGCATAGCCATCCGAAGCACTGTCCTTTCGTATATGACACCCTACCGAGGATTTTCTTTTGAGTGCCGACATAAGTGACAGATATGCGGTTAATGAATCATTGTACAGCCGAACAGCATTGTAATCATTCTCTGCGTTCTTGTATTTATTGATCAATGAGCCTGCAATTTCCAATGCCATAGTTAACTCTTCTTCACATCTGATAACATTTAAGCCGTTGTATACTGCTTTTTGCAGTATTTTCTTATCTTCGGCCGTTTGAAGGCTCTCCCGGTCATTGAATTCGTCCGAAACATCATCTGCGGCATTAACCATACCGGCATATTCAGATGCTGCTTTCCCCGCCAGCTTTCCGAATACAATTACTTCAAGACCTGCATTTCCGCCGAGTCTGTTAGCGCCGTGCAAGCCGCCGCTTACTTCGCCGCAGGCGAAAAGGCCGTCAATGTTCGTTTCGCACCTTTCGTTTATTTTTACGCCTCCGAGAGTCGTGTGCGGCATTGTCGTGATTTCAACAGGCTCTTCCGATACATCAATACCGCAGCTCTTATATCTGTCATAGTAGGACTTGTATTTCGTCAGCATAGTATTGAGCGGTACTGCTGTCATATCGAAATATACACCGTTATGAGGGGTGGGAGAACCGTTTTTTATCTCATTATATATATTAACCGATAATACATCCTTGTCCACACGCTCGTCCGTAAACCGTTTGTTTTGTCCGTTTCTCAAAACAGCGCCGTCATAGAACATAGTTGTAATTATGCTTTTTCCCATAAGCTGCTCAGGAAAAACAGCTGCAGACGGCTCAAATTGGATAAACTCCATATCACACAGCTTTGCGCCGATATCATATGCCATTGCTATACCGTCGCCTCCGATATCGGAGGTGTTAGTTGAATACGGAAATATATTTCCAAATCCTCCGCAGGCTAAAACTACAGCCTTGGCAGATATTACAAAATGTTTTCCCGTGACCTTGTTAAAGCACGCTGCACCGTGCACTTTTCCGTCTGTGCAAATGAGCTTCACCGCCCGTATTTTTTTCAAATGCGTAAAGCTATCCCCGTTTATTGATCTGATTACGCTTATACCCGTTTTCCCTTTTATTCCCGCAACTCTCGGATATGCAGAGCCGAGCGGTTTTAACAAGTCATACTCATTACCCTTTTTATCAAAGCAAAACTCATTTACAAGCTCTAAGCTGCTCTGACATAGTATTTTGACAAGAGCTGTATTGTTTTGATATCTGCCGCTCTTCATGGTATCATTAAAAAAGCATTCAACATTGTCATCTGCATGCAAAGGGATATTTATCCCGTGTATATACGGAGATGCGCCGCTTCCGTCGCTTATAAGAATCACATCGGCATTTTTTGAAGCTTCCTCAGCACACCTTAAACCGGCAACACCACCGCCGATTACAAGTATATCGGTTTTCATGGCTTATCACCTATTCCCATATTCCGCCCTTAGCCATTGAGCCGACATTTTTCACAAACAGTTTAAGATATCTTGGATACTTGTTCTTCGGAAATTCCCATTTAAATTCCTTCAAGCGACCGTTGATCTCATCATCGGTAATGTCTATATTTATACTTCTTGACGGAATATCAATATTGATTGTATCACCCGATTTAATTATCGCAAGAGGGCCGCCCAATGCCGCCTCCGGTGACACATACCCTACCGATAATCCGCTTGTACCGCCGGAAAATCTTCCGTCCGTAATAATAGCACAGGAATTATATAACTCTTTTCTGCCCTTTAATTCCTCCTGGAAGGTGAATGCGGTTGTCCCGAATCTGCCCTTTAAACCCATAAATCGCAGAATCAGTGCGTCTCCCGGATTTACTTCATTATTTCTAAGTGATGTCAACGCTTCCTCAAGACTGTCAAATACCTTCGCCTTGCCCGAAAATGTCATCAGATTTTCCGGGACTGCCGCAATTTTTATTAACGAACCTTCAGGGGCGAGATTTCCGTATAATACGCCTATCCCCCCCTCGTTCATTACCGGATTATCAAGCGAGCGTATTACATCGGCATTATAGATTACTGCTTTCTTCACATTCTCACTGATCGTATTGCCCGTAACCGTAAGACAGTCCGGATTAAGCTTTGGCATAAGCTGTTTCAAAATTGCAGACATACCGCCGGCAAGGTCGAGATCCTTTAAATTATACTTTCCGCTTGGTGCAAGATGTGATAATAAAGGTATGTTATTTGACGCCTCATCAAAATATTTCCACCATGGCATATCATAGCCTGCTTCATTCGCAATAGCCGGGATATGCAGAATAAGGTTTGATGACCCCGCTACTGCCATGTCAAGCTTGATCGCATTTTTTATTGATTCGGGGGTTATTATCTTCCTTGCTGTTATATTATGCTTTATAAGATTTATTATCTGCTTCCCTGCCTCATATGCCATAAGATACAGCTTCGGACTCGTGGCGCACACTGTAGAATTACCCGGCAGTGACATACCCAACGCCTCCGATATCATGCACATTGAATTTGCTGTAGTCATGGAACTGCAGCCGCCGCACATTCCCCACGAATTTTCTATGAGGCTGTTGTATTCGTCAATATCCATCTTACCGGCTTTTATTGTGCCGAACTTATCCTGTGCATCTATATGCAGCACCTCTTTGCCCCTGCATACTCCCAGCGGCATATATCCGCCTGTTACCATAATAGTCGGAATATCTATTCTTGCCGCTGCCATAAGGTAGCCCGGAACTATAGAATCACAGGTCGAAAGCATTACCATTCCGTCAAAGAAATTACCCTCCGCTGTAATCTCAACCTGGTCGGCTATAGAGTTTCTGCTCGGTATTTCCACATATTTCGGGTCCTTTAATACCATTCCGTCACAAATGCCTGTGGTCATGACCTCGACCGGCAGACCTCCCGCTTCACGAACACCCTGCTTGACCCTCTCAGCCAAGTTTTTTAAGTGAACATGACCTGGATTATATTCATTCCAAGAATTTACTATACCTATAAGCGGTCTGTCCTGTTCCTCAAGAGATATACCCATACCGCACAGCAAGCCTTTTCTACATTCGGAAGCTTCACTGAATTCCCATTTACTTCTCAAATTATCATACATATGTATTCACCTCAAAACTCAAAATTCATGCTTTCAATTGAACCGTCCACCGACTGTCCTCCATCAATAAATATAGTCTGTCCGACTATAAACTTTGATTTTTCCTTATCCGCCAAAAACATAATCATCGGTACTATATCATCGACAGTTCCGCCGTTCCCGTAAGGTATTTTTCTTGAGAACGATTTTAACTCCTCCTCATTGTACCTGTCCGCGATCTTTGTAAAAATAAGTCCCGGGGCTATTCCGTTGACATTTATTCCGTACCTGATAAGCTCTACGCCGAGTGCTTTGGTGAGCATATTAAGCCCGCTCTTTCCGGCAGAATACGGAAGCATTCGTCTGTGAACCCATGTAACCCTGGAGTGAATTGAGGAAATATTAATTATGCTTCCCTTTATACCCTTGTTTATCATATCCTCCGAAGCATATCTTGACAAATATGCCGCAGAGCTCAGGTTAAGTGCGATCTGCTCATCCCAGTATTCCATCGGCATATCCTTGAACTCACCGTTTGGTCCGCCCGGAATGTTCAAGGCTCCGCCTGCATTATTTACCAGAACATCGATTCTTCCGAAACATCCAATGAAATCCTCCATGATTTTTTTGCAGACATCATGCTTTCCTACATCACCTATAAAGATTTCTGCCTTAACTCCATATTTCATGCATTCTTTTGCGACTTCTTCGGCGGCTTTCGGGTTTTTGTTACCGTTGATACCGACATCATATCCGTTTTTTGCAAACTCAATTGCAGCCGCCGCTCCTATGCCATGTGAAGCCCCTGAAATTAATACACTCCTATTCATCTATATTTTCTTCCCTTCTCTGATTATTCTTATATGCTCCGTTACGGTATACAGCGCCAAAAACAGATGTTTAGGCATTCCGCAACCCATTTCATTTATAAGTTCAACGGCTATTTTCGCCGCGTCCGTTTCGCCGCCGTTATATTTTTCTCTTATATATTTATCATATTTTTTTACATAATCCCTGCAAACCGACAGCGCTTCCGACACTTTTTCTTTTCCGATTATAACATCGCCTATACCGTCATAATCATGACCTGCTATTATATTTTCTATATCATATTTGCAAAGTGTGTCAAGCGACTTCATGTAATCATCAAGGCTTTGATAAAAGCCTATCCCTTGAGTGGGAGTGCCGTTTGCCTGTATTGAGTCACCGCTGATTACAGTCCTTGTCGGCAAATCATACCAGCATACACAATCGTCATCGTGTCCGGGGGTATGTATTAATTTAAGCCTGTTTCCGAGTACTTCGCCATCCTCAAGCACAATGTCTGCCTTCACTCCCTTGAGCCATGATTGAGGGTTCGGGCTGTGGTTCGGGAATTTTGTCCTTATTCTCACCGCGTTTTCTGCCGGGTTTTCAAGCCTTGCGGCACCGTTTGCATATGTTGCAACCTTAATTCCGTATTTTTTTGCCATTACACTGTGTCCGCCTATATGATCGCCGTGACAGTGTGTATTTAATAAATAATCAATATCCTCCGGTTTTATTCCTATTCGTCCCAATGCCGGAATAATGAACTTTTCCGGATTATCATTGCTGCTGTCAATAAGATAATTCTTACCGTTCGAAGTATCATTAATGATAATTACTCCTGTCCAAACAGTCGAAAACGGCACTCTTAACAGAAATATTTCATCATTTATTTTTTCAAATTCCAACATAAAAAGACCTCCGTTTCTTAAATTATAACTTGATTATAATGCAATACTGTGATATAATCAATACACAAAGTAAATGCAAATTTGCAAAAAATGAACTTTTCGAGGTGTACTATGTTATTTGAGAAAACTAACCCATTTATTCGTTTTGTGGGAAAATGGAGTTATGATAGAACAAAAAAACAAATAAAAACATATGATTGCCGGCTTTTGTATTTCCAAAGCGGCAGCGGATACATTGTCGTAAACAACACTGAATACAAAATAGAGCCAAGACTTTTTGTAGTGTTTCAACCGGGCACACTGTATAGCCTGATACCGGATCCGGTCTTTGATGCAATAGTTATTGATTTTGACTATACAGATGATTTCTCCAACGAATCGGCACTCATAATTCCTGTGGCATCGGATTGTTTTAATGAAACCAAGTCACATGGGATCATTGAATTTGAGGACTTTCCGGCGCTGAATTCTCATATGGCAATACCGCAAGTCTTTCATATTCGCAGCACATTAAACGAATTGTGTGAGGAATTCAATCGAAAGCAGACATTTTATATGCAAAAGTCCTCGCTCCTTTTAAAAAATGTCATCTATGAAGCATTGCGTCAAAAACAATCCGCAAGCGGAAATATCACAGTGGCACAAAATTTAATAGATTTTATTTCTGAAAATTATATGGAAAATCTCACAAACAGCTATATTGCCGATAATATGCATTATTCAGCCGGATATCTGAACAGATTAATACTGGCACACACAGGAATGTCTATGCATCAATATATAATAAATCTCCGTATTGATGCAGCCATAAAGATGCTTGCAATGGGCAATATGACAATTGCCGAAATTGCCTCCAAAACAGGCTTTTACAGCACCTCCCATTTTTCAAATGCCTTTAAATCCGCCACCGGCATCCGTCCGTCGGCATATGTAAAAGGAATTTAAATCGCATTCATCCTTGAGTAACCCGAAAACAAAAAATGAACCGACCCCCAAAAGTCAGACAGAAAATATAACCTGCGCGCAGATGTCCCCCGCCTATAAAGGCGGGGGACATCTCAGAATTTCAGTGGCAGTTTAAATCTCCCACTGACGCTTCCTGCGCTTGCTTGCAATCTGTCGCAAGCTCTGCTCCTTGCAGAGCTTAGCAGAGCATTGCTCCGATTTAAACGATCGGGAGGTCGGTTCAAAAGTGAACTGTCGGTTTTTATCTGTTTTTACAATATACCTCGAGGGTATAAGAAATTCTTTCTGAATTACCGGGCTGCAAAACATGTATTCCCTCTCTGTCAAAAATTGTCGGGCCATGACTTGAAATGCTCAAGGTCGGCTCAATACAAACCAAATTCGCATTCTTATCAGGCTTTGCCCAGTTTGCTACAAACGGCAGCTCTTTGTTATACATTCTTACTGCATAATCACAATTTGCACCGGTGTATTCGATCCACTCGGATCTTTGATTTTTAAATGAACGGGTTCCGTTAATATACAAGCTGTGATCAAGCGGACGAATTGTTTCATTCGTTATGTACGAATCCGTCCATCCGAATGGGCTGAAGGATTTAAGCGTTTCAGGCTTTTCAAAACGCAGGAAATAGCTGTTCGGATTGTCATTATCAACAAGCGGCCATTTATATGCGGTATGGTTACCTACACTGAACGGCATCGCCTCTTCGGAGTGATTACTCACATCGTATGATATGTGAACAAAATTGCCCTCAAGCCGGTAATAAATGGCTAAAGTAAACGAATACGGATAAACCGCAAGAGTTTCCTCATCCTCATGCAGAACCATTCTAAGCTCTGTTTCGGATATTTGCTCTGTGCTGAAGTTTTTTTCCATAACCATTCCGTTCAGGGTCATGTAGTATTTTTTCTCGTTATGAGTGTAGTACCCCTCCATAAACCTGCCTGTTATCGGAAAAAGACAGGGCGAAACACGATTAAAATGAGCATCGTCAGGTGTCCATAAATATTCAAACCCATTGAGCTTCAGGCTGGTCATTTCAGCTCCGAAATCACTTACAGCAAGCCTTACATGTTCATTCTTCAATACATATTCCATACCGTTATTCCTTTCTGCTCTTATTCCCACAATATATCAATATCATCTTCACTCATTGTGGAAAGAGTATGCAGTCTCCACGCACCCATCCAGGAGTGCAGATTGTCGTTAAAATGTCCCCGCTCTTCACAGGTCGGACGGTATTTTGTCCATCTGCAATGGAAAAATCCCTCATTCTGACTTCCTAAAGGACGCTTGTTTCCGTGTATTTCCGGCGTTTTTTCGGTAGTGATTGCCAAAAGCGCATTCCACCATGTCATCTTAGCCCATATCTTGTAATTTTCATTTTCGGTTATGTGCCAAAGCCTGAACATTGCACCCACCAGCAATGCCCCCCATGGATCAATTGCATTATGCTCAGCACTGATAAGCGTACCGCCCGTAGTATGATAGCCGAATTTTACAAAATCAGTACTATTATCATAAATACAATCGTAAAACATCATCCAGCTGAAGAAATAATAAGCCGCCTTTTCCGCACGCTCTATCCAGATCTTTTCACCGGTTTCCTCATATAAAAACAATGCTGATTCTAAGAACGGATATGATGTTTCCTTATCTATGCAGGCACAATCTATGGCTCCTGCAGTACAGATAAAATTATCCAGATCACGCTCATAATAAAAATCCATAGCTTTTATCGCAATGTCAAGATACTTTTGCTGCTTCGTTTGGCTGTATACCTCGCAGAGTCCCATAATCATGAATCCGCCGATGCTTCCTGTGGTAGAAACAGGCGTGCCGTCTATTTTCCAGCTCTTTGCGAATCCATATTCGGGGTTAAAAGCATTGACCGCAAAATCTGCAATTCTAACTGCGAAATCATAATAATTCTGTTTGATTTTCCCATGTTCCTTAAACAGCTTATAACTGCGCATCAATTCACACATTGCCCAGCCAATATTGCACGCATCCGGACAGCGGCATTCGTCATCAGGTGTTTTGCGCATAATCTGCCCGTAAAGAGGAAACAGAAGTCCGCTCTCTCTTTGTGTCGCAACATAAGCATCAAGACACTTTTCGGCTGTAAGAACATCTGCATCATAGCCCTTTTCAAATCCGTTTTCCGCAAACAGCCTTGCCATCATTGCGCCCTGACCTGCCCAGCCTATTTCAAATCCTGTGCCGAAGGTTGTAAGCTTCCGGTTTTCGGGGTCTTTAAGCGCTTGCGCCATTGCTTCGCCTTTAAGCGTTGCTGCGTGCATCTGAGAAAGCAATTTGTCGGATATACGCCCCGCAAACATCGGCACACCCTCTGCATCCTTAATCAAAAATCTCATGTAGGAAATACCCAAATCCCAGACTTCCTTTTTGCTTAGTTCATTCTTGCGTGTAAAAGGAAATATTTTTGTGCAAGCCTCCATAACAGCGGCTGTACCGTAGTACTTATATCTCGGTACGCCAATAAACATATACATTGAAACTTCAGTAAACTCATTGCTGTTTAAAGATAAATATCTTTCCAACGGCGGCTCAAATGAATTTTTTTGTGCGTATGTATATGGCATTTCCGATACCGGATGAAAAATTCTATGCGTCATTGTTCCATCACTGTTCCGTATGATACTGCCGGCGGACTCAAGTGATTGCCGGTTTTCGTCCGATGCGAATATGGCAAACACGCATTTGTCATTCTCGGAAATACTCCCCGATGGTATGGATGTGCGGTCATATGCATACACCCACGGACTTCCATCCATTGACAGCCCGGTCGGGGTATTAATAACATTTGTTTCCGTATTACCCATTTTTCCGCTTATAATTTCTCCGGCATCTATTCCCCCGCAGTGAGCCGTGTCATAGTTAAAGCCCGGAAAAACAAAATGACAGGGTTTAAACACAGTTTTGGCTTCAAAAACTGATTTAAAGTTAACCTTATCGCTTCGCTCATTTTTGATACTGCGTGTTATTTTAAATATTCCGCTCCCTATATTGTCTATCGTGTCCATAACTCTTATACCGTCTATATTGCTCAGCTGCATTTGATTATTGGATTTTTCAAGAGTTCCCTTCTTTTCGATTCCGTCAATTACAATTACAGGACTGAGCACCTCACAGCAAGCGCCGTCGGCATAAGTATCGGACAATAAATAATCACTCCCGTTTTTTATCACATACATATTTATATTGACTCCTTTCATACATTCAGCTTTGTTTAAATCAATTCTTCGCTGCAGCAAACTCTTACAGCAACTTTATGATTCTTTCCGTCCATATAATTCACCTCATTAGATATATTCTATCAGTATTATAAAATCTCAATGTTGACAAATCAAGAAATAAGTTATATAATTATAGACAAAAGTTAAGAATAGGAGAAAAACAATGATATTACATCAACAAAAGAACTCTATAGGGAATTATACTTATAATGTTCGTATATATGAAACCGTAGCTATACCTTCACATATCCACAAAAACTATGAGATGATATACGTTATTGAAGGCTCTGTCGAGCTGGTAATAAACGGTGCGCTCTATAATGTATACGCTGGATTTGCAATGATTATCCCTTCTTATTTTATCCATTCCGTTAATATGGAATCTTCAAAGGTATGGATCGCTGTTTTTTCAGCTGATTTTATCAGTAGTTTTGTGAAAACTCACGGTACTAATTTTTTCTCTCCTTTCAGATTTTCTGAAAAAGCAGCGGATTTTTTAGAAAACAGCTTGTTCATTGAAACCACTTTTGAATTATTTCATTTAAAAGCTTGTCTTTATTTAGTATGCAACGAATGTTTGAATAATTCACATATTATACATAAAGACAATGACTTGGATTTTATTCAGAAAGTTGTAGAGTACACATCGCAAAATTTATGCTATAATATTTCAATGAAGGATATCTGCACGCACCTTGGCTATGAATATCACTATTTTTCAACGCTTTTTCACAGACACTTTTCTCTTAACTTTAATGAATTTGTTAATATGTATCGCTATAATATTGCCTGTGAGCTGTTATTATGCACTGATAATGATGTATCTCAAATCGCGCATGACAGCGGCTTCGGAAGCATACGAAATTTCAACCGCTCATTTAAACGGCTTAGCGGTATGACTCCGACCGAATACAGAAAACATTCAATATAACCTACGCGCAGATGTCCCCCGCCTATAAAGGCGGGTTCCATCTCAGAATTTCAGTGGCAGTTTAAATCTCCCACTGAAATTCTGTGGAGCTGACGCTTCCTGCGCTTGCTTGCAATCTGTCGCAAGCTCTGCTCCTTGCAGAGCAAAGCAGAGCATTGCTCCGATTTAAACTTGACAGTCAAAAGTTCATGCCACCATATCTGTAGAACTCTCCCCATTCATTGGTTGTTTAGCCAGAATAAATTGACTTATGGCTAAATCAGGGCATAAAAGTACAAACCGAAATAAATTCCTACACAAATAATCTGCGATAACATCTTCGGTCGGGGTATTGCTTGATATGGTTCGACGATATTTTAAAGCTTTAAAGGTTATGGTGCTGCTATGGGTAAAAGTCAATATCTGTAATGACAGCAAACCACTCAAAGGCAGTTTTTCTTGTGAAACATGTACGCAGCAGCCCCCGTCAGTCTCAGTTTTTAATAACCTGCACCAATCCGGAGCAGGGAACATTAAAGATGTTATAGCCGTTTTCAAGAACGGCTGTTTTTTGCTCTGTTATATTTCCCATGCAATCATATATTACTATTTCGGCGCTGTATGCTCCGCCGCTGTTTTTAATGAGCAGCTCATCGTCCCATGAGCCGTTTACAAAGGAAAGCTTGTCATATATTTTTTCTGTTTCCAGAACATTTTTTGAGAAGGAAACTGCTGCAAGCTCAGTATCTGTTTCTGTCAAGGCAATACTGTAGTTTGCCTCCGGGTTTTTAGCCGTAAGGTTTCCGAAGATGAGACAGTCTCTGTTTTTATTCCAGAAATCAAGGTAAAAGCGCAGCATTTTATAATGCTCCTCCGGCAGCTTTTCAATTAGCACGGAAATCTGCGGTACTGAGAAAAGAATACTGATTATTTCCAGCGCGGCTGATTGGACGCTGTCCCCGTAATTCCACATAAGCATATCGGAATGTACCGCGCAGCTTCCGGAGGTCAGGCGCAGGCTAAGGCTTCCGGCTCTGTTTTTAAGAGGGTCGCCTGGGCAGTCTGCAACCCTTATCATATTTCCGCAGGTGAGCATTACAGGACCCATATAGCCCTGACGGAATTCAATCAGTATTTCCGGATTGATTTTAAGAAGACGCTTTTTCGTCTCTGAAAGCAAAGCACAGACTGCGTCTTCAAGAGATTCATAATCCATATCGGCGTTTGGCTTTGCGGAATACTCAGTCAGTCTGAAGGAATCGATAAAATCAAGCTTCAATCCGTCAAGCTTCCACCCCGATACTGCATTTTCATATGTGGAAATCAGGTAATCGCGCACCTCGGGATACCTTGGGTCAAGAACGCACCAGCGGCATTCCTCGCCTGAGTAGTCAAGATATTTGCCGCGGAAGCGTTCCCATGCCTTTGAGTATTTTCCCACAAAGGGTACTGAGTACCACATCATATATTTCATGCCGAGGCTGTGAACCTCTCTGACAAGCTCTTTCATATCGGGAAGCCTTTCCGGCTCCCAGTCGCCGCAGTAAGCATAACCGCGGCTTCCGTCGATTGTCTGCCATCCGTCATCTACAATGACGGTTTCCATACCAAGCTCCTTTGCAAGCTTAAGCTCTGCTATAAGGGTTTTACGTTCAAGCTGCTGATGGTAGGAATACCAGGTGGAGTACATCGGGCGCGTTGCTTCCTCGGGAACGTGTGCGCAGGCATAGCCGCATTCTGTCCAGAGCTTTTGCACATCCTTTATCGCCTCCGAATATGGAATTTCTCGCATGTCAAGGATAAGATATGTATCATATTCCGAAATAGCGCTGATTTGCTGAGTGAACAGTGTCAGCTTATATCTGAGTTTTGCATTTTCTTCGTAAATCCCCGAGGAAAGCTCAAGGGGTGTGCGGACGTCGGTAAGCGCAACAGTAAGCCTGTTTTTCCCCGAAAGACTGAGATGTGTTTTTACCGGTGCCCACTGAGCAGAGCGCGACGCGCTTTTTGCCGGGCTCCAGTCAGGATTCAGGCTGTGTTCAAGCCATGAGCCCGGATTCCACCGGGAAAATATATCGCACGACGGAAACTCCCATGTTATTACTGTAGGCTCCGGAGTTGTTTTTTCACCGAAGTCAATATGAATTCCGATTTTAAGATAATCGGCAGCCTCCTTTGCCGATGTAAGAGTGACCTTGTAGGAGGAGTCTGATTTGAAGGTGATGCCGTTTGCTTTAAATTCCATGCTGTTTTTCTCCTTTTTTTATTCAAAAATATGAAGTGACTTTAAATATTTTATAAGCTGCTTCATGTTTTTGTAGTTAAATTTTTTAAGAATTTTATTGACCTGTGAGCGGATTGTTGATTCTTCAACAAAGCGTTCGCCCGCAATTGAACGATAGCTGTGACCGAAATATATAAGCTTCAGGATTTCATATTCCGTGCTTGTCAGTGTTGCCACCGTATCGAGCAGCTTTGTTATATCCTGCTTTTCACTTTGCGCGGAAAGGGTTGTTTTTAAAATCCGCTGAGCGATATCAGCGCTGAGTGATACATTATTTTTATAGACCTCGCGGATAGTATTTATGATTACGCTTGTAGGCTCTGTTTTGACAAGATATCCGCTTGCACCGAGAACAAAGCTCCGAAGAATGAATTCATCTTCATTGTGTATAGTACACATAATGATTTTTGTTTGCGGACTGAGCTTTTTTATTTTTTCAAGAATTATAATTCCCGCATCGTGCAAATCCATTTGTATATCAAGCAGAACAATATCGGGCCTGAGCTTAATCACAGCGTCAATGCAGCTTTTTTCATCTGTGGTGAGTGCAGAAATCTCAATGTCGCTGTATGTGCTGAGAACATTTTTGAAGTTTTCGGCAATAAAGGGCATATCATCACAGATTACAATTTTAATTTTAGATTGCTCCATGAGTCTTTCTCCTCTCTGTGCGGCGTACTTGGCAGGTATACCTGGAATTTTGCAAAGCTTCCCGGCTCGCTTTCAACAAAGATATAGCCGTGATGCGCCGACACTATTTTTTTTACATAATGAAGTCCTATTCCGAAATTATTTTTTCCCTGCTTTGCGGAATATAAAGGTGTGAATATATGCTTTTTTTCCTCAGTGCTTATTCCGCAGCCGTTATCTTCAATTTCAAGAAGAATCCAATCCGTTTCGGACACTATTTTTATTTTTATTACAGGCTCCGGTTCGTCAGGCTTCATGCTGAAAGCCTCAATGGAATTCTGAATCAGATTAAATACCATTTCAGTCATGCATTTGCTTTCGGAAAAGATAATCGCTTCCCTGCATTTGTACTCCTTTATTATGTGTATTTCTTCCGGGATATAAACCTTTTCGATTGCGGAGTCAACACATTTTATCAGGTCAATGGGCATGTACATTATTTTTATATTTTGCAGAGAATTGATTCTCTCGGAAATTTCCGTAAGTGCCGAGCCGGAAAAATCGTCTAAAAAATCAAGCACCTCAACGGCTTTTTCGGAATAAGGCTCATTAAGGCTTTTCAAATATGCTATCTGTTGATTTATCGCAAAAAAACGGTTTTTGTACGTGTGGAGAATCATACGCAGGTTTTTATCCAGCATATTTGTATTTTTAATAACCGATGCAGTTGAGTAATTCTGCATTTTTGACGTTTTAACGGTAAGTATAATAATCATAATAAGTATTATACATACAAATATCAGAACAGTCGACAGGGTTATGTCAGGCAGTGATCCTCCATGATATTTTATTATTTCAACGCTGCTGCCCTGCAGAAAATGTATCAGCCCCGAGGTGTTCATTACAAAAATCAGCATATAGTATGTGACTATATAAATCAGCATAAAAATAGCATGTCTTTTTTTTATTATAAAATCGGTATTTTTATAATATATGAGTACGATTGTCAACGGAATGATAAAGTATATGAATACCAAGGCAAGGTTGTATACACCGGTAAAGCTCAAAATTGAGTTTATTCCTTCCTGAGCAAGGCTGTTTTTGATATACAGTGAAAAGCTTATATCGGGGTCATTTATATAGAGATATATATAAAGCGGCATCAGAGCAAGCGATGCGAAAAGCGTTTTTCCTGACGGAAGCATATTAAAGGAAAGCGACAGAGTTGACAGATATACCATCATGCTTCCTATCAGCGACATTCTGTAAATGTCCGCAAAGGAAAGCTTAAGGTACGCTGCCACCTTATATACAAATCTGAAGCTTGTAAAAATACCGCTGTCATATATTCCCGACATTCGGAAGGAATAGAAAAGTGAGGAGAAACATAGCAGCAGAAGCCCGATAACCGCAAATATGATAAACGATATTTGCTTGTGGCGGAAATGCATGGTGAGGATAAAAAGTGCTGATATCAGCAAAACCGAAAAAATGTACAATTTATCTTTCTCCCTCCTTATCATACTTTTACTCTGTTTTAAATTGTAACAGAAAAAAATCATTATGTCAAGGCGTTTTTTGTGAAAATGATAATCACAATTGTTTGGAATATATAAACAATTTGAAGATTTAAGCGGATGTTTGTTACAATCAAAGGTAATTGTTTATTATTTATCAACATTTTTGTTTATAGAAAATCATATTGCAGATGGCTGTTTTATTTGTTATAATATACATATAAACAACGGAAAAATGCCGAGCATATGAATAATTTGCATAAATTAAAAGCTTTTTCCGTAATATACAGCATTAATTTTAATTAGGGAGGAAAAACTATGAGGTTTTTAAGCAAAACAATTTCAGCCTTGCTTGCGGCAGCATCAATGACTGCGCTGTTTGCCGGCTGCGGAAAGACAAGTGAGGAGACTGTTAAGGTTAACGTGTGGACTCCTGATTCACACAGTAAAAGCGTTATGCTGGAGCTTGTTGATGAGTGGAACAAAACAAAAGGCAGGGAGCTTGGCGTTGAAATTGTTTACACCGTAAAGGAGGGCGACATACAGCAGGCGACGGAAATGGCTTTTGCATCAGACCAGGGACCGGATTTGTTCTCATCGGTGCTTATAGAAAAAAACCGCACGGCGGGAAATATCGTACCTCTTGATGAGCTTGAGGGCGGTCAGGAATGGATTGACAGCATGTTTGAGCCCGGAGATTATGACGGACCCGCATTTAAGGGGGATGACGGAAAAGTATATTGTCTGCCGCGTAATGTTAATGCGTTCGGTCTTGTGTACAATAAGGACATGTTCAAAAAATACGGAATAGTGGACGAAAACGGTGAGCCTACTCCGCCGGAGACCTTTGAAGAGCTTCGCGAGTATGCAAAGAGAATGACAGACCCGGCGGCTCAGGATTACGGAATTATTTTCCCGATGAAATGGAATGCATTTTATTCGGCTGATGTTGCACAGCTGTTAATTGGATCAACAGGGAAAAATCACTTTGACTGCGTGACCGGAGAATTCAATTTAGACGGCTTGAAGCCAATTTATGAAATGTATCTTGGTATTAAAGAGGACGGCAGCTGCTTCCCCGGCTCGGAATCACTTGATAATGATATGGCAAGAGCATACTTTGCGGAAAGAAACATCGGCATGAAATTTGCCGGTTCTTATGATGTGGGCGTATTCAACAACCAGTTCCCGGCAAAATGCGACTGGGGCGTAGCGCCTTATCCCGTTGCTGATAAAAACAACAAATATCTCCAGCACATGGGAGTCGGCGGATGGATGGCACTCAGCACGGGAGCCCGTGAAAAGCTCGGCGATGCAAAGGCTTTGGAGGTTTTAAAGTTTTTCTACGGCGAGGATATGCAAAAAAGACTTTTTGCAGAGGGTATGGCACTGCCGTTCAATGCCGAAATCGCAGAAGGTGTTGAGATTAAGGAAGGTCTTAAGGGCTGGAAGGAATTCAATGAAATTGTAAAGATAAGCACCGGCGGATATACTCTTGCTTCATTTGATTTAACCGGTGAAAAGGGACCCCAGACTGTGTTTATGGAGGATATATGGACAGGAAATGTAAGCGTTGATGATGCAATTTCCGACCTGAATACCAGATTGAATGCCGGAATGAAGAAATTTTACCGGAACAATCCCGATAAGGATTTTCAAAAGCTTCTGAAGCCCGATTGGGATATTAAGAGAGATTAAAGGAATCGAGGAATTTCAGTGAAAATTAAGACAAACACCACATCAAGGGTCAGGGATAAAAAATTCAGGGAAAAGGAGCGGATGTGTTATCTGCTCCTTTCACCCCAGATAATAGGCTTCCTTGTATTTTCAATTATTCCTATGCTTTGGGCAATATCGCTCTCATGGACCTATTATGACACAATAAAAACACGCTTTGTAGGCTGGGAAAATTTTTTGCTGCTTTTTCATGATTCAAATTACTGGAGGGCGGTTGTTACAACGCTGCAGTTTGCGGTTATGAAGATTCCCGTTGAGCTTCCGCTGGCGCTTATACTGGCGGTTCTTTTAAGCCGTAAGATAAAGGGAGCCGGATTTTACAGGGCGGTTTACTATCTGCCTCATGTTATCAGTACAGCTCTTGTGGCGCTTGTGTTTTCAAATATATTCAGCTTTTTCGGAGTGTTTAACGCGCTTATGCAGAAGACGGGGCTTATGTCCATACCGGTTGACTGGTTTGCCGAAAAGATGTCCGCCATGTGGATTATCGTAATTGCGGATATATGGAAAACCTTTGGTGTAAACGTGCTTTATTTTATAGCGGCGCTTGCGAATATCCCCGAGGATGTTTACGAATCGGCGCGGCTTGACGGAGCTACAAGGCTTCAAACCTTTTTCAGGATTACTCTGCCGATGATTGCTCCGACGCTTCAGATAATCATTATGCTGTCGCTTATCGGAACTCTCGGAACGAGCGAGATGGTTTTGGTTCTGACAAACGGTGCTCCCGGAGGGCTTACATATACGGTCAATGCGTACATTTTTAACAATTACGCACCGGGCATTACAAACGGTACTGTAAACGTAGGCTACGGCTGTGCAATGTCACTTGTGACAGGACTTATGCTTTCGGTGATAACCCTTGGATATATGAAGATGAGTTCCGGGGTAAAAGAAGTATATTAGGAGGTAGTGCAATGCTGAAACAGGAAAAAATATCAAATTTATTAGCACATGTTGTTTTGCTTGCGGTGCTTCTTATAACAATTTTCCCGCTGCTTTACACGGTTATGGCGTCCTTCAAGACAAATGCGGAGATACTTTCAAACCCGGCGGCTATTTTCCCGGTAAAGCCCACCTTTCAGAATTACATCGACGCATGGAATTCCGATGTTCTTGATATTAAAAGGATGCTTTTTAACAGTACATATTATACCGTTATTATAGTTTTTGCAACGCTTTTTTCAACCTCTGCCGGAGGCTATGTGTTTGCAAGAGGTGAATTCCGCGGTAAAAGCTTCTGGTTTGCCGCTTTCAGCTTGCTGATGTTTTTCAGCATGGGAAGCGTAACGATTTATCCGACTCTTAAAATTCTGAATTTTCTCCATGTTCCGAAATCCCTTCCGGGACTTATGATAACGAAAATTTTCGGAGTCAGCATAGTGAATATATATCTTGTAAGAAGCTATGTATATTCACTGCCTAAGGGAATTGAGGAGGCTGCCGAGATAGACGGCTGCAGCTTTGTCGGAATCTTTTTCCGGATAGTGCTTCCTCTTTTGAAGCCTATTATGGCAACTATCGGAGTGTTGGCGTTTCAGGGTTCGTGGAACGATTATCTGATGCCCATGATTTACACCTTGGGAGACCCGAAGCAGAGACCGCTTATTGTTGGAGTTATCGCTCTTTCAAAGTCAGGTGAGTCTGCGGCAAGCTATAATCTTGTATTTGCCGGAACAACTCTTGCGCTTCTCCCGGTGCTTATAGCATATTGCATAGGAAACAAATATTTTGTATCCGGTCTGGCTGCCGGTGCGGTCAAAGGTTAAGAAAAGGAGCTGATAATAAAAATATGAAAAAATTTTTACTTATGTCTGTCTTCGCGTTTTGCGTTGCTTTATCCCCGGTACAGGCGGCAAACAGCACTGTAACAAGCGAGGATTTTGAAAGCTATAATATAAACGCTGTGTACAACACGGAAAAGCTGACCGTATCTTATCCGGGAATGTCAAATGCCGTTCTGAGCGGCGCTTATATTATAAATGCCCCCGGAGGAATTTATGAAGATGATCAGACTTATACCGCAAATGCCGCCGAAAATATAATGGCATATGCAAAGACCGGTGATACAACGGCGATTGCCGTGCCGGGAGGTCTCGGCAACGGCTGGCACGGAGCATACTCTCATCCCCATCTGTATCTTGAGGGAGGACAGGGCGCAGGCTCTGAGCTTAACAGATACAACAGACGTGTTGCCGTGGTAGGTGACGGAGCGTCAAAGGCTCTTCAGTTAAATCCTTTGAACGGACCTTATGTAAGTACAAGTGCATGGTATGGTTATGATGAAATTGACTTTACAAAGCCTGTTGTATGGGAAACTGATGTTAAAATCACATCTATGGCGGCGGACGGTCAGTTTACGCTTTCTCTCAGCAAAGGAAAGTTTTCCGAAATTCTTCCTTTTGTGTATACGTCCCATGATAAGACAGGCAGAACGGATTATAAAACCATAGTGAAATTCGGGTCTGACGGGAAGCTGTATATAGGAGATGCGGAGGCAGGCGAATACAGCCTGGGAGTATATTACAAGGTTAATGTTTTCGTTGACGCAACTGTCGGTAAGCCTGTATACAGTGTTACCGTAACCGAAAAAGAAACGGGTAATGTTGCCGCAAGTATTGAGCTTACGGATATTGCATATGATTTCTCCGGCATTACCGGGGTGGATTACTATGCAAGAACTCCCGTTTCAACAAGCAGAGATGTTTGCGTGCTGATTGACAGCGCAGCTGTTTCAAACGTAAGATTTGACGCTGAAATAAAATCAACGGCGGCTGTTAATATTAACGGTAAAGGAATGTGTGTGCTTGAATTCAGCGATAACATTGACGAGACGACTGTGTCGGAAGATACAATTAAGGTGTATCACAATGATACACCGGTTGAAGGGATTCAGCTCCTTTTGCTGAACTCAAGGCGGGTGAGAATATCATTGCCGGAGCTTGAGCCCTCCGCTGTTTATACAGTGCAAATAAAGGGGGTAAAAAGTCTCGGCGGTATAGCCTCTGACTGCAGCACAAGCTTCAGAACAAAGGAGCTTGTTACCATCGGTTCTGCCCAAAAAACATCTGACGGCCTTACCTTTACAATTAAAAACAACTCAAATAATGAATGCTCGGTGACGGCTCTTGCCGCCGGATATGCAGACGGAAAAATTGTATCTGACGGGGTTCATTTTAAAAGACTTACTATCGGAGCAGGGGCTTCCGTTGATGGCAGCTTTACCGGAATGGTATTTGATGCTCCGCCCGAGAAAGTGACACTTTTTATTGTTGACAGCATAGGAAGCTTTGTTTCTTTAACACCGGCGTGGGATGCCGTGTGATTTGACCGAAGGCTATTCGGCGTAGTATTTAATAGAATATTAAATTAAACGAAAGGAAAAGGTGAATTGTATGAAAACAAAAAGAGGTCTGGCAACGCTGCTGTCATGCTGCCTGATATCAGGAGCTTTTCCCGGATTTGCGGCAAGCGGCGAAACAAGTATGTATGTCAACACGGACGAGATTATAAAAAAAGCGTCAGCCGAGATTTACGGGATAAGCACGGATTATTCCATGGATACACTTTTGCTTACGGATCCGGGCAATCTTGATGCGACTCCGAACGTAAAGCTTATTCAGGCGATGAATGAATATTCTCTTCCCCTTGTAAGAATCGGTGAGGCAGCTTCAAAGAGCTTTGAATGGAAGCAGGCTATAGGACCAATGGAGGACAGAGCGCAGCAAACCCTTTGGGGAGTTACAAATAAGGTTGCAGCCGGTCCTATAGAGCTTGTAAAGGCGCTTGAAGCGATAGACAAGGATGTAAAGTACAGCTTTACTATTAATATGTCGACCGATACTCCCGGGGACGCCGCTGATTTTGCACAGTTTATGACAGGTGCCGCCGATACACAGTGGGGCGCCAAAAGAGCGGAGTACGGCTGCGCGGAGCCATTCGATATCAAACTTTATGAGCTTGGAAACGAGCTGGATTTAGGTGGGATGACAGCTTCGGAATACGTTGCTAAGTCCAAGGAATTTATTGCGGCGATAAAAGCAGTTGACCCTGACGCGAAGTTTGCCGCTTTTGCAAGTTCTTATGCTTATAACGGAGTTCAGTGGAACAATCCCTCCGACTGGAGAGAATGGCACAAGGCTGTGCTTTCGGATGCAGAGCTGGCGGCTGAAATTGACTATATAGCTGTACACACTTATTATTCGCATTATAAAAATGAAATAATGGATAATGTAATAGGGTCAGTATCGGAGGATATAAAGACCGTTACAGGTTCTGACAGAATAAAGATTTATTTGTCAGAGCACGGTGTTTATCTTGACTCCGCAAACGGAATAATTCCTCACAATATGAGTTCCGTGCTTGAAACTGCAAACGTTTATTCAAGAATGCTGTGGCAGCCATCCCTTGAAATGGCAGCGTATCACGGAATAAGCTCCTCGGAGTGGAAAAACGTAACCACAAACTCAAAGGGAGAAATGTATCTTAACGGAATAGGTCAGCTTATAAAGCTGTTTAAGGAATATGGTGTGGGAGATGTTCTTTCATCAAGCTTTACAGGCTTTTCAAAGGGCGTAAGAAGCACTTCATCCGGAGTTGCCGTTAAAGCTTCCGACGGAAAAATCAATCTTATTTTCACGAATGACTCGGCAACCGAGCTTCCTGTGAACGTTTCCTTCAGCGACGGCGGAGAATACAGAATAGTCAATGAAACAAAAATCAGCGCTAAGGAACCTTCGTCAGATACAAACGGAGATGTGAACGACATAAGCGCAAATAAATATGACTACGAAAACGGTTCTCCGATTTCCTCCTATACGCTTCCTGCATATTCCGTTTGCGCTGTTACTGTTGAGAAAGCAGCTGATGTATCAAGTACAGAGCTTTTAAAATATGATTTTTCATCTGCTGACGGAATAAGTGCTGTTTCGGGAACGGGAGAAGGTACATATTCAGCGGAAAACGGAGAGCTTAAGCTTACAGCATATGATACTGACGCGAATTTCGGATACAACTATGTTTATCTTACAAATCAGAATACAAACGCTGAGTTCAGATTTGATGCCGATATTAAAATAACAGGTATTGCCGATGCAGGTTCCGGTGAGATAGGTGTTATTTTAAACTCAGACGCAGCCTCGGGTGAGCCGCAAAATGCAAATATGATCAGACTTAAGGATTCCGGCATTGATGAGGTTTCCTATGAGGCCGGAGCAATAAGCAATCCGTTGGCAAGCGGAGCAGCTAAGCTGGCAGTCGGAAACACTCATATAACCGCTGAAGTTAAATCCGACGGAACGGTAGATGTTTATGTGAACGGAAGTAAGCAGTACAGCCGCGGCGGCGGTATTAAAAACAGCAACGGATATATCGGTTTTATGTTCAGCGATGTAAATTGCTCAATTGACAATGTCGTGATTTCACAATACAGCAGAGAGGAAATACCTACAGTCAGCACCAAAGAGGTATTTACTTATGAAGAAAACTTTGATAATGTAGAAAACGGAAAGCTTCCGGAAGGCTTTAAGGCAATGTCATCAAAGATGATTGCAGGTGTTGAAAATGGTGAGCTTGTTGTATCATCAACAGAATGGTGGAAGCCGGCAATTATGAAAATCGAAGCTCTCGGAAATGTTGAAAGAGCCGGCCTTGTAATGGAGGCAGATGTTACTCTTGTTTCATACGATCAGGGCGCGAGAACAGGTGGTTCAAGAAATAAAGTGGGATTCACATATATGATGGAAGGCGAGAAGCAGGGTACGGGAGGATTTCTCAGCTATTTTCATCAGTTGGAATTCACGGAAGCTTCGGTTTCAAGCCAGCCTACCGCTACTATAGGTGATGATTTTATAAATAAGAATAAAACAAATCTTAAGCTGGTGTTCAGCGATTCAAAGAGCCCGGACATTTTTGTGAACGGAGAGAAGAAAACATACTACCCTGCGACAAATGTTGCTGAGAATGAGGGCGCTTTAGGTCTTATGGCGGTAGCAACAAAGGCTAAGTTCGATAACATTAAAATCACAGGAGTGAGAAAGAATACATATAAGCAGGCAGATACAATAACAAAGCTTGCAGATTTCAGATATGAGCAGAATTTTGATGATGTGACGGAGGGTACTCTCCCGACAGGCTGGAGAATTATCAATACATCAAATACAACTGCTTCCGTACAAGGCAGAGAGCTTGTTTTGGAGTCCAAGGAATGGTGGGCGCCGATGGCAGTGATGATAGGCGGGCTTGACGATGTGCAAAGAGACGGTCTTGTAATGGAGGCGGATATGACCCTTGTTTCTTATGATGAAGGTGCAAGAAAGGCAAACGCAAGAAATAAAGGCGGTTTCGCTTATATGATTGATGATGCCGGAAGC
>JAGBHE010000064.1 GCA_017935675.1 Clostridia bacterium | reverse complement strand
TCATTTCTTCCCATAAAGTCTTATTGCTTGTTATAAGGCTGCTGAAGGTTGAAACTCCCCCTGTTTCTCTCATATTAACAATCTTTTCATCCTCGTCCTCTTCTACAGGGCGTGTCAATTCTGCAGGTATACTCTCTATATATTCTGTTACAACAATTTCATCATCGGTTTCAAGCTCAGATTCATCAAAAATCTCATCTGTTTCATTATCTGCAAACACAGCAATTCCCGATAAAAAAGCTGAAAAAAACGAAAAAACAAGCAGCAAGGAAATAATTTTATTTTTTTTCATATTATTAACGTTCCTCCTATTGTGTTATTTTACACGAAATTTCCGCAGTGCCCGTCATGACAGCATTAAAGCTTATACCGGATAAAAGCATTTTCAGATATTTACCTGCCGGAAAGCTGTCAGTTGACTTCATTATAATTTTACCGGGTTCGGAAGAAATAATCTCTATACCGCAATTCTTTATTACACATGGACCGGTTTCTTTTTGCTTTGTAAATATACACAAATCATCAACGCTCAGAAAGCTTTGCGGATACGTTATTTCTATATATTGTCTGTTGATTTCAGGCTCCGAATCCACAGTAACAAAATAATATATCTTCTGATTTTCCGATACCTCATAGATTTTTGAAGCTTCACGTACAATCGGAACATCGACTGTTTCATACCCCTCAGCTTCAAGATGAAACGACATATTTGCAAGCAGGTTAGGGATTGTTACCGAAACTTCTTTATTTCCGCTGAAGCTTGTGCTTTTATCAACCAATCCCGAATTATTACTTTGAAGCCTTGCATCGATTCGTACATTTTCTGCGGTTTCTGCCGTACCGCTGAGTTTGAGAAGAACAGTAGATGAAGAAATTCCGACATTCATCAGAACAATTGATTCTTCTCCGTCTGTACAGCTTATGTTTACCGTATAATTCTTAGGATATATCAGACTTGGCAGGGTGTATGACAAATTATATACGCCGTTTGCCGAAGTTATGGTATCGTTTGCAACAACTGTTTGGTCAGTTGTATTTATTATTTCAAGATATAGTGTTTTCCCAACGCCGCAGTTAAGCGTGCCCTCAATTCTCGGAACAAACCTTTCGATAATTACATCAACATCTGTTTCGATAAATTTACGCTCTGCTTCAACAGTCATGTCCCTGCAATCAATAATTCCGGAATACGTTTCACTTCCGGAGTCTGAACCCATTCTCAGCTGAAATTCTCCAAGGGCAAATTTTTCCGGAACACAAAATTCAAATGAAAATTCTCCTGTAGGCTCCGTCTCTTTTTGATTTATATATACTATACTATCGGGTTTTTTTAAGTCTCCCACAAGGAGAGTTATCTGCTTTGCGGAATTGACTCCGTTTATTTTGCCGCTCAGGCTTACATTTCTGCCGTTCACAACAGTACTGCATTCAATAAAAGGTACGTCTGCATATACAGTATTGAAAAACGAAATCGCTATTGCAAGCAATATGCTTATGCTTATTAATTTTTTCATATTTATGACCATTAACTCCTTTCGCAAAACCAAAGTTTGAGAGAAAATTCTCAGTTTGTGCTGTGTATTCGTGTATAACCTACGCGCAGATGTCCCCCGCCTCTTAGGCGGCGGGTCCCATTTCAGAATTTCAGTGGAAGCCCAAATCTCCCACTGACGCTTCGGATCTGACGCTCCCTGCGCTTGCTTGCAATCTGTCGCAAGTTCTGCTCCTTGCAAGCAAAGCAGAGCATTGCTCCGCTTTAAATATCAACATTTTCATTATGATTATGAGGTAACTCTATTTAAGTCATAATCAAAACCTCCTTCTTTTTAATTTATTTTAACATAAAATTGCTAAAAATAAAAATGATTATTTTTATTTTATAAAAAATTTTTGTTAATTTTAGTCTAAACGGAAATATATTTATATAATACATCAATAAAATATCAATGTCAATAATTGTTTATTTAAATCTGTATTAATCGACAAAAAACAACACCAAAATTATGCAATTTTGCTAAAAAATCTGTGCATAAGAGAACCGTCCCCTTGTGTTTTTTTGCCTACTACTCTTGACATGACGCTTTTTTTGTGGTATTGTGGTGATATGACTTAATCATCAGAATTTAAAAATGAAGGAGAAATAAGTATGGACAGCTACAAGCAAATGACATCGCAGCAGCTTAAAGAGCTTTATGACTATGCAGCGCCTATATGGGAGGAATGCTACAGCGGTGTTCTTACAGAGGAGCACATCAGCTTTCTTACCGATAAATATTTCAAATATGAAAATCTTATCAAATTCCGGGAAAACGGTATGGTGTACGAATACATATACCATGACGGTGAGCTTGCCGGGTTTCTGGCATACGAAGAAAAAGAAAGCTTCATATATCTTGACAAGCTGTATCTTCATAAGGCATACAGAGGACTTCATATATCCTCGCATACCTTCGATTACCTCATCAGCCGCTATAAAAAGCCCATACGCCTTAATGTAAATCAGGGAAACGAATACGGAATGAGATCATATACCGGCAACGGCTTTAAAATCATAGAAACAACCGAAATAAAGCTTCCCGGCGGTTTTATCAATAACGATTACATTATGGAAAAGTCTGTCTGAAATCATGCATTGCTGCGCAGCTGCCGCCGCCGGAGAAGGCGGGGGACATTAGCGCATAGTTCAATAAGGGGCTTTGCCCCGTCATTCAACGTTTCAGTGGGAGATTGTAACTCCCACTGAAAAAAGTAAGTGGAACCCGCCGCCGGAGAAGGCGGGAGACATCTTACTTTTAGTTATAATTTTTTTCATTTTAGTTTATAATTAATTAATATTTACATGATATAATGTTTATAAAAGGGTGATATGATGTTATTGTACAATGAATGTACAAAAAAAATAAGGACGTCCATAACGTAATGAAAGGATTTGATTTTATGAAATTCACAAAAAGAAAGAATACGTTTATCTCATTAATCATCGGTTCCGTTATATTCATATCGGCATCGGTTGTAGGAATTGCAAGCTCAAACGGATACGCAGTTTACAAGCAGTCGCTTAAAAATCTTCTGACAGCGAGAAATTATACATTGGAGCTTGAAGCAGGCTTAAGCTTTGACGGAGTTACGCTTGACGACGGGCTCTCCGTTACGGAGAAAGTAAATCTTGACGGTGATGTTAAGCTTAACCGGACACGTATCGAAAGAAACCGTGTCTGGAAGGAGTATTATCAGGACGGAAAGAGTATTTACGGCACACCGTACAATAACAACGGCGACACAATAGAAGGTCAGACGTATTACAATGTTGACGATGTGTATTCAGATGATTACCCGACAACCCTTATGGGAGATTTTGTCGGCACCAATAATACTTCAGAGAAAACTGCCGACAAAATGATACGCTTTCTGGAAATTGCCTCCGATCTTGTTGTCGGTGACCTTAAAAACAATTTCATATATAACGGTTCAGAAAACGGATATCATTCCTACAGCATATCACTTGACAACTTCCAGATACCCGAAATTATAAGCGCAGGAATTGACCTTATCACCGCGCTTAACCATTCCGGAGATGATTTGGATTATATAAAAGAATGGGCGGCAGACAACCCGACATATTATCTGTACGACGACGTGAAAATTTCAAATGCCACCTGCGATGTCATGGTTGATGACGAGGGCAATATTTCAAGCAACAACGTTCTTATTACCGTGACGGGTAATGATTGGGACGGGAATGCACATACAATGGAGATTAACGGCAGCCTTAAATGCTATGATTTCGGAACTACGGAGCCCCAGAGATTTGATATTGAAAACACGGAAAATGTTTCAATCCAATCTGAAAGATACCGCGCAAGAACCATTGAGCTTGAAAAAATTCTTGAATCCGACAATCTTACCGATGAGGAAAGAAAGAGTTATGAAGATGAGCTTGAATGGAATAAGTCACGTGCAGAGCATCAGGAAGCTCTGAAGGGACCGGCCGCAGAAGCGGTAGACACAGAAGCTGTTGAAGAATAATACGCAGGAAGGATTTACGGGGGGCTGCTGCTGCAGCCCCGGGGGGTTGGATTTAGATGCAGAACGAACAAAACTCAGAACAATGCGGATTTTCCGCATTGCTCCATGCCCGTAGGCGTACGGAGGTACGTCGAGTGGTGAGTTTGGTTTGTAGTCCATAGGCAGAAAGTTTCTGCCTATGGACGGTCTGCGCTAAATACAGCACCCCCGCATTTTATCAAAAGGAAAGGAATTATAATTTATGAGTGTGATAAAGGTTGAAGGTCTGACCAAGCTGTATAAAAACGGCAGAGGTATCAGCGATATTTCCTTTGAGGTTCAGGAAGGTGATATTGTCGGTCTTCTCGGGCCCAACGGTTCAGGCAAAACTACAACCATGAAAGCCATCCTCGGCTTGTGTTACCCTCAGAGCGGCACCATAACCGTATTCGGGAAAAGCCTTGAAGATGATTTTGAAAATATTATGAGCAGGATAGGAGCGCTTATTGAGGCGCCGGCTGTTTTTACCGAAATGACCGCGCTTAAGAACCTTCAAATGGCGGCGCGGTATTATGATAATGTAAATCAGGACAGGATTGAACAAGTGCTTGACGCGGTTCATCTTCTGCCATATAAAAACGATAAGGCAGGCCGTTTTTCTCTCGGCATGAAGCAGCGTTTAGGACTTGCCCTGACGCTTTTGTCAAACCCTGAGCTTGTTATAATGGACGAGCCAGCAAACGGCCTTGATATAGAGGGCATGATAGAAATACGTGAAATCATTGCCGCCCTTAATCAAAAATACAATACAACCTTTTTAATCTCCAGCCACCTGTCTTCGGAAATAGAAAAAACCTGCAGCAAGGTTGCTGTTATTCATGAGGGACATCTTGTTGACTTTACAACTATGGAAAAAGCTCTTGAGCTTAATCCAACCCTTGAGGATTATTTCCTGAGAAAGGTCAGAGAACAGAGAAAGGAGACAACACTATGACAGCAGCTCTTAAAAACGAAATAACAAAGCTCGCCGGAAAAAAGAAATATCTTGTTCTTTTCATCATTGCCATACTCATATGCGGCGGCAGAGTAGGAATCAATCAGATAATTTCAAAGCTCAGCGGAGAGGCTATAAAATCATCAAACATAATCATGGAAATGTTTCCGTTCTTTGCGGAAATTTACGTACCGCTTATTATATTTATGGCTGTTACCGACCTTGTTTCAACAGAAATATGCGATCTGACAATAAAAGCAACGCTTATGCGGCCGGTAAACAGGTTTAAGGCGGTAAGCGCCAAAATAATTGCCTCATTCCTTATGGGAACGATTTTTTATGCAGGAGTTTTCGTAATCTGCGCAGTGCTGCAGGCAATCTTCGGTTCTGTTGACCCGGCATATATCTTCAAAAGTTTAGGCGCGTATCTTATTGACCTCGTTCCTCTGTTCGTGCTTGCACTTTTTGCGAACACAGTAAATCTTTTGTCAAAAACGCCTACGCTTTCCATGTTTATGTCAATTGTAATCTACGCACTTATGAAATACTGCAATTACTTTTCACCGATACTGAACACCATGATTTTCACATCATATATGCAATGGCATAAGCTATGGATAGGCGCAATGATACCTTTCGGGGCGATGTCTGTCAAGATAGGGATAATAGCCGGCAGCGCGGTGCTGCTTTATACTGCCGGATATATGCTCTTTGACAAAAAGGAATATTGAGGAACCGATGATTAATTAATCAGCGATTCCTTGACAAATCATATAAAATAGGGTAAAATAATAATGAGAAGGATTAACGGAGGAATTGATATGACTCTTAAAAAGAAATTTACGATTATGAACCTTGTCATGCTTATTTTGCCTGTTATGATTATAAGCATTGTTACGGCAATGCTTTTTATTCTTTTTATCACAAAGCATGTAAAAACCGACATTCTTATCAGCGGGAATTCTTTTATGAACCCTGCCGAGCTTGGAAAAAGCATGTCTGAATATATGTATTCAAATCCTGTAGCAATAAGGTTTGTCGCGGCATGGACCATATTCTGCATATTTGTTATTTTCATTACAAATACCATTATTGCTTACAGACTTTCACAATCCATAATAAATCCCGTTTCGGAGCTTAAGAGCGCGGCAAAAAAAATCGAGCACGGCGATCTTGATTTTGAAATAATGGGCTGCAGCTATGAGGAAATCAATTCTCTGTGCACAGTTCTGAACAATATGAGAATAAAGCTGCGTGAAAGCCGTGAAGCGGAAAAAAGGATGACGCAGGAGCGAAGCATGCTGCTTGCGCATCTTTCTCACGACCTGAAAACTCCCATTACATCTATAAAAGGATATGCGCAGGGAATTCTTGACGGAGTGGCTTCAACTCCCGAAAAGGAACACTCATATCTTGAAACAATAATCGCAAAAACAAATATACTTGAAAACCTTGCGGGTAATCTTTCCGAATATTCCCATCTTGAGCTTTCCAAAACGGAGTTTAAATTTACAGTTTCAGACTTCTGCGATTTTATTTCGGAAATATACCTTGCATACAAAAATGATTTTGAAAAATACGGAATTGCCCTTCATGCGGATATCCCGAAGGAAAAATATCCGGTAAACGCCGATTTTGAAAAGCTTTACAGAGTATTTTCAAACCTTCTCGACAATGCGATAAAATACAGAAGTCCGGACAGCAGGGAAGCGAGCATACGGCTGCTCAGAAAAAACGGCGGTATTTATACCGTTATTGAGGATGACGGCATCGGTATAGCAGACGACAAAATTGATAAGGTCTTTGACGATTTTTACCGGGTTGACACCGCGCGAAGCATGAACATAAAAGGGAACGGGCTTGGTCTCGGAATAGCAAGACAGATAACCGAAAAGCATGGAGGTAAAATCTGGCTGAGAAGCGGCGACAGCGGCGGAACAGCGGCAATTGTTTACCTTCCCGAATACAAACAAAACAAAAAGGGTGTGTTATGATGAAAAAAATACTTATTGTTGAAGATGATACTGCCATCGCTGAGCTTGAACGCGATTATCTTGAGCTTAACGGCTTTGAATGCAGCATTGCAGAACGAGGCACAAAGGGTCTTGAGGCCGCTCTTGAAAATGATTATGACCTTATTCTTCTTGATATTATGCTGCCCGGCATGGACGGCTTTGAGGTATGCTCAAAGCTCCGCGAGAAAAAACAGACTCCCGTTATCTTTCTCAGCGCAAAGAGTGACGATATAGACAAAATACGCGGGCTCGGCCTCGGCGCAGATGACTATATGACAAAGCCCTTCAGCCCGAATGAGCTTGTTGCCAGGGTAAAGGCGCACATTTCAAGATACGAACGTCTTTCGGGGCAGGACGAAATTATTAACTTCGGCAAGGTGTCAATAAACACCGATGCAAGACGAGTGTTTATCGACGGCAAAGAAGCGCCCTTTACCGCAAAGGAATACGACCTTCTTCTTTATCTTGTAAAAAACAAGGGGAAAACTGTCCCCAAGGAGGTTCTTTTCGATAAAATATGGGGCTTTGAGGCTATCGGCGACATATCCACCGTAACCGTACATATCCAGCGCATCCGCGATAAGCTGGGAGATGAAAACAGAATTCAGACCGTCTGGGGCGTCGGATACAGATTCACAATGTAGGAAAATACAACTGTTTTTTGTAGCTGCGGCTTAAAAAGTGCGCAGAACACAAGAGAACCGTCCCCTTGTGTTGATCTTTCGGTTTTTTATGATACATTTATATTAACCGCAAGAAAAGGAGATTTGTGAAATGAAAGATAAAAAAATTCAAATACGGAACAGCACCGTTGATTTTCTGGTGTTCACCCGCGATACGAAAGAGGAAGGCATTGAGGTACGAGTGCAGGATAATGATGTATGGCTTACTCAAAAAGCTATCGGACAGCTTTTTGATGTTGACAGAAGCGTTGTTACAAAGCACTTTAAAAACATTTTCAATGACGGCGAATTAGACGAAAATTCAACTTGTGCAAATTTTGCACAAGTTGCCGATAACGGCAAAACATATCAATATAAGTTCTATTCCCTGCAAGCTATAATTGCCGTTGGTTATCGTATCAATTCGGAAAAAGCTGCCGAGTTTAGGCAATGGGCAACAAAGGTGCTTGATACATTCACGAAACAAGGTTATATATTAGATAAAAACCGACTTATAAACGGTCAGATATTCGATGATGATTATTTTGAACATTTAGTTTCGGAAATACAAGAAATACGTGCGAGTGAGCGCAGGTTTTATCAAAAAATTACAGACATATATGCCACAAGTGTTGACTATTCATTGGATAGTCAGATTACTAAAGATTTCTATGCAGCCGTACAGAATAAAATGCACTTTGCCGTTCACCATCAAACAGCAGCTGAAGTTATTGTAAGCCGTGCAAATCACAAAAAACAACATATGGGACTTACCACTTGGAAAAATGCTCCCGACGGAAAAATCGTAAAGGCTGATGTTTCGGTTGCGAAAAACTATCTTTCGATGGAAGAAATAACAGAGCTTAATGAGATAGTAACAATGTATCTTGACTACGCAATAAGACAAGCAAGACGAAAAATACCAATGACAATGGCTGATTGGTCAAGTAAATTAGATGCTTTCTTAAAATTCAATGATGCTGACATATTGCAGGACAAGGGTAAGGTTACGGCAGAAATAGCAAAAGCATTTGCTGAAAGCGAATTTGAAAAATACCGAGTTATTCAAGACCGTTTGTATGAAAGTGATTTTGACCGTGCCGTAAAAATGTTTGCACAACAGAATGACAAAATCGAATCTGATAATTAATCACTATCAAATGCGAAGCATTTCATGACACAAGGGAAGAACACAAGAGAACCGTCCCCTTGTGTTCTGAATTTATTTTATTTTTTCAAAATACAGAACCCCGTCCTCAAGCGGCGATGGTATTTTATAGCTGCCGCCGCTGTAGAGTTTTCCGTCCTTTGCTTTCCACTGTCCCTTCGGGAGCCTTACGTTTTTTATGCTTTTTCCCTTTTCAAGCACAGGTGCGGCAAGGATTCTGCCTCCGAGCATAAACTGATCGTTTACGGTTTCAAAGCCCTCACCCGGGAACTCATACGCCATATGACGAACAATAGGCTCTCCCGACAACGCCGCTTTTTCGGCAAGCTCTGTTATATAGTCCGAATATTTCATGCGCAGCTTTACGGCATCGGTTGCCAGAGCAAAATTCTCAGGCTTAAGAACCCTTTTTGACGAAACAGAAAGCTGCATCATTCCCATAAGCGCATTTGTCTGAGCCCAGCGCACAAACAGCTCCCCGTCAAGAGCCGCTCCCTTTGCAAAGCAGTCAAGAATACCGCCTCCTACCATGTCCGGACAGCAATAGGCGTATCCGCAAAGCCCCTGCAAAATTGTATGTGGAATCAAGGTATTGAGCCCTCTGTCGTTCCATGAATGATATTTATCATGCAGTCTTGCCACAATTGGTCTGCCGCCTCGCTTATATGCCGCTCTGAACTCATTGAAGCTGTACCTTTCCCCAGCGTCATTAAAGGCGCCTGTATGCTCACGCGCCAGCATAGGCTTATATATCATGTCATCATCCCGGTAAAATCCTCTGTCCCCAGCATCGAATTTAAAGCCGTCAATTCCGTAAATATCCATAAGCCGGTCAAGCTTTGAATGAAACCAATCAACCGCTTCCGGGTTTGTAAAATCCAGAACAGCGCTGTAACCACTCCACCATGACCTTACGGCTATACTTCCCTCGCTGTCATTTACAAGAAAGCCCTTGCTTCTCAGCTCCTTGAACCTTGCACCGGCTGACGCAACAATCGGCGAAACCCACAGCATAACCTTAAATCCCATATTGTGAAGGCTGTCTGTAAGATACTTCGGGTCCGGCACCTTTCTTCTGTTAAAATCAAAATATCCGTAGTCCTCCTGCCAGCCGCCGTCTATCATAAAAACGCCGGGCGGCATGCCGCTGTCTACAATGCTTTTTGCATAGCTTAAAATATTCTCAGTTGTCTGCTCTGTTCCAAGCTCTATCCAGGTATTGTACTGCGGCATTTTAAAAAATAACCTGTCCGGCATTTTCCCCGTAAACGGGAAATGCTTCTTCATTGCTGCCATGTACGCTCCTTTTAAGTTTTCATGACCGTCTGATACAACAAAATCTCCGGCTCCGCAAAAATCCATTTTTCCGTTTTCTATTTTTACGGTGAACGGTCTTTCGCTCCACACATATCTTCCGAGGCTTGAAAGAAACACCGGCGCAAACTGGTCATTTTCAAAGCTTCCGTTTAAATCAAAGAACGCCTTGCTTTCTCTTCCGTAGGGCATATTATGTCCCTCGCAGACCGCGCCTCCCCACCAATACTCATTTTCCCGCATAATAATTTCCATGCTTATCTATCCTCTCTCTGCACTGCTGCCCGTCAGCCGAAGGCTCGACCGGCGGGCAGCTTTATCAAACCGATTACAGACTTTTTTACCTGCTTACTGATCCAAACAGGGGCTTCAATGAATTCATATCCCACATAAAAGCTGTATATTTATCAGCATCTGTTTTATCAAGAGTGTATGGGATTTCACTTGTAATATATGCCGGAATACTTGTGTTTCCGTCTTCGATATATACATTAATAAGCTTGCCATCCTTGTACGCGGCAACCATTATCTTACCTGTCATAACAGTATCGGTGCCATTTACAACAGACAGCTTGTCATTTTCGAGAAGCACAAAACCGCTGCCGATAGCTGTGCTGTAATCCGCCGCCGTATATCCGTCAGTATTTTTTAAGCCGCTGACAGTAAGAATGTAGCCTTTTTTCCAAGGCTCCGCATTTCCGAATGCGGCAGTTAAAACCCTTCCTGAGGCTGTGACATTCAGTTCTGTTCTGTTTCCGGCAGCATCGGTAACAGCTGCGGAAACACTGCCCAGAGACGACGTATCTATATTGTCTGTATATTCTATATTAACCGCGCCGTCTGCTGCTTCAATTCCCTTAACAATAAAAGGTGACGGTTCATAAACAAGTATGTTGTCGGAAATAGTAATTCCTGTTTTACTGATAACTCCGAAAAGCATGTTTTTCTCACTCCACCAATCAACGTTTGAAAACTTGACCGTTAATATATCTGTTTTATCCGCAGATTTATCATTTGTTATTTTTGTGTTATCCACATAGAAGCTTTCCAGATATACATCATAACCGTTTTCTGCCGCAGCACGCTTGAAAACAAATGAAACCTTATGCCATGCACTTGTTCCCTTCCATGCAAGATGAGTTGAAGAAGATTCCGCACTCTCTCCGGAATTATTATTATAAAATATATTAATATCCTTTGATGTTTTGTTTATACTGTAATAAAACGGTGCATATTCTCCGACGTATATATATCCATCGCAATTACTCGAAGCATTTTCCAAAACGCTCAGGTCTACGGACACTGCCAGCCTGTCAGTATCGCTGCTGCCTGTCAGATACGGTCCGTAGCTCCGTGAGGTATGCTTAAGATATTTGTTTCCGCTCTCTTCTTCCAATATCATTCCCTGATAATTGCTTGCAGTCGCGGTTTTGGTATCGGATGCATATTTACCCAAGGTTACGGGATAGGGTATTGCATAATTTGTAGCAGCAGTGTTATAATCCTTTGGAGAAACAGGTCTGTTTTCAAAGCTGTCATCGGCAAATGTCTGCTTTATCTCAGGCATATAGTCCGGCTTTGTTACAAGAGTTGAAGCGTCCTCCGGTTCATAAATAAGCAGATTATCAAAATATGTATAACCTCCGGCTTTGCTTCTCACAGCTCTTATTGAAAGCGTACTTAAGTCCCCGTTTGAAGTCCACCAGTCAGCTACAGAGGAAGCATTTGCTTCAAGTGTATTAAGACCGACACTTTTTCCGTTTATAACGCATTCGGTCACAAAAACCTCATACGCTGAAGCATCCGCCTTCAGCCGTCTTTCAAATGTGACTGTGACATTGAACCATTCGTCCTTTGGCGCTGTAAAGCCTTTGCTCTTGTAATCTGAACTGTTAATATCAAACTGTCCCTGGATTTTATCATTCCATGTATTCAGTCTTGCAAACGTATCTGATGAGCTTTCGTCTTTCGGACGTCCTATCGATATAACAGGTGCATTAAAAACATCTCCGTCTCCGTATCCGTTCTTTACATCAAAGGATATTGTCAGCCTGTTACCTTTAATTGTATTTCCGGCTATAGGATATAAATAACCGTCGTAATTGCTGAGCTTCAGATATTTATTGGAATCATCCCCCATAACCGCAATATCTTCAGAGGCATATGCCTGTACCCCGCGGGTATAACCGCCTGCAACAGGCGTTTCGCCCTGCTGATTATTGAAATCGTCGTCCACATACACCGTTTTTACAGCCGGCATATAATCTGCCACCGTTACATGAGTAGCCTCCTCTGCATGGCATACAGAGGCAAGACATAACGTAAGCATCCCTGCAAAGCACATTTTCTTTAAAAGTTTCATGAAAATCATCCTTTCCGTTTTAATTTACCTTAATTTCTGATATTTTTACAGCACCGACTGCTGTTTCGGTTACACAAAGCATAATTTTGTCTGCCTCTATGCTGTCAAAGGATACAACATTGCTGCCTTCTTTAAGATATACACCTTCTGCAAGTATATGCCGTTTACCGCCGCTGCAGGCATATACCGTAACCGGAGCGCCTGAGGCGCAGGGCGCATTACATTCAATAGCTGAAATATTAAACTTCTCCCCGAAGTCTGCCGACAGATACGAACCGCTTACAGCTTCACAAGCCCAGAAGGTTTCCGCATCGCCGTCAAAAGCATACATCGGACTTCTGTAGCCGTAGCCGTAATCGGCATATGCCTCCGCTTCGGTATAAAGCTTGTTATCTGATAATGAGCCTGCCTCCCTGCATGAGGACAGATCGTACCAGCCGTTTATTGTTTCACAGTCTATACCCAGCTTAATGTCAGGAGCTTCCTTATCCTCTGAGGAAAACACGCCAAGCAGCAGCTTGCCTGCATTTTCGGAGGAGGAAAAGCCGTATTCGGCTGCCTCGTATGTATATTGCCCCGATTTCCAGCTTTCAGGATTCACACCCTGCAGCTTTACGGTATCGATAATATTTCCAGCGTCATCGGCAAGAGCAAGCTTTACACACGAGTTTCTTTTATATCCTGTATAAAGCTCCGTATACCCGTCATTTTTCATCGTCATACAAAACAGACCGCTTACAAGGGACTCGGGGTAAGATACTTTTACGGGCTTGAACCAATATCCCGTTTTATTTGCCAGCCGCCTGCACAAGTCGGGGAAGCAGGTATAAAACTGTATCGGGTCCCAGTATCCCATTGCCATATAATTGAGTCTGCCCTCTTTTACCGTTTTTTCCATCATTACCGGCATATAGTCAAAGTAATCCGCCCACTTGCCGTCACTGTAATAAGTGCCGTTATAGTATCCCGCTTTGTAAAAAGCTGTCGGCTGATCAAACCACTCACCGACGGCAAAGCTTCTGCCGTCTGCCGCAAGCCTTCTGTGATTATCCGAAAGCTCGGGATTCATTGTACCGTCAACACGGATACCGGCATTATATTTTTTCAGAGCATAATCCTGTATTCCGGCTATCTGCGTGAATACCGCAAGAGGCTGTCTGACATTTTCATACACATCTATAAGCCTTTTCAAATCATCAAGCGTATAATCCTTTGCCTTTTCCTTGCACTCGGTGAGATTTGAAAAATGCCACTCTCCCCAGTTACCGTAGCTTCGCATATCCACATATGCAATATCCGTGCAGTCACGAAATTCCTCCGCAAACGCGTCAATCAGCTTTTTGTACTCCTCAAGAAATATCGGATCATTATATACGGGAACCTTTATTGAATTTCCGTCCCCCATAGGCTGCAGAACATATTCCGCTCCGCATTCCGAAAAAAGCCATTCCGGAGTATCCTGATTGTACGAGGACGGCGAATTATAATTAAGAGTTGACGCAAGCCCCGTACAAAGCATAAGCCCGTTTTCCTTAAGCTTTCTGATATTTTCACGGATAGGCTCAAAGTTATAAACGCCCCTTTCCGGCTCAAGATATTTCCAGCTGTATCTTGTATATACCGTACCGCAATACCCGGGCACACCTGAATTCAACAAATCATCATAATTTGAATTATACTTATATGCCGTCAGTCCCTTGTACGGATTTATAAGTATATCGCTGCTTTCGGCAGGATACAAAACACTTGAAGTCTGATTTCGATATTTCCGGACAAGAGCCTCATAGTCATTCTCCGTTGTATCAGCAGCGGCGTTATCGGCAATATATTCCTTATGAGTGATTACCGGCATGATACATATACCGTCAATATAATAATCAGACGATGCGAACGATGCACCGCTTTCTATATAAAACTCTGCTCTTACCAAATCCTCAGATATATCTATTGTTTTCACCATGCTGTATATCTTCCAGTTACCCGATGTCGATGAGGGCGCGGAGGCTCCGCAGTATATGCTCTTTGTGCCGCTCTCGGCGCCGTAAAGCTTTATCTGTCCGTAAGCCCCGAAATTTTCGGAATCGGAGCAAAAGGCGTAGCTGATATAATACTGTCCTGATTTTTTAAGGCGTGCCGTTATATCCTGAGTAACGGAATCCCAATAGTTTTCCCTGTCTGTTACAAGACATGAATAGCTTCCGTCAAGCTGATATTTTCCGCTCTTTTCAAGCCGTGAGCTTTGACGCGAATCCCAGGCGTCCGCAAAGCTGTTTTCATATTCACATGAGCCGTTTTTTATTACATTCTCCCCAAGATATACCCCGTCCGACACATAAACAGCAGTATATGCTCCCGAAGCATTGAAGCTCAGCGAATCGCATAACGGTGATGCATTGTCCTCAGTAAGAATAAAGCCCTTTATGTAATAATTATCTGACGGTATGTCCGCAGGTATTTCCGCATTGCATACAGCGCCTGCGCTTTCTCCCGCACCTACGGCTACGGTACTGCTTTTGTATGCAGAATAAAGCTCGTTTTTTATATAAACTCCGCAGTATACACTGCAGCTTACACTTTCGCTGCTTCCGTTGTTTGTAACAGTGCCGCACAGCTTAAAAGGAACGCCGGGGCTGATGCTGCTGTTTACCGGAGTGCCGTCCTGCCACACGGGCTGAATCTCACATGCAATATTTCCGTATGCAGATACAGAAACGGAAAGCAGCCATAGCGAAGTACAAAGCATTAAAATACGGATTATTCTTTTCACATCAAACCTCCAATTCAATATTGTGTACTTCGGATACAAGCCTCATATTCTCTGTGCTGTCTATAAAAAATATCTGTACTCTGTCCGCAGAAATGCCCTGTTCCGTTTCAACGGTACATTGCCCTGCAGAGGCAAGAGAACATTCCGTAATTTTCATATCAACGCATTTTTCTCCTTTCCAGGCCGCTGCAATCATATATACGCTGCCCCCGGACACCGGCTCAACATACGCTGACGCCACAATTTTTCCGTCCGAAACGTATGCCGAAACCTCTGACTCCCTTAAATATTCCTTTTCAAGAAGTATTTTATAATCCGAAACCGTCTCTCCGCTTATTGATGTAAGCTTGTTTATAACCACATAATATGACCTGTTTTCAAGGTCAATATCAACCGGAGGAATGATGATTATGCTTTTACCTCCGTCAGCAAGCTCAGTTGTACATTGATATGTACCGTTCTCGCCTACAAGCATTATGTCTGCATCTGCCATGCATTTCCCGGTCAGCTCCGCCATCAACACCCCATCGCGGAAGCCGCAGGACGCAACCTCAAAATTCAAAGGCTCATAAATAAGCAGATTATCTATACATGTATATCCGCCGGCATTGCTGCCGCGGGACGCTCTTATTGAGAGAGTATTCATGCCCTCGTTAGGGCTCCACCAATCCGCAGCAGATGAGGAAGCTGTCGTCAGAGTGTTTAACCCGATAATCTTCCCGTTAATTATGCATTTGGTTACAAAAACCTCATAGCCGGAGCCGTCCTCCTTAAGCTTTCTCTCAAATGTAACCGTCACATTAAACCATTCGTCCTTCGGCACTGTAAAGCCGGAGGTTTTATCTGTGGAATTATTTAAATCGAACTGCCCCTGAATAGATGCATTCCATGTATTGAAGCGTGCAAATTCCGCCGCCGAATACGCGCTTTTCATACGTCCGATAAGCACTACCGGAGCGTTGAAGTTTCCGTTGTCCCCATAGCCGTTTTTCACATCAAAGGACACTGTGAGCCTGTCGCTGTCAATGGTATTCTGACCGACGGGATATATGTAACCCCCGAAATTGCTGAGCTTTAAATATTTGTTGTCTCCGTCGGCAGCAACCGTAATATCCGATGACGCATATGCCTGCACCCCGGTTATATCTGTTCCCCCCTCGGGAACCTCGCCCTGCTGATTGTTAAAATTATCATCCACGTACACAGTCCGTGCGGGGGGCATATAGTCCTTCAATACGACATTCACCGGCTCTTCGGCGCGGCAAGCTGCCGCCGAAAGGATTATGAAAAGCATCGCCGCCGTACATGTTTTCCCTAATAATTTCATAATGCATACTCCTCATCTGAAAATAATTATAACCGATGACTGCGAATGTCTTGCATAAACAAGTACATTGTCAGCATTAGCTCCGCCGGAAATATAATCGTTTACCTCCTCAGCGCTTACCTTTGTAAGAATCTGATCCATGCTGCTGCCCTTCTTGTCATAAACATAATATACCGGCGTTTTTTTCCTGAGCGGTACCATCTCACAGTTTTCAAGTGCCGCATTTGCTATATCTGCGGTGCGGCTGTCCTTAAGTACGTAAATAAAGCCGTTTCCCGATAAAAATGCCTTTCCCCATATCCATCTGAAGCTCGTGGGAGATGAAGCGTTTCCGCCGCTGCCGCCGATTATGTCGCTGAAATTAACACCGGAATCGCTTTTGTATATCATAACCGTATTTCCAAGCCTGCCGCTGTAGGTCACGCGAAGATTTATTATATCTCCGCGCTTGCTTGCGCTAAGCTCCGAAGCGTCCTCAACAGTTTGAGTATATTTTGCGTTTTTAACAAGATCCCAGCCGTTTATATTGTACATAAGACCGTCGTCCGTCCATACCTCCGATACGGAATCAAACAATATACTGTCTCCTGCGGTGTTATTTATCGCTTTAAGCTCGCTTGCCGTCAGACCCATAACTATATAATCAGCCACGCCGCCTGACGTGCTGCGGGAATATCCGGTAACCTCTGAAAATGATGAATATGTGGCAAGGGTTGTCTGCGGAATAATGCTGTATTCCGTCTCATCCTCGGGATCATCCTTCGCATAAACAACATATGTCGATGCAGAAATATTGCACACAAATCCGCTTCCGTTTGAGTTGTAAAACATCTGTGATTCACGCTCATAGGATTTCGGCTCCGAATCTGAGATGAATTGAAGCGTTTCATCCGATTCTTCTGCCTTGTTGTAATAAGCAGTATCTATATTAATTATCTCATTATCACCGTTTACCCTGTATCTTATCAACCTGGATTTCAGCTTTCCGCTGCCGTCAAAAAGCGCGGCATATGCCGATTCGGCGTTTTTATAAAACACGCCGTCCACCGTGAGCTTCCCGGCAAGCTCCAAGCTGTGTACGGAAGAATCCGCAAGCTCAAACAGCCGTATTGTTCCCGCCATGTCTCCGCTGCTGTCATCCTCGTGAAGAATGGTCTTTACAATCATTGCCGCACGAAAGCTGTCTGAGCTTTTTAAAGCCCCGGCAATCCTTCCGAATACATCAAAATAAATGTCGTACTGCACTCCGAGCTCAAGGCTTCCGAGCACGGAAGCAAATGAATCAGAGGCCGAATAATTCGAATCGCCGACTGAAATTACCGTGTCATAATCATCCGCAGAGTATCCTCTTATAACATCGCTTTTGCTGCTGCGGCAGAGCCTTGCCTCGGCAAGCTTTCCGTCTTCGGACATCATAACAGATAAAACATCACCTGCCTTTAGGGCAGAAAATAATACTTCATCACCGTTTTCGTTAACAACCAGATAACGGCTGTCATTTTCCTCAGGATCGAAGGAAAAGAACAGTTCCGGATCGTATTTATCATAAACAGTCTGACCGTATGAGCTTATTTTACCTACAAAAACAGTTTCATATTTTCTTATATTTATAATGTCATATTTTCCGTTTCCGTCCGTATCTGTGAGCTGCGCCAGCAGGCGTTCCGTACCGTCAAAATCGGACAAAGCTTTGTCTGACACTCTGCCGTTAAATATAATGCAGCAGCCATCGTCTGCCGCCGCGGTTTTTTGTCTTCCTCCCGCGGTGGAATAGTAAATTCTCCCTCCGCTGATACTGCCGCGGTTTTCATCATTAATTTCAACTGTCCTGTCCTTTGTCTTGCTGCAAGCCGCATACAGCAAAACAGGACCTTCGGAGCTGCTGTATTTATACCGGAAATCTATATACCGTCCCAGAAACTTGTCAAAGCTGCTGTCGGCACATTCATACTCCACGCTTTCTATCATAACGCTCTCCGGCGTAAATCTGTCAGGGTCGCTCATTGAAGTAACTGTATTTGCAGTCATTCTGCCGCTGCCCTTATAAATATCGAAAACAAGCTCCGCAACAGTTCCGCCGCGTCTCCGATAGATTGTGCCGTCTGCAAGGGTTATGTCAAGCTCAGTAATTTCACAGTCAAGTATATTGTATATAAGCCTTGCAGCTATTGCGTACGTCAGATTATCGTCACCTGAAGCCTTTATGCCCGACAGTATTCCCACCTGCCCCGCCGTCGTAATATAGCCTCCGGGGTACCCGCCGTTTTTCTCTGCCTGCATGTCAAAGCCAAGGACAGATAAAAAGGTTTTTACCGCCTGCGCAAAGGTTATCGTGCGGTTCGGATAGCTGCACACTGCCGGCATACGTCCGGTTCCCACAAGCATATCAAGCAGTCCTTCGGAATACCGGTCCTTTGAAATGCCTCCCACAACAGCAGCTATTCCGGCAAAATCGTCGTTAGATACATCATTTCCCAGCTTATCCTCCGATATATCAACAATCCCAAGGGTTCTTAGAAACTCCGCTTCTGCCACGCCGTATGCGTGATCTTCCTCATCATTTGCCGATACAGCCATATTCATTACAAAAAGCATTGCAAGCAATACTGAGATAATACTGCTTAATCTACGCCTCATTCGCATCTACCTCCCCGTCAATAAGCTCCATTACTCTGCCTATCATTACAGCTGCCTCGGCACGTGTTGCGGTTCCGAGAGGATTGAATTTTCCGTTTTCGCCGCCTTTTACAATTCCGAGCTTACCCAGCACACTTACGGAATAAAGCGCATAAGATGATATATCATCTATGTCGGAAAACTCGGGCGCACCGGCTTCGGCATTTGCAATAATTTCATTGTCATAAGCCACTACAGCATTTAAAAGCATTACGGCGGCGTCCTGCCTTGTAATTTTTTTGCCGATTCCGAAGCTGCCATCGGTATTGCCCTTTATGATTCCGCTCTCTTTCGCATTATCTATATATTTCTCATACCATTCACCGCTGACAACATCGGTAAAGCCGCTTTTTTCCGCCGCTTCGGCTGCGGGCATGAAGGCTGCAAGCATTTTTACAAACTGCTCTCTCAGGACACATCCCGACGGCTCAAAATTACCGTTTCCGACGCCGTCCACAACACCTTTATCATAGAGAACCATGATATAATTTTCAGCCCATGAATAATCCTTAAGGTCCTTAAAAACAACGGTTTCAGCTTCTGTAGGCTCCTGAGTTATCGCAGGTACAACCGCAGGGCTTTTAATGCCGCCGCCTCCGCCGCCACCTCCGCCGCCGGAGCTTTTTTTCGGCGCAGCGGTTTCAGCTTTTTTCTGCTGCTTTACAAGACTTTCAAATATGCCGCGTAGCTCATCAAAGGTCTTGTAATTATCTTTTTGCTTTATCATGCCGGAATCAACGGGATATGTGTTCTTCAGCGTTTCATAATCGGAGAAATCCGCCTTAAAATATTCCCCGTTGTATTTTTTCATATAAGAGCTTAGCTCTGTATAGCTTTCCTTCTGCTTAAAGCCGTACATTACCGCCTCGGAATATATTAAGTCGGTAATGTTCTCATTTGTAAGATTTCCCCTTGTCTTATTTAATGCCGATATATATACTTCATTCCTCTGCGCGTCACTAAGACGGAGCAATATATCGTTATATATATCACCTTTTTTTGTATCTATAATATCATAAAATTCACCTGTAAGTGATGCCGCTGTCTCCGGCGATGCATTATTCACCGCAAAATTGATATACGGCTCAGCAACCATTTTGGAAATTTCCTCTATGCTGTCCGACTCCTGCATTGTCAGAAGCTCCGCTGTCAGCTTATCCTTATTTACATCAATAAGCTCTGCTGCCAGCTTTGACGACAGATTTGTATTAATCAGCACCTTCAGAGAAGCCTCGTTATTCAGTATATTCTCCAGAAGCTTTCTGTCCTGTCCGGCAATTGCATTGTTCCAGTCTGCTGTTACGCTTATTATGCTTACTGCTGAAAAATAGTCAAAGTCCTTTCTTAAAACGCCTCCTGTCCTGGCTCTTGCCGCCGCCGTCTTTTTACCCGTTTCCACACTGTCGGGCATACTAAAGCAAGCCGCAAGATTTCCGTCTGCATCAGCCTCAAATACTCCTGCAAAAACAGGCTTTTCATAGGCTGTATCCTCATAATCAAATACCTCTATAAAAACCTCATCACCTCCGGCTATGCCGCTGCCTGTTACGGTAACGGCGCCGCTGTTCATATTCTCGGTTACATCGTCTATAACCGCGGCATGTACACCCGGTGCATGAAATATTATACATGTGAGGAACAACACAACAATTTTATTTTTCATGGCCTTTTCTTCAACTCCCTGCTATTTTACGGTGATTTCCTTCAATCTGAAAACCGCGTCCTTTGTTTCGTCAATCATTATGCGAAGCTTCCGTGTATTCACCGCCTTGAATTTCAGCGTCGCTCCTCTTGCGGCAAGACTTGCGCCGTCCGCGGCCTTTACCCATTTATTATTACCGGCAAGATACCATACGGAATGCTTTATCTTTGCTGTATCAACGCTTTTTATGTTCACGGATGAAACGCTTTTTTGCTCTCCGAAATCAATCTCCAAATACTCCCCGCTCCTGCATTTATTTGCCCAGAAGGTTTCTTCGTCTCTGTCAAAGGCATGCTCCGGACGTCTGAAGCCGTACTCATCATCGGCATAGAGCTGCGTGGCCTTGTAAAGCTTGTTATGCGACAAATCCGACAAATCGCTTGTGCTCATAGAGCTTATATCGTACCATCCGTCTGTAATCTCAGCCTTTATTCCGAGCTTAACGTTTGGCTTTTCATTTGATTCTCTTGTAAATACACCCAGCAAAAGCTTCATGCCGCCCTCTGTGTTTTCAAATTTATATTCTGCGGCACATTCAGTATATTCTCCCACAAGCCAGTCTATCGGGTCTACTCCGTCAAGAACAACCGTATCTAAAATATTGTTGTCACTGTCGGCTAACGCCAGCTTTACACACGCATTTTTATCACGTCCGGCAAAAAGCGGCGCAACTCCGTCATTTTTTATTCTCATCTTAATAAGACCATGTGTAATATCCTCCGAATGCTCTATTTTTACGGGCTTATACCAATATCCTATAAGGTTAGCCATTCTTTTGTATAAGTCGGGCCAATTCTCATATGCCTCTTCAGGCGCCCAGTTCGCAAACGCCATCATGCTTACCGCCCCCTCGGTAACAACTCTTTCATAAAAAATCGGCATATAACCGTAATATTTTTCATACTTGCCTCCGGGAAGATACACGGCGGCACTGTTCGCGAACCATTCGGCAACGGCAATGGCTTTATTTTTAACAATTTCAAAGTTCTTATGATTATCAAGGAGCTCAGGATTCATTACACCGTCTGCGCGGACGCCTGCTCCGAGAGTATCAAGGGCATACTGCGAAACATCCCGCCGCGCCACAAAGGACAAAAGGGGAAGCCTTACGTTTTTCCACATATCAATCAGCTCAAACAGTTCCTTCTGACTTCTTTTTGACGCCAGCTCACGGTTGACCGGCAGCTGATAAAAATGCCATTCGCCCCAGTTTCCGTAGTTTCTCATATCTACATATGCAAAGGTTTCATTATCATTGTATCTTTCGGCAAAGGCGTCTATCATATTCTGCATTTTTTCACGGAAAACCGGGTCCTCATAAACCGGAATTTTCAAAACGCATCCGTTTCCCATATCCTCTACGGTATACTCTGCGCCCGCCTCAAAAACCCATTCGGGAGTATCCTGATTAAAGTTTGTATTCGAGTTAAAGTTTATGGTGGAACCGAGACCTATGCCGTATTGTATGCCGTTCTTCCGGCAAAACTCCAGATTTGCGTCTATTATATCCCACCTGTACTTACCCTCCTCAGGCTCAATTAATGACCAAGCATGACGCATATACATCAATCCGGCTATTTTCCCGGCGCCTTTTGACATGTCACCCGAAAACAAAGCTGTATAATACGGATACATCATAAGTCCCTTATATGGATTTATCAGCACCTCTCTGTTTTCCTCCGGATATACGCTCACCATTTTATCCTTGCTGTGCTTTTCGCTGAGCTGCCGGTATTTTTCAGCATTTGCCGTTCTTTTCTCTTCAATTTCATCAGCCGCAAGCAGCTTTTTAAGATTTTCCGCATATTCCTCCGCGGTCATAAGCTTTCTGAGGCTGCAGTTATCTATGTAATAATCCTGCACCTCACAGGCTTTGCCCGTATGCGATGTTGCCTCGGCGTAAAATATTGCTTCTACAAGGTCAAGCTCCCACTGAATATCGCTTACAAATTCAAAATACGTCCAATCCGTATTATCAACGGTTTTCACATCATAAAAGCTCGTCTTCTGCGATGCGGAATTTGTTGTTACAAGATCCAGTCTCATTTCACACGGCTCATCCTTTGTGCGCAGATATCCGGAAATACGGTATTTGCCCTTCCCGTTATCCTGCAATGCCGCGCATACATCCTGAGTTATAGACGACCAGCCCATTGTACGTTCCGTAACAAGTCCGGCAAACTCCCCGTCGACCACCTGCTCGCTTGTCTGAGAAACACGGCAGTTTACACGGTTCGCCCATCCTCCGCAAAGCATAAAATCATCTTCAAAGGAAGCGTTCCCCAAAAGCTCGCCGCCAAGATACATTCCGTCAACCGTTTCTGCCTCCGCCATCATTTTTTCAAGCTCGGAAACAGCCTTTATCTTTATACTGTCACCATCGGCTTCAACACCGTATCCGAAATAATGAAGTATTTTTTCCGCCGGCACATACAGCTCCGACGCCTCTGAATACGGAGCCGGGTCGCATGTTTCTTCAACGCCGTTTACAAAAACGGTGTTGCATCCGTCCTCAGCTATTATCATAACATCCTGTCTGCTGAGCATTACACGGCTTGCGCCTATCATAGTTACGTCAATTCCCGCCCGGCTTAAGCAGCTGACAGGTATCATTGCCGCGTCATCGCGGAAAACCGCCGGCACATTTATTCCCTCTCCGATATTCTCCGCATAAAGCCGCGGCGTGACCGATGAAAGCACCAAAGCAAAAATCAGTATAATTTTCAGTATACGCATATAATACCCCCTCATCACTCAGCCCTTTACACTTCCGACCGTAATGCTTTTTACAAAATATTTCTGAACAAAGGGATAGAGCAGCAGCACAGGGCCGGCGGCAATCATTGTCATGGCGAGCTTTGTGCTCTCCTGCGGAATATCTATTGACGAGGTATCTACATTTGCGCCGCTCATCAGCTCCTTCATTGCCGTGGCGTTATTCAGCATATTATATAAATAATACTGCAATGTAAAGAGCTTTGAATCGCTGACAAAAAGCATACACTGATACCATTGATTCCACAGCTCCAAACCCACAAAAAGCGCTATTGTCGCCAACACCGGCTTAATAAGCGGCATTATTATTGTAGTGTAGATCTGAAAATCGTTTGCCCCGTCTATCTTTGCTGCCTCAACAATCTCATACGGCAGTCCGTTCATAAAGTTCCGGACTATCAGAATATTAAAAACAGAAAGCATGTGCGGCACTATAAGAGCGGCAATATTATTTTTCATACCAAGCTTCATCATGAGCATATAATACGGAGTCAGTCCGCCGCTGAACAGCGTTGTGAAAAACAAAAAATATGCCAGCTTGTTCCTCCAGGGAAAATCTCTCCTGTAAATCACATATGACGTCATTGACGTGAATATCAGCGTCACCAATATTCCTATTGCCGTCGTAAAAACAGTAATCTCATATGCGTCAATAACCTTAGCTGAATTCCGGAATATTCCTTTATATGCCTCAAGTGAAAATTCACCCGGGAAAAAGGAATAGCCGTGATTGATTATGTATGCCTCGGATGTAAACGAGCCGGATATGAGCATAATAAACGGCAGCACTCCCAGCAACGCCATAAATATTGAAAAAGCATATGAAAATACAACAAACGCCTTATCCGCCGGATTTTTCGGCATTGATTTATTTTCTTCATTATCCATTTTGAAATCCTCCGTTCGACCCATTTAAAACAGCGCACTGCTGTCATCTATCTTTTTAATAACACCGTTCGCCATCATTATAAACACAAAACATAACACCGACTGATACAATCCGACTGCCGCCGACATTCCGATATCGTTTGAGGACAGAAGCGTCCTGAAAACAAACGTGTCTATAACGTCCGTATGGTTATACAGCACGCCGTTGTTGCCGACCAGCTGATAAAACATACTGAAGTTTCCTCTGAAAACTCTTCCGAGACCGAGAAGGATAAGCGTTATCATGGTAGAGCGAAGCATTGGCATTGTTATGTAGTAAACGCGCTTTACAAGACTTGCGCCGTCTATTTCCGCCGCCTCATATATAGACGTATCCAATCCCGATATTGCCGCAAGATATACTACAGAGCCGTATCCTACTCCCTTCCAGAGGTCAATCACCGTAATTATAAACGGCCAGTACCTCGGCTGTGTATATACGTTTACCGGCTCAGCGCCCATGGATTTCAGAATATTGTTAAGCACTCCGTAATCTACGCTGAATATGTTATATATAAACGCGCCGACAACTACCCAGGATATGAAGTACGGGAAAAATATACACGTCTGAGCAAGCTTTTTAGAATATTTATTCCTCATTTCCGACAAAAAAACAGCCGTTATCATCTGCAGAAAGTTCCCGAGAAATATGAAAGCTATATTATACAAAAATGTATTTCTTGTAACCACCGCCGCCTGACCGCTCTTGAAAAAGAATTTAAAATTTTCAAGACCGCACCAGGGGCTTTTGAAAATCCCTGATGCATAGTCGTATTTCTTAAATGCAAGCACTATTCCCGCCATCGGCGTATAAGAAAACAGCAAAACATAGATTATGGCAGGCATGGCCATCAGCCATAGCACCCTATACCGGCATATCTCCTGCCAAAGGCTTCTTTTCTTCAGCGCTTTGTATGCTTTAACATTATTTGCTCGTCTCATTTATTATTTCCCCGCATCTTTTTTTTCACGATATTCCTTATACTGTCTCGTGACCTCGTCATATATTTTATCAATGCCTGCCTGCTCAAGCTTTTTCTGATACTCCGAAAATGCTTTGTCTATTTCTCCGGCAGCCACCATTCCGTTGTAAAGAGGTCCGCCGTATTGCGATGCAGTGCTCTTTACGGTAGCTATTTCAGTTTTTACGTTGGTATCATCAAAGGTAAAGCCGTATATGTCAGAATCAACGGTTACCTGCTCCCATGCATCGAGAATCTCCTGCTTTTCGGGTATTTCCGAGCTGTCACGTCTCAGCATGCTTTCATTTTTCCAGCCCCAGACAGCTCCTGCAACATATTTTTCTTCAGCGGGCAAAGAATCATTAAGGGATATATATCCCCTGTCACCCTCCGCCTGCCAATGCTTGCCTTCAATGCCGTACCATGTAAGGTCAAAATATCTTTTATCGTTTCTCAGAAGCTCTATTGTCTGCAAAGCCTTTTCAGGATTTTTACAGATTCTGTTCAGTGAAAGACCGTTTGAAATAGATGAGTTTATAACCTTCGGAACATCTTTCTTAAAGCTGTACATCTCTATTTTCCATTCGGGATGAGAAGCCCTGAGCTTTTTTGCCATGCTTGACGACGTTTCAAGATTTTTGACATATGTAGCCGCTTTTCCGTTCTCAAACATGCTGCCTGTAGTCTTGTTTACCGATATATCAGCAGGAATAACTCCCTTGTCCACCAGCTCTCTTGTTTTTTTAACGCTGTTTATATACCAGTCCTGATAATCCTTTTTAACAAATTCATCCTTTTCTATGTCATAGGCAAGCTCCGTTGACGGCGGTATTGCAATAACCGCGTCACGCGTCCAGAGCCCCGACAATGCCAGATCCACAACAGGAATAATATCGCTTTCTTTCTCGGCTATCATAGTAAGATATTTTTCAAAATCATTAATATCATTAAGCTTTCCGAGACCGTATTTCTCTCTTAAATCACCGCGTATCAAAACGACATTTTCGCTGTATTCCTTTGCGGTGTTCGGAATCATATACAGCTTCCCGTTTACACTTGCCTCATTTTTTATTATCTCCGTCAGCGTCTCATAGGTTTTCGGCGCATATTCCTTTAACATATCATCCGTTATTTCCATGAAGCTGTTTTTTGAAGCCTGCTGATTATATTGAAGCCAGTCTGCCGCAAACACAATATCACATTCCTCACCGGAAGAAAACAGCAGGGAATATTTCTGATTAAGATCGCTGTAATTATAATATTCCACCTCAAGCTCCGCGCCGATGTCCTCACGAAGCATTTCATTAAGCTTCCCGTATATCTCATCATAAATTGCGGGCTTATCTCCCGGCAGAATCATTTTCAGTCTTGTTATCTCGCCGCCCTCCTTTTTTTCGCTGCCGCAGGCACATATTGCCGACGCCAGAGCCACACTTAAAATACCGGCACACAGTCTTTTCATCATTTTTAACATTTTCATCTGCCCCTTTCATCATAACTTTAAATATAATATAATTTTAGCATGTGCTTTTTCAAATGTAAAGTGTACTTTTATAACGTGCGGTGTAATATTATGTATTTTTATTTTTCGCTTGACAACATTTTTTTGCTATGGTATACTTTAGGTGATTGTAAAACTGCGTTTTTCTTAAATTCCGAATTACGCATTCCGCATTTTACCTAATGAAAGGGGTGAAGCTTGTGCGTCTGTCAAAAGAATCGTCCGGCATACGGTCAAGGATATTCGCGTCTCAGCTCCTGCTGACATTGATAAGCGCATGCTTGTTTTTCCTGATATTCTCCGTGTATACACTTTTCAAATCATATGATGATACCGTCAGGAACATGGAGTATTCGGCAAACATAACCTCGCTTCATGTTACAAAATTCATTAATCAGATGGAAAGTATTCTTTATTACATATCCTACAGCACGCAAATACCCGATGTTCTGTCGTCCCGCGAGGCTGATGATGTCTTTGAAAGATACCACAACTATCTATATATAACAAACACTATACCTGTAATCCAAAGCAGCTGCAGCTTTCCCGTTGACATTCGGATATACGCAGCGGAGGATAACAAATCAATCTATTTTGACAGCTACACTACGCTGAGCTGTGATTTGATTGAACGTGAGGAATGGTTCAATGACATGAAAAGCTGCGGAAATACCTTTTACTATCTCAGTGAAACATCAGATAAAAGCAGCTGCGTATTTATTATCAACCCCATTTACGATGTAACAGACTATACAAGAATTGTGGGATATATAAAAATATCAGCCGATGTTTCCGCATTCAAAACAGCTCTTGATAACATTTCCATAATTGATTCCGTAAATATTCTGTGCAATAAAAACGGTGATATTATATATTCCTCCGACAGTCATAATTATACCGAGCACGATACGGAGCTTATGAACAGCCTTGAAAACGGCTCTTCGCCGGTAACCCTCAGGCTTTCGGACAAACACACCTACCGCACGGCAAAAAAAAGCTTCTGCAATGACCACTATATGATAATTTCGCTGTACAATACGGCAAGCATTTACAAAACAAATATTGTTATGCTTTTGCTCCTTTCGGTAATTATGCTTATAATCTTTGCCGTTGCATTTCTGTTATCAAGCCATGTAAGCTCATCTCTCACAGAATCGATTGAAGCCTTGATATACGGTATGAAAAAAGCGGATTTCAGCTCTCCCGAATCACTTCCCTTTATCGATTTTGAAGCGAAGGAAAATGAAGTGGCTGACGCCATAGGCGCTTACAATCATATGCTTGTAACATTAAAAAGGCTTATGAAATACAATACGGATTACACAAAGCAGGAAAAAAAATATGAGCTTGATCTTCTTCAGCTCCAAATAAAACCGCACTTTTTATATAATACGTTGAATACAATACAGTCGCTGGCAATGGATAACCGCACAGAGGATATTTCAAGCATCATCAGGTCATTATCGCAGTTTTATAAATTCAGTCTGCACAATTCGGGAGGTCTTGCAACTCTTGAAAGCGAAATAAATCATATCCGTCACTATGTTGAAATAGAAAACTTCAAGCATGATAATGCAATACTCCTTGAAACTGACGTTCCCAATGATATTTTAAAATGCCGTATGCCGAAAATCACATTGCAGCCGATTATTGAAAATGCGATAAATCACGGAATACTTGAAAAGGACAATGCCTGCGGAACAATTGTTATCACCGGAGAAAAAACGGGAGAGGATATATTCGTTTATGTTACCGATGACGGAGCAGGTATTCCGACTGAAAAAGTAAACGCATTAAAGCAGGGTAATGTAAGCGGCATAGGCTTTTCAAATACCGACAAGCGTTTAAAGCTGTTTTTCGGGCCTGACTGCGGGCTTGATATAGAAAGTGAAGCCGGGAAATATACAAAAATAATTATTAAAATAAAGGGGGACGGAACGGATGATAAACATTCTGATTGTTGATGATGAAACTCCTTCAAGAAAGCTGATTAAAAATATAATAAAGCATTCGTTCAAGGAAAATGTCCTTCTTCTTGAAGCTGCCAACGGTGCCGAAGCCCTCAAGATTACTGCGGATTTTAAACCCGATATTATACTTACCGACATACGAATGCCTAAAATGACAGGCACGGAATTGGCTTCGGAAATAATCAAGGCTTTCCCCGACTGTAAAATTATTTTCCTCACCGGATTCACGGATAAAATGACATTAAAAACCGCTATAAAACTCAATGCTGTCGATTATATAGAAAAACCGATTGATCCCGGGGAATTATGCGCGGCAATAGAAAAAGCAATCGCTTCGCTGCCTCGGGGCTCCGGAAACAGCGCTGACGGGCAGCTTCTTGAATACATATTTAAAAACAAGGCTCTGCCGGAGGAATTGCAAAGGAGGATGGAAACAAGCGGTCTTGGCAATTCAAATATTGTGGCTGTAATAATTCTTCCCTGCTGCGAATATTCCTCGGACGCCGAAAAGATTCTCCGCCTTGAATCGGAAAAAAGAGGTCTGAAGATAATGTACACAAGAAAAAGCAGAGGTACCTTCAAGCTTCTTCTGTATTGCAGAAATAACGATATCAAAATGAGAGTAAATGACGCCCTTAACGGATTTTTCTCGGAAATAGGCTCTGAGGAATATTTTAAATGCGGTGTGGGTTCTTTTGAAAACAAATCCTCACTGGCTTATCTGTCATATGAGAACGCTGTTATCGCCGCAGACAGAGCTTTTTTTCATCCGCTGAATACGATTGTTTTTTATAAAGAAGCCGCCGCCGAAAGCTCAGATTACACAGCGCTTACGGATGAGCTTTACAAAACGCTTACAGAGGGAAAATACGACAACGCATCGGAAGCCGCCGAATCGCTTTTTAACACTCTTTCGGGCTGCGAAACGCTCCTTAGCTCATCAGCCAAAAAATTATACTATGACATTTCAAAAAAAATATATTCCTTCTACCAGAATTACTTCATTTCATATGAATATGACAACATAATTTTTGAGGATATTTCAGGAATTTTTGAGGCGGATTCAATTATTGAGCTGCACCGTTACATGCTGACGCTTATTGATAAAATAAAGCTTTATACAGATGCTACCGATGAAAAAAGAATGGTGCAGGCGGCCCTGTTTTATATAGAGCACAATTTTCAAAATCCCAATTTATCAATCATTGATATTGTAAGTCATTGTAATGTCAATACAAATTACCTGTGTACCACCTTTAAAAAAATAACGGGTGACACGCTTAATCATTATATTAACAGCATACGCATCTCGGAAGCAAAAAAGCTTCTTCACACAGATAAAAACATAGCGGCAATCTCCGGGCTGTGCGGCTTTAACGATTCCAAATATTTTTGTAAGGTTTTCGGGAAATACACAGGCGTTACGCCCACGCAGTTCAGAAAAAAATATCACTGAAAACAAATGTGCGATTCCCGCAAGCAAGCAGGCATCGCACATTCATATCAAATTTTATTGTCTGTTATCAATAACCCTTTTTGTCTTCTTCTCGCTTCTCGGAAGCGCACCGACAGCATATGCCTTTGCGTCAGGTGTCATTCCGATTTTTGCCTTAAAGCGCTTTTTGAATTCATTTTCAATCGCTTCATATGTATCTGACTGTGCATTGCACTCAAACATAACCGTCATATGGTCACGCCCGTCTATATGGTCGATTTCAATTCTGTACTCGCTGCTTATCCCGTCAATCTTCTGCAAAACCTCCTCAACCTGAGCCGGGAACATATTCACGCCCTTAACCTTAAAAAGATCATCTGAACGTCCGGTTATTATGCCGATTCTCGTATACTTGCAGCCGCAGGGGCAGTCTCCGGGTATAATGCGCGTTATGTCATGGGTTCTGAAGCGGATAAGAGGCGCGCCCTCCTTCTGCAGAGTTGTGATTACAAGCTCGCCCTCCTCTCCGTCAGGTAAAACCCTGCCGGTCTTCGGGTCAATAATTTCAAGATACATATAATCGTCAAAGCAATGCATTCCTGTATCGTATTGGCAGCTTACGCCGATACCGGGGCCGTAAATTTCGGTAAGTCCGTATATGTCATAAATCTCAATTCCAAGCTCATTTTTTATACGACTGCGCATTTTTTCGCCCCAGCGTTCGCTTCCGATAACTCCCTTTTTAAGCCGCAGCTTGTCCCTTATTCCCCGCCTTGATATTTCCTCGGCAAGCAGCAGGGCATAGGACGAGGTTGCACACAAAACAGTAGTCCCCATATCCATCATGAACTGAAGCTGCTTTTCCGTGTTTCCGGGTCCCATGGGAATTGCCATTGCACCTAACTTTTCAGCGCCTGCCTGAAAGCCTATTCCGGCAGTCCACAATCCATATCCGGGTGTAATCTGTATTCTGTCTTTATTTGTTATTCCGGCAATCTCATAACAGCGTTTGAACATCTCAGCCCAGTCATCAACATCCTTTTTTGTATACGGTATAATGACCGGTGTCCCCGTAGTTCCGGAGGAGGAATGTATTCTCACAATCTCTTCTTCGGGCACGGCGGAAATACCGAGAGGATAGCAGTCCCGCAAATCACTTTTATCAGTAAACGGAAGCTTTTCAAAATCCTCCTGCGTATTCATATCCTCAAGACTGATATCCTTGAATTTTTTGCTGTACAAGCCGTTTTCAATAGCCGCCAGACGTATTGCCTGCTTTTTTATTATATCAAAGGTTTTTTCTGTCATCTTCATAATAATCCTCCATGCCGCCTTTAGGCGGCTCAAATCCATAACGTGGGAAAGAAGCAAGCAGGTTGCCTTCTTGAGGGGCGACGGCGTATGTTTATACTCCGAGTCCCGAAAGGAGGCAAGATGCGCCGCTTATTTTTCACGTTATCTACTCCTCCGACGCCGCCTCAGCTCCGAGACGGAGCGCCTTTAAATTCATATCAATAAGTTTTTCGGGAAGTCTTTTCCTTAAAACCTCCTCTATTTCGGAAGTGCTTACTCCTGCTTTGCCTGACTCTGCTGCCGCACCGAGAAGGGCAACATTCAATACCTTGGGAGAGGCGCAGCTTTCGCATATAGCCTCCGTATCTACCACTATAACTCGGCTGATGTGCTTTTTAAGGTAAGCAATCATTTCCGCAGAATCGAGCCGTTTCCCGGTCAGCGCCGCCGTAACGGGCTGCACAGCCTTAGAGCTTACAATGCACACGCCGTCAGGCTTTAAGTATTTCATGCACCTCACAGCCTCAGACGGCTCAAAGCCGATAAGGAGGTCTGCTCCCCCCTCCGGCACAAGTGCTGAATTGATTCCGCTTCCTGTTCTCACATGACTTACAACGCAGCCCCCGCGCTGCGCCATTCCGATAGTTTCTGCCGTTCCGGCATACTCACCGCGATCCATAGCCGTCTGCGCAAGCACCCTTGAAGCAAGAACTGTGCCCTGCCCGCCGACGCCGCATAATAAAAAGCTTCTGTTCATTATCCGCGCACCTCCTCAATCGCTCCGAAGCCGCAAACCTCAGCGCAAAGACCGCAGCCGTTGCAAAGCGAAGGCTCAACTACCGCCCGTCCGTCCTCGATTGACAAAGCGGGACAGCCAAGCTCGCGTATACATCTCTGACATTTTCTGCACTTTTCCGGCTGCACAGCCATTTTTTTATCCGGCTTAAACAAAGCCACACAGGGAGAGCGGAAAATTATGCACCTTACTCCTTTTTCCGAAGCCGCCTCTCTTACGGCATCAACAGCCTCCTCAAGCTTAAGAGGATCGGCAACACGCACAGAGGTTACCCCCACGGCCTCAAGAATTTTCTCTATTGAAATCTTCTCTGAAATATCTCCCATCATCGTTTTACCGATACCTGGATGAGGCTGATGCCCCGTCATGGCAGTCGTTGAATTATCAAGGATAACAACAATTTCCTCCGCCTTATTATACACCGCGTTGATAACATTTGTTATACCGCTGTGGAAAAATGTCGAATCGCCTATAAATCCAAAGTGCACAGCGTCATTTTCACTATGATACATTCCCTGAGGAACGGATACTGACGCTCCCATGCAAAGGCAGGTGTCAACCATATCAAGAGGCATGGCATTTCCAAGTGTATAGCAGCCTATATCACCGCAAAATACTGCTTTTTTCCCTTTCATAGCCTGCTTTACCGCATAGAAGGCTGCTCTGTGAGGACATCCGGCACAGAGAATCGGCGGACGTGCCGGAAGCTCCGGTGCATCGCTGAAATCAGGAATTTCCTCCTTAAGCTCAATTCCGAGAAAAGCCGAAAGCTGCTTCTTTATAATAAAATGTGTATTTTCTCCCGCATGAATTGTATGTCCGGTGCGCTTACCGCAGATTTTAACTCTGAGACCCTTCCGTCCGCAGATTTCAGTGAGTGCATCCTCTATAACCGGGTCAAGCTCTTCAAAAACAATCACGCTGTCAAGCCCATCAAGAAAAGCTTCCGCAAGCTTTGACGGGAATGGATACGGCGTTGCAACATTCAGAAGCCTGCAATCCGCACCGAGCTCAGCCAAAACATCCTTTGTATACGCAGCACTTACACCGCCGCAGGCAACACCGAGCTTTCCTTTCCCCGCAGTTGTATTAAAGCAGTACTGCGAAAGGAGGTCGGAAAGCCCCTCTTCTCTTTCAAACAACCTGCATTTTGCACTGTATGCAAGCCTCGGAAATATTACCCATCGGCTGTCCTTAATAAAGCCTTCGGGCTTTTCCGGGCTTTTTACTTCCTCAATCTCAATTGAAGCACAGTTATGACATACTCTTGTGGTAGGGCGCAGAATTACGGGAGTTCCGAGCTTTTCGGAAAGCTCAAACGCATCCTGCACCATCCGATATGCTTCCTCCGGTGTTGCCGGATCAAATACCGGTATTCCGGCGTATTTCCCGAAATGTCTGCTGTCCTGCTCAGTCTGTGAGGAGATCGGGCCCGGGTCATCTGCGGAAAGTACAACAAGCCCTCCCTTAATTCCTATATAATTTACACACATAAGCGGATCGGAGCAGACGTTAAGCCCCATCTGCTTCATGGTAACAAGTACACGGCTTCCGGAATATGCAGCTCCCGCCGCAACCTCCATAGCGGTTTTTTCATTTATTGACCACTCGACATACACCCCGTCAGGCTTTCGCTTTGCAACGGTTTCAACAACCTCGCTTGACGGCGTTCCCGGATATCCGCAGACTACGTTTACTCCGGCAGCAAGCGCTCCCATAGCAATCGCTTCATTACCCATCAGTAATTCTCTCATATAATCTCACCTTTCATATCCGCAGCACATTACAAAAAAAAGCCATCCCGCAAGGACGACCCAAATAAACTAAGTAATACATAAAAAACTCATACCAATCACGTCTATTCTAATCTATCCCATCTCTGCTCTTCTTGTCTTTAATTATTTTATCATAAATATATTGTCTTGTCAATAGGAAATTAAAAATTTTTCTGATTTAATTGCGAACACAAGAGAACCGTCCCCCTGTGTTATAGGAAATTAAAAATTTTTCTGATTTAATTGCGAACACAAGAGAACCGTCCCCCTGTGTTATTTGTCTGCAAAAAAATCAGATGAAAAAAAGACATTTTTCCTTGGAAAAATGTCTTTTTTCTCTGATAACTCAGAAGCTTGTTGTCTCATAATAAGTACACTTCGGTGTCAGTCCGTTAAGGCTGTCTAAGATCATAACCTTAACCTTTTTGCCGCTCAGCATATCCGGGTTCGCCGGATTTACAATTTGCTCGCCGGCTTCTTCAAACACTACCGGAATACTTTCAATTCCGGCAAGCGAGTTATCCTCGTTATATGCGGCAAATACCACAGTGACCTCGCCTGCCTCAGGCGAAAGAACATGCACGCCGTCGTCCTTGCGTTCCACGCGATATGCAGCAGGCGGTACTACAGCCTTTAACACCCACTTTGTGCCGGATGGCTCATACACAGACTTATAGCCGTTAATACGTATATCCATCTTCTGATCATAGGAGACGTTAGCTATTACTGTGCCCGTAACAATCTCGGTTACTGACGTCAAATACATAGCCTTGCCGGTATTTGACATACCCGTTATATTGACCGGAACAAAAGTTCTTTGACATATATCCTGTTCTTCACCGAAGTCACATACGTTCCCGACACTCAGCCTTTTGGCGTTGTCGATATATGCCGCATTGCCTTTTTGTGCGGCTGTATTGCCCGCAAAGCTGCCGCCGCTCAGCGAAATAGTATTTCCTGCCCAAATTGCACCGCCGTAATTAGCTGTATTGTTTTTAAATGTACTTTCGGAAATATTCAGCCCTCCGTTTAAAGTACGGAATACTCCGCCGTCAAGGCCTGCGGAATTATTCTCAAACAATGCATTTTTAACGACAGCGTATTTATCGCAGTAGAATACGCCTCCCTTTTCGTCCGCGCGGTTATTTCTGAATATACCGCCGTTTACATTGAGCGTACCGACTTTAGCACCCTGATAGAAGAATCCGACGCCGCCCTCCTTAGTTGTATAATTGTTCTCAAACAAGCCGCCGTTTATAATAATCGATCCGTTTCCGATCCAGAACACGCCTCCATACGCTCCGCCTTTGTTGTTTATGAAGCTGCCGTTCTGTATAGTGGCAGTTGTATCATTGTCAAGACAAATTGCGGAAGCATTAAATTGGCTTGCTGGATTCGGATCATGATTGCCGCTTACTTCTCCGTCGTATGAGGTCAGCACTGACGCGCCGCGCATATACATCGCAGAACCGAACATCTCAGATGCGTTATTGCGTATTATTCCGCCGCTTAAATTAACTGTTGCGCTCCTTGTCCAGATCGCGCCGCCTGTAATATTTCTGATGTCATAGCTATCTTGCACATTCGCAGCCCCACTCTTGTTATAGTTGTTCTGGAGCACTGCGCCGTCTGACAGCGTAACCTCGGTTCCGTCATACGCGATTATCAGCGGACACACTGCCTGCAGACCGCTGTTTGTCATACCGCGTTTTGTTACCGCGTCTTCATCACCGGTCCATACCGCGCCGCCGTCAAACGTAATATTTTGAAGCGTAACGGCCGTACCCTGGTCCTTCACCGCAATAAAGAACTCACCAAATCCGCTGCCCCGGCGGATTGTATGTCCCCCGCCGTCTATTATAACCTTTTTAGCTCCCGTTATTTGCGCCCCATCATTTATTTCTATGTCTTTACGCAAATATATTACCGACTTATCAACAGCGGCAGCGGCGGCGTCTTTGAACGTTTCGTAGCCCGTGATTCCGATTGACGCTTCAAAGTCGCCTATCATTACGCGCGCAGCCTCCGAATATACTTTCTCACTTGCATTGCCGTTTTTATCGCTGACCCATACTGCTGCATAATAATATCCCGGCTCTTGCGGAATAAATTCCGCAGCCGTCGCACCTTCAACGGCTGCACCGTTCTTTTCCGATGTGTTGCTGCGATACCACTGATAGAGAAGCGTATTGTCATTATGCACCCATGCTGTAACGCTCATAGGCTCTTTAACGCTGTCCGGCGCGTATACTGCCCCTGTCGGGGATTGCTCTATAATTATTTCCGGGAAGCCCACATTGACAGTAAACGTATTGCTTAAGCTTATGCCGTTAAGCGTTACCGTCACGGTCTGCTCCCCTGTTGCGTAAGGCTCATAGCCGCTTACGGTGTATGCGTGTATTGGCAAATTGCCGCCGTCTTCAAGAATAGCGGTAACGGTCATTCCCGTGCAATCAAGCTCATCCCCCAATACATATTCCGTCTTTTTGGGAGGCGTAACCACTATTTCCGTTGCGGTGTGAAGCGCGTTGGCTATTTCGTAGCCCGGAATAGGCGAGCTTTCCGGTTTAACCGCGTCATCTAAATATACCAAGCCGTTTTCAACCGTTTCAAACGCACCCTCCTCGCAGATAAAGCCGTCAAAGGAGGTATGATCAACCATATATATTTTTTTGAGCGCAGTACATGTGCTGAACGCTCCCGAGCCGATTGTTTTGACGGTTTTCGGAACAGAAACGGCTTCCACCTCCGGCGCGCTTGCAAACGCACCGCCCGCTATTTCCGTAACCGTATACAAATGACCGCCTACGGTAACCGTTTCGGGAATTTCAACGGTTCTGCCCGCCAAATCCGTTTCGGGATTAAATCTTGTCATTTTGCATTCAGCCTTGCCCTCAATCGCCTCAAAAGAAAATTCACCGGAGGTAATATACGGGAACACGGTTATGTCAATCGACGTGCTTATCTCGCTCTTATTGTTGAGCGTTACCCGTATTTTCCGCATTCCCGCGGTCCTTGTAAATTCTTCGGCGCTGACAATGGTTTCGCCGTCAAGCAATTCTGTTTTATAATCCGCGTCAGTTAAGGCTTTCTCCGTATCGTCCTCATAGATGAGCTTTACGCTCATTCCCTCAAAGCTTATCTCATCGCCTATACTGTAGTTCATCCTAAAGCTCTCGTCCGTATCTATGCGCATAGCCTTGGCTGCCTTTTCGGCATTCACCGAAACCGTTGATGTAATGCCGTTATGCAAAACTGTTACAGTGTTCTTGCCCTCGGCAAGAAGATCGTTTTGCAGGGTGAATTCGTGAGGCAGAAGATACCAGCTGTCACTGCCGTCCGTCACCTTTACAACTGCGTCCTCCTTGCCGAAGAGGTCACCTGCATAATATATGCGGTCTGAGGCGGTAACAGCTGAAATAGCTGTCGCGGTACGGTCGTTTTCAGACACATTGACTGCAAAGCTGCTCTTTATGCCGTTGTATTCCGCGTCAACGGCAAGCTCACCCGCTTCTGAGAATATATCCTTGCCGTAAGCAAGCTCACTTGAGGGTACAATACTCTTTGTACCGTCCGCGTATAACAGCCGCGCAGATATGCTGCCGGTATCAAGCTTATCACCGACCTTATAGCTTGTTCTGTCCGTGCTTAAATCAAGAGAGGCAATCTCCTTTTTGGAGCAGGTCACGTTTTCATAAAGCCTGAATTCCGTTGCCAAAGCATAACCGTACAGAAAGTTGTTGAAGTTCTTTCTTCCAATTTGGGTGGTTTTGATTTTTATATATTTAGCGTATACCGGCTCGCTGAAATCTATTGACTGCTCGCGCGGGTATGGATCGTTTGTGCCCTTAACATACGTCCATTGCTGAGCGCTGCCGGCAAGATGCCATTCCTTATTATCGTTGCTGAAATATACTTCACATGCCTTTATCATTCCGTCAGAATTGACCGGAATATATCCTAACGCCGAAATATAATGCGGTTCGGTTATTTCAAAAACAAATTCATTGTTGTCATCCGCAATCCATTTATATTCATTGGGATAATCCGGGTCTCTCTTATATGCCCTGGTATACATATTTTCCCAATATGTAGCCATATTGCCGTCTAAGGCGTTTTGAGCAGTTTTGCCGTTCATTCCTGCCGGATAGCTCACAAGCTTAACGTTATTGCTCAGCCTCAGATATCTGCGCTCCGGCTCGCCCACTGCCTCCGTGAACGTCATCGTAATATGCGGTCCTGCTAAATTTGCTCCCGTTGCCTTTACACGAATCAAAACCGTGATGTTGCCCTCGAAGATGCAGTCCGCCGTCAAATTGTGCCAGGTTGTGCCGTCATCTATTGAATATTCAAGTCCTCCCTGAAGCCTTAGAATTTTATCCTCGTCATCGTTAAATACGTTTGTAGTTGCGTTCTGTGTCGGTCTTCCTGCCGTTCCTATATAAATTGTATGTGTCTTTTCGGCGGTGTCGAATTTATATAATATGTCCTTTGCATCGGTTATCTGAGCGACTTCCTCATCCGTAAGAGCAAACGAAGCAGCCCCCTCGGAATACTCCTGTCTGTTCCATGTTGTTCCGCCGTCAAAAGAATAGAGAAAATCCTTTCCCGTCGTGCGGAACGCACCGTTCAGGGTTATTGTGTTCGTATTAAATGAAAAGCTTGCTATTTTTGTAAGCCCCCACCTCAGACTTCCGGCAATTTCGCGGCAGTAACCCGGCTGCCAAAGTCCGCTGTTCGCATAGGCGCCCGTTCCCTCAGTAAGGGTATCGAAAACAATTCCTATTAAATCCGCTTTCATAACCTGATTACTGATTACAGGTGAAATAACCTTCATAATATAATCGTGCATAGGCATCGGATACCACTTGAGATTTTCAGCCGCACGCTTCGCAAGGCTGTAATAATCGCTGTCCTCCTTGCCCATCTTTTTATATAAATCAAAAAGACCAATATACACCCCGAAATTGAAATACTGAGCTTTGAGAGCCTCTTCATAAAGCGCCTCTGCCGCCTCATATTCGCCCTTTGAACTTCTTACCTGCGCAAGGTATATCAGATTTTCCGCCTTTTCATAGTCGGTGTTTCTGTTATTATGTACCGCTTCCGCACCTATAAACATATATCCGGCATTAATATCCCCGACAAAGCTGTAATTGCTCCAGCCGCCCGGAAGATATCCGTTGCCGCGGTCCGAAAGTCCGCTTTTTGCCATTCCGTATGCATTATATCCGTTTCCGCATATAACCTGACCTGAAGTATTTAAAGTATATGGCATAAACGACATATGGTCGGGCGCCTGATACAAATAATGGCAGGCAAGACCGAAGGAATTTCTTAAAATGGTGCCTACAAACGAGATATTGGAGCAAACGCCGCCGCGTTCAAGATTACCCCATAGCGGATGATACCACAGACCTTTTTCATTAAAGCCGTAATCAACACTATAATCAAATATGTCATCTTTAACCTTGAGCATATATTTTTCGTTCCATTTGTCATATTGAGCCGGGTCATACATACCCGCGCTGCCGGGCTGAAATGGATCCTGTGAGTATGTAGTGTACGGCATACCGCAGGCACCTCCGACATTGGCGCCGCTCGCCGGCACTACGCGCGTAGCATAATCAGCATTATTTAAGAATTTCACGCGGTAATAATGATGCATCCACTCAAGCTGTGCATTATCTATCGGCGCGCACATAACAAGACGCATGTCCTCCACGCTGTATCTGTCAAACTCTTCCGCCAACATATTATGTTTTCTCAGCTTTTTAAAAAGCTCATACCTTCCGACAGGCTCCGACGTATGAACCCATTTTCTGCTCAGTACGAACTCGTACACTAAGAACCAATCATAAATTGTCACGCTGTGCGTAAGTGCAATAGACGCCATCATGCGCTTATAAAGCGATGCGAATTCCGGGTCATTTAAATCCTCTTTGTGCTTTGTATATATACTTGTCAGAACATTAAAGCTGCTCATATATGTACCTGAAGTCACCGGTCTGTGCTTCTGCCTTAAGCTGTTTGACTCAGGCTCGCCGCCGTAAACATAATACCGAAGCATTTCGGTATCGGTAAACAGCCACTCAATACACTCCTTGAACTCAGGGCTTTCAATCATTTTTTTCATAAGCGTCTCATAGCCCGCCTTATCGACAAGCTGACGTCTTAAAAGGATATTCACAAATTTTTCATCCTTTGCAAACTCCGCTTCGTTTCCGCCTCCGGAAATTGCTGCAAGAGCGTCGTCATACTGCTGAAGAGTCAGTACAACATCACTTGTTCCGGCATACATATCCTCATTTTCAGCAGACGCCGCTATTGTCATAGAGCCAACTGCAGGCATCAGTGTAGTTAATACCAAAAACAGGGATAGCATTTTTTTCTTAATCATAAAATCCTCCTTGTATGATATAATTTATTTTTTTCGCGTCTATTATACCACAAAAATTTTAACTTTGCAAGCATTTTTTTCTTATGCAAAAAAGTTTTTTACCAAAACACAAGGGGACGGTTCTCCTGTGTTCAAATCCGAACACAGGAGAACCGTCCCCTTGTGTTTCCTGTTATCTCCTTGCGCTATCCTCTTGTGTTATCCGACATGCATTTACAAATCCTGTAAATCTGCCGCTGAAAGATCATTTTCAAGATTGTCCCTTGCCAGATCAGTATCAATCACAGAATATGCTGATGACATCGGTTTTTCCGCCGAATGCGGCTTGCTGTGATAAACCTTTTGAGCCGGCGGCACAGTACCTTCAATTATAGGATTCGCCCGTACATTTCCATGCTTTGCCTTGCCCTGAATTTCAGGAACCGGCGCCTCATCATTTCTTGGTTTTGTGTGTGTCCTGTCTATTCTTTTCATTCCTTGCTTTGCCATTTTAAATCACCTCAAAAATATTATCTGCAAAGCCGAAATGTTTATACTACTTTTTAATCGCAAAGCGCAAAACACAAGGAGACGGTTAGTATTAATACCTATAGTAACACAAGGTAGCATTTTGTGGACGACAAATGACATAACGTATTATGATACTAAACGGGGATTGCTTGATGAAGCTACTGTTACGATTATATATGATAAATGGTGTTAAATACCGTCCCCTTGTGTTTTTTTATAGAAAAATTATTTCAGATTTACTGTTACCGTATTATCAAAGTCAAGCTCAATATATGACTGGTTATATACCCCGAGCGTTGTGAAGCTTTTTTTCAGGCTTTCCGCGCTTACGCTCTCGTCGGGCGGCACACGGTTACCGTTCTTATCAATCTTATCATACACATATCTCGCTGTATATGAATTAGTATCATAATGTACATCGGTATAAAGTACACAGCCGAGCTTTCCGCCGGGCTCAGCGTTATTTCCGTTATCATCAAGAAGCTGGAAACCGGGGTCGTACAAAATAAAGCCGTCGCAATAATAATCTATCGCAATCTGACCGTCGCTTATGCGCACGTCTGTTACAACCACACTGCCATAATTGTTTATCTTATAGACTATAGGATACTGCCCTATCTTATTCTCCGTTACGCCGCAATCACCGACTTCGTTAATTTTTACGGGAACAAATTTAAGCTGCTTCGTATCCTTGTCAGCCTTTAAGAATTCCAATGCATTTTTTGCAGAACCATCATTGCCGACGCCGCATAAATCCGTGTTCAGCAAGTCAAGGCAAATGTCGTTTTCATCATACAGCGCAAAGCCTCCCACACTGAAGGGATAAACGCCCTCATTATCTGTTTCGGTTGCAACGACAAGCTGATTGCCAAAGGGTGAGAACACAGCTTTTTCAACAATTGAGCCTGTCCACGGCAGCTTTGTGTTAATCTCCCTTGTTACACTCTCCACCTTAACCTTTGACTTATCAATATCTGCCGACAAATACCATATACCTGCTTTATCCTCATCCGTAATTTCCGAATATTTATCGCGGTACAGCTTATGAAATGCTTCGGAGGACTCCTTTTCATCGCTTTCGTTTACCTCGCCGAACAGTTCAATTTTAAAGCTGTCGGGAATTTGCAATGACGCAATATTGTATTTTTCAGCCGCTTTGTACGTGTAATTATCAGCAAAATATCCATCCCTCGTATTATGATTTGTACCAAAGCCCGCAAGCTTTCCGTCTATCACGCACTGAATATTTGCTCTCATATTCACAATATCGCTGTATAGCGTGGCTTTGGGATCGCTTCCGTCATAAAACGGTTTACCGTCGGATTTTACCGTATAAAAAACATGTATAAAATTGTCATCTGCCGCTACGTTGTCAAGCGTAAGGGTTATTCCGTCCTTAGAACAGCTTTTGCCTATTTCCTTGTTATATTTTGCGAGTTGTTCCATACTTGTCATTTCAGTAGCATGGTCATTTTGAAAATACGCTATGATACTGCATATCGTTTCCTGCCCTGTCGGGGTCATAGCAAACGCCGTTGTTGCCAAAACTGCCGTAATGGCCGCGGCAAGTATAACCGCTCCGCTTGTGTGTTTAACTGTAGATTTTTTCATTTCACGTCCCTCAATTCTGTCTGTTATTTTATTTTTTAAAGAACTGTCCGGTGTTATTTTTGAAAACATATCATATAAATCATCATTATACATTATAACAGCCTCCCTTCAGTAAAATATCTTTAAGCCTTCTGCGTCCTCTTAAAAGCCTTGACAGCACAGTCGATTGAGATATATTCATTATTTCCGCTATTTCCTTAGCCGTATAGCCCGCATAATAGTGCATATACATTACGGCTCTGTATTTCGGAGGCAGAGACAAAACCTCCTCCATAACGCTTTCCTCCTCTTCTGTTGTCATATACATCATAATGTCTTCATCATGCACCGTGTTTTTTCTCCAGCCCGATTTCAGCAGATTTTTACAGATATTTACCGCCGAACGTAGCAGATAAGCCCTGGCATGCGTTTCATTTTCAAGCCTCGCCGCGTTTTCCATAAGCCGCACATAGCTTTCCGAAACAGCTTCTTCCGCATCATCCTTATTTTTAAGATACATAAGACATACACCGTAAACTGATTTTGAATACTTGTCGTACATATCAGAAAAATATTGTTTTTCACTGTCGGTCATTTAATCCGCTCCTTTCTGTTACTTTTAATTCCCATGCCCCGGCTGTAAATAAGAGGTGTAATGGTTTTGTATTTTAGGATATGTTTTTCAACCGCTGACATATATAATACAATTCAAAGCCGTAAATTATTGCAAAATAATTTTTTTTTGCACAAAAAAATACGCAGAACACAAGGGGACGGTTCTCTTGTGCTCAAAATTGACAATACTTCCACCTGATACTATGTTATAATAAGCATAATACAAAAACACTTTTCAATAACAATACACATAGGAAAGTGTTGAAAACGGCTTAAATACTGATTTTTAATATATACTGAAAATTTTATCTGATTTCATTCAACGTTTCAGTGGGGGATTGTACACCCACTGAAAAAAGTAAGTGGAACCCGCCGCCTATAGAGGCGGGGGACATCTTGCTTTTAGTTATAATGTATAAAAACCAAGAAATCAAGCTTTTTCAATATTTAATTAAAATCTGTAAGCCGGCAAAAAAATTTATAAAAAGGAGAAGAAAAAAATGGCAAGAAAAGGAGAAAATATTTATAAGAGAAAAGACGGACGTTATGAGGGGCGTTTTATTAAAGGTCGTGATTCGCAGGGCAAAGCAATATGGGGTTCAGTCTATGCAAAAACATATGCCGAGGTTAAGTCAAAGCTTGCGGAAAGCAAGTCGGCAGCGCCATATGCAGATATGACGCTTTCCGAATGGCTGGAGCTATGGCTTAACACGCATGAAGACATTAAGCCTAATACAAAAGCACACTATAAAAATATAGTATACAATCATCTTATACCTGAAATGGGAAGCATAAAGCTTAAAATGCTTAATCACGAGCATATACAGGCATTTGTCAATAAGGAAAGTATGAACTTATCACCCGCATCGGTTTTAAATATATTCACCGTACTTAAAAGCGCATTAAAATGCGCATTGTACAAGGGGTATATCAAATATGTATGGGATGATATAAAGCTTCCCCAAAAACAACAGAATGATATCAGGATTTTAACAAAAGCCGAACAGGACAGGCTTGATATTATGCTTTCAAAAAAAGAGGATATCGGAATACTGTTATCACTCTATGCAGGCTTAAGAATAGGTGAAGTATGTGCTTTAAAATGGGAAAACATTAATTTTGAAACAGCCACGTTAACTGTTGCCGGAACGCAGGTAAGAACAGAAAAAGGATTAGAAGTTTTACCCCCGAAAACCAAAAGCTCATATCGTAAAATCCCTTTAACGAATTTCCTGCTTGAGAAATTACGGAATATGCCTCATGAATGTGAATTTGTGCTTTCGAAAAATAAAAAGGCAATTGACGTGCGAACATACAGGAATTATTTCAAAAGAAAGCTTAAGGAAGCTAAAGTACCGGATATACGCTATCATGCACTTCGTCATACTTTTGCTGCAAGAGCACTTGAGCTTAATACAGACATTAAAAACGTATGTGATATTCTTGGGTATTCCAGCGTACAAATTAACAATGAATATCTTTATACATTCATTAAATCAGCACAAAGTACACTTGCTGAGAAAAATGGAGATTTAGCGCTCTGAACCGTAAAAAGACGAACACAAGAGAACCTTCCCCTTGTGTTCGTCTTCTTGTTTTTTTCGTATTGTTTAATGTTCCGGCGAACAATTTTTGTTAAAAGGCTTTACTTTTTTTCCTTGACATGTTATAATAGCCTTACGGCGGCGTAAGCCCACGAAAAATTACTATTATTTCAGAAAGGTTTTAAATATGAAAAAAATAATCAGCATTTTACTTGCTCTTAATATGCTCGGCACATATGCCTCGGCAAGCGAAAAGGTCAGTGCGGTCAACAAAGACGGCTATGTTACCGTTTCCGGGAATGATAATCTGAAGGATTATTCAAACACGTCTCCCTCCCCGTTTACAGAGGACAGTGAAAACGTAAACTTTGTTATGGCAATGACGGGAGTCACGGGAATAGGCAACAATGCTTTTACATATTGCGCTGCTCTTGGCGACGCTGTTCTTCCGTCAACTGTCCGTTATATCGGCAGTCAGGCATTTGCCGGCTGCACATCTCTTACAAGCGTAATAATTCCTTACGGAGTGACGCAAATCCGGAACTACGCCTTTGCCGACTGCAAAAACTTAAGCTCGGTATATATACCCGACACCGTTACAATTATAGGAGAAAGCGCTTTTTACGGCTGTGACAAGCTTACGATCTATGCCGGAGAAGGCTCATGCGCACGCACCTACGCTCAGGCGGAAGGAATACCAATCGAATATATAAACGGCGGCCAGAATCAGATTATTGATGTATTAAACAATGTTAAAATAATTATAAACGGCAATGAGCTTTCGCTCAAGTATCCGGTTGTAATGAAAAATAACATGACGATGATTCCTCTGAGAACAATTTTTGAGGCTGTCGGATGCACCGTTACATGGAACGGCGCGGAGCAAACGGCGTATGCCTCCAAAAACGGCGAAAGCCTCGGCTTCCGCATCGGTTCGGCTGAGGTCACCTCCGTTTCCGGTCCGAAGCAGCTTGACATACCGTCGGCTCTTATATGCGGTAATACCATGGTGCACATACGCGCAGTTGAAAAGCTCGGCATGAATGTTGTATGGGACGGCTCTCAGCAAACAATAACAATCACTTATTGATGTTTTTGTGCATTATACTGTTTTTTGTTGCATTTCTTACAATTACTTGATTTATCTGCACATTTATGATATAATTTTTATAGCAAAAATCCGGCACCTTAGTTAATTTTTAAAAGGATGTGATGCCAGTGAAATACTATGACGAGTCCATAGAATGTATGGACAGAACAGAGCTTGAAAAGCTTCAAAGCGAAAAGCTCTGCACTCAGGTAAAAAGAATGTATGAAAGAGTTGAACTTTTCCGCAAGAGAATGGACAAAAAAGGTCTTAAACCCTCTGATATCCACGGGATTGAAGATCTGCATAAGCTGCCGTTTTCGTATAAGCAGGATTTGAGAGACTACTACCCATACGGTTTGTTTGCAGAGCCTATGAAGAACATAAGAAAGGTACACGCCTCAAGCGGAACAACAGGAAAGCAGATCGTTGTGGGATATACGGAAAACGATATAAGAACCTGGGAGCGCTGTGTTTGCCGTCAGCTTGTTGCGGCAGACGTTGATGAAAACGATTTTGTTCAGGTTTCCTACGGCTATGGCCTGTTCACGGGCGGTCTCGGCCTCCATGACGGAGCAATTGCTCTCGGCGCAACGGCAATACCCACCTCTTCGGGAAATACGGAGCGTCAGATACGCACAATGATTGACTTCGGCTCAACAGTTCTCTGCTGTACGCCGTCTTACGCACTGTATCTCGGTGAAGCTGTGGAACAAAAAGGGCTTAAAAGCCAGCTGTCACTTAAGGCAGGTATATTCGGTGCAGAGCCGTGGACCAATACAATGAGAAAAGCAATTGAGGATAAGCTTGGAATCAAGGCATACGATATATACGGTCTTTCTGAAATAATGGGGCCCGGAGTTTCCTACGAATGCGGCGAGCAGGCGGGAATGCATGTAAATGAAGACTTTTTCATTCCGGAAATAATAGATCCCGACACAGGTGAGGTTTTGCCGAAGGGCGCAAGCGGAGAGCTCGTATTCACAACAATTACAAAAGAGGGCTTCCCTCTTATCCGCTACAGAACCCGGGACATATGCTCACTTAACTACGAAAAATGCAAATGCGGCAGAACTTTTGTACGCATGAACAAGCCTACCGGACGCAGTGATGATATGCTTATTATCCGCGGCGTAAATGTTTTCCCGTCTCAGATTGAAGAGGTTCTTCTCAACATGGGCGGAAGCGTAACTCCAAACTATCTTATTGTTGTTGACAGGGTGAACAATACCGATACCCTTGAGGTACGGGTTGAAATGTCAGATGATTTCCTTTCGGATAACGTAAGATCCATAGAAGCCCTTGAAGCAACAATCAAGGCTAATCTCCAGAGTGTTCTCGGGCTTTCGGCAAAGGTACGTCTTGTTGAGCCGAGAACAATTGAAAGAAGCGAAGGAAAAGCAAAAAGAGTTCAGGATAACAGAAAGCTCATATAACAGAAAGGAGTGTTACCCATGAAGCTTGTAAAGCAAATCTCAATATTTATTGAAAACAAATCGGGAAGAATGGCACAGGTTCTGGAGGCGATTGCAGAACGCGGAATCAACATAAACGCCCTTTCAATTGCCGATACATCCGACTTCGGAATTCTGAGACTTATTGTAAATGATCCGGAAAGCGCATACATAATAATTAAAGAGCTCGGTATGGCAGTTAAGCTCACGGAGGTTGTTGCCGCCGCCATTTCCTCTGATGTCGGAGGACTTGCAGACGTCATGTCAAAGCTTAAGGATACGGGAATTGACATTGAATATATGTACGCCTTTAACGGACGTTTCCATAACGGCGCAGTTGTTATCCTGAGAGTAAACGATAATGACAGGCTGATTGAAATTGCGGAAAAACGCGGCATTGAGCTTCTTGATGCAGAAGATGCTTATGCTGCTATCTGATTTTCAGTCCGGCACAGCTGCGGAGCTGACAGGTGATATCTATGATTACAGTAAATCTTGCAGATTGTCTTAAAAGAGAAAAAAAAGGTACCGAAATCTATCGCCCGAACGGCAGCGGCGATTATTTGTTCATTTATTTCCCGAAGCCTATGAAATATGACGGAGGCGGCGGCGATATAATAACAGAGGAAAATGCATGCGTTCTGCTGGGCCCCAACGACATGCATCGCTTCAGCGGTATGCCGGAGTTTATCAATTCCTTTATACATTTTACAGGAAATAACGGCGAAATTGAAGAGTTTGGCCTTAACACAGGACAGCTTTTTTACCCGAACTGTTTTGAAAGAATGAATGAAATAACAAATCTGGTAAAGTCGGAAATCCTGACCGGCGGCGAAAAGCACACCGAAATGACGCATTTTCTGATGTGCGAGTTGCTTATTCTGATAAAAAGAAGCATTTCCGATAAACGCAAGGATGCTCAGCTTGAGCTTTTTGAATCGCTGCGCTTCCGCATGCTTTCTAATTGCTCAAACACAAATTCAGCTGCCGAGCTTGCTGCAAAGGTATGCATGAGCAAAACACAGTTTTATAAATATTACAGAAAATATTTCGGAGAATCACCTAAGCAGGAGCTTTTGAAAGCAAGAATGGAAAAAGCCTCCGTTCTGCTTACCGACAGCAACAAAACTGTTGCTGCCGTTGCTGCCGAGGTCGGCTTTGAAAATACGGAGCATTTCACAAGGTACTATAAAAAGTATTTCGGAAAAGCTCCGCGCCGCAGCAAAAAAGCGGACAAAACATCAATATTAACGAACTAAACATCATTGAAAAAACAGCTTCTTATGTGTAAAATTAATTCAAAAATACATAAGGAGTTGTTTTTATATGTTAAGAAATGAGCATCCGAATCCGCAGTTTTTCAGAAACAGCTGGATAAATCTTAACGGCGAATGGGATTTTGAATTTGATTTTGGCTGTTCAGGCAAAAACAGAAAGGTTTTTGAGAAAGATGGCTTTGACAAAAAAATACTTGTGCCATTTTGTCCCGAAAGCAAGCTGTCCGGCATTGAATACAAGGATTTCATGAACGGCGTATGGTATATGCGGGATTTTGAAATTCCGGACGAATGGAAAGACAACGGCAGGGTTTTCATGAATTTCGGAGCCGTTGATTATGAATGCACGGTTTACATAAACAAAAAAGGAGCGGGAAGCCACGCCGGCGGCTATACTTCCTTTAAGGTTGACATTACAAAGCTTCTGCAGGAAGGGAAAAACACAGTTTGCGTATATGCCGAGGACAACAACAGAGCGGGAAAACAAGCAAAAGGCAAGCAAGCGTCTGTTTTTTATTCCTCAGGCTGCGATTACACCCGTACCACCGGAATATGGCAGACAGTATGGCTTGAGCATACACCCGACAATTATATTGAACGCTTTGAATTTTATCCCGACTGCGAAAATACAAAGCTTTCCTTTAAAGTAATTACAAACGGCAGCGGAAAGCTTAAGGTCAGCACCTCCTATGAAGGCAAGCCCACAGGAGAAACAGAGCTTTCCGGCAGCGGAGTGATTTTCGGAGAAATTTCATTAATCGAAAAACATCTGTGGGAGGTTGGCTGCGGCAGACTGTATGATGTTGAGCTTTCCTTCGGCGGTGATGTAATTAAAAGCTATTTCGGACTCAGAAATGTAAAAATGGAGGGTCAGAAATTCCTTCTGAACGGGAAATCCGTGTTCCAGAGACTGGTCCTTGACCAAGGCTTCTATCCCGACGGCATCTACACAGCTCCGTCCGATGAGGATTTAATCAAGGATATTCAGCTTTCTCTTGACGCAGGCTTCAACGGTGCGCGGCTGCATGAAAAGGTTTTTGAGCCGAGATTTTTATATCACTGTGACAAGCTCGGATATATTGTCTGGGGCGAGTATCCCAACTGGGGTCTTGACTATTCCGACCCGTCAAACCTTGCCGCTGTTCTGAGCGAGTGGACAGAGGCTGTAAAGCGTGATTTCAACCACCCGTCAATCATCGGCTGGTGCCCATACAATGAAACCTGGGATTATAAAGGAAAAAGGCAATGGGATCCTATGATTTCAACGGTTTATCACATTACAAAGTCTCTTGACATGACGCGTCCGTGTATTGACACAAGCGGAAACTATCATACAGTTACAGATATATTTGACGTTCATGACTATGAGCAGGATCCCGAAAAATTCGCAGAGCATTTTGTCGGAATGAATGACGGAAAGCTTGTAGAGCAATGCGGAAAACGTCAAACCTATACCGGCGGCCCGTTCTTTGTCAGCGAATACGGCGGAATCTGCTGGAATTATGACAATACTAAGGGCTGGGGCTACGGCAGCGCGCCAAAAACCGTTGAAGAATTTATTGAGCGCTACAGAGGCCTTACAAATACACTGCTTGACAACCCGGATATGTTCGGATTCTGCTATACACAGCTTTATGATATCGAACAGGAAATAAACGGTCTTTATACATACAACCGTACTCCGAAATTCGATATGGCAGTTATCCGTGAAATCAACTCAAGAAAGGCTGCCATTGAAGATTGATATATAATAATGATAAAAAAAGTCATTTTATATGTGAATTTAACCGAAATTCGCAAATTAAATAAAAATTTAGGCTAAATGCTTGCAATATTTCTTCTTTTGGTTTATAATTATACATAGAAATGAATTATGCTTTCAGAAAGGAAGAGATATATGGTTGAACTGAAGAATGTAAAAAACAGCGATCCTGAAATTTATGACGCGATTATGAAGGAAACTCACAGGCAGCAAAGCAAAATTGAGCTTATTGCCTCGGAGAATTTTGTTTCGGAAAGCGTAATGGAGGCAATGGGATCTCCGCTTACAAATAAATACGCAGAGGGTTATCCCGGCAAAAGATATTACGGAGGCTGCGAATTTGTTGATGTTGCGGAAAATCTCGCAATTGAGCGTGCCAAGGAGCTTTTCGGCGCAGGTTATGCCAACGTTCAGCCCCATTCCGGCGCACAGGCTAACATGGCAGTGTTTTTTGCATTGCTTACACCAGGTGATACGGTTCTCAGCATGAGCCTTGCTCACGGCGGTCATCTCAGTCACGGGAGCCCTGTTAATATGTCCGGCAAGTATTTTAATATTGTACCATACGGCGTTACCGAGGGCGAAAACGTTATCGATTATGATGAAGTAAGGCGCTTGGCGCTTGAGCATAAGCCAAAGCTTATTCTGGCAGGTGCAAGCGCTTATCCGCGTATTATTGACTTTAAAAAATTCAGGGAAATAGCTGACGAGGTCGGCGCTTATCTTATGGTTGACATGGCTCACATTGCAGGACTTGTTGCAGCCGGGCTTCATCCGTCACCCATGCCGTATGCAGACGTTGTTACAACAACCACGCATAAAACGCTCCGCGGTCCCCGCGGCGGACTTATCCTCACAAACAGCGAGGACCTTGCAAAAGCATTTAACAAAGCAATCTTCCCGGGAATACAGGGAGGCCCGCTTATGCATGTAATCGCCGCAAAAGCAGTGTGCTTTAAGGAAGCGCTTTCGGACGAATTCAAAGCATATCAGGCGCAGATTGTCAAAAACGCCGCAGCTCTTTCAAAGGCTTTGATTGCAGAAGGCTTCAAGCTTGTATCGGGCGGTACTGACAACCATCTTATGCTGATAGATTTGAGCAATATGGATATCACAGGTAAGGAAGCAGAGCACAGGCTTGACGAGGTTGGAATCACTGTAAACAAAAACGCTATCCCCTTTGATACAAAAAGTCCGTTTATCACCAGCGGAGTAAGAATAGGTACTCCGGCAACAACAAGCCGCGGCTTTAACGAGGAGGATATGGAAGAGATTGCCAAACTCATAAAGCTTGCCATATGCGATTTTGAAAACAGTAAGGATGAGGTTTGTGCAAGGGTGAAGGCTCTTTGCGATAAGCATCCGCTTTATTAAGAAGGAATGATTTTATGAATTTCAGACAAGTTCATCTTGATTTTCACACAAGCGGGGCAATTGACGGAATCGGCTCCCGCTTTGACAAAAAGCAGTTTCAGGAAGCGCTTAAGGCAGGGCATGTAAACTCAATCACAGTATTTTCAAAGTGCCATCACGGATATGCATACCATCCGAGCCTTGCAAACGAAATGCATCCCGGACTGCATTTTGACCTTCTCGGCGCGCAAATTGAAGCTGCTCATGAGATAGGAGTAAAAACTCCTGTATATCTTTCAGCCGGATTTGACGAAAAAATAGTCAGGCGGCATCCCCAGTGGCGGTATGAGGACAAAACTCACAGCTTTGACAATTTTTCAGCACCGGGCTACCATCTTCTTTGCATGAATACACCGTATCTCGATTATCTGCTTGAACAGATAAAGGAGGTTGTTGAATGCTACGACGCAGACGGAATTTTTCTTGATATTGTAGGCGTTCGTCCCTGCTGTTGCAGCACATGCATGAAAGCAATGCTTGACCGCGGCATGAATCCCGATAACCCTGATGACGTAAACGCTCTGGCTGAAGAGGTTTATGCCAATTATCTTAAACGCGTGCGTGAAACAATCGACAGTGTAAAGCCGGGGCTCCCCGTCTTTCATAACGGCGGACATATAAGACAGGGAAGGCGTGATCTTGCATATGCCAACTCACATCTTGAGCTTGAAAGTCTGCCCACCGGCGGCTGGGGCTATGACCACTTCCCCGTTTCCGCAAGATACGTACAAAATCTCGGTCTTGAATTTCTCGGAATGACAGGGAAATTCCATAAGTCATGGGGTGAATTCGGCGGCTTCAAGCACCCGAACGCTCTCAGATACGAAGCTGCTCTCAGCGCCGCTCACGGCGCAAAATGCTCTGTAGGCGATCAGCTGTCTCCCGACGGGCATATGGATATGACAACATATCGCCTTATCGGCGCGGCATATGCAGAGCTTGAGCAAAAGGAAGAATGGCTTGATGATGTGTCTCCCGTATGCGATGCAGCAGTGCTTACTCTTGAGTCGAACATAAACGAGGCGGGCGGACAATCGAACGGCGCAAGCCTCACAAAGGCGGATACCGGAGCCGGAAGAATACTTCTTGAGGGAAAGTACATGTTCTCCATGATTGACAAGGACGTTGATTTCAGCCCCTTTAAGGTTATAATACTCCCTGACAGAATTACACTCAGCGATGAGGTTATTGCAAAGCTTAAAGCCTTTACCGCAAACGGCGGAAAAATTCTTGCCTCAGGAAGCTCTGCAATCCGAGACAACAAATTTCTGTTTGATTTCGGTGCAGACTGCGTCGGCGACAGTGAATTCACACCAAGCTATATAAGACCCCTTTGGGATAATGCGGACGAAACGGATTACATAATGTATTCCCCATGTAAAAAAATCAAGCAAAACGGCGGCGGAGAGCTTGCCAAAATGGTTGAGCCGTACTTTAACAGAACGGCGGAGCATTTCTGTTCACATCAGCATTCCCCCTCCTCCGGTAAATGCGGCGGAAGCGGCGTTATATGCGGACACGACGGAATATACATAGCATGGGAAATTTTCAGTGATTACGCCGAAAACGGAGAGCTTATCGCAAAGCAGACAGTATGCAAGGCTCTTGATACGCTGCTTGACGGCAGAAAATCCCTCGTAACGGACCTCGGAAGCATGGGTGTTGCAACACTTATGGAGCAGAAGCAGAAAAACAGATTTATTGCACATCTGCTTTACGCAGTACCGACAAAACGAGGAAAAAATATTGAAATAATTGAGGATATATATCCTGTTCATAATGTAAAGCTTGCCGTAAAATTGCCGGCAAGCATAAAAAAAGTATATATTGCACCACAGAAGAAGGAAATACCGTTTACATATGAAAACGGTTACATCTGCGTCACCGTAGATGAGCTCGACTGCCATGCAATGATAGTTTTTGAAGCGGAGGAAAAATAACAATGGATTTAAAAGGTAAAAAAATATGCTTTCTCGGAGACAGCATAACACGAGGTACAGGCACATCATCAGAGGAAAAAAGATACACTGATGTGTTTACCGCAATAACAGAGGTTTCGGAAATGAAAAACTACGGAATCGGCGGAACACGAATTGCAAAACAGCAGAAAATCAAGCCCGAAACCATAAATTATGATATAAACTCATTCTGTGAGCGTTATGGAGAGCTTGATCCGGACGCCGATATTGTTGTAGTATTTGGCGGAACGAACGACTACGGACACGGTGATGCTCCGTTCGGAAGCTTTGAGGACAGAACCATGGATACCTACTGCGGCGCTATACATTATCTTATGCGCAGTCTTATCGAAAGATATCCGACAGCTGTTATAGTTTTCATGACACCGATTCACCGCGCGAATGAATGGAATCCCAGCTCCGGTAACGGTCTGCCTCTTAAAGCATACGTGGATAAAATAAAAGAAATAGCGGAGTATTACTCAATTCCTGTTCTTGACCTGTACTCCGTATCCGGCATACAGCCGGATATCCCGGTTCAAAAAGAAGCTTACTGCCCCGACGGACTTCATCCCAACGATGCCGGTGCAGAAAAAATAGCAAGACTTTTAAAGGGCTTCCTTGAAGCAATGTAAAAAACTGCAGGATTTTGCGGCGTGTTCCTAAGGACTTTAAACAGGAATACGAGCATTGCCATGTAAGAAGATGAGGAAAACTCAGTAAAATGGGTTTTCCTCTTTTCTTTTCGTGATGTATTTTGCGATGCAATCGTAAATTAACCTTGACAAATGTGTATATTTGATATATAATATATCCGGATTAAAATATGAGAGGTGAATATCCATGGCATATATAAACCGTGACTTAGAGGAAAAAATTAAATCCGCTTCTGAAGAATATGCATGTATTTTGATAACAGGCGCAAGGCAAGTCGGCAAATCAACTATACTAAAGCATCTTATGGATGGTAACCGTGAAGAGGTATTGTTGGATGATATGGAAGAAAGAAAATTAGCGTCGAAGGATCCGGCTCTTTTCTTACAAATACATTCATTACCTATTTTGATAGATGAAGTTCAATATGCACCTGAACTTTTTTCTTATATAAAATTGGCAATAGACAAAGGCGCTGCTCCGGGTTCGTTTTGGCTTACAGGTTCTCAACCATTTAAGCTTATGGAGCTTGCACAGGAATCGCTTGCCGGAAGAATTGCCATTATTCACATGCCCTCACTTTCTCAACATGAAATCTATGGAAATGATAAAACCGAGCCATTTTCTATTGATTTAGAGAAATTAAAGAAACGCAGCAAAATAAATAAGCCTGCCGATCTTAAGGAAATATACAGACGCATATGGAATGGCTCTCTGCCCGGACATATAAGCGGAAAATACACAGACAGGGATCTGTTTTACAGCAGTTATCTTCAAACTTATATAGAGAGAGATGTCAAAGAGATAGCCGATATTTACGACTCGATGCTGTTTAGTGATTTTATTCGTTCAGCAGCTTGCAGGGCAGGTCAGCTGCTTAATGTGTCAGATATTGCTCAGGATGTTGGCATTTCCAACGATACCGCAAAGCGTTGGCTGAAAATTCTCGAAAAATCTGACATTGTATTTTTCTTGCGTCCGTATTCAAACAATCTACTGAAGAGAACAATAAAAACTCCCAAAATGTATTTCTTTGATACCGGACTCGTTGCATATCTTACAAGATATTCATCACCGGAGGTTTTAGCAAACGGAGCAATTAACGGTGCAATACTTGAAAACTACGTTGTGTCTGAGATTATCAAAACGTATTACAACAATGCAAAAGAATGTCTTATGTGGTATTACCGTGACACAAACAGTAATGAAATCGACCTTGTAATTGAAAGTGACGGCATGCTTCATCCTATTGAAATTAAGAGAACTGCCGGTCCCGGAACAGAACTTATAAGACCGTTTAAGCTTTTAGATAAAGCATCTGTTCCAAGAGGTAAAGGTGCAATTATTTGTATGAAAGAAACACTTTCTGCAGTTGATAGCGACAATTATATTGTACCTATTTGGATGATTTAACGGATGAAATACGCAATGAAAAAAGTGCGTAAAAATGAACTAAGCGGCGCAACCGCAACAGATGCACCGCTTAGTTTTTTAAATATCCTTTCTCCCGAAAGGTCTTTTATTTAATTATCTTATTTAGCAAGATTTTCCTTAACCTTTGCCTGTGCGGCAGCAAGTCTTGCAATAGGCACACGGAAAGGTGAGCAGGAAACGTAGTTAAGGCCTATTCTGTGACAGAACTCAACTGTTGACGGATCTCCGCCGTGCTCGCCGCAGATACCGAGAGTGATGTCAGGTCTTGTTTTTCTTCCAAGCTCTGCAGCCATCTTAACAAGCTTACCTACGCCATCCTGGTCGAGCTTTGCAAACGGATCTGATTCGTAAATCTTCTTTGAATAATAATCATCCAGGAACTTTCCGGCATCGTCACGTGAAAGACCAAAGGTCATCTGTGTAAGGTCATTTGTTCCGAATGAGAAGAATTCAGCTTCTTTTGCGATTTCATCAGCAAGAAGTGCCGCTCTCGGGATCTCAATCATTGTACCAACCTGATACTTCATATCAATTCCCGCTGCCTTAATAATTGCATCAGCTGTATCGCAAACTACCTTCTTGACATACTTAAGCTCTTCTACAGAACCTACGAGAGGAATCATAATTTCAGGAACAACGGGGATACCCTCGCCTGTTACGGCAATAGCAGCCTGAATAACAGCTGTTGTCTGCATCTTTGCGATTTCAGGATATGTTACAGCCAAACGGCAGCCTCTGTGTCCGAGCATCGGATTGAACTCATGAAGCCCTTCAACAGTTGCTTTAAGCTCCTCAAAGGTAAGACCCATTTCATTTGCAAGCTCCTTGATGTCCTCATCAGCATGGGGAACGAACTCATGAAGCGGGGGATCCAGGAATCTGATTACAACCGGATAGCCCTTAAGAGCTCTGTAAAGCTCTTCAAAATCGCCCTGCTGCATAGGAAGAATCTTTGCAAGCGCAGCTTCTCTCTGCTCAACTGTCTTGGAAACTATCATTTCACGAACAGCCTTGATTCTTGTTTCCTCAAAGAACATATGCTCTGTACGGCAAAGACCGATACCTTCAGCGCCGAAAGCAGCAGCCTGCTTAGCGTCTCTCGGAGTATCTGCATTTGTTCTTACCTTAAGGGTTCTGTACTTATCTGCCCAACCCATAAATGTTTCAAAATATCCTGAGAGGTCAGCCTCCTGAGTTTCAACAGCGCCCTCATAAACCATACCTGTAGAACCGTCAAGTGAAATAACATCACCCTCAACAAACTTCTTGTCACCGGCAACAAAATACTTCTCGTCCTCGTATACCTTTATCTCTGTGCAGCCTGATACACAGCACTTACCCATACCGCGGGCAACAACGGCTGCATGGGAGGTCTTTCCGCCTCTTGCGGTAAGTATACCCTGAGCGGCATCCATACCCTCAATATCCTCAGGAGATGTTTCCTGACGAACAAGAACAACCTTATTTCCGCCCTGAGCTGCTGCTACAGCTTCCTCAGCCGTAAAGTATACAGCACCGACAGCAGCACCGGGTGATGCGTCTATACCCTTTGTTATTGTAACCGCATTCTTAAGAGCGGCAGCCTTAAATGTAGGATGAAGCAATGAATCAAGAAGCTTCGGCTCAACCATAAGAAGTGCTTCTTCCTCTGTTCTTTTGCCCTCATTAACAAGGTCAACAGCAATTTTAAGAGCAGCAGCCGCTGTTCTCTTACCGTTTCTTGTCTGGAGCATATAAAGCTTTCCGTCCTCAATCGTATACTCCATATCCTGCATGTCACGGTAATGATTTTCAAGAGTCTGGGCAATGTTCACAAACTGCTTGTACACCTCAGGCATGTCCTGTTCGAGCTGAGCAATAGGTGACGGAGTTCTTACACCGGCAACAACATCCTCGCCCTGCGCATTTATAAGGTATTCACCGTAAAGCTTCTTTTCACCTGTAGCAGGGTCACGTGTAAATGCAACGCCTGTACCGGAGGTTTCTCCCAAATTACCGAACGCCATCATCTGAACGTTTACGGCTGTTCCCCATGAACCGGGAATATCATTCATTCTTCTGTAAACTATAGCACGGGGATTATTCCATGAACGAAAGACCGCTTTGATTGCTCCCATAAGCTGTTCCTTAGGATCAGACGGGAAATCAACACCGATTTTTGACTTGTATTCAGCCTTGAACTGATTTGCAAGCTCCTTAAGATCATCAGCTGTAAGCTCTGTATCAAGCTTTACACCCTTTTCTTCCTTCATCTTGTCGATGAGCTCTTCAAAATACTTCTTGCCCACCTCCATAACAACGTCGGAATACATCTGAATAAATCTTCTGTAGCAGTCATATGCCCAACGAGCATTTCCTGACTTCTTTGCCATTACCTCAACAACAGTCTCGTTAAGACCAAGGTTAAGGATGGTATCCATCATACCCGGCATTGAAGCTCTTGCTCCTGAACGCACGGAAACGAGAAGAGGATTTTCCTGATCGCCGAACTTTTTGCCCGTGATTTCTTCCATCTTTTCGATGTACTCCATAATCTGAGCCTGAATTTCGTCGTTAATCTTTTCTCCGTCCTCGTAATATTGAGTACAAGCCTCTGTAGAAATTGTGAATCCCTGAGGAACAGGCATTCCGAGGTTTGTCATTTCAGCAAGATTCGCGCCTTTGCCGCCGAGTATGTTTCTCATATCGGCATTGCCTTCGCTGAAAAGGTATACAAACTTTTTACTCATTCTTTTTCCTCCTAAAAAATAATCTCCGGCAGTCACACAAAGATAATGAAACGCCTACATATTTAATTATACCATATTTTTGAGAAATGTCTATATATTTTTTGAAATTTATGTATAGAAATATTACAGAACTTTTACGGCTTTTTTCATGAAAAAACAACAATTTTATGAAAACAGCGCAATATTTCACCGTTTTTTAAACGCTGAACCTGATTTTTAATATTTCCATTACACGTTCGCCGACGGTTCCCGTGTATTCATTGTAATCATCACCTGATGTATCATCGGCTCTGTCAGATATGATTTTTATCGACTCAAAGGGCTTGCTGTTTATATAACACACCTGTGCAAGCGCTCCCGCCTCCATATCAACACTGACGCAGCCGAAATGCGACACAAGCATATCCTTTACCGCAGTATCGGCACAGAATCTGTCCGCAGTAGCGTTATGTCCGACAATATGATGTATTCCCGCCCTGCCAAGGGCTTCACCGAAGCCCCTGCAAATGTCGCAGTCAAACATCACCTTTCCTATTCCGGATATCATGCCGAGGGGATCTCCGAAAGCGGTTGTATCCATATCATACTGAACCGCCCCATCGGCAAGAACCGCGTCGCCGGGCCGCAGGCCGCCGGTTAAAGCACCGGCGGCTCCTATATTAATTATTCTCTCAACCGGGAAATTCAGCAGCATTGTCTGGCAGCATGCCGCCATAAACACCTTTCCGATTCCGCATTTTACGGCTGTGATTTTCTCCCCGAAAAGGCTTCCCGTCCTGAACTCAAAGCCGCCTATTGCGGTTTTTTTTTCAGTTTCCATATCCCTCAGCAGGATTTCCATTTCAAAATCAGTAGCTCCGATTATTCCGATCATGCCTTCACCTCATTTATCTCAGCTGAGCGCCGGCTTCCTTTTCAAGATTTTTAAGCATTTTATCAAAAATAACATTTACCTCATCATTTGTAAGGCTTCTGTCTGCCGCTCTGAATACTACTGAATAGGCAACGCTCTTTTTACCCTCCGGAATCTGCTTTCCTTCATACACATCAAACAGCTGAACCGATTCCATCAGCTTTCCTCCTGCCGCTGTTATAATGCCTTCAAGAGCCGCCACGGGAACCTGTACATCAACAAGCATTGCTATATCCCTTGTAACAGCCGGGAACTTCGGAAGCTGCTTATATTTAACGGTGCTTTCAGCAGCCGCCATCAACCCTTCAAGCTCAATCTGAGCCGCATAAACAGGAACATCAATATCATAATTTGCGGCAACAGACGGATGAAGCTGACCTACTACGCCGATTTGTCTGTCTCCGGCAGTTATACATGCACATCTTCCGGGATGGAAAGTCGGATTATCCGTACATTGCTCATATGAAACGTCCTTGACATGCATTTCGCTGATAACCGCTTCGCAGGCGCCCTTTATATCATAAAAGTCAAAGCTGTCTCCGTACATTCCGAGAGTCAGTATCTCAGGCTCTTCCGGAAGCTCTCCCTCACGGGGGATATAAATCCTGCCAATTTCAAAAAGCTTTGCACTTTTATTGCTGAAATTCAGATTTCTTGAAAGAGTCTCAAGCATACTTCCAAGGGTTGTGGTTCTCATAACGGAGGTATCCTCTCCGAGAGGATTTCTGATTTTTACCACATTTCTCATATCGCTGTCTGACGGAATATTCAGCTTATCAAAGACAGACGGGCTTGTAAAGGTGTAGGTGCATATTTCGTTAAAGCCCTGAGAAAGCATAACGCTGCTCAGTCTGTCCTCAGCCTGCTGCTCCTTATTTTTTATACCGATTGTGGTCTCTCCGGACAAAAGTGTTGTCGGAATAAGGTCGTAGCCGTAAAATCTTGCGATTTCCTCAGATATATCAGCCTCACACTCAATGTCAGGTCTGAAGGTCGGCGCGGTAATTGTCATCGCCGCCTCGTCAACCTCAAATTCCAGCGTTCTGAGTATTTCAATCATCTGCTCCTTCGAGATATCAGTTCCGAGAAAAGCGTTTATTTTCTCCGGTCTCAGGGCAAGTGTTGTTTTCTCCTTCCGGTTTCCGAAAATATCAATTGTTCCTCCCACAATCTCTCCGCAGCCAAGCTCTTCAACAAGCTGACATGCACGCTCTACCGCCGGCAGGGTATTATATACGTCAAGACCCTTTTCATAACGTGAGGAAGCCTCTGTTCTGAGACCAATTCGCTGAGCTGTTTTTCTTACACTTGTTCCGTCAAAGGTTGCGGACTCAAAAACAACCGTCTGCGTATCAGGCTTAACCTCAGAATTAAATCCGCCCATAACGCCTGCAACCGCAACTGCTTTTTCACCGTCAGCAATAACAAGGTCATCCGGTGTAAGCTTTCTGTCGGTTTCATCAAGAGTTTTTATTATTTCACCGGGATGCGCCGATCTTACAACAATTTTTCCGCCGGCAAGGTCCCTCAGGTCAAAAGCATGCATCGGCTGCCCGTATTCAAGCAAAACATAGTTTGTTATATCTACTATGTTATTGATTGAACGTACGCCGCATGCCTTCAGCCTTCTTACCATCCATTCGGGTGACGGTCCGATTTTTACATTTCTGACCATTTTTGAGGTATAACGCAGGCACTTTTCCTTGTTCTGAACCTGAATGTCAATAAGCTCGTGAATATCTCCGCCGGCTTCCGTAAAGCAAGGCTTTTTAACAGCAAAGGGCCGCTTAAAAGATGCAGCCGTTTCTCTTGCAAGACCTATGACGCTGAAGCAGTCCGGTCTGTTTGAGGTTATTTCAAACTCAACAACATCCTCGTTAAGCCCGAACACCTCTTTAATGTCCTTGCCCACAGGCGTATCCTCAGGCAGAATGAGAATTCCGTACTCCGGCTCATATCCGAGATCTGCCGCGGTGAGTCCCAGCTCGTCATGAGAACAAAGCATGCCGTTTGAAACAACGCCGCGCAGCTTCCCTTTTTTTATTTTAACTCCGCCCGGAAGCGTTGAGCCGTGAAGCGCTGTGGGAACAATTATCCCCGCCTTTACATTCGGTGCTCCGCAAACAATCTGCAAAACCTCCCCGGTACCTGCATCAACCTTACACACCGAGAGGTGATCGCTGTCCGGATGCGGCTCACATTCCAGAACCTTGCCGCAGACAACCTTATTGATTTCGGCGCCCATGCTCTCCACTCCCTCAACCTTGGAGCCTGTCATAGTCATAACATGAGCGTATTCCTTCGGGGAAATCCCTGAAACATCTGTATAATCGTTAAGCCAACTCATTGGTAATTTCATTTAAATATCACCCTTTCCTTATCAGAACTGTTTTAAAAATCTCAAATCGTTTTCATAGAACAAGCGAAGATCGTCTATGTCATATTTCCTCATTGCAATACGCTCAAGTCCGAGACCGAATGCAAAGCCGGAATATTCCTCAGGGTCAATTCCGCAGTTTGAAAGCACCTTCGGATGCACCATTCCGCAGCCGAGTATTTCAATCCAGCCTTCACCCTTACAAACTCTGCAGCCCTCACCGCCGCATACAAAGCAGGATACGTCAACCTCAGCAGACGGCTCTGTAAACTGGAAATGATGGGGACGGAATCTGACCTTGGTTTCGCTGCCGTAAAGGGATTTAATGAACATTTCAAGAGTTCCCTTAAGATCAGCCATGGTTATTCCCTTATCAACCACAAGTCCTTCAATCTGATGGAATACCGGGGAATGAGTTGCGTCAACGGCATCGCTTCTGTAAACCATGCCCGGAGCAATTATTCTTATGGGAGGCTTCTGCTTCTCCATAACCCTTATCTGCATCGGCGAGGTCTGGGATCTTAAAACTACATTGTCATTAATATAGAATGTATCCTGAGAATCCCGTGCCGGATGATCGGGCGGTATATTCAATGCTTCAAAATTGTAGTAGTCATACTCAACCTCGGGACCGTCGGCAATCTGAAAGCCCATGCCGAGGAAAATGTCCTTGACGGAATTCATTACGGAGGTCAAAGGATGAAGCTTTCCGGTCTCCTGTACACGCCCGGGCATTGTTACATCAATTACCTCTCTTTTCAGCTTTGCCTCACGGAGCTTTGCTGAAAGCTCCTCTTTCTTGCCGTCGATTTCCCGTTCAAGAAAAGCCCTCACTTCATTTGCCATAGCTCCGATAACAGGACGCTCCTCCGCGGGGAGTGCTCCCATGCCCTTAAGCACGGCTGTAAGCTCGCCCTTTTTTCCAAGGAACTTAATTCTGATATTTTCCAGTGCTTCAAGATCAGACGCGCCGCGGAGGTTTTCCTCAACCAGCTCCTTAATCCTCTGAATTTTTTCCTTCATGATAAATCCAATCCTTTCCGTGCCTCAGGCACATTTTATTTCTGCAAAACCAAAAGCAATAAAAAAAGTCCGCAAATATGAAAAATTTCATATCCGGGACGAAGACATGCTCCGCGGTACCACCCGCATTTTTACCCCGATCAGGGGCAAACCCTCATTTGAAGCATTTAACGTATGCCACACGTCCGCGGCTACTCACATAATGCTTCACCGCGGCGGCTCCAAGGTGAAATTTCGTGATTTTGCCACGCGCGCGGGAACTTACAGCCGGCGATCCCCGCTCTCTTTCCGCAGAATCAAATCCTACTTTGCCTCTTCACTGCCTTTATACATATTAAAGGTATTATATCACAAAAAAATAAAAATTGTCAAGTGATTTTTTAATTTTAGTGAATTTTAAATTATATTATACATAAAAATAAATGATTTCAGTAAGAAATGCAGCGTTTTTTTAGAATCTTAAATTATTTTAAGGCAATACCACAATAACAAATTTGTTTGATTTTGTCAAGTTTGTTAAATGAATTTAATAAACTTTATCTGTCAATAGCAATAAATCAAGAAAAATATTCGTGCATTTAGCGTAAAAATATATAAATTTATTGACATTGTAAATAAATTGTGCTATAATGAATATACTAACAGAGGAAAGGAAGTGTTATTCTATGGCACAGTTAAATGTTAATATAAGAATGGATGAAGCTGACAAGAGAGCCATGGAGCTTACTTGTAAGGAACTGGGTTTGACAATGACAGCAGCATTTAATATTTTTGCGAAAAAAATGAGCAGAGAACACAGAATACCTTTTGAAGTATCTTATGATCCGTTTTATAGCGATAATAATATGCAGCATTTAAAACGAGGAATTGAGGCATTAGATGCCGGAAAAGGAACGGAGCATGAAATAATCGAGGTAGACTGATGAGAAAAGTATGGTTTGATGAAGCTTGGGAGGATTACCTGTATTGGCAATCTCAAGACAAAAAGACATTGAAAAAAATCAATCAGCTTTTACAGGATGTAGAACGCAGCGGATATTCGGGTATTGGTAAGCCTGAACCGTTAAAGGGTGAGTTGCAGAGCTTTTGGAGCAGACGAATTGACGAAACGAACCGACTTGTTTATAGGTTGAAGGATGGTATTGTTGAAATTCTTTCCTGTAAAGGTCATTATGAAGATTAAGCAGATGCAGTTTCATACACATATCTTTTTGCAGATGAAAAAGATATGTGTATGTGCTGACATTACATAAAACAAAAAAACACTCTGCACACTCTCTAAGATACTGTATTAGTACGTTGATAAACTTACATAAAATGATAATTAGCAATGGAAAAAGTGTTAGTACCGGACCCCCTACGAGAGTTCCTCCTGCACCTGTAGTCCCATCTGCAAATACCGTTATTCCTAAAACGAAAAGTAACGCAATTCCCGCTATGATTATCCGTGTCTTTTCCCCTTTTAACATTTTCATTCGCTCCTTTTTTAGGTATTTTTAGTACACACGCTTTCATGCGGAAAATTTGTAACCCCCTTAAAGTTTTCCATAAATAAAAAAAGGTGTGCAACAATCGAAGCTACACACCGAAAAATGCAAACTCCGATTTGTTGCTACACAAAATCAAGATAAAAAAACTGCAACACATTGGCGTTACAGTTTTTTAGGCATTTTATATATTAAACCGTTACTTGTTCGTCCACATATTTAAGCAACATTTTTTTGAAATACGGAACGGGGGCGGTTATTTCTGAGCGGCTCCGTAAATTATAAAACCTTGCTAAGGAACGACTGAGTTCTTGGGTTCTGCGGATGATTGAATATTTCGTCAGGTGTTCCCTGCTCCATAATCACGCCTTCATCCATAAACAAAACCCTGTCCCCGACTTCTCTTGCAAATCCCATTTCATGAGTTACAACCGCCATGGTCATACCGCTTGTGGCAAGACTTTTCATAACGTCAAGCACCTCGCCGACCATTTCCGGGTCAAGGGCCGAGGTTGGCTCATCAAAAAGCATAACCTCCGGTTCCATGCACAAAGCACGGACTATGGCAATTCTCTGCTTCTGACCTCCCGAAAGCTGCGACGGATACGATTTTGCTCTGTCCTCAAGCCCCACGCGTTTTAAGAGCGTCATTGCTTTTTCCTCAGCCTGTGCCTTTGAAAAACCGAGCAGCTTTACCGGCGCAAGGGTCATATTTTTCAAAATACTCATATGAGGGAACAGATTAAAATGCTGAAAAACCATCCCCATCTTCCTGCGGTGCAGATTAATATTCGTATGCTTATCCATCAGATTGTTTCCGTCAAAGTAAATATCTCCCCCCGTAGGTGTTTCAAGGAGATTAAGACAGCGGAGAAAGGTTGATTTTCCGCTTCCTGACGGACCAATTATAACAATAACCTCTCCCCTTTTAATTTTCAAATCAATACCCTTAAGAACCTCCGTCTGACCGAAGCTTTTCTTAAGCCCTTTCGTCTCTATGAGAATATTATTATCTGTCACTATTTCTCAGCCTCCTTTCCAGCTTTGAAACAAGCCACGAGAACAGCATTACCATAACAAGATATATTAAAGCCAGAAAAATAAGCGGGAAAAACGCTTCATATGTACGGCTTCTTATAAGGTTTGCGCCATATGTCAGGTCAGAAAGACCTATCATGGCGGATACAGAGGTTTCCTTAAGCAAAACGATAAACTCATTGGCAAGGGCCGGCAATACGTTTTTAAACGCCTGAGGTATAATAACATAAACCATTGTTGAAGCATAGTTAAATCCGAGGCTTCTTCCCGCCTCAAGCTGACCGCCGTCAATTGACATTATTCCGGAACGGATTATTTCGGCAACGTAGGCAGCCGAATTAAGACCGAATGACAAAACAGCAGCAAGCACCTTATTGCTTGAAGATGCAAAAATTACAAAATACATAATCATAAGCTGAACAAGCACCGGCGTTCCGCGGATTACCGTAAGATAAACCCTGCATATAAAATCAAGAACCCGCATAATTAAATTTGCCGTCGCGGATTTAAAAGTATATTTTGAAGACGATCTGATTATCGCAATAATAAAACCGAGAACTATTCCGATAAGCACGGCAAAAAACGTAACCTCAAGAGTAATTCCGAGACCGTTTAAAAAAAGCTTCCACCGGTTTTCAGCAATCAGATTCTGAATAATCTTTTCTTTCAAGCCGTTCATATAACATCACATCCCGTTATAAACTTAAAAAAACCAAAGCGTATCCAATACCCGGTTTTCTTATGATGTCTGCACCGGAATTGCTGTCCTGTATGCAAACGAATAAACAGAGTGTTCGGATACGCCCTAATTGGTTTTCTATCTTCAAAAAATCAGTTGACAGGCTTATTCCTTAACGATAATAACCTGCTTTGACGTTGCGTAAGAATCCGTAAAGTCGATGTTCTTAAGTCTTTCTTCGGTAACCGTCATTCCGGCAACACCGATATCGGCTTTACCTGACTGAACCTCGGTAATGATTGAATCAAACTCAATATCCTCAACCTCAAGCTCCATCCCGAGAATGTCGCAAACTGCCTGAGCCATGTCAACATCAATACCTACAATCTTCTCATTTTCAAGATACTCATAAGGCTCGAATGCCGCATTTGTAGCCATAACAAGCTTTCCTTTTGAACGGTCGACATCTGCAGGAGACTCATAAGGAGTTTTGCCTGTTTCGTCGCCGATGTAGTTGGAAATTATTTTGTCAAGCGTTCCGTCAGACTTAAGCGTAGCAAGAGCCTCGTTGATTTTTTCCTTAAGCTCTGTATTTTCCTTTGCAACCGCAATTGCATAGTCCTCCTCAACAAAGGGCTCATCAAGAATCTTAAGACCCTTGTTTTTCTCAACAAAAACCTTTGCAGGCTCAGAGTCGATTACAACGCAGTCAATCTTTCCGCTTGTAAGAGCAACAATAGCATCAGCTCCCTTGCTGAAACGCTCAACCTGAGCGTCGGGGCACTCGTCGGAAACAAAGATATCTCCGGTTGTTCCGAGCTGAACGCCGATTTTTGCACCGTTAAGGTCATCAACGGAAGCAACAACCTTTGCGCCATCAGCCTCCTTGCCGCCGTCTGTTTTCGCGTCATCTGCAGTATTTCCGCATCCGGAAAGCAGTGAAGCTCCCATGCTGATGCACATCAATAAACCAAGTATTTTTTTCATTTTGTCTACCTCTCTTCTCTTAATTTGAAATAACGTAAAAATTATATCATCTTTACATAAAAAAATCAAGACTTTTTGACTATTTTTAATATAATATTTTTGATTTATAAAATTTTTGTACAATTTGACGTATATTTATGCAAAATGTCAACAAAAAAACAATGTATAAAATGCACTATCCGTACAATGTTTTTTTGTACAAATATTATAATATTGAAAAAACATCTTTTCACAGCGGTGTAAATATGATAAAATTTAAATATATAAATACTGTGTACAAATGGAATATCAAAAAAACAAAGGGGTAATTATAAAAATGAAAAAAAGGATGATTTTGTTTGCGGTTATATTGTTTTCACTGTTTGCATGTCAATCGGTTCTTGCCGACAACACAGGTATGCTTACAGGCGTTGACTTGTCATTTTCACTTAATCCAAGCATCGGAACGGCTGACAGTGAAGCGAAGCTTTCTCTTTTTGACGGCAATAAAACATATCATGCCACGGCGCAGATTAAATCCGGTGCATCGGAGGCTTACGCTCATTTTGATGTAGATCCGTTTGCACCCGGCAAGGATTTTAAGCTTCAGATTTTGTCCGGATTTTCAACCGTAAAGTATTATGATTATTATTTCGGCAAAAACGAAAATATTGAGCTTTGGACATATACATATGTGACAGAGGAAGGACCTGTTCCCGTCAGCTCCTTTAATTTTTACGCTATGGCTGAGGCGTCAAAGCCTGTTCAGTATTATTTAGATTTTGAAGGCTACCCTCTCTCTGTTCCGGCACGGTATATAGACGGTGTTCTGTACATCCCCGCCGCCGAAGGCGCAAAAAGCATGGGGGTTTCAAATATAACATATGACGCGCAGACCGGAAATATTACATACGGAATTTACGATAAAACAATCTCTATGAGCATCGGAAGCAGGACAGCCTTCGCCTTCGGGAACACCTATACCCTTGACGGCATTCCGGCAATTGCCGACGGCTATCCGTTTATTCCACTGCTGTCCTTTGCCGATATTGTTGACGCCGATGTGATAATTCAGGATGAGGGCGATCACATCAACGCCGTTGTTTCACAGTCAAAGGTTGTTAAAAAAGAAATTGACAATCACTTAAAGGCAGCCTACATAAATTCAACAGGTATAAGCAGCGAAACAGAATATCTCATATGGGTCAGCAAAAAAGAATTTAAGCTACGTGTATACCGCGGCTATGCCGGCAATTGGGAACAGATAAACGAATTTACCTGTGCCATCGGCAAGGACTCAACCCCTACCTGCACAGGTCAGTTCAGATACTATTCAAAAGAAAAAATCTGGCCCTACTCTTCATATTATGTAGGTCCGATAATGAGATTTAACGGCGGATATGCCATTCATACGACACTTCTCAGATATAACGGCGTTCCCTACGACAACCGCGTAGGCATGAAACTATCCCACGGCTGCGTCAGACTTCAGCCCCAGGATATGAATTGGCTTATTAATACAGTTCCTCTCTACTCAAAGGTCTACATAACAAATTAACCATTAATTTAAGAATGGGGCTGCTGCTTAACGCAACAGCCCCATTAAACATTATGGAATTGTTTTATTGCTTTACTCTTTTCATCACTTCACCGAACACCTTGCCTATGCTGTCCCTTATAACAAGATCCGCCCTGCTGTCAAAGCTTGTTTCGGATTTGTTAATCATAACTGTATACTTACCTTTGAAATATGAAACAAAGGACGCTGCCGGCTGCACTGCAAGAGATGTTCCGCCGACAATCAGCATATCCGCAATTAAAATACTGCCAACTGCACTTTCCGCAACGCCTTCATACAAGGGCTCCTCATAGAGAACTACTCTCGGCTTTGCGATTCCTTTGCAATAAGGGCATTTGGGTATTTCTCCGTTTATTATCTGCTGCTCGATTGATTTTATATCCTCTAAATCTCTTTTGCATTCATGACAGTAATATTTACTTGTTGTTCCATGGAGCTCAATTACGTTTTTGCTTCCGGCCGTCCGGTGCAGTCCATCTATATTCTGCGTGATTACAGCCTTTAGTTTTCCCATCCGTTCAAGCTCCGCCAACGCCTTATGTGCATCGTTCGGCTCTACCTTCACAATAAAGTATTTTTTATAAAAATCATAAAAAACATCGGGATGCCTGAAGAAAAAGCTGCGGCTTAATATTTCCTCAGGCGGTATTCCGTAATCCTTAACGGTATTATAAAGTCCGTCCTTGCTGCGGTAATCCTTGACGCCGCTTTCCGTGGATACTCCCGCTCCGCCGAAAAAAACTATGTTGTTACATTCATTTATCATATCTGCAAATTTTATTATTGCGTCTTCCATTACATTACCGCCTATTCATAAAATTCATCGCTGTTATCGATTATTTCACTCTCTATCGTTAAAATATCATCAATAGGTATTTCTATCCCATCTACTACCACAACACGCTCAAAATCCTTTATTTTGCTTAAAACCCCGCCGGCAGTCTGATAAAATCCGCCGGACTTCCTGTCATCCTTTGTAAAGTATCTGACGGTAACCGCCGGCTTGTCGTCAATATGTCCGGCAAGGAAATTCAACCTGCCGCTTAGCTCTTGCTTTGCATATTCATCAAGCTCCGTTTTTTCATCGGTAAGCCGTGCTGTTTCATGCAGTGCTTCTTCATGACCCGAAAGGGCTTTGAAGGCGCCGAATTGGGCAGCACGTTCTGCCATGGTCATGTGCCTTCGCGCAGAAGATTTAACATATTCTCGGTTAATGATATCGTCATATTTACCCATTGTTTCCCTCCCCGGGCCGCAATTTCCTCTTTGCCTCTACGGTATATTTCTTTACAAACTCAGTTTTGGCATTCGTATAACCAAGGTTAAAAGATTATCGGCTCTCCGGGATATTATTTATTTTAACAGTCATAAATGACATTTTCAAAGAACTGCACATCCCTATTATCAGCCTCCTTAAACGAAAGCTGTATATTCTCCAGAGTTGCACCGTCCACGTCACGCATATATATACCCTTTGCCGGAACAATATCCATCATATGAAATTCAGGATATTTTTCGCCGATATACGGCACTTCATCTTTTATTCTTTCCGTCACTCCACCGGGCAAAGACGCTTTTATATTCCTCAGGCTAAGATTTTTTATAGGGTTTTTCTTTGTTCCTGAAATTATGATTCCGCCCTTGGCATTGCCCCATATCTGTCCGAGATATGTTCCCCTGACAGGCGCACTTACCGCGTCTGCCGTAACATTCTCAATACATACATTCTCTATGGTGCTCAAGGTATCTTTTCCTATTCCGGCATAACTTCTAAGCCTCTCCCCGAGTGCAATAAAAATCGGCCCGGTACAGTTTTCCATCTGAATATCCGATATCTTTACATCCTTTACATTTGCCCCGTCGGTAGGTACAATTTTTATTCCTCCGCCAAGAATATCATAGAAATAACATCCGCTCACTCTAATGTGTGAAAAATCCCCGACTGACTCTGTTCCGATTTTAAATCCCGCCCAGCCGCTTGACACCTTGCAGTTCTTTACAAAAATATTTTTACAGGGCCGATCTGATGTCGCCTTAAGACATATGCCGTCATCGCCGGACATAATATGACAATTTTCCACATTCACATTATCCGAGCTGTCGATGTCGATTCCGTCATTATTATCATTAACGCGGCTGTCGATTGTAATGTTTTTAATGTCAACGTGTGTGCAATTATTTATATGCAGACACCATGCTGCCGCTTTCGTAAGCCGTACTCCGTCTATTTTTACATGATTACTCTCGACGACGCGAACCAGAAAAGGTCTGGTATCCTCGCTAAACTCCCCGCCGTTACCGCATATTTCTCCGCTTCCGGTTACGGAAACATTCTCAGCCTTGTGCGCAAGAATCAGTGTTTTTCCTCTCCTTTGCTCCACGGCATCAACAAAAGAAGCGTCGTTATCCGGATAATCCTCAATGCAATCGCTTCCGGATATCACCGCGTTTTCCTCAAGAACTATTTTTGAATTGTTTCTCAGAAAAAGAGTTCCGGTTCTGTAAACACCCTTCTCAAAAACAAGCTCAAAGCCTTGTTCGGCACAATCATCTATGGCGTGTTGAATTTTTTCGGTCTGCAGTTCATATGAATCCTTTTGCACACCATAATCCTTAACGTATTTATTCATCATTTTTATATTCCGAACTCCTTTCATCAATGCCGTTTGGAGAAAGAGAAGCAAGCAGATTGCCGATAGAGGCGACGCCGACGTATGTTTTTATACTTCAAGTCGCTGATGGCGGTGAGATGCGCCGCTTATCTTTTTCCAAACTTCCTCTTTTCCCATAAGATACGGTTCTATAAGTCCTGCCAGATTCGTTCCCATCATCACATGTCCAAGCGGGGTTGGATGAATCAGGTCGCAGCTTACATATGAACCTTTCAGCTGAATTTTATCATTGGATAAAAAAATACATTTATCCGACTTTGCGAAATCATATATTTTATATATACTCTCGGAAAACGCCTTATATTTATCACTGTTTTGCTTCTGTCTGAAAATCATAGGCGGTTCAAGCATGAACACATAGCTGTCAGGATGAGAGGAGAGGATTTTCAAAAGCATATATTTTCCTCTATCCTCAATAACAGTGTTTTCGTAATCGTCATACATATTAGTCCCGGCTTCAAAAACCATGTAATCAAACGGAATGCTGCAAAACCAATCTGAAACACACTTTTCCATAAAGCAAGAACCACCCAGACCCTTGTTCATAATCTGTGTATTCAAAAGTGCCGCCGCGTGGGAAACATAGCAAAGCGGTCCCGCAGCGCTTCCGGCACCATGAGTAATTGACGATCCGTAGGCAAGCGCGGTATATCGCGGCAATTCTTCTCTTTCAGGCGGCCTTATACCATGTCCGAATGTATTGATGTCACATAGCACAAAGATTGCCGAAGACAACACAATCCTTACAACATGCCGGTCATAAATATCATCCTCCACTCAAAGCCTTTTATTCATTCTCCCTGTTATTTTCTTTCGGTATTCATTTTTCTGTAGGTAATGGGCGTCATTTTGAACTTTTTCCGGAAAGTATAAACAAAGTGACTGTCTGTGTTAAATCCCACCATTTTTGTTATATTGCTGACCGGCAAATCGGTTTCGGTTAAATATTCAGCGGCTTTTTTCAATCTGTATTCCCTGATATAATTGGTTATTGAAATAAACATAACGTCTTTGAAAGCAGCGTCAATTTTCCGCACATTAATATTAAATTTCTCCGCAATACTTTCCCTGCACAGCAGAGTGTCGGCGCAATTATCTTCAATATACTCCACAATCTGATATACAAATTCCCTGTTTTCAACGGCCAGCGTCTCAGCCTTAAAGCTTTCTGCCTTTTTCAGTATAAAAACAAAAGCTTTTGTGATATCTTCTTTTGTTTCCATATCATCGATACTTTCCAAAAACAGGCTTAAATCCTCAGATATTTCTATGCGCGTCTTTTTTACAATCGAAATCAACTCCAAAATCAACAGTTTATTGGCCATAATAAACTCCTTCGGAGGAATATCGCTTATCTTTTCAACAATCGAAAAATATGTATTTTCCAGCTCGTCAAGTCTTTTCTCCTCGAATTTTACCAAAAGCTCATTCCAACAGCCGCTTATGTTTACAATTTTTCTTTCCCCCTGCATTTGGGCATCGGATAATATACAGCCGTTTCCGTAATATATTCTGTACTCCCTCAATTTCTGCAATACTCTGTACGCTCTGCACAAATCCTTTATCCCGACGCTTTCGGTGCATATAAACGCAGAGAAGGAAACATCTATGTTTTCCCTTATAAATTTCTGCACCGTCCTGATTACTTCATCAATATCAATCCCCTTTTCCGGGCTGTAGATGAAAATCAATTCATTGTTGTTTGTTATTGTCATGACACTGGAATATTTAAGCATCATCTCCTCAAACACATTGACAATGGAAAATTTTATCGCATCCTGTTCTCTGATGGGCACCGTTTCAGAGAATATCCGCTCATTATCGATTTTAAACATAATCATGTTATATACCGATTCGGAATTAAGCTCATATTTCTTTATGTTTTTCTCTAAAACTCCTTCGGAAAACTTGTCTGAATTTTCAATAAACCGAAGCTTATCTATTTCATCCTTTTGCTTGTAAACCAGTTCAAAGTTCCGCTCAAATACAACCAGATTTCCGAAAAATTCCTTAATATCCCGTAACCCTTTGATAAGTCCGAAGAATATAATCATTCCGAACAAAAGGAACAGTCCGAAAATACTCACAAAGAAAATCATCATTTTTCTTATTACGCCGGAATAGCTTGTATAACATATGTAGATATTATCTGCGGTTCCTTTCCAGAATACAAACTGTTTCCGGTTATGAATTTTACGAACAAAATATGCGTCAGACTCTTTTTTATCGATTATTGAGTCTATAATCCCCATAACCTCTTCAGAATCGGAAGCGTTAATCAGAACTTTATTCGGCAAATCATAAATCATATAGATAAATTCATCATTATTGCTGTAATCAAATTTATTCAGAAAATAGTTGATTTCCACAATATAGGGAATATACTTATATGGTTTCAGCTTATAAGAGTACAGCCCTCTTTTCTGCGATTCATCGTATTTGTAGGAAAGTGTTTTCTTAATATCCGAAACCTCTTCATACACCTCGGGCGTAATCTGTTTTTTGCTAAAGTATTCTGAAGAGAACATACAATTGTTCTGAATATCATACACATTAACAGACTCTATGTAAACATCTGAATTTTTATAAAAAGACAATCGATTATGAACGGTATTCATCTCTTCTTCGGACAGCTTTTCTCTGCTTATCAGCTGAACATCCTCATCAAAAAAGATCTGACTGGACAAGTTATTGGTTAGCTGCTCTATATTCTCTATACCGCTTTTAAACTGCGTCACGTTATTTTTCATATACGAAGCGTTTGTACTTAAAAGGATTCTGAAAAATACGATATAGGATGTAAGAAACACAGCCACAATCAGGACAAAAACATATAAAATATATTTCTTAAACTTTTCCTTTGTTTGATCAAAGTGACTCTCATATGCCATGCTCATACTTTTCTCACCCCACAAACTCTATATTATTGTAAGCGGCAGACAACATTGCCTGCCACTTGCAATAATTATATCATAACTCATTTACTGTGTCAATAAATTTCTTTACAATCGAACGGATACATCGTATCCAGATTCCACGCAAAAACTTTTATGCGTACAGGATTTTCCCCTTCATACGCAGTATTTACGGTAATTCTTCCTTTATCCGATATTTTATCCATTTGTAAATACAGCATTTTTCCTCTCTCATCATAAAATGCCATAAGCATATCCGTTCCCGTGCCTTCACCCTCATAGCTTACAACCACATTTTCAATATGCTGCCATGGTGATGTAATAGGATTCTGATTCTCATCAAAACACTCAATCCGGGTAATTCGGAGCGTTGGTTCTGCCACCTTGGCGATGATGTAGCTTTGCTTAGCGGCAGCACCGTTTGAAGCGGTAACAATGATTTTTGCCGCTCCCGGCTTTTTCGCAATCACCCGTCCCCGGTCGTCAACCTCTGCAACCTCTGTATTTTCACTTTCAAAGGTGTATGTCAGATTCTGCACGATAAACCCTGCTTCATTTCTTGCAAATGCCAGCAGTTTTTTTGTCTGTCCGACCGACATATCAAAAGTTGTGCTGTCCTCTTTTTGGAATTCTTCTTTAACAAATACCCTGTGGGGTGCGCCGCCTCCGGTATTGTAGACAAAATCCTCTGTAAGACCCATATTAGCCATATCAATGTTTTTAATTCCCATTGAAAACGCCGGAGACGTTTCCAGGAGTCTGAAATCAAGGTTTTTACTGTCGGAAATCTGTGCGTCGGCCGACACCGAATTAACATCTTTCTTATAGCTGTTCCGCCATTCGTCAAAGGTCAATTCCAGTCCCCTGACCCGATAAACCGGGGATCCGTTTGTATCAATCAGGTTATAATCCGATGCGGTCAGCCGGTTTTTATCATAATTCTCATGGGTATAAACGGTGTTTCCGCTGTTTGCAAACACATTTCTGACAATTGTCAGGCGGTCCGCAGTCGAATTCTGCGCATAGCTTCCGGTGATTGTGGACGCCTCGGGATTATCTATAATATAATTATTTTCCGCTGTTATATCATCTGCCTTTAAGTACATACAATACCCAAAAACATTTCCGTCAGGATATTCCGTCTTTCCGAGATTTGCGATAACATTATTCCGCGCAACCGTTCCGAAGGCCGAATCATCAAGATACAGACCAATCGTCAGTTCAATCCAGCTGTAGCTGTCATGAATATAGTTATTCTCAATATGTGTTTCGGCATTTTTCCCCAGTCCCTCAACATAGATTACGCCGGTATCCTGCGAGCCTTTATTCACGTCATACACATCATTATATGTAATATAGTTTATGCTGTTTACATCGGAAACACGGATTGCGCTTCTCGGGCAGTCGTGAATCAGGTTGTTTTTAATTGTATTTCCCTCTGCGCCGCTGTGATAAAGGGCAATACCTGTTGAATTTCCTACAACAAGACCGGTTGCGTGCACATAATTATTGGAAATAACATTGTTAATAAAATTCATTTCGGAAGAATTTTCTTCTCCGTTAATTGAAATTCCGGTTCCAAAGGTGTTAAACACTTCATTTCCCGTAACAAGATTATTTTCTCCGCTGTTCACAAGATAAATCCCGTGTCCGCCCACATTGGAAACAATACAGTTTTGAATTGTTATATTGCTCGAATCGGCTATTTTAATACCGTTTCCCGAGTCATTAGTCTGATATGTATAGGTATAATCTTTCGTTCTTCTGCTGTTTTGAAGCTTTACACCCTGAAGTTTTACATTCGCGGCATGTTCAAACGTAACAATATCATCTACCAAAGGCAGCGTTATGTCAAGCACCGATTCATCTTCCGCCCAAACATAAAGATTTCCGCTTTGGCTGTCGTAATAAAATTCATTTTCCGCATCGAGAAATTTCAAATCGTTCTGAATATAGAATTTTGCGCCGCTTCCGATATTGTGTGTGGTGGGCTGCGCAAATATAACCATGCCGGTTTCATAATCGGCATCTGTAACATCTACGATATTGAAATACCACATCCAATGCCCATTGTCGCTTCCGTTCGGCCAAATCCCGATTTCAAGCTCCCGATTATTTTCTGTCCCCTTCAGAATTTCCGGATCTATGTAAGCAGATATTCTCTTTTTTGAATCTAATGGGTTTGATGCCGTCGTCAGCGCATAATCACCGGGCAGATCATAGTTTTGTATTCCCCTGTTCGGATATCGCGCAATCCACATCATTTCATCGTTATTATAGAGCATTTTTATATCTCTGCCCGCACCTACATTTTTAACATAGACGTTGTCGGAATATCTTGTAAAGCCTGCGATTTTTTCTGCGCCTGTAATAACGGCCTTCCCGCTATTGCAGGCAATGATTCTGATGGTCTGGTTTTTCCCGGTGTTATATTCATTAAAATAAAGAGTCTTATCAATTGTATAATTTCCGTCCCCGATTATAATATCAATATCGGAAACCGTCTTTCCGCTGCTGACCAAATCGCTTACGGTATCATACGCCTTTGTAACCGTTGCGAAAGGTGCGTCAGAAGTTCCGGGATTGGCGTCACTGCCCGATTCGGAAACATAATACACAATATTCGTATTGTTCTTTGTCAGACGGTATACTTCCCTGTAAAACGCGTCTATAAACTCACGAACCGAAGTATACGTGCTGCTGCTCAGAGCGTCGGCAACCGCCTGTTGATTTTCAAGCAGACTGTAGTTATACAAATTCAGATTGAGCCTTGAATCTTTCAAAACACTTCCGGCGCCGCCTTCATTTATTGTATTCAATATCTGCAAATCCTCTCGGTTTGTTCTATGGTAATAATCAAGATTTAACGTCGTATTTCCCGCAGCAATACGAACCTCATACTGTGTTTCCCCCGAAAAATTGACATCAGAAACAAAGAAGGAATAATAGCCCTTCGCCCTCACAGTACCCTGCATGATTTCAACTATGCCGTCACCTGTTACAAGGCAAGTTACCGGCATCCCCTCTTTTTCGGCCATTCTGCCGCTTATGACAATCTCTTCGCCGACTGTTTCAATCCACGAAATATAATTTGCGCAGGAATAGATTTCAGCTTGAGTCTCCTGCTGCGCGATTTGTTCCTCGCTTCCCCAAATACCCTGCGCGAGCGCCGAAACGCTTGCACAGGGAAAGATAATACTTAACAATACCGAGCATATTTTTTTCAGGCTTTTTTTCATTCCTTATATTCCGAACTCCTTTCACCAATGCCGTTTGGAGAAAGAGAAGCAAGCAGATTGCCGCCGGAAGCGATGCCGACGTATGTTTATACTTCAAGTCGCTGATGGCGGTGAGATGCGCCGCTTATCTTTTTCCAAACTTAGCTCCTTATTTGTTCACTTTGAAATCCCTAAACACAGCGTCGGCATAAAAATCAGTCTGAGAGAAGATACAAAGTCCTGCATATGTTTCATCTGTCCGGGCAAGCTCAATCTCTCCTACTGTCTTCCATTCCCCGCCGTCCTTATAATATCCTGTAATCCTTCTGCCCTTCTTTTCAAGCTTCAGCGTTGCAGGATATGTCATGATATCGGAAATGAACACATTACTGGATTTATTCTCTTCATTTCGATAGGTCATCAGAAGTGTGTTATCTCCTCTGATTCGCAGATGTACATTATCTGCCGCATCGTTTGTTCCGGTTCTTATCATAAGGCCGGCCGCCGTGTTCATATTATTCAAATCGGACAATCCTTCCATCTCAACCTCAATGGTATAGTTTTCGTCACGCATTGTCTGATATGCAAATGTTGCCGCGTCTGCCGCACCGTAAACGTCATATCCGTCGCTGAGAAGCTTAATGGTGCCGTCTTTCATGAATACATGTCCGTTTGAGCTCCAGCTTATAGCCTTCCAGCCATCGGCAAGAGTATCTTGTTCGTCATTCACAACAACTCTGCACTGTGTATGAGCCTCCACACCGTTATAAACCACATTCAGCTTGATATAGCAAGCACCAAAGCCAACACCCTGAATTTTAACGCCGTCCGCGGTGCTTATAACCTTCGCAATTTCGGGGTTATCCGATTCCGCAGTGATTGCTGCGCCTGCGAGAGATATTTCTGTTCCTGTTGTGTCAAATGCGGTATACGGCATTACATATTCCTCACCCGGCTTGATTGACTTTTTATCTATAGCAAGGTTCAGCTTCGCAAGAGAGGTCAGATTTACCGTTACGGGAATTTTCTTAACAAAGGTGTTCCCGTTCAGGCTTGCTGTAGCCGTAATGGCTGCAGTCCCGATTCCGACCGCCTTTAAAAGCCCCTTGTCATTTATTTTCACAATACTGTTGTCTTCTGATGTAAAAGTTATGCTTTGTGCATTTTGGGGATTGAGCTGTCCGAATTCCGTGTTAATGTACATACCCATATTTATTTCCTCATCTTTTGAGAAGGTTGTTCTGTGCACAACCGTGGAAATGTCAGTTATTGTATCGTCAACAAGTACATTCATTATTTTTGAAACAGCTTTTCCGTCCTGCCGAACAGTCACTCGTACAACCGCCTTACCCTTTTTCAAGCCTATAACATTGCCCTGCGCGTCAACGCTGATTACATCAGGGTTTTCATTTTCATAGGAAACCGTTACCTGTGAAGGGTCAAGCTGTATTCCCATTTTCGTTTTCGCAATGACCTCTATTGCAGCTTGCTGTCCCGATGCAATATTGATTGTGGAATTGTATCCTACCCTTCCCTTTTCAAATGGATAAATGTAGTAAAGTCCTTCGCTGTCCTCAAAATCCCCTCCGGGCTTTAAGCCTGCCTCCTTGACATCAATATCCTTCGTTCCCTGAGTAAAAACAGGCGAATCGTACCGATATCGATAATCGCTGTTGTCCGGGTCAACAAAGCACGGATCCGCAAATATTGAGTTTTGTTCAAACTTGCCGTCCATAATTCCTTCCCAATCACTGTGCGCAGCGGCGGCACCCTTATACCGCATTTCGCCGGCGGGAGAATAATATGTATTATAATCAAATTTATCCAGAGTTACATCGGTAAAATTCAATATATATACCGCAGTGTCGTTACAATTATAGACCACATTATTTTTGATTACAATATCCTCATTATCAGGCTTGTTATGCGAATTATGCATATATATACCACCGTTAACCGCCTTCGGAGAATTTGCATAAATATTATTTAATACCTGTCCGCCTACGCTCTTAACAAACTGCATACCGCCAACCATAGGATTGTGTCCCAACACAGGTCCTTCTATCTCGGTAAGCCTTTCAACAAGATTATTCGCGGTATATATACCGTTTGAATTTTCGTCATGATATATTCCGAAAATCCCCGAATATCTCGCAACCGAATCATGAAGATAGTTATTTGTAAAAGCCACTCCATGCTCACCCGGCTCAAAGAGAGTATAAAAAAGTCCTCCGTCCTCTGTGCCGTTCATCACAAAGGAAATGTCATTATAACGCACATAATCTCTGTCGGCAGAAAAACCCCAGTTTATTCCCATTCGGCGAACATTGTAAATTTTGTTATATTGAACGTAATTCCATCCCGAATCGTTATGGATAATATCTATTCCGCTTCCATGTCCCGTAATGATTCCACAGCGGTTAATAAAGTTATTTTCCAAAAGATTATATTTCACACGGCAAAAACGCTGTTCTCCCATGTAATAAACATAGCCCAGCTCCTTCATTGTCTTGAAATTATTCTCTGTTACAACGTTTCTTCTCGTATAGGAAATTCCGCTTATTCCTCCGCCTCCGAGATTTCTAATATTATTATTTTGAATCCTGCAATTTTTAACATACTCAAGAATAAATACACCGTCGTCGCCCACATCGTGAATATCACAGTTTTTAACAGTGATATTTTCAGCATAGGACAGCATAACGCCGGAACCGTTGCCGCGGCCGTGAATCCCCTCATGCACGTCATCGCTTCTATGGGTATTCATCAACTCAATGTTTTCTATCGTTATATTTTTAACTGTTTTCCGGTCGGCAGCACCGCCGAACTTAATTACATTTTCAACAGTCGGAACAGAAAAGCTCTTGCCCTCCATTGTATATCCGCCGGGTATCAAATATATATATCCGTCCTTTGAATTATAGCAAAATTCACCTTCGGTGTCTAAAAGCTCTATGGTTCCCTGCAAAAAATACAAGCCGTTTTTGCCTGTGTTTTCGAAAACATTCTCGCTAAGACACAAAAGATTGTTTTTATAATCAACCTCCGCAACGTCTATACTATGGTTAAACCACATCTGCCCCGTTCTTCCCCATATATTTACTTCCAGATCGGTGCAATCGTAAATTGTCGGGAAATCGCCGGTGTTAAACCGCACCCTGTTCTGAGTCTGCGTTATAAAACCAAGATTCAAAATATGGCTTTCCACCGAATTTTCATAATTATAGTTCGGATAACGCGCCTTTGTCATCATTGCGCCGTTTTCATAAAGCATATCAATTCTTAAATCGGGACCTACATAGGCTCTGTAAATATTGCCGCGATAAAAGCTCCACCCGCCGACCTCTTTGCTTCCGATTATCCGGACATTTTCATTATTATAGCTTGTATACCGAATGTTGAAAAGATTTTCGGCACTGTCATTTTGCGTGAACAGAATCTGTTCTTCAAGCCGGTATTCGCCGCCCCTTAAATACACGATAATATCTCTGTCCTGTTCGTTATTTTTCAGATAATCCTGTATTGTCAGTTTTGCCTTGTCTATTGTTTTAAAAGGTGCGTCTATGCTTCCCGGGTTCTCGTCATCGCCGTCCGCAGATACATAATATACAAGCGTTTCGGCTCTTTTAATTGCATACAGCCGGGCAATCTCCTCAAAAAGCTCATCGTTTGCCTGCTCATATCCGACATATACATATCCATCCTTTTCATCGGTAAGAAGTCCGAATACAGCTTTCAATGCCTCTGATGATATAAAGGTTATACCGTCCCGGAGCAAAAGTCCGTCCCGAACCGTTATATCCTGACTGTCAACATAAAAAACATCACTGCCGCTTTGAAGCTCAATATTCTGTATGCCATGCTCGGCAAATATCTTGCCCGTTTTTTCTTCATATCGTACGATAGTTTTCAGATTTTCCATCACAAATCTGAAGGGCAGATATGTTTTCCCGCCGTTTTTTATGGGTGTCTGATTCTCTGATAACTGCACTCTTTCATTGAAACTGAGGCTTTCCAAAGCGTTATAAGAAAATACAATCCCTTCTGACAAAAGATAATGCACATCCCGCTCAACAGTCAATACAACCTCGCCAAATGCTGCATTCAAGGGCAGTATGTTAAACAGAAATATTGATAAAACCGCAATTATCAGTTTTCTTTTCATACAAATCCTTTCCTTAAATCATGTCATGACGGCAAAATACCGTCATGCGCATTTATTATTCTCCATCACTTTATTGTTGCAGGCGATACCGGAAGAATGTTTGTCAAATCCTCCCATACGTACAATACTGCTCTGGCATTGTCGGGAATCGCTTTATCTGCAGTATAAACCACCGTGTTATCTGTTGATTCGCTATTAGCGGCAACCTGTACCGTTTTCTTAATCGCATCTAAAAGCCCGTTGCCGTCATAGATGGCAAGAATTACGACTGCGCTCTCTGCCGTATCGGTAAAGTTCACAATTTTGTATTCGCCCTCATAACCCGTATCTGTTTTTGTAACCTTCAAGTTATCTGCATAGATATGCTCGGAATATACCGCAGTAAATTCCGTTTGAACAGGGTTCACAACTGAAATTCCGTTTGTATCACGCAAGCCGTCTGTAATATTCAGTCTGTATTTTGCCAGATATCCCAGAGCCTTTACCGGCTTAACAGATATTGCGTTATTCTCATAAGCAAGCTTCGCTTCCACATCGGTCTCCCCATATTCAACGCTTTTAAGCGAGCATTCCGGATTTTCACACAAGAGCGCAAAGCCGTCAGTTTTTACACTGTGATAAACAAAGGGCGCGTCTTCCTCACCTTCCTCGTACACTTTTATATCCTTAATGTATGCTTCAAGTTTATCTGTACCGGCATCTATAGCTGTAGAATAGAAGGAGTTCGTCATTGTTATATTTCCGTTATAATTCATGTTGGAATTATTATAGGTGTTGATTCCGTCAACGTATAAATATGCCTGGTCCGCATCAATCTTAACTCGGATATTGTGGAGCTTTCCGTCCGAAATGTTTGTTTTGGTACCGTTTGCAAGAGATATCTGATTGTTATTATAGGATAACTGCGCATTACCGTTGGCAGTTCCGTCATCCTTTGTCCCGGCTGCAATGTTAAAGTAGAAATTCGACGCCCCCTGTGCCGTAATCGGAATCATATTTACTTCAATAATAACAGGCTTTGTCTTGCTGTGTGTGCTGATAGTATCATTCACTGTTTTTCCATACGGATTATTTTTGTTTTGAACTGTCTGATTGATATATGCCATATCGTCCCGTTCAAATTTAACCAGATTTACGGTATCGCTTGTAATTGTGCCCTCATCAATTTGCGCGCCGTTAACATTTATACGGAAATCTGCCGCCTTATTGCTCAGATACGGTATATCCACCAAAGACCTGCCGCCGGCATCTGTGATGTCGCTTACTGAAAACAGTCCGTCAACCGAGAAATATTCATCTGTTCTGAATATTGAGGTCTTTGACGCGATTCCGTCTATGCCGTCTATAATAACTGCGTAGTCTGCATTCTTTTCCAGCTCGGGGAGCCGGATTTCGCAGCTCATTCCATCTGCCGACAGAACCGGTTCTGCAGCAAGCTTATCTGAAATAATGATTTCATCTTTAATGGTTGAAACCGTACAGTATATGTCGGACGGCAGTCCGTTGTAGGTACTGTCATATTTTACGCTGATCAGCTCCTCCGATCCGTCTTCATAATAAACCCTTGCGTCCTTTACATCATACTCAAGCTCCGCGTTGGTTGTTGAGTAGGAGCCATATTCATACTTCAAATCACCTGCAAAGTCATATCCGCCGGGGCTTGCAGAGCCGACAAGTTTACCGTTCATGTAGAAATCATAGCCCGTAGGCTTTAAGATTGTTTTGAAGTTATACCATTCACCGCTCTCTACAAGCTGTCCGGGAGTATTGCTCATCTGAACATATTTCCCGCCTTGAATATTATTATATCCCATCTGATAGTATTTTGAACCAACATAAATTCTGAACCAACCGCTGGCATTTTCTCCAATATTATACGGTCTCATATTAACCTCAAATACCACGTTTTTGGATGGGTCATGAGCCTTTGCTTCGGTTGATGTCAAGTACCCATACTGATTTTCTGTTCTTGCAGCAGTATATTTAAACTTTGTCACATCGGTCTTTTCATACTTTCCGACAACAATATCTCCGGTATCAACCGATGAAACAGGTTCATCAAATTCAACAACAACCTTTTGGTTTTTGTAGTACAACACCGGGTTCTCATCAAGGTCATATCCTGCTCCCGCTTTAATATGCGCATAGTTTTTACCGCTTGAAACCGAATCACTTGCAATAAAATCAATCGCTGTGTCCGCAATGGCCGCGCCGGTCTGAGCATCCTTTAAACCTGACAGGGAAAGTCTGCAATTTGTTCCGTCCGCAATATCGTCAACCTGCATAGTGTATGTCATTCCGTCTGCGCTTAATGATCCTCTATATGCAATGTCCTGCATATATTCAGCATCTTGTGCAAGTCTTAAATAACTTGTACCGGACGGCGGTTCCGGCAAATCGATTCCCAACTCCTCAAGCGAGGAAAGATTGGTAAAATCATAGTTTGCTATAGGTGTTGCGGTTGCTTCCGTTTCGCCCTTTGCGCATTTCATGGAGCCGAAATAAACGTGTCTGTCATATTCTCCCCCGGGCGTATAGCAGAACACTGCAATACCTGAGCGGACTGCGCCGGCTAAAGCAGGCTTGTTGAGTGAGCCGCTGATGGGGGAGGAATTTAATTTTGCGCCGTTATAATATACGTCAATGTTATTTGTTGTTTCGGTCAGCGTCATTTTCAACTTTAAATCAAAATTTCTTACGCTTGCGTCCGATACATTCACATAATTGTTGTAATTCCCGGCAGACCAATATACTCTGTATGTACCGCCATTTCCCGCATCCAAGCGCTGAATCCACACTCTGAAATGGTCATTCGACGAACCGTTGTCCAAAAAGCTTCGTCCGTAAAGCAAAACTGAGTTGTTAAATCCCATTTCAACTTTTTGCAAAGCGCCGGAAAAATCAAACCAATACGTACCTTCTCCGAAGGCTTCTTCTGTAGGGAATAAATACGTTCGATTGGCTGCCTCAGGAAATGTTCCTACCTCGCCGAAGTCGATTGCCGTTCCTCTTGTAATGCTTTCAAGGTTCACATTGTCAGCCGTAAAGGTTGACGAATCCATCGCCTGAGCAAAATTAATCTTAATTTCTCCGTCCCGCGTAGAAAGTCCCTCATCAAGAGAAGCTCCGCTCCCTGATACCACGCTGCTTATTGCAGCGTTTGCCAAAACACCGGTCGGTGCTATATTTAGCATTAAACATAACGCCGCCAACATTGTAATTGCTTTTTTCATTTAAATCTTCCTTTCTATTTTAAAAATTTATCCTTTACCGGACATATATGTACATTTCTCTCATTCCGCCTCTGTAGCCTACGGTATATACATAGACGTCATCCAAATATGAGCTTTTGTAGGCTCCGATTGCAGAATTTGAAATTTCTGTACAAGTCCGTTTACTGACATTAATCAGATACGCTTTGAAATTGGTATTGTAAATATACGGATATTCCGTGCCGTTTACTTCAATAATACAGCCCTCCTTATTTGCAGACTTCATTTTTCCGTAGCAATACTGGGTATCACTGTACGCTCCGGATTCATTCTGTATCTGATAATTATTCAAATCTGTCTTTAATTCATGGGCAACAATCTCATCCTTGCTGTTGACCCTCACAGACATAACAGATCCAAACGGCAAATCGGGCAGTTCTTCGTATTCGGAGGTAAGATATGTTACAGGTTTTCCGTTTAACATACCTTTCACCCCTTTTACGACAACATCATTGCTGTTAAGTACCTCTGAAACGCCGGTAACCACGATTCTCGAATCATTCACGGTAAAACTTTTTACCGTTTCCTTGATAAGAATAATTTCCGCAACATTGATTTCGTCAAGATTGTATGCGCTGACCGTAAATTCCGTTCCCTCATTATAACCTGTTGTTGAAAATCTGCCATAACTCTCATAATTTGACAAGTCATCAGTAGGAATTTGATAAACAATAGTCTCTTTCCCGATAAACGCGGTCTTTTCACCGTTTCGATATAAGGTCTTACCTGCGTTATAAAGATTTCTGAGCCCGTCGGAAAATGCACATTCATACCCACCGGTCGTAATTTTTGTGATTACGCCCTCGCTGTTCTCCCAATAATCAAAAATCTGACTGATAGTTGAGTTCTCTCCTGTCTGCGCAAGCACATTCTCAACAACATCCGCACGAGTTTTAACACCGTTGATTTTTACACTGTCATCAAGAGCCTTTCTTTCATATCCTCCGCTTAGATTTGCATAAGTAAGATAGAAAAGCTCTTCATCCTCAGAATATCGGCCCGAAAGGATATAGCCGGTCTTTTTGCCGGAAACAACCAGCGTACTGTCTTCAAAATAAAGTACGTTTCCGTCACAATCCAGATAGAATGCGCCGGAGAAATTCACATGCGGCGTAATATTATATTTTTCAAATTCCGCAGACAAATCGTAGTATTCCCCGTCAATCCTGATTTTGTCCTCATCCACCGCCGTTATTGTTCCGTATTTTATATCACGAAGCACCGTAATCTCATAGTCCTCATCAGAATTACTGACAGTCCTTCTGATGGAAAGAACATCATCGCTTTTAAGCTCGGAAAGCGCAATTTCTTCACCGTCTCTGTAAATAGTGTAATCGTCATCCAGCAAATATTTTTCGCCAAGACTTCCATAGATGATTTCATTAACCACGTCGCACACACTGAAAATAATATGCTCTGCTTCATTGATAAGGATTACATCATAAAAACCGTCACGGTTATTATTAATAAACGTTAAGGAACCGTTGTTTATATTAATGAGCTCCTCGGTCAAGTCTGCGTTGTATGCCCTGCCATTGTAAATTACATACGGCGTTTCTACTCTTACAGAAAGCTTCTTACCGTCATCGTTGATACATCTTATATAATCACCCTCAATAAAAATCTCGCTGTAATCTTTTTTGGCAAGCAGCACGGTCTCATTCTTTTCGTTGGGGCATGCATAAACAATTGCATTGTCGTTATTCGTATCGATATAGGCTTCCACACTGTACCCGAGATATTTGTCATAATCGGGGTTTGAACAGGCGTATGCAAGCTTGTCAATTTCCAGTGCGTCCATTTTCGCGCCTGAGGCATTCACAAGTCCCGTCTTTGTATTTGCTGTTACAATTCCTTCAATCTTTTCAAAGCCCTTATATACCTTTGCCATGGTATCTCCCGGTTTAACCTGATATTTTAACTCCGCACCGACAAACAACTGCATAACTTCAACGTCAAGTGCATTCTTAAACAGCTCAAGCATCATGTCGCCTGTAAGGCTTCCGCTTGCATCAAATCCCGGCTTAATCAGCTCAATCTTGCTTGCTGTGCTTAAATATCCGCCGGGATATCCGCCTGCAGCAGCAACCTGCTGAGCATAACCCGCCATCCTCACAAGCATAACAATCGCATCAATACTCCCGATAGGAGCATCAGGATTAAAACGCCGCTCCGAATTCATGACAATGATACCTCTGTTGTATGCCCAACTGACAAGTCTTGCATATTCACTTTGCGGCGGTACATCATCGAAAAGATCAGCTTCGCCTTGACCAAGCTGACTTTCTTTAACATTTGACAGCCCGATCAGATACCGCAGATACGCCGCTCTTGTTATGTTCTTGTCCGCTTCAAATTCGATGGCACCGCGCTCATCCATCACACCCAGCGCACACATCATTTCCAGTGTTTCGTTGTACGGTTTTTCATCCGCCTCTTCCTGATGCTGTTTTGTATAATCCGTGATTCTGAGGTCGTCAATATCAAGCTGTGCATATTCGTCATCTATAAAGTAACCGGTTGTTTTAAATGCGGTAACATCTTTAACCCCTTCGGTTTTAAAGGCACCCGATTTCACTACAATTTCACCATCCAGGTATGCATCGTATACCAATCTGTCCAGATTGATATAAATATCGATATTATACCAGCGATTCACCTCAAACTTCTGCACAACCACGTACTCATTAAATGTCAGCGTTCCCGCCGAACGAAATACCGCTTGAAACGCCGGTGACAAAACATCGTTATCAACCTCAAACATACAGTTACCCTTTGGATTTGATGATCTCGCCCTTAAGCTCACTTTGATAACGCCTCGGTCCACTGCCGAGGAAAAATTTTTTACAAGCTGCGGGAATCTCTGATAATCCGAAAGTGATTCGCCCCAAGAGGCAAGATAATAATTCTCCTCCTCTTCATCATACAGGATATCGTAACCTCCCTCTCGCCTGTCTGTGCTCCAGCCCGACAATTCGCCGATTTCAAAATCGTCTTCCGCATATATTATTTCCGTATTCGCGGCCGTAACGCCTGTTGTCCATCCTGCAATCATAGACGCGGCAATCAGTGCCGATAACAGTCTTTTCATCATACCGCACCTCCTAACAATACATACACACCGTACAGAAGCTTTGCCGCCTGCGCTCTTGTGGCTGTGTTCTTTGACCTGAAGGTGTTATCGTCAAACCCGTTAATAACTCCTGCCGCGCTAAGCCGTAAAACAGCTTCCTTTGCATAATCAGACACCTGCGCACTGTCGGCAAATATAACTGTCTTATCGGCCGGAAGATTAACGCCCTTAAGCTTTGCCGCTCTGTATATAAGCACCGCCAAATCCTCACGGGTGATATTTTCTCCTACACCGAAATTATTCTTTTCATCACCCATTGCAATTCCAAGTTGCTTTGCTTTTGCAATATATCCGCTGTACCACTGATTTGGCAAAACGTCACCGAAATCACCGTTTCCGTCCGCCGCTTCCTCTCCGATAACTCCTATGAGCATTTTTACAAACTGCTCTCTTGTAACATTTGCGTCCGGGCTAAATGTTCTGTCACCTGTTCCGCTTACAATATTCAGCGCATAAAGCTTTTCAACGGAATCCTTTGCCCATGAAATATGGTCAATGTCGTCAAAGGGCTTTGATTCGGTTGACGGCGTCGCTCCGGTTGAGGATATCTCTCCGGTTACAACGCCTACGCCGGAATAACTTCCGCCGCCTCCGCTTCCGCCGCCTCTGCCGGTTCCGTTGCCTTTGGAGGTTGTATTGATTTTTCCGATTTCGTTTTTTAAATTTGCTATGATTGCCGTAATATCGGTGTAAGGACATTTTGCAAGCACAGCATTCAGTGCGGTTGTTCTGTCAATATCATGAAGATTTTTATAATTTGTCGTATTCAGTTCCTCAAAGAAACCGGCGTAATGTGCAATTAACGACTCCGCTTCCTTTGCCCCCGAAATATTAAATGACTGTATTAAAATATTCCTGTCAAACATCTCCCTCACCTTTGTTATATCATAGGGCAAATTTACAAGGCTCTCCATTACCCTCCTGAACTGTTCGGCGTAAGCTGCATTCGTCAGCTTACGATATCCTAACTCATATGTAATATCAAAGCCGAAACGGTCGTTGCAGCTTTCAATAACAGCTCTTTTTCCTTCAACGGCAGCATTGTTTAAAGCGTCAATGGCGTCCCGGTCAAGAGAAGCCTGATTCTCTTTTTCCTTTTGTATTTCAACTGCCTTATTGAATATTTCCGCTATGCCGTAAAACTCTGTTACACTGATTTTGTTTTCGGAAATACAGCCGTATACCGCCGCCTTGTCGGTCAGTCCGTAATAATCCGAGCTCTCCTGCATATTAATTGAAAGCTTAATCTCATTCGCTTCATAAAAGCTCCGCAAATCATCAGACCGGACAAACTCACTGTAAATTGTCTCTCTCTCCGCCTCGTCAGTCTGATAATACGGCGCCGTTTCCAATGCCGCATATCTATGCGAGTTTATCGAGAAGGTATAAGCGCCGCTCCGGGCAGGATAATCAAAAACAAAATCACATTTGCCTTCATCGTTGAAAATACCCTGCAATAATCCGATCAGCTCTGCGTCTGCGTCCCTGGTCATTGTGATTGTTACAGGCACTCCGGCGTCTCCCCCGGCTGTTATAACAATACCGTCGGAGGTTGTTGTTACACCGGTGGCTGCAAAAGCCTGCGTGCACATCAATATTGTCATAATATATCCCAGGCAACATACTATTTTTTTATTAATCATTTTGCACCTCTGTAAGTTTTATCGATTATTTTTTACCCATTCGTCTACCTGTCTCTGGAGTTCTTCAATAATCTTATCCGCTCCGGCGGTCTTAAACTTTTCTCTCATTTCGGCAATCAACGCATCTGTGTCGCCTATACCGGCCTCAAGCGTTGAATAGTATTCCTGCACAACCGACGCACAGTTAGTTGCTTCAAGTGCGATAGGGGTAATATCCGCGCTGAATCCGAGCAGACATGAAGGTGTTGCGTTGTCATTTAATTCCTTGGTCTTATCCCAGCAATCTGCTTCCACGCCTTCCTTGACATAAAGATTAAATGTATTTCCCAAAACCCAGTTGAAGTTTGCAAATCCTTCTTCATCAATTGTCTTAATTGTATTTTCGTCAACCTTGACATAGTGCTTATCCTCAATACCGTATACAAGCAAATTGTTGATTTCCGGGTCGGTATTGATGTATTCCATAAGCTTGATTGCCTCTTCGGGATGTTTTGAAGTTGCGCTGATTGCATTCAGTGTTGCAGTTACGCCGGATGTTGTAAGATATGCAGGCCCTACCTGCTCAATCGCAATATCATAGCTGTAATTTGTCTCGCTTGCCAGTCCCGGCTTATAGGTATTGAACACAATGGGAATGTCATATTCTGTGTTCTTCACTGACTGTGAGGATGGGAGAGCGTTAATGGTGTAGCCGTTCTGCGTCCATTGAGCCCGGGTTTTCATCACATTTTCAAACCATTCAGTGTCATATTGGTTGAAAACCTTGATATTATTCCGATCATCTGTTACATAAACTGCGCCCGGAAGCTTTTGCCCGATAATTTCTTCCATGTGATATGACAAAAGCATATCGCCCCAGCTGATATTCAAATGCGCATAATTCGGCTTTTCCTGAGTACAGGCAGCCAAATAGCCGCCCAACTCTTCAAAATTATCTGCTTTTGTGAGCAAATCGCCGTAACGGTCATAGAACATCTTAGGCGTAATAACGGCAAGTGATCTTGCCATAATCTGTTGTGTTGGCACGCCGTAAATCTCTCCTTGCACGCGTGTTGCATCCCATATATCATCGCTTAAAAGATTTTTAAGATCGGGCGTTGTCTCTAAAAGCCCGTCAAGAGGAAAAAACGCTTCATTCGCTACATTTAACTTATAATCGTTAAAGTTCGGGGATGTCCAGCAGATATCGAAATCCTCACCGCTGGAAATAATCATCTTCATTTTTTCCGAGTAGCTTCCAAGCTCAAACGGAATAAATTCAACGCCAAAGCCAAGCTTTTCCTTTATCATATTGCTTGCCGCTGCATATACCTCCTTGTTATCCGTTTTAGTCGGATTCCCCGGGAAATACCATTTCAGGGTATATTCCTCCTGCCGATTACAGCCAGGCAGCAGCGCCGCTGCCGCAAGCATACAGCTTGCAGCCAATAAAATACTTACAATTTTTTTCATGTTTACCCTCTCCGTTCTTTTAATTTTTTATTTAATTGATCCTACTGTTATGCCCTTAACAAAGTATTTCTGGAAAAATGAAAATACAAATACCATAGGCCCGGCCGCTGCAACACATGTTGCCATTCTGATTGAGTTTTTGGGGATTTCACCCACATCAGCGCCCAGCGATGACTGCGCAATCTGCAAGGTCTCAACCTTTAACAAAAGACTTTGAAGCATGTATTGGAGTGAATATTTTTCCGGCGATGTAATAAACAGCATATTGTTGTACCAATCGTTCCAAAATGTCAGCATGATAAATATTGCAACAGTTGCAATTCCGCCTTTTGCGATGGGAAAAACAATTCCATAGAAAATATAAAACTCATTTGCTCCGTCAATCCTGGCCGCCTCAATGACCTCCTCCGGCACTGCCTTAAAGTGGGATTTTAACAAAAAGATGTTCCACGAGCTCACCAAGCATGGAATAATCAGTGCAAAAAGGGAATCCTTTAAATGCAAATACCTCGTTATCAGAATGTACCAGGGAACCATACCGCCTGAGAAAAGCATTGTTATAAACAGATACAGCGATAAAAATTTACTAAGCATAAACTCTCTTCTTGATAAAGTGTATGCAAACTGGGCGCTTACAACAATCGACCCAACGGTTCCCGCAGCAGTAACAAAAGCCGTTACCATATATGCGTTTCTCAGCGTGTTACCGTTTGTAAACAACAGCTTATACGCGCTGAAATCAAATTTTTTCGGAAGCAGATTATATCCGTACCGGGTCAGATAACTTTCTTCGGTCAGCGAGCTTGATATTACCGATAAGAACGGGACAATACAGCAGACCGCCAGAAAAATCAGAGCCATATTGGATATTGCCCGGATCGCCAAACCTTCTCTTTTCATAATTACTTTCACCCCCTCAGAACAATGTACTGTCTGAATCAATTCTGCCGACTATATAGTTTGTTAAAAGAACCAATATAAGACCCACAACCGACTGAACAACGCCCACAGCCGCCGATACGCTTGTATTACCCGTAACCATCAGCGTCCTGAATATGTAGGTATCGACAACATCGCTTACGTTAATCAGAGCGCCGGAGTTCTGCGAAAGCTGATAGAACAGTCCAAAATCCGCTCTGAATATGCTTCCGACCTGCAAAATTGCAAGCATGATAATTGTTCCTCGAATCATCGGCACCGTTATATGGAAAATACTCCTGAAATCCGAACAGCCATCCGTTTTTGCTGCCTCGTAAATCGAAGTATCAATGCCGAGAATAGACGCATAATAAACCAGTGTTTTATACCCGATGTTTTTCCATACATGGAATATTATAAAAATAAACGGCCAATATTTGGTCTCCGAATACCACGAAACAGGAGCTTTTCCGCATTTCTGCAAGATCATATTAAACATTCCGCTGTTATAATCGAAAAAGCTCAGCGTCATGTAACTGATTACAACCCATGAAAGGAAGTACGGTAAAAATATTGCCGTCTGATATCCCTTTACCGCAAATTTCTTTCTGATGTTCGAAAGAAAGATTGCAAATGCCACCGGAAAAATCATGTCCGCAACGATGAAGCAGAAGTTATATGTGAGGGTGTTACGTATAACTCGGAAGGCATCGCTTGACTTAAAGAAAAATTTAAAATTCTCTAACCCTACCCATTCACTGCCAAAGATACCTCTTGAAAATTTGAAGTTCTTGAACGCAATTACAATTCCGCTCATGGGCAGATAGTTAAAAACAAAAATCAGAATTACCGCCGGCAATGCCAAAAGCAAAAATTGCATCTGCATTGTAATTAACTTTTTTTTCTTGCGCACAGGCGTTATATTCTTGTTTTTTTGAATCATTATGTTATGTTTCATTTATTTTTCGGCAATCGGAATGCAATTGCCTCTCCCCCCTCCTTTGCTGATATTACAATCGTAACATATCACGAATGTAATTTCAATATCAAAATAAATCCTCAAATATCGTATTTTGCCTACACTCAATATATTGCACCTGTTTGTCACCGGCAAAGCCTGAATTTCATATTCATGCTTTGGCATAATATGGTTTTATCGCATTTATCCTATTTATATATTCTGAATACGCAAAATTTTCAATAATGGCTTTGCCACGTCATTCTACGTTTCAGCGGGAGATTGTAACTCCAACCAAAAAAAGTAAGAAGTCCCCCACCGCCTTAGAGGGGGGACTTCTTACTTTTACAATATTTAATCTTTTTTCAGCATGACAACCCCGAACGGAGGTATTTGCGTAATATTTTTTTCCGTAAGCAAATCAAAGCATTCAAAATCTACCGGAGCTTCTCCGTAGTTCAGATACATTTTGTAATCACCTAAAACATATTCCTCTGTATTGCTGCCCGGAAGCTCAGGCACATCAATATGATTTGCAATTATATCCCTGTACAGTTCACCGGAATCAACATAAAATCCTATATAATAAATATTACCGTTCTTAACAATTGCCGGCTTGCCCCTGCAAAAGCCGTCCGTATATGTTCCTACAACTGTCCCCGCGGACGGCTGCATCACCTCGCAATATTCCTTTACCGAATATGTTTTTCCGCCGTATAAAACATTCTGTTCCTCTGATGCCGGCAATGATGTAAACCACAGGGCGCTGCAGCCTGCCGCTTCGCTGAATACTCCGGGAGCTTTTTGGGGATAATATCTGTCATAAATATCCTTGGTTCCGCTCCTTGATGAAATAATTACAATTCCTCCGTTATCGGCAAACTCACGTACTTTTTCTGCGAGTGTCTCATCAGCTATAGCAATATGTGATAAAATAACGACCTTATATTTTTTCATATCTTCATACGAATATATGAAATCAGCATGGATATTAAGGTCATTCAGCCCCGTATGAATATACCACATATCATCCGGTGCAAATGACTCCGTTTTATTTGCGCATATATTATGATAGTCATAATAAAATGCCACATCATTATGCTGGCGGTTAGCAATGAATAAATCTCCTACCCTGCTGAGTTCTTCTGAAATCTGTCTTATTTCACGGCTTCTGTAGTTTTCTTCAAGATCATGGTCATAAATTCCGTACCAAAGCTGTTCCGCACCGAATAACGCGGTGCGATAACGGAAGTAAAGCATACTCACGGCACCGTGAGCGATGCTCTGATATGTCCACAGCCGGATCTGACCCGGCAGCGGAGTCGGAACAAGGTATGAATTCTGACCGCCGGGTCCTGCCTGCTGCTCAAGTACAAGAAATTTCTCGCAGCAGCCATGTGTAAGCGCAAGACGGTACCCCGCTTCCACACTTCTTCCTTTGCCGTTCTGTTCGGAAAAAGAAGGATAACTGTCAAAGGCAAGAATATCCAGGCATTCATCAGTCAGCTTTTTATAATCAAGATTCTCGAAATATCCGTTATGCGTTACAAAAGCATCAGGCATATATTTCTTCAGTATTTTCGCCTGCACCGAAGCATAGCGGACAGCGGAGTCAGACAAAAACAAATAATAATCTGTCATAAAAGATGGATTCCTGTAAGCGGGCGTAGGCCGTGGACAGCTTATTTGAGAAAAGCTGTTGTACTCCATTGACCAGAATCTGAGACCCATGCATTCATTCAGGTTTTCAATGGTTTTATATTTCTTCTCCAGCCACTCACGAAATGCCTCATCATCGGTTTTCGCATACGACTCACTGCGGTGACAGTTAAGCTCGTTATCTATCTGCCAACCGATAACATTATTATATTTACAAAAGCATTTTGCCATGGCTTCAGTAATCGCAGCGCAATATTTAAGATAAATTTTACTCGTGTAATTATTATGCTGTCTGCTTCCGTGCTGCATTGTATTGCCGTTTGCATCAACGCAGAGCACCTCAGGATATTTATCTGTAAGCCATTTCGGAGGCGCGGCTGTAGGGGTTCCGAGTATTACATCAATGCCGAGCTTGCCGGCATATTCCACAGCTCTTTCAAGCAGTGAAAAATCATACCTTCCCTCTTCACTTTCATACATACTCCAAGAGAATTCCCCCATACGGACGGTATTGAAGCCCAAAGACTTTATTCTGTCCAAATCCGATGTCAGGCTGTTCTCATCCCAATGCTCCGGATAATAACAGCATCCGATTAAAAAATGATCTATCATTTCTCTCATCTCCTTAATTTCGTCTTTTACCCGCTGCCATTATTCACTTGCCGGGGTAAATGTAAAGCTGCCGTCACCGGCATATATTCCCATATATCCCCCGCGTATCTGTTTTCTGCTCTTATCAAGATAATTAATAACGGTTTCACCGTCTACAATAAGAACTACACGAACTCCGGTTTCTTCATTCAATGTACCAACCGTAACTTCATATTCCGTATCATACCTGACAGGTTTTCCGTCAGGCAGCAAAACACCGTTTCCAACCACCTGCTCGCCCAAAGCTCTGTCATCCATTATTACCGTTCTGATACCTTTATTGAATCTCTGTAAACCTATATGTCCTTCATAAAAATTAAACATATAGCAGTCTCCGGTCTCATAATAATCAGTTGTATTGTTGGCATTAAGCGCTATTGTCGGCCAGCTGTTCGGATTGGTTATTTTCATTCTGAACTTAATTAATCGGTTTGACAAATCTGATTTTGTATAGTAGGACGGTACAAATTTATTGTCCATAAATACACGTACACCGTTTTCGATACCCTCAGCACTGCTCCAATTTTCAGGATTAAAGAATTCCTGCTCTGCCGCTTCAGCCGGATACCCCGAGGCATCGCTTAAAACGTAATCGGTAACCTTTTCAGCTTCTTCAGCCATAACCTCACCGGTATCTGATATTTCAACCACACGGCTTAACGGATACCACGTAACTTTACATGAAAAAGCTTCGCTGACTGCCCTCAAAGGTATCAAGGTTCTGTCCTCCTTTATAAGCGGCGGCACGTCTATTATTATTTCTTCATTATTCTTGTAAAGACTGCTGCTGCCTATCACTAAGCTGATTTTCAAATCCTGCCTCTGCGCATCTATTCTTTTCTCCGACTCGATATATGTCACATTGCAGCCCATTTTTTCAAATATTCCTCTGAGAGGAACCATGGTTCTGTCTTGAATTATTTCCGGATGAACATCAAAATTAACCTTATCATTATTATAAAAAACTGCTATATCACGTGCAAAAGCACTTATGGAACATGAAAATGCAATACCTGCTGCGGCTGCACTCACAATTATTTTCTTCATATCTTTCCCTCCAAAAGCAAATGGGTTATGATGAAATAAAGAGAGCGTTACGCAGGCAACGCCCCCTTGATTTTTAATATCAGTTAAGTTCTACATATCTTGTAGATACAACATTCTGACGTTCATCTGTCAGCTGGAACAGGAAACCTTTTGTACCTGCCGGCAATGTAAACTCATATGTTCCGCTGCTGTCTGCAGCCAGAGTATCTCCGGTAATTACCTCTTTCCAGGGAGATTCCCAGCTGTAAACCTTTGCAAGACCCTGTTCATTATAGACCAGCTTAATCTCTTTGACAGCACTTTTTGTTGTATAATCAAATGTTACCCTTGAACCGTCAACCGTTACATCATGAGAAATATCGGCAATTCCCTTTCCATCCTTAACAATGCTGTCGGCAAAATCATATGCTGAAGAAACATTGAACGCATCAGGATGTCCGTGTCCAAGACCGTTGATAATTGTAAGCTTTGAATACGGCTTTGTTTCGTCATAGCTCATTGTTGTAGCAGCAATATCATTAAAGTCATCGCGAGTGCTGTTGATGAAGAGTATCGGCATTTTTGCATTTTTCAAAACATATTTTGAATCCCACAGCTGCCTGTTAGGACCCATCATTTTCTTTACAACGCCTTCTTCATAGAAGCCCGACAAATACGCAGGTATAGCAAAGCTGAATCTTTCGCTTCCCGTTGTAGGATCTGCGCCGATAACATATGTAGAGATTATACCGCCAAATGAAATTCCCGCTATTCCGACCTTGTCCTTATCAACCTGCGGCTGTGAAGCGAGTAAATTTCTTGCAAGAATTGCACCGCATACCGCTCTGTACATCCACTGGTCCTTAACCTGTTCATAATCCGTATCCGCAAAATAGTTTACGGGGCAAATCGGTCCGGCATATATTTCTCTGCCAAGCGCCTGCGAAGCTTCATCAATATGGCTTGCACCGTTATATGACATCCAGTCTGTGGCAATTACAGCATATCCCCTGCTGTCCCATTTTGCCATCCAGTCAGTATCAGCCTCTCCGCCCTGTCCGTGCAGCAGTACAATTGCCGGCACAGGCTCATCAGCACTTGCACCTTCGGGAACGCTCATATATGCAAAGACCGAAACCTTTTTTCCTTTGTAATCAACACTGTCAAATATAAGCGCTCTTGCCGTTGAACCGGAGGAAAGCTGAACATCAAGTGACGGAATAAACGTTACATTTTCAGGGACTGCCGGATTTCCCGAAGCGTCTATTGTTGCATCCTTAATTGCGTTTACCCTTTCAAATGTACCATCGTTCAATATTGCCGCAAAATCATACGGATGTAAATTATCTTCATCCCATACAAACAATTTTGCCTGTACAGCTCCGTCCTCCTTTGCTGCAGAAACTGCCACCTTGCCGGAGGTAATATCTTCAATACTTGTGCTTATAAGCTTTCCGTCAGCATCATACTGTGCCAATATGCCGATACCGCTGTTTGACGGCAGCTCGATAAAGCCCTCGGCTGCGATTGTATCATTCAGGAATGTAGATGTAAACCTTTCAAATGTTCCCAAAACCTTTGCGCTTGTCTTCTTTGTATATACCGTATAAGACTGTTCACCCCTGTTATAGCATAATACTTCAGCTTTTACATATTTGCCGGCTTCCTTCTCCGTAAGAGTATATGAAGCAGATGATGCTTCGCTGTCATTTCCTCCTGCAATATGCGCCCAGTTTTCCCCGTCCTCAGATACATAATAATCATACCTGTAAACATTCATGTCATCTGAGCTGTTCGGATAGTCAACTGTTATTGTATCTCCGACTGCTGCGCCTTCCACATAATCAGTACCGATTTCCGCGGGTGCAGCCTTTGGCATAATTGACCAGTCATCAGCAAGGAATCTTGTGTTCTCTCCGCCTATTCTGAATTCATAAAAGCTGAGTGTAACGGATTTTTCGCCGCCTGCAGGCTCAATCTTAAAATCATAGTAAAGCTGATACCAGCCGTCATCAATTCTTTCTGCTCTGCCGTTTGGCCATCCCCAGTTAATATACTGTGATGTTGCGGAGGAACCGTTCCACATTACCGCCAGCGTTCCGTAATGCGTCATATCAAACTCATCAACGGCGCCTTCGGTGCACCAGCCTGTAGTAGAAGGATTCAGAATCTTTACCTTAAGAGCGAATGTATAATCTCTGTTTGTTTCAAGAGTAACATTTTGCATTGAGAAACCTGTTTCAGCCATATTAAAGCCTCTGCCGTCAACCTCCAGCGCACCCTGGCTGCCTGCATAACCGTTATTTGAAACTGAGGTGTATCCGTGATAATGGTATGTATAAGGAGCTGAATTTACAACCTCCTCATAATCCTCAAAATCATAGTAATAACTGTTTTCAAACACATTGGAATTATCTATTTTGTATTCACTTATACTTTCAAAGCCGAGGAAGTCAAGACAAATCTCTCCGTCACATGTTACTTCAACAGCTACGTCGTTATGACCGTCACGCAAAAGAACATTATCAAGGCGGACAGAATATTCATAACCCCAGTCAGGATTGCTCTGAAGCGTTCCCGCAGGCTTGCCGTTTACCTCAATATTAAATGATGCATGCTTTCCCGCATTATGCTTATATTTTATAAATGCATTCTTAAAATAATTTCCTGCCGAATAAACATCAAATGTATACTTAACGGTTTTTGGCTCAGGCTGCGAATCACTTCCCTGAACAACAGGCTTGCTGAATGACATATTGTACCAATCAACTGTATTCTCAGCCTGCGGGGTGAAGCCGAATCCGTATTTAGAAAGTCCGAAATCGTTGATTGTGAATTCATAGCATCTCGGAGAACTGTCATTATAGCCTATATAAATTCTGTTGCCCGAAAGAGCGCCGCAGTTACTTGTATCAATTCTGTATGGTCCGTTCCAGGTAGCTAACTTTGAGAACACATACAAGCCGTCAGCCGCATCAAATATATTCGTGTAGTCAAAACCGACGCCCAGCAAAGCCTTTCTCTGCTTATCTGCCTGAATATAGTTTAATCTGCCGACGCCTCGGTTTGAATTTCCATTGCCTTTGTCCGATACTGTTTCATAATTATACTTTATATTTGCAGTCTCGATTTTCTGCGGCTGTGAAATATCAATTGCGGTAATTACATCAGTATACCCATTAGCATCGCACGGATCGTAAATTGCATACAGGCAATTGCCGATTATCTCTAAGTTTGATACATTTCTGTTCCTGTATGTTTCCGCTTTGGCAGCGTCTGCAGAAAAATCAAAGCAATTATTCAAATCAATTGAACGCTCTGCAACATACTCTATATTATTTCCTGCTGCTCTTGCAACAATAATTTCACTCTTGTCACCGGTTACATTGCCGTCAATACCGTTTGATGTCTTTCCGGCAGTTCCGAGGAACAGGTACTCTCCGGATTTTTCAATTGAATAAATACCTGTTTTCCCGCCGTCAAATGTAATCGGCTGCGGAGTTGTTGTAACATATAATGTCTGACCGTATGAATCGGGATTTGACGGAAGCTGTGAAAGATCGGCTATATAAATATATCCCTTTATATTCGGCACATAAACCTTATTTTCCGCCTCATCAACATAGAAGTCACGAACGGAAACATATCCGCCGCCTTCATGAATGCTCTCCTTTACATACTTAGCCATAAGTACGGGCTGCTCCGGATTTGTCAGGTCATATACACAAACATCAACGAATGACTGACCCGAAACAACAATCATTTTATTTCCTATAATTTCAATAGCCTTTGCACGGGACATAAGACCTTCTTCGTTACACTGAATATATCCCAAATATGTCATATTCTTTCTGTCCGTTACTTTATAAATCTTAACCTGTGCATTCCATGAATTATTGCGGTTTGCAACATCATATATATACAGGTATTCATCTGAGCCTGTATTATATGCTGCCATAGCGTAAACCTGATTATCAGCCCCTACATCAGGTACGGTATAGCCGTTAGGGTCATCCGGGTACGCAGCCGCTACGAGAGTACCTACAGGATATGTGTTATAGCCTGCATCATAGGCTGATACGGGAGCACCTGCCAAAGACATCAATGTTGCTGCTGACAGCATCAGCGAAATCAGTTTTCTTTTCATTACAATTCTTCCTTTCTTCGCCGAATAGGCGACTTAAAATATTTTGCCGCATTTATCACAGTTGTTTACTTTGTTTTCTGTACTGTTGAGGAGTAACCGAGAAATATCTTTTAAATACTTGTCCAAAATAAGTTGCATTTCCGCCGAATCCCACACTTTCCGCCACTTCATATATCATCATATCAGTATCCCTTAAAAGTGCTGCAGCACGCTCCATTCTTTTTTCCATAACGTACTGCGTATAAAATTTTCCGGTAATTTTTTTGAAAATTCTGCCAAAGTGATCCGAACTCATATAAATTAGCTCTCTTGATATAAATCCCAAATTGATATTTGGATTATCAATATTTTTTTCTATATAATCAAATACTATATCCATCTGTTCTTTATACCGTACTGCAAGCTCCTCATTCTCCGGGCTGTCACCTCTTTCCCCCTTTTCAGTATTCTTCCCGCCTGTAATCTCTTCTAAAATATCTTCTATTTCATATATGCTGGCAGGCTTTAAGAGATAATACATAACCCCGTTTCTCATAGCCTGCTTTGCATACTCAAACTCGGCATAAGCCGATATAATAATAAATTGAACCTTTGGATGCGTTTGTACAGTTTTCTGAATAAGCTCTATACCGTTCATACAAGGCATCTTCACATCTGTTATTACAATATCGGGTTCCTTTTCCTTAATTAACTCATATGCTTCGGCACCGTTTGACGCCGTAGCGCACACTTCAATATTATACATACTCCAATTAACCGAATTTTTTATTCCCCTTACAACCGTGGGCTCATCATCAACTATCAGAACCTTATACATATGAGTTACCTCCATCTTCATCATACGGCATAATAAGTTTTGTTATGAATCTGTTTTCCATAACATCAAATGTTACTTTTCCCTTATCACTGCAAGCCAGTTTGATTCTTCTCGTCACATTTTGTATACCGACACCAAAGCTCTTTCCTTCCAGAATCGCGTTATTATAATTTTCACATATTTCAGGTCCGTTATCACTAATCTCCACAAAAAGATTTTCACCGTCCCGATATGCTTTTATATTGATTTCACAGGTTTTAATTGAATTATCCATAACATGCTTTATTGAGTTTTCAACTATCGGCTGAATAATAAGCTTTGGTATGAAGCATCCCAATACATCGTTGGAAATATCTTCTGTAACTTTAAGTCGTGACTCAAACCTTGTTTTCTGTATAGACAAATACATGCCCACAAGCTGTAACTCCTTGCTGAGCTTTACAATATTCTCTTTGTTATCTATCGCGCTGTGAAACAGCATAGACATTGAAATCATAATTTCCGCAATTTTATCATTTTTACTTTCTACCGCAAGCCAATATACCGTATCCAGCGTATTGTACAGAAAGTGCGGATTTATCTGAGAATACAGCATTTCAAGCTCAATATTGCATTTTTCGATATTCTCCTTATACGTCTGAATAATAAGATTATTAAGCTGAATCATCATATCATAAAAGTTATTATATAATAAACTGACTTCATTCCTGGTTTCAGAATTAATCTTATATTTTCTCTCCGGAATAATTTCAAAATGATTCTTCACAGCAAAGTCTATGCTTGAGTTAATTGATACAACAGGTTTAAGAATAAGGCTTGATATAGTAAGCGCTGTCAATATGTAAATTGCTTCTACAAATATAAACAGCAGCAGCATAAATAACACTATATAACCAAATTTCTTGCTATACTCACTGATATCTGTAAACATTACATAATCAAAGCCTACCTTCTGGGAACTTTGACTTTTTGCAATATACGGAACTCCGTCAATTTTTATTTTGCTGTTCTGTTCCCCGATTGTATATTGCTCAAACAGTTGTTCGTGACTTTCATAAATCAGGAAATCGCCGTCAAAAATCAACAGCTTGAATTCTGCGTCCTGCAATATGCGAAGAAACTTTATCATTTTATCAAAATCAACATAAATGCTGACTACACCTACCGTCTGCGGACTGTTACCGTATTTCTCAATGCTGACAGAACGGCAGAGAACAATTTTCCCCTTATCTATGGAGCTCCATACGTTCCCGCCGTTTGCAGCAATTGCATTACTCACGTGCTCAGACATTTCCTCATCAGTTGCAAATCCGCTTGTTCCCGCAATTTTTCGGCCTTCGGTATTATATACCGAAATTGACCGCACATACGGAAACTTCCCCGTATATCCGCCTATAGTTCTCTCAAGGCTCAGATATGCGTCAACCTGTTCGGAAAGTATCGCCTGATTGTCTGTAATTATACTTATTCCCGAAGTTATATTGGTGTCAATATAAATATCATTAAGAAGTACCTCAATTCTCGATATTTCCGTTTCGATATTCACATTTGTAAGCTCCATTGCGGATTTTATCTGCTTGTTCGTAATTTCATTATACGATCTCAGAATAAAGGAGGTTAACGCTGACAATATCAACAGGTTAATTAAAATTCCTGCAACAAAAATCACTCGCAGCTGATTATTTACCTTTAATTGAGAATAAATTAATTTGAGCTTATTTACTGACCTCATATTTTCGGTTACAATCCTTTCGAAAAGCTTTTATTCATCATTCATAATAACCAATCCGTTTATGTGATTATACAAAAACGGGACTGTATTATTGCTTATGTCAACGTTTCTGACAATGATGTTTCCGGTTATGTATGCCCGCGACGGCTCAATATCCTCCTCATCGTTATAACCGCCAAGAGCCAGTCCTCTGTAGCAGTTTCTTACAATGCAGTTTTCAATAAGCGCCGCACTCTGCATTGTAAATTCCTCGGATGCTCCGTATCTGTTTGTTCTGTGTACAATATTGATGCCTGTAGCACGGGCAGATTCCGGAGGTCTTAAAGCATTCATATTTGCAGGCTTTGTTGAGTTTTCTATAATGTTCCTGCGAATGTTAGTACCGTATATTGCAATCAAATCTGCAGTTTCACCCCATGAAACATCAACCGATGCGGTAATCTGACAAATTTGCATTTCGCCTGAGCTCGGACCATTAAAGTAATTGCGGTCAACTCTGTTAAAATAGTTCACTATAATCTGCGGAGAACGCATGTTAACATTTGTCCAGATAAACACACCCTCCATATTTGTACCTTTATTGTCCGCTATAACGCAGCCGATTGTATCACCGAAGAGCCACAGCCCCTTTTCACCGTTTTTGAGGGTATTATCATAAATTATAAAGCTTTCGGACGAAGTCATTGTTATAATTTTACTCGTACTGTCCGGCAGTATCTTCCACTCCCGATCAAGTGTAAATGTCTTAGTATCAGGATTTGCCGAGTTTATCCTTGCATACTGACCTGTTCCCCTTCCGCTTATTATCATAATCGTATACTTTTCACCCCAGCCGGGATTTGAATAATCCCAGTCATATCCCGTTCTGTCACACTTATCGGGGAATAACTCGTTTACAGTAACGGTATCCGCAGCAGCTGATACAACGCCCGCATACAGCTTTGTGCCTCCGCCGGCATTCTCCGTACAAATCATTTCTCCGTCATTATCGCCCGGCATTCCGGTATTCTCAATAATATTATGGGCAATGTATGCGGGACCTCTTGAGAATATACCCTGTGAAAATGTAGTGTTGTCAGGATGCTCATGGAGATTTTCTTTCCAGTAAGGATCGATAACGCCTGCCTGGAAATATTCTATTCCGAAACGATATATCTTATTGTTTGTCATGGTTATATATGCGCCGTTAACACCTATATTGTCAGCCGTAGTGTACCAATCACTGTCGGTAATAGATGTAAATGCATTGATATAACAGTGAACGGCAGTCATATGGCATCCGTATGTTTTTATACCGTCCATAAGCACATGACTGTCAGCAACAACGTTTATTCCCATGCCTCTGCCGTATCCGCTTGCAATCAATTCACATTTTAAGGTTATATTTTTTATGAACAGGAACTGTGACTTTTTACGGTTTGCACTGATTGCTCCCCAGTCATTTCCAAGCCATACAAAGAAATCAGGCCATCCGATTATTGACGGGTCATTCTCAAAGGTAAAATTATATAATCCTACCCGCCCTGAGCTCATTGCGGCGTTATCTACACTGATAGCCTGTCTCGAGGTTCTGTCTTCGCCGGAATATGCGTATATAATTTTTGTTCCGTCCTGACTTTCCCCTCTCAGGATTATTTTATCATGTAATACTATATTGCCGTCGCAGCGATAAACACCGTCAGGAATATATACTATACCGCCGCCAAAATCATTTACCTTTTCTATAGCCGCCTGTATCGCCGGGTAATCGTCCGTAACCCCGTCGCCGACAGCGCCGAAATCCTTTACATTCAATTCAACATCATATATAAATTCCTCCGACCACCCCACATTGAGATTAAACGGATCCTCCTGAGCGGCAAAAACCTTCAGAAGCTCATTTCTGTAAGAGCTCTGCTTATGATAAACAATTCCGTCATTTGAAACATATACCTCGTATTCGCCCGCTTCGACATTACCCGGTATGCCAAACTCTATTCTGAACGGATTTGTACTTATTACAGGCACCTCATATGTATGCTCGCTGTTTTTCAGAATGACGTGTGAATCAGTTTTACCTCCGAACTCGGCACAATCCATATTTTTCCCGTATATCGCTGCAACCATTCCCTGCGCTGTCATGTCATCACGAAACCATTCGGGTCTTGCATCATTCAATCTTATCGGCTGTGACCAGCCATATGCATTTGCAATCCAGACATCAAATACTCCCGCCTTCATGTATTTTGGTATCTTCGCCGCAACATACCTGCTGTCGCTGTCTGTCTGAACCGCATCAATATATACCGCATCACTGCCGGGCATATCGGACGGGATATTGCTCTTCGCAGGTGAAATTGCAATTTGCATTTCCTTTCTGAATAACCCTTCACCGTAAAGGTAAAAAACATCTCCCGGGCAAACCGCTTCATTTGTTCTGTATATTACAGGTTCAATATTCCAGACTGCCTTTTGGCAATACGTCGTTTCCGGTATGTACGAGCCGTCAAACCCTTCAACCTCTGCTGCCGTTTCTGTAATTTCGGGCCCTGCATCCTCAAACTGCCTGAATTCAACCTCCTGCTCAGAAACAGCATATGAAGGAACGCTTAAAACGGTTGTCATGACCATAACTATACTTAGTATAAAAGCGAATTTTTTCATTCCTTTCTTCGTCAGCTCCTTTTTTTAAAAATTTCAGGATTTGTCAATCACGAAAAATAACTATGTCCCTTATAATATGCTCTCTTGTATTCAGAAATACCCTTGCGCCGGAGGTTATGTCAGCTGTCGTTCCGAAAGACACATCAACTCCCTTACCGGCTGTATCCATAATAATTATATTTGAATATGACTGTATAAAATATGTCTGCTTTCCGGAATCATAGTTTGCTTCAACACTAAGAATGCCGTCCTTGCTGTTTACAACATCGCCTACTATCATACTAACCCTGCAGTATGCCTTGTCTTTATCTGAATTACCGAATGAAAGATAGCCTATGTTCTCAGGAGTAAGAATATTTCTGTCACTTGTCTTAAGTGAAAATACCTTTTGTGCATGAGTGATGTATCTCCATGACTCATCTCTTGCGATTCTGTATATATCTCCCGGCTTTGCATCTGACATTATATCTGTAGTATCCTCGGTTGTATACATAACCGCATCCGATGAAAGTCCTATGCTTCCTTTTATACAATAGCATAATTCGGCATCATCATTCATTGTTGCACTAACCTCGCTGACAACAAATACATCTGTGTTTTCATTCCACGCATTGCCCTTATCAGGATCCTCGCTGTTATCCTTAAAAAGCACCATCACTGAAGCTACATTCAGATTATCACAGTCATATATCTGCGCATCAGAGTAGTACATCTTACCGTCTGCATATCCTTTATCTATGCCATCCTGATTTATCGGCAGCCTATTGCTTTTTAATACCTTCACATCTTTTTCTTCAAGCACACCGTCAAAAATACTTCTCGGAAGCATTAATATATTTGTATTTTCCGAAACATAGCATGTATTTATGTCTGTCTGTGTAATATTATAGCTGATAAGCTGATTCCAATAAGAATACCAATAATCATCTCCCAACACTACGTCAAGAGAGAATGTATCCGTATCTCTGGAGGCTGCCGACGTATCATTTCTCGCAATATACACGGCATTTATTTCTCCGTTTGCATTTGTATCATACATAATGAGCTGAGGTACAAATTTGCCCTCACTGTAAAGACTGCCGCTTAAGAAGACTTTATCAGCCCCTAACCTCTGTGTCGCTCCGTTTTCTTTTAATGAAACATTATCCGCTGCTCTGAGCTCAAGCACCTTCCCGTTCAGATCAACCAGATATACCTTTATGTATTCTTCTCCTTCATCAACGGTGTGAGCCTTGTAGATATACGCATATCTGTTCTTTGCAATGCTCCCGCCCGAAAATTCGTTGCTTACGCCGGCAACTCTTCCGAATACATCAAGATAAAATCTTCCGCTTATTTTTCCGTTTAAATACTCCTCTATACGCTTATCATATTTGTACGTCTGAGTTCCTACGGTAATCCATTCTTCGTCTTTTCCCTTAAGGTCTCCTTCTACAAAATCCGTAGAAATCTGAATATCAACAAACCGCCTGCCAACGGAATTCTTAGTCATACGCACAGTAAGAACATTTCCCTCTGCTATATCCGAAATTTCTTTATCAATTCCAAAATATTTAATGCTGTATGATAAGTCGTCATCATCCGGGTCCAGTTTAATATCCGGCATATCATAACGGTCCTTGATGATATTTGTGACACTTCCTGCCGATTCGACAAAATAATTTACATACTCGTCAACAAATATAATATCAATTTTCCCGTCACCGGTGTTATCAAGCAGCTTTACCTCACCGAATTCGGGGCATATGTCCCGAGCAGACCACGGAATCAGTGCAACACCATTATATATGCAATCTGCGCGTTTGTCAATCGTAAGTGTTTTCCTTCTTGCTCCGTGCTCAAATGCAAATTGCTCAACTGTGCATCTCGCGCTGTCTATGTCTTCTGCAGAAACGCTGTAAGCATTAAATTTCTTATTATTCTGCAAAGCATAAATTACTCTGTCTTCACCGGTCTTTTCGCTGTCTGTAACATAAGCGTCCGCATTATACCCCAGCAGGTCCTGAAATGCCTTGTTTGTGTCCTCATACTCATAATCACCGATATAGAATGAGTTTTCCGATACCGGCTCAACACCGTTCAAGGTAGTTTTGCCGTTTCCGAACACTATACCGGTTACTTTCTCCATTTTAAAGACCTCGGTCAGTACGGTTTTACTATCCTCAATACTATAAACCGGGACACCGTTCACAACATCGAATTTCTTGCCGTAAGGCATATCCAGCAAATTCAAAAACAGCCTGTCAAGAGTTTTGTAAGTGAGCTTGCCGGACCTGTCAGCACTGATATTATCGAGCATATCGTATTTCTCCATGACATATAAATATCCGTTCGGATAACCGCCATACTGTTCAATAATATACTCAAAGCCGGAAATACGGGTTAATATACATGCTGCGTCAAGCACAGATACTGATTCTGACGGTCTGAATGAACTGCCGTCAATCCTCATAAGGCTGCTTTGTACCGCAGCAGAGATAAACCCGGCTGATGCTTCTGTCTCATCCACATCAGCAAAATTCAGCTCACATTCAGGTTCATAGTCGGTTCCAAAACAAATCTTCACCGCAATTTCCGCAAGCTGAGACCTTGTAACTGTTTCGTCGGATTCGTGATATTCGCAAATTCCAAAGGCTGTCAGAGCTTCACTTCCGCCTCCGGCGTCAGCAGTAACAGCAGGCACGGTAAAGGTTAAAGCAATTAACCCTGTAATAATGCCGACTATTTTCTTATATATCATTTTGTCTCCATTCCTCCGTTCTTTTTGAAAACGGCAAAATTCTCTTTGAATTTTCCCAGAGCTTTCCAAAACCATTTAATTTACGGATAAGCTCTTAATGTACTGCATACATTCATAGATTAATTTTGCAGCCATTGCCCTTGTTGCGGGAGCAAGAGGTTCAAATGTATTGTCTCCCGTACCGTTTATAAGACCTGACCCGTATAATGCACTTACCGCCTCTGTGCTGTAATCGGATATACTGTCATAATCGGTAAATGCTGATATGTCATCATTCTCAGGCTGCATACCTTCCCTCGCAAGAATTTTAAACAATATTACACACATATCCTGTCTTGAAATATTTTGCTTAGGCATAAACATATCCTTGCTGACGCCGTTTATCAAACCGGCATTATAAGCGGCGCTTATGTATTTCATACTCCAATCGGTTTGATTAACATCCTTAAAGCCCATCTCGCCGTTTATATCCGTAGGTATGCCGAAGGCTTCGACAGCCATTTTCACAAGCTCCTCTCTTGTGACATTTCCGTCAGGGTCGAAAATGCCTTCTCCCCTTCCGTCAATTATGCCGGACTCAGCAAGATTCAAAATAGCTTCCTTTGCCCATTCAACATTGCCGATATCCGAAAAAACAGCTGTCTTATCAGGCTTCAGCTCTGTTACTTCCGGATTTGCCGTTACCGGATACACGCTTTTATGCTTCGGTGCACCGCCGCCTCCGCCGCCTCCGGAAGTACCTTTTTCGGTTTTTACATATTTCCCGTAAACATATTCAATTGCACTGTTTATTGCATTTTGTAAATCCTCCGGCGTATCATAGTCAAAACCAAGTGAAATTTCCTTATATACATATGCTTTATTTTTTTCACTGAAGCTGTTGAACTCTGATGAGAATTTCATGCCCAAGGTATTATAAGTCTTATCAAATGCTTTATCAAGCTCATTGTACGGTGTATTGTTTATGTATTCAATCGCGCCAAACCTCATGAAATCATGAGCAACATCCGATATGCTCTTATAAGGCATCTTATTAATAAGTCTTGTCAGCACCTTATCCTTTACGGCACCGGACCAAAAATATGTCTCACCGTATTTTAATTCAAATACTGCATTTTTATCAAATACCCGTTCAATATCCTCAGCTGTCACTGCTGCATTGAACTCCCGGAGTGCATTGGCACAATCAGCATCATATTTTTGCAATTTAACCTGCTCATCCACAGCCCGGTTAAAATCCTGTTTAAGCTTCAGACTGCCCGCAGCAGTATAGTCTGCACCTGCAAACACAGAAAGTACATTTTTCTTATATTCCCCGCCAAGACTTGCATATGCACTTTCCGGTGACATATCAATTGACAGCTTATCTGAGTTATCAAACAATATTTTTTCGATTGTATTTTTATCCGAATCCTTTATGCTTTTCAGTATAGGCTGCAAGGTTACTTCACCGAAATACCTGAAGTCCGCTGACAAATATTCGTATTTTCCGTTACACTTTGCTGCAGTGACTGCCCTATAGTCCATATCCTCAATTGCGGGCTCCGACAAAGTAAATGATACTGAAAGATTATTCTCCTTGCCTGCAATACCGATATATTCAAGACCGGTTTCAATATCATACATTTGGGGCTTATAAACCAAAACCACGCCGTCCTCCTTAGCCTCCGATTCAAATGCCATGGTAACGTGCTTTTCTTCGTGAATAACATTTATTTCTTTATCCGCGCCTTCCGGCAATGAGACTGTTTCCCGCGGCAGTTCATTTCCGTATGCTTCACCGCTCCACAACAGGATATAGTTTTCGCCTTTTTTACCCAAAAGATATGATTTTACGGTATCTGCGTTTTCAGCTGACACCTTTCCCAAAAAATCATACTGCTTTCCGCCGTCCAGCTCATATGAAGCAACCGAATAATCTGTCATCATATCACCCTTATAGGCTGCAGACACAAAGTAAAGCTTTTCTGCAGAAGCAGTGTTATTTGTTACGGAAATCTGCTGAACAACAGCGTCATCCGTTTCGGTTGTCTCGCCTGCAGAAATATTGAATTTGGGCATATGATCTACAGTAAGCGCTGCATTTTCCTCTTTTATTACTTCATTGCCCCGTACAATCGACACTTTTATTGTATATACACCGTTATCAATAAATTCATCATCAAATTCAGCAGAAAATCTGCCCAGCCCATCAACAGGTATTACCTTCTCAATGCCGTCTATACAAACAATTACACTGTTGCTTCCCTTTGCTTTGCCTGTGATTTCTATAGGATTTTTTTCCGAAACATATTCACTTTCCAGCTCAAGGTTATCGCATATCAGGTCATACACCGCAAGATATCCGGAAAAAGTCGATAAATAAATATAATCACCGTCTATAACCATGCTGTAAGGATTTCCGCTTGCATCTATTTTTCCGACTTCAGTCAGCTCCGGCATGTTTTCCACATCAAAAATATGTATTGCGTTGTCTATATCAGATATAAACATAAGTCCGTTACGCATAGCTATCGTATTTATTCTCGACATTGTATCGCCGCTTTTAAATTTAACAAACTCCCTGCTGCTCAGATTATTCATATCCGAAATATCAAGAGACCATATATTGCGTTTCATCCAGTCATTTGCGGAATATGTAGTAAATATACAGTAATCCCCGGCAAACCCGAAGTCCATTATTACACGCTGTGATGATGAACCATATTGGAGATTGTTTGAATAAATTCTGTTTGGTGCTGACATACTGGTTGATAAATCATAAATATCAAGCCCTGAATATCCCCCTGAGAACAGATATCCATTGTGGATTTTAATAACGCGGTAGCTTGTGCCTGTAACAGTTCTGTATGCACCGGAATTGAGATTAACAGACACAAGGCTTCCTTCGGTTGCAATATACGCAAAGCTTCCCGATACTGCCATGTAATACATATTGCCCGTTCCGCTCAGCTGGTATGTCCTTGAAAGCACAGGCTCCGACGGATTTTCCAGGGAAAACCGTCTGAGCTGCTTTTGATCCGAAACAAGAGCATAAAGATAGTCGCCGTACACATAAGTATATGTATTTGTTGCTTCCTGTCCGTTATTAACCGTGCTTGTAATATCCGGATTAGATCTGTCCGTTACATCAACGGGATTTTTAATGTCAGACAAATCTATTACCGTAAGGCCTTTTTTAGATATTGAATACATGTAGTCCTTGTAATGGCTGACTGACATGAAATTAACATCACTGTCCCTGAACGAGCTGATTTGTTCGGAAACCGTATCCGCATATACAAAATTCATGCTTGTAATTAAAACTATAAGCATAAGAATAAGACTAAACCTCTTTTTCATTTAATCCTCCGTTCTGCCATGCTGCATATGATTATTTAAGGGCAGACATATACTCGGCATTATCTTCAATATAAGCTGCGGTATATTCGCTGAGCATTTCATCTGTCCATCCACCCTGCTGCAATGTTTCCATAAGCTTTGAATAGTTCTTGTTAAACTCCTGGTCATTTGCTGAAGCAAGAATTCTTGTAAGTGCGTCTTCGACATTAGGACGGTTACCCCAAGCCTTCTTTACGCTGTCAACGGTGTTGCAATAAATCCATATGGCGGGAATCTTGCATTTTTTATATTCGGCAGGAATAACAAAGCCTGAAGAAAATGCAGTATTTGCATCGGCAACATTTCTGTTCTTATCATACACATATGCAGGATGGAACTTGCTCATATTGCTGAACTGAAAATGAATCATAGGACTTATGTTCTGATTCAGCATTACCTTTGAATAATCCACACTTGTGAGATTGTAGCTTTCACCTTCGGTATTATCCTCGCCGTAAACAACATACTTTTCAATATTTTCGTTTGTAAACCTTCTTACTCCGTTTTCTTCCGTCCATATTCCGGCTGAACGGGGACCCCATGCCTGCACCTTTTCGCCGATGTCAGAAATCATGTAGTCGATATACCTTAAGAACATAATTAATTCATCTTCCGAAACTTCATCCTTAAATACGGCAATACTGTTTTGTGTGCCATACTGCGCTTCTGTAATAGCCGGGAACTTTTCTGTATTCATCGGGATGTTCAGATATACCTTGCGGTAACGGAAGTTCTTTCCGCTTGTTTTCAATGCGTCATTGTCAGGAGTGTCAAAGCTTGTAAGCACGGCATAAAGACCGTTATTCACTTTCTCCTTGAATACGTCGTTATTTTCTATAAGAGAGTCCTTCGACACAACATCATCAATAACCATCTGATTCCATATTTTTAATGAATCCTTAAACCAATCTTCCTTTAAGGGTAAAACGATTTGCTGCTTTTGCTTATCCCAGCAGCCAAACATATAATTGAAGCCTGCACCGACATTTCTTCCCTCAAGCCAGCCCCATAAGCATTCCATAATGGACCAGTTGTCCGTTCCCGTAAAGCCGTATATCGGGGCTACAGTCTTGTTGCCTTCCTTTACATCAAGCTTCTTGATATCATACAGGAATTTCACAAAATCATCATAGCTGTTGATTGGAACATCGAATATGTCTTCGTATGAAAACTCACCCTTATCCATATAAATCTTCTCTATTTCCTCCTGTGATTTCGCATTTGGATAGAGCATTTTGAGAATGTCATCACGAACCCACACATAACCTCTCGATTCCTTCGGAGCCTGATTTATTCTGTTTAAATCAAACCCCTCAAGCTCGCTCAGATAATCTCCGCCCACGCCTGTAGGTATGGCATAAATCTTGCCGTCATAGCCGCCGTTTACCGTGGTTTCATTAAATACGCCTTCGGGGTATTTATTCATTACGTTAGGCGCATACTTTTTCAAATAATCGGTCAGCTCATATACAACATCGGCCTCTACAAGCTTTGACAGGTTTTCCGGTGCAACTACCATATCCGGGAAATCATCATTTGCAAGAAGCATGCTAAGCTTGGCATCGAAGGTCTGACCGCTGTTGTCTATACGGTCATCATAGTTAAATGAAACACCTGTTACGCGCTCAACCTCCGGAGTTACAACGTCATTGCTCTTTGCCTTATAAACCTCGGCATTTGTCCCGTGACCCATCCAATATGTAAACTCAATCTTTTCACCGTTCCAGTCAGGCAAATCCGATGAATCATCAACGCCCTCCGCATTCCACGGATATACATCTTCAACATTAACCTCTGAAATGTTTTTTTCACCGCCGCAGCCTGCCAGCAGAGAAGCTGCAAATACAGCTGCAAGTGTAATACTTAATGCTTTTTTCATAATTTTTTTCTCCTTAATAAAAATTTTTTTAAACTACCTTCTGCGGCAATTTATTCCTTTACCGACCCGATCATTACACCCTTGATAAAGTATTTCTGCAGGAAGGGATAAACGCATAATATGGGCAGGGTTGTTACAATTACCTGTGCCGATTTAAGTGATTCCGGCGTTGTCTGTATCTTAACATTACCTGAAAGCCCCTGCTCAATAGCCTGCTGTATAAGGGACTGAACTCTCTCACTCTCGTTAATAACCTGCATAAGCAAATACTGCAATGTAAACAAGCGTTTTTTTGTCACAAAATACAAGGTGGTTGACCAGTCATTCCAGTACCCGACCATAAGCCAAAGAACAACTGTCGCAATTACCGGCATTGATAAAGGAATGATAATTCTGACGAGAATCCTGAATTCGCCCGCTCCGTCAAGACGCGCCGCCTCAAGCAGCGACTGCGGCAGGCTTTTAATATATGTCCGTATAATTACCATATTATAAAAGCTGAAAGAATACGGCAATATATAAACCCAAAAAGTATTAATTATCTTAATTTTTGAATAAAGAATAAATTGCGGAATAAGTCCTCCCGTAAAAAACATGGGTATCATCATAAAAAACAAAACCGCACGTCTTCCCTTCAAATCCTGCACCGACAGCGCATACGCCGATAAAAACTGTACAATAATAGCAACAAGCGTACCTATAACAACTCTTGCCACGGATATAAACGCACTGTTCACGATTGATTTATCACCAAGAATTGTCTTAATATTCTGAAATGTAAATGAGCGCGGATAAAATGTCAAACCGCCAAGAGCAGTATCCGCACTGTCATTGAATGCCTTCGCCATTATATTCAGATACGGGAATAAAAAGATAAGCGTAAGCGAAATAAGCAATATGTAATCAAATGCCAAAAAAATTCTGTAAGAAACTGATTTATCTTTCATATCCGATACCCTCCTTTACCAAAGCGATACTTCGCTTATTTTTCTTGAAGCAACGTTTACAGCCGCCATAAGAATAAATCCGAACACACCCTGAATCAGACCCATTGCAGTTGCCATTGAATAGTTTGCCTGTTTTATACCGCTTTTGTAAACAACAGTTGATATAACTTCAAAATCAACGTAAGCATTCTGTAATCCAAATACCAAATCAAAATTATCGGCAAACATGGTTCCCATTTTCAGTATAAACAATACGATTATTGTAGGAAGAATGGAAGGCAGGGTCACGTGTATAACCTGACTGAATCTGTTTCCGCCGTCAATTTTTACAGCCTCATATAACTGTTGGTCAACTCCCGATATAGCCGCTAAATATATAACCGAATCCCAGCCTAAAGACTGCCAGATGTAAAGTCCGATATATATAGGCACAAAATTCCGGGGCTGAGCCATAAACATTATTCTTTCCGTTCCCTGTCCCAGCAAAAGAACGCGCAGATCATTAATAAATCCGTCACGGGCAAACAAGCTGTACGTGATAGCCACGATTGATACCCAAGACAGAAAATGCGGCAGGTAGCTTATAGTCTGCATACTCTTTTTAGCAATCCCGTCACGGATTTCATTCAGGAGCAACGCAAATATTATCGGAAGCGAAAATGATATGAGTATTGTTACAGTGTTCAGCACTATGGTATTTATTATGGCGGTCCTGTAAGTAGTCATTGTAAATATATCATGTATATGCCTGAAACCAACCCACTCGCTGCCAAAAAAACCTTTTACAAAATCATAATCCTGAAATGCCATTAAAATTCCCGGCATCGTGCAATAGCTGAACACGAAAACCGCCAATAAGCCGGGAATCAGCATAATATAAAAGCTTAACCGTTTTTTTATATACTTAAAAGACAACCTTTCGCCGCCCGCTGCCTTTTTATTATCTAATGTCACCTGTTTCAAAACGTATCTCCTTATTTATTTCGATATATTGCGGCATGATTGCCGCAATATATCGAATATTAATATATCTTATTTCTTCAACTCCGCATAATCACAGCAAGGCTGAATATTGTCAAAGGATTCAAAAACAAATGCTCTGACGGAAACAGCGTTTGCCGGCACATTATTTATGCGTCCGTTTGCCTTAAGTCCCAAGCTGTTACTGTATGTATAAAGATTTATGTTAACCATGTCACCTGTATTGTTATATGCTGCAACAGCAACCATGTATGTCCCGTCAATATCAGCCGAACACTCTACTGTCGGAGCAATATTATCAGACCACGCTTCCGGCAGCTTAACACTTAATCCCGAAATCCTTTTACCGTAATCTATAATTTGTGATTCTTCCTCCGCCGACACAATTACAAATCTGATATATTTCCCCATATCCGATTCTTTAACAACATACTGAGCTGTACCCGAAGCAATTCCGCTGTGCAGCATACCCCATCCGATTTCATCCTTCGACCCCATTACCATACAGTAAAAATCACCCTCCGGCAAGCTGTATGTAAGTGCGCTGCCAACTGAGCCGCTGCCGTTCAAGCCTGATGAGTCCGGCTTCTCATCCGCGGTTATCTGCCAATCATCCGCAGTAAATGTAACCGTTGCCTCCTGCATACGAAGAATAAACTGCCTGCTTGTTACCGCTCCCTCACCTGTCAGAGTAAAGGGTACTGAAAATTCTGTCCATCCGTTGCCTATATCATGGCGGGTAAGCTGCAATTCACGGTAGTCACCGCTGCCGTTGATAATCATCTTCATTGCAACATCATCCCATGAGCCTTCTTCAATCTTCATTTTAATGCTGTATGTATACTGTGCACCTACCGTAAGTGATAAATCACCTGTATATAAATCTGCCATTTGTCCCGGCTCACTTGCCGAAGCAGTAACTCTCCATGCATATCCTGCTCCGTCAATGCCGGGAGATACTACAGATACTGCACAGCCTGCATTCGGGTGAAGAACTCCTCCGTCACCGTTACTGTCAAAATTTACTTTATAACCGATAGCTTCATCTTTAATCACATCTAATTTAATATCATCAACCAAAACTATAAAACCGTGATGGTTTTCTGCATTCCACATTCTTATGCTGATTGGAATATCCACATCACTTCCGTCTCCCGGAACGTTAAATATATTGCTTTCAAGCAAATACCATCCGTCTCCGATAGCTGTGGCATTTAAAGTATTATATAAATGATTTGGAGATGCCTGCATAAAGAATGTCCAGCTTGTGTCGGTTACAAATATATTTTCCGAAAGAGACTTTATCTTCATACTGAATTTATAATCGGTGTTCGTTGTGAACTTCATTGTTGTGTAAAGATCGGCAGCGCCCGCGGCATTTTCCGGCACTGAAAGCTTCCACGCAGCGCCTTCATTGCCGTATCCGGGCTGATACATCATTTCTCTTTCAAATGTGCCGTTCGCAGTCAGGTTATATGTGTTATTATCATCAAGCTTATAATTATATGTAATTGCACCGCCTCCGCTGCTTCCTGCAATACCCTTTGGCAGGACAGTAAAATCGTCTATAACAGCTTGGAAGTTATTTACACCGCTTCTTAAGAAAATAAGACCCGACTCATATTCATTCTCTGAATTTCTTGTAATATCAAAGCTGAGCTCATACCATCCGTCACCTAACTCAACGGTTTTAGGATACCAGTAATACTCAAGTCCTGCTATTGTTGTAACAAGATGTATATAATCATTGAGATTTGACATTGATATATTAACAGGCTTTATTTTTGCGCTTACTGTATATGTCTTTCCGCTTTTAAGTGTCGCATCGCAGAAAACACCTGATACAGCTTCATTTTCGCCGTAATCATCCCCGACGATTTTTACGGCGCTTTCACTGCAATATCCGCTCACAACATCATAGCTGACAGCTTCAATACCAGGATTGTTTCCGTTTTCAAAGGTAAAACAGTAAAAATCACCGAATGCGTTTTCTGCCGCTGCAGTCAAAGAAAGCGAAGCAATTCCCGACATTGCAGCCGATAATAATACAGCCGTTATTTTTTTCATTTTATTATACATAATTATTTCCTTCCTTTCTGTATCAATCTGCACTTACATATTTAAGCTCAATAAGCTTTTCATAAACCTTGGCTGCCAGCAATCTGTATCCTGCATCATTCCAATGAAGTCCGTCTGACAATAAGCTTTGCGGAATCATACCCTCCGAAATTGATTTGAGGTCATCGGCCGACGGTGTAATCCCTGCATCAATTAACGCCTGCTCGCTTCTGAAATAATCGTCCAAAAGAAGCGCATGCTCTCCGAATTCCCTGCCCAAAGCCTCCTTAATATCATCCTTTACATAATTTCTCATGTTTACAGAGTAAACAACTATTAAATACTGAGAGGCGTTGGCGACCATTTTCTTATGTATGAAAACAAGCGGATCTATATCAAAGTTATTGTCATTCATGCCATATCCGCCGTTCGTCCCGATATTTATTACAAGAACGTCGTCAGCGCATTCCTTTGATAATCTGGTAATGATTTTTGTTCCGGCAGGTACATCAACCGCCTCTCCGGCTGTTGTCCTTGTAAAATAATACACACCCTGTGCATCGTGGCTTAATTTCCCTTCAACACCGTTTATTGTACATGGGTTTATAGCTGAAGTCTCTTCTGTTCCCTGCCATAATGGGTAAATAAGATTGCCGTTAAACTTGTTAAACACAACGGGTACGCCTTGCGTTCCGGCAGGAATTGTAAAGCTTTCTGTTGTCCACTCAATACCTCCCTGTCTTGCAGCAATTGTTGCGGCACTTTCTCCGCCCACTCCATAATTATGTACGGTCTGTTTGTCACCTATCAAGGCTTGTAAAACTCCGGGATATGTTTTATTCGGTGACGACGCTCCGGCGCCGGCTGTCAGACTGTCTCCCAAGCAGGCAATCTCACGTCTTAGGTTGTAGTCTTGTGAAGCATAAAGAGGAATCATGCTTTCAATACTCTGCCATATAAAACATTTTGCAAGCACTGCGCCGTCCGGACATTTTGCGCTGACATCAATAATAGCCTCAGCCTCGCTTAACTCAACAGATTTTTTGTCGGAGAAATTAATGCCGATCATTCTTCCGCTCTCGTTATAAAATGCAACTGCCAGTCTCAGATCATATGAGCCGTATGACTGCGCTCCGAACTTATCCTTAACAGCAGCCTTTGCCTCGGTTACACCTCCTTTAGTATCAAATGAAATAGAAAAGTCTGAAATCTCTGTAATCTTCTTTGCAGTATCAACAGTCCTTGTAAGGTTTTCCCCATTGTAATTCACATATACAACAGCATCCTCTTCATTCATCAAATCTGTCTTAAGCTCATATTTCCCCGATGCGTCTGTGTGTATCATATTCATATACAATACATCATCCGCTGTTACATTGTCCGAGGCTGCTGCTTTTAACAGCATAAGCATTATCTCCTTATTTGCATATGCTTCACCGGCATCACCCTCAATTATCACGCTGCTCCTGCACGACTGCGCACGATTTATGCCTGCTGCTTCAGAATATACACCAAGCTGTGAAAAAGCAGCAGCGCATATTATAGCAGACACTATTCGCTTCAGTTTTTTATTTTTCAAAAAAAATCCTCCTTTTAATTTAATTTTCACTCGTTTCCAACGAGATATTTACAAATTCAACTGCACTGTATGCCTTGTCGACGCTTCTCATCACATTACCGGCACCGTAATTTACAAACACCCTGTAGCCTGCATCATCATACATTTTAAATGTAAAGCTGTAAGCTCCGTCCTGTTTAATTCCGGTCTGATTCATATAAATGATGTCTTCTCCCGATATTTTCTCTGCATTCGGTCCTGTTACAATTGCCATAACGTTTTTCCCGGCGTATTGAGAGCCTGCATTTCCGAATATGACAACTTCTCTTTTATAAAGAGCATCATCGCCAAAGGGATTTATCGAAAATGATGTGGTACAAGGTATCAGTGTATCCATGTCCCAAATAAATGCTTTTAAACACATTTTCTCATTCCAATAGGAAGTCAAATCAATGCTTGCCGAAACTGTTCCCTTACTGCCAAGAGGGATATCAACTGTTTCTCCCCCCGACACCTCTGCAAGACAGCCGTCCGAATATGCAGCAAGTATCATACGGAATTTTTCCTTTTCCTCGCTGACGTTTCTCAAATCGACTTTTGCGGTAAGGACATTTCCTCTTTCAACGTCTGCCTCTATTCCGGTTGCAGCGTTGTTATGCGATACAACAAGGCTTTCACTGTCAATAAGTCCGTCACCGAGTGTATACACATACTCTTTTTCTACATTTTTAAAATTGTTGCCGCTGAGTACAACCTCCTTAGTTCCCTCCGATAAAAACGAATTGCTGAAAAACCACGTCTTCGGATATATACTCCCGCCGACTGTAATTCCGCATCTGCTGTCTTCAATAGTGTTATCTGTAATAATTCCGCCCTTTACGGCTTCATCACTCAGCATTTCTATTCTGTTCGCATGACCGAGATAAATACCGTCAATATGTCCGCAGTCGAGGACATCGGGTACAACAATTGATTCGGCATTGCCCTTATATGTATTTTCGCTGATTACACTTCCGTAGCTTTGGTGTCCGAGTACATCCTCATCAACCCATAAAACAGCTTCTTCACCGATTGCAGAGCTTCCTGATTTCTTTGATACGCCCTCCACGTTATTTTTTATCATTTGATTAAAATATGAAACTGCTAATGTATCGCCTTTTTGCGAACGCACTAAGCATCCCGAAGAATCAATTGACGTATTTCCATACATAACAGAGTCTATACAGTCATGATAGAACCAAAAACCCTTTGCGCAGTTCTTTGCGGTATTTTGGTATAATGTAACACCCTTTGAAGGAAGTATTACAACTGCTTCGCTTTCTGCATCCGGAACAATATCCCATTCCCTGTCTATATCAAAGGTTATCCCTCCGGCAGCTCTTTCCATGCCGTTAATCACTCTGTACTGCCCTGTTCCTTTTCCCGATGTAATAAGTATATGCCATTGCCCCCAAAGCGGGTTATTGATATCAAATTCATTGTCATAGTCCGTTGGATTTATCTGAATGCTTTTTGTGCCGGCACCTACAACCTTTCCATAGCATCCGGGAGGCGCTCCTGCATTCTCGGCAAAAATCGCTTCTCCGTCATTATGTCCGTCCCTTCCGGCACCTTCAATTACATTTCCTGCAATAAATGACGGTCCCCGTGCTACAATACCTGATGAGTTATAATCATATGGGTTTTCCGCAATCGCCGTATCAGTAATAACCGTATTATTCTCCGCAACCGTACATGAGCCTGCAATATGCATATTTCCCGCAGTAGTTTTTGTTCTGCAGTCCGAAACCCGTATGTATTTTCCTCCTGTATGGTCAATCCACGGTCCGCAAAGATAACCCTCAATATCACACCCCTCTATAATTACATCGGATGATGCACTTACAAATATCGGCATGCAGATTCCATCATCTGTACATTTTATGGTATCACCGTCAATGTTTGAAGAATTGTTAGGAACTGTCTGACCGTTCCAGCGCGGCATCATAGGCATTTTAAATGAACAATTCTTAATAAATATCTGTTTTGTTACGTCCTCGTCACCTTTAATCCAAATTACGCTTCCAGGATACTTTTTCCATGAATTCTCATCCGCTATGGAGATACTCAGATCGCATATTCCAACATTTCCGCCATATATCCACTGCCCTATTATTACCGTGCCTCCGTCAGCATCATATACCAGATAGGTTTTATCCTTGCCTGAGCCTCTGATAATTACATTATCCCTTACTGCAATTGAACCGGTATAAAATGTTCCTTCGGGTATAACCACCACACCGCCGCCGGAATTATGTGCGTTATAAATTGCCTCCTGCAGTCTGCTCGTTATATCCTCACCCGGCTCAGCATTTAATGTCGTAATGCTGTTCCATTTGAAATTATCCGCCCACCAGACATTGAGAGACATTATGTCATTTACAGGATTTACAACCTCTATATTTTCACCGTACTCAATATATTCAAGTGATTTCCAGATATTATTTCCGTTGCTCACTTCAACCTTATAGCTGCCTGTCGGAATGTCATAATCGGGCTGCACCGTAATCGCAAACGGATTTACCTCCGTAATTGACGGATAATAAACCTCCGCGCCGTTTGTAAATCTGACTGACGCCCTCTCGCCGGAGCCGAACTCCTCAGGCATCAGATTTCTTCCGAAAATACGGACGCTCTCTCCCTTTGCGCATTTTGGATATTCAAGCCATTGAGGCTTCGGAGCATTTAAAGTGATTTTCTCCGTATTTGAAACACCGTTGTTTATCCATAGGCTATATTGTCCCGGCGCAGCCTGAGCAGGAAATTTCACAGTGATAAAATCACCGTCCTCGTCAGTGTTGACTATGCCGAATTTTACAATGCTGTTCTCGTCATCGGGAGGTGTTCCGTAAACTGACATTTCGCCCCAAAGATTACATCCGTAAATATTGAACACCTCTCCGGGTGCAGCATTTTCAGTACATCTGAATATGTGCATGTCGTTTTCCGCGGCAGCGCCGACATATACACACTGCATCATTACCTGAAACGCCATAAAAGCTGAAATCACATTTTTGTTCACTTTTATCTTCATGCCTGCCACTTTTGTATTCCTTTCTTGTTTATTCTACATAATAAATTTTACCACATTTATTTAAAAAAAACATCTAAAAAATCCGATATGATTTATTATAAATCCTGATTAATTTTAAAAGATACAGCCCCTTACCTAAGTTTTCGGATAAAAAAACGATAATCTCATTTCTGAAATCATCGTCTTCATTTATCATTGTTAAGCTGTGTTAAGGTCCAAATCCGTATGCCTTCATAATAGTGTATATTTCATCGTCACTTACCGATAAATCTATCTGTGTATTTCTTCTTTGCCTCTGCGGTATATTTCTTTACAAACTCAGTTTTGGCATTCGTATAGCCATCTCTGTCGTGCTCATATTTTTTCTGCAAATCCATTTTAAGGCATTCGTACTCTTTGGCATACTGAGGATGTTCATTCATATAATCCCTGAAATACAGTTCATCATTATCACCGTCATAGCGAAGATGTAAATGATACACCTTATCTGCAAAGCCTTCTTCCGTATAGCCTATGTTAAAAGAATATCGGCCCTCCGAAAAAGACATTTTTACAAAACCCATCTCTTCAATACGCTTTGCGGCATTTTCAAGCCTTTCCGTGTGTGCAACCTCCAGCAAAATATCAACAATATCTTTTGCACGGATATTATTAATCGCTGTGCTGCCGATATGGCTCACTCTGACAATTTGAATTTCAGCTAATTCGGAGCGAATGCGTTCTTCCATTTCAAGGTAATAATCTTTCCAGCTGTTCTTGTGTTCGACAAGAAAAATCGGGAACAGCTCCCACAATTCTTCCAATGTCATATCTGATATCTTCTTTCTCATCTGCTCAATTCTCCGGGATATAATTTATTTTAACAGTCATACATATCATAACACATTATCTTAAAAATAACAATAGTTTGTATAAAAATACCACAGAAAAATTTTTTAAACCGTATCAGAGTGTAACGGCATGAATTATCATATTAATTTTTCCTTCTGCAGTGGATTTCCCGTCGGAATTTATGTCGCAAAACTTAATCTCATGAACAAGCTCCGTGAGATTAAGCTTCGCTGCTCCGTTCACTCTGATATTTTTCATCTCTATTTTCCCGACCGTGCTGCTGAGATACGGGTCAAAAACCTCCATGTCTCCGAGTCTCACGGATTTCGGTCCCGCACAGATTAAAAATGACATGGGATATTTTTCTTTATAAAGCTTTATATTTATATTTTCAAAATATATATTTTCTATATTTGCCCCAATCTCAAACCCGGCAAAGCTGCCCTTTACGGGATCTGAATTTAAGTATTCCGAAAACCTGTCTATAGGCGCGTTCAAGTCAATCTCTATGTCCTCAAAAAATATATTGTCTCCGCTCCCGACCCCGCCTTTTTCAGGCTGCTCACCAATACGGTACTGAGGTGTTTGAAAATACATTTTAAATGTGTTTATGCCCCTTACACCCTTAATGATTATATCATTTGCAGAGCAGTCAACCGCAGAGCCGTCCTCAAAGAAATACATTCCGGGCTCAATTCGAAGAGCCTTGTATCCGCTGCTTGAGGACAGCTCCAGATTTTCACAAAGCACGGTTCGCATAGCTCCAAAATCCACTGATGAGTTTTGCCAGTCATACATATTAAGAGCTACCAAATCATCTCCGACTTCACCCTTAATATTTCTTACTGTTATATTCTCTGTGTTTCCGTTAATATGCAGTCCGTCTGCATAGCATTCCTCAAACTCAATATTTTCAAATACCGCATTTTTAATATCACCGGTCTGAACCGCAAATCCGGCAGTATGAGCAAAAGTCATATTTTTAAGCGAAAGATTCTTCATATTATTAAAAAACATACACGCAGACACTCCGAAATAGCTTCTTTCCTCATCATACATACCGCTTTGCCCGTATCCTGCTCTATGGCAGTGACTTTCCTCCCATCTGCCGCCCGATACTGATATGTTTATATCCTTGTTCATTCCGTTTATCGGTTTTTTCGTACCGTCCATTGTGTTTTCATTTCTGAGCATCAAAACACGGACTCCGCTCATCTGCCTGACAACGGTATTTTTATCGGCTTCAATGCGGCGATTTGACGGAATTATTATTGATTTATCGATATAATAAGGCTTATCCGACTCCGGAATATACACTATTTCATGTTCTTGCAGCGCCGCACAAAATGCATCAGACCAAATCTCCGCTTCCTTATTATCCTCAATGCCTTTTCTTACAAGGTGTCTGTACTCCAAAACAGAAACAAAATCATTCAGCTCCGACGACTTTGTTTCAATTTCTTCCCTTGCCCTATTGAGCTTATCGTATATTTTTTTTTTCAGAAAATGCATATAACTCCCTACACCTTAATAAATATTGTTTTTTGCCTCTGCCAGCTTGCTTCTGAGCTGTAAATATGCTATTGTTCTATCGGTGTAATATTCGTTTTTGAACTCAGAAAGCATAGAAGAAAGCTCATTTATATATTCTGCTTTATATTGCCCCGCCTGCGCGTTTTCAAGAAGATATTCAATCTCGGCAACAGTGCATTCCGAAAGCGAATCAACCGACCATTCATTTGCTTTATCAACATATTTTTCGGTTACGGCTCTTTCGTCAAGTCCTTGATATGTACTTGTTTTAGTCAAATTCTTAATGCTTGAATACTCCGCCAAAATGCCTGAGTTATTATAAATATTCTGTGCCTCTCCCCGGGGATTTCCCGATGTAAACAGCTTTATATCATCTACTGTACAATCAGTTGCTGCATTCTTATATATACCGTGAGCACCGTATGTGTTTGTTATTGTGTTTCCCGTCACACTGCTTGTCCACAAATGCAATATTCTTCTTGTGTTTTGTGCCGCATTATTATTCCACTGCATGCCTTTTGTTCCCTGATCCGTATAAAATGCCCCGTAAGCAAGGTTTGACCGGTCAACAAAATTATTTGTTACAGATGAATTTTCCTGCCATCCGAGAGTATATATACCTCCGCCGTCAGGCATTGCCGTATTATGATTTTCTATTCGGTTATATGATATATTTACATTGCTTGAGCCCAAGTCGGTATTGTTCCAGCTCCAACCGCTCATAATCCCCGAATATGCAACATTTTCTATGCTATTATGAGAAATATCAATATTATCTCCAAAATAAAGATGAATACCTCCCGCAAAGCTTTCAACTCCGATATCCCTGAGATAATTATTTTCAACTCTTATATTTCTGCATCTTTCAAATCTTGTATACGGAGCAACATTATCGGTAAACGCATATACACAGGTCAGTGCAATCGGAGTTGCATCTATTGTTTCTATCTTCATATAGCGGTATTTTCCGGCTTCGCTTATATCATATTCCATATATGCGTTATTTGCAATGCCTGTTTCTCTGACTACGGTGGAAAAGGTCTTAAAATCCTTGTCATTTGAAAGCTTTATGCAATACTTACTGCGATAGCTTCCGTTCTTTGACATATCAAAGCCTACCACTATCTTTTTTATATTATATTTTTTATTAAAATCGTATCTTACAAAATTACGCTTGCCGCTTGCTTCTCCTATCCATGTACCGTGATTGTTTACGGAATAATTATCGATATATGTATTATCGTGAACAAAATATCCTCCGTCTTTTGAAAGGTATGACATAAAATCCATTGTAGGAGTCCAGCCGTTTGAAGAATTTGCTGTATAGCTAAGCTTTATGGGGGTCTCGGCATCTATAAGGTTTACAAGCTCAGCTTTCTTTTCGGCAGGCGGTGCCTCCGAAGCTTCCTTTATATGTGCAGGACTTCCGATTATTACAGCCGTATCGCCGATTTCACTGAAGGTGTTTCCTATAATGCTGCTGTTTTCCACTGAGTTTATCATATCTATTGCAGCCGCATTAAAGCCGAAGAAATGATTGTTACAGAAATTAATATTATTCGCTCTTTCAATATAAATCGCACTCGGACTTCTGTGACCGTTTGCCCAAGTCCATGAAGTTGCCTGTCCTACCTGGGCGCCGAAATCATCAAGATAATCACTCGTATAGTGTGCAAAGCCTAAATTTTTAAACGTAATATTGGAAACCTTGTCATCAATATCATTTCCTATGATAGAAACGGCTCGGTCAAGCTTCGGTATTACAACAGATGCGCTTTTTATATTTTCATCGGCTGCCGGAGCATAATAAAGCTTTTTCTCGGCACGGTCAAAGTAAAATTCACCCTCACTGTCTAAAAGCTCTAAAGCATTTCTTATCTGGAAATATGTATCCGCAGACGGGCCCGTATTGTTATTGTTCTGTCCGCCTCTGATACGCGCCCAGCTCCACCATCCGCTCTGCATAGTTACAATATATCTGCCCTCTGAATCCTTTTTTATTTCCGACAGATGCGCAATATGCGGTGCAAAATTATTCACCCACACAAATTCAACATCCTCCGGATTTTTAAAAAGTGACAATTCTTCATCGCTTGCCATATAAAATCCAATATACTCTGAACCACTCTTTATGTCATACGGCTCCTCGTCAGTATCGGTCGCATCAGGTCTTTTTATTCCTTTAAACATCTTGCTGCTCTGCGCTCTGTACCTTTTCTCTCCGTTTATATAAAGCTCTCTTACAGAATCTATATTTGAGGGTACGCTCATAACATATATTTCGGGATTTTCACTCCACTGTGAAAAATTATTTGCCACATTAACGCCGCCTGAAATTATTGTTTTATCGGCGCCCTCCCCCTCATATATTACGTTATAACCGTTTTTCCCCGAATTTTCCACATTAAATTCAAGTGCTTCGCTCTGATAAAATATCCCTTCTCCTATATGTATTGTTATATCACCTTCAGCATCATTTTGCGCCGCGGCTTTCTTCGCTCTCTCAATGCTTGCAAAAGGCATTTCTTTCGTTCCGTCATTTTCGTCGCTTCCATTAATATCCACATAATAGTCTGTTTGTAAAACGACCTCGGGCTCTCCCGAGCCCAAGGTCTTTTTGTATGGTTCCATCAAGGGTTTCAATGTTGTTAAATTTTCAATAAAAAATACTTTTACGGTTTTTATTCCCGTCACGGTAAACTCTGCGTTATATTTATGCAAAACGCTTTCATCTTCCACTCCGAAGCATACATCCAGCAGCACTCCGTTACTGTCGTATGCGGCGAAAATTACATCACCCGAATAATTCTTTCCGGCATATGCTGAATATGTATTTCCATTTATCTCAATTTTTTCGTTATCTCTTTCACTGCTCCATGCACCGTTAAATACGGGATAGTTTTCGTCCGCCAAAATCCATAAATTATAATCTGTGTTCTTTTGCATGTATACAAAATGATTTAAATTATATACTGCCGATTGTGCATGGCATTTACTGATATTTACCGTGCTTGCCGCTCCGCCGGCAAGTCCATGAGTCTGCACGCTTCCGTTTACCGTGAATACTGCTGCAGAATTTACATAGCAATCTCTCAGACTTCTTGTAAAGCCAAGCGTATCATGGTGAGCATCATCATCGGCAAAACCGGAGAAAAGTCCTGTTGACCACGCTGCATTTGCATTTTGTGTTACATTCCCCCACGCATAGCAATTCTTTATATGTCCCATTGAGCAATATCCCGTAAAGCCGCCTGTATATTCCCATGCACTTCCGGCATTTTCGGTATTTCCGACAGAATAACAGTTTTCTATTCTGTATCCCGGCTCGTAACACATTCCCATAAACCCGCCTATACGCGCTGTAGAAGACGATGAACTTTCCTTAACATTTCCGGCAGCAAAGCAATTTATAATTTTTCCGGCGCTTGTAATGCTGTATCCTTCATCGTCCTTCTCTCCGGTTTCAGTATACGCTGTTGTTCCTCCGATAAATCCGCCCACATAATCTCCGGATACGGCTTTTGTGGTGTCTATATCAACCTTTGCCGATGAATTGGTTATTTCTGTTCCTTCCTCTGTTTTTCCTATAAGACCGCCGACATACAAATTTTTTGATGTTTCCGCCGAATCGACAGCAGTTACGGCGCCGCTCACGCTGCAATTATCAATAACAGAATTTTTTGCGCGGCCGACAATACCGCCGATTGCCCTTTCGACATTGCTTGAATTTACAGCACTAATCTCAACGCCTTCAACTTTAAGATTTTTAATTTCAGCATTTTCAACCCGTCCGAAAAATCCTCCGGAAGTAATCCACGTGCCATCCTTTGCCACATCAATAATAACATTCTTAATCGTCTTATTATTTCCGTCAAAGCTTCCTTTGAATATTCCGTATGTCCCCGCTGTTGTCCAAAGCTTGCCGCTCAAATCAATGAAATCTGCACTGTCAGAAATTTTTATGTATTTACCGGCAAAATCCCGTCCACAGCTGCAGGGAGTTCCGTTATCACATGTTCCATCATGACCTGAAAGCATAATCGACAGCCCTGCCAATTCCTCAGCACTTGAAATAATATAAGGATCTGACTTTGTTCCCTCGTGGGTTGGATTTCTGAACCAATCAGCATTTGCTGCCGAAAACCATGGCTCTGTCGGTTTCGTCGGTCCTTCCGGACCGGGCGTATCGCTTTCATCAAAAGATTTAATTTCATATTCAGATGCAAACGCGTATCCACCGTCAGAAAATTCCGGACTGTTTTCTCCGGCTTTCCATGACTTATAGTCGATACCCTCAAGCTCAGTCATATCGGCCGCCCATGAGTTTAAGCTGCTTATAAGCGCATTTGTGTTTTCAGCTAAGCTTACTCCCGTCACATCCCCTCCCGGGCCTGCCGTTGTTGCAGCCTGTGAATAATTTACACACACCTTTGCATTGCTGTTTAAGTACGAGCTTGAAACCGCAGTTGTATTTGCCGAAAATCCGCCGACGCACCATGATGATGTACAGTCAGATACAACATTCCCCCATGAAACGCAGTTCTCAATTCCGCCTGCGGCATGACGCCCTATAAAACCTCCGATATATGCATATGATGTTTCTGCATTATATGAAGTATCAACATTTGCATGGCTGTTTCTTATCAGCGCATTTGAATTAACTATTCTTCCTGCAAATCCACCCACCTGCGCCGGCGTTGTTGATGCCTCTCTCAAATATCCCTTAGCATAGCAGTTTTCTATGGCAGTCATACCGCTGCCCTCAATTGCTCCGACAAAACCGCCTGTATAATCTCCGCTCTGCGTTTCATACATATCAACTCTTGTATATGCATCGCAGTTACGTATTACAGCGCCATAGACAGCACCTGCGAATCCGCCGGCATAGAACATTTTATCTGACGCCGTATTGCTTTGACTGTCAATTTTACCTCTTACATGACAATTCGTGATTTCGGTTCCGTTGCTGACTTTTCCTACAAGCCCGCCTATACAGCGATTACCATTAGGTGAGTATACAGCTGTATATTCAAAGTCCGGAAGAATAACATTCTTAATCGAACCGCCGTCAACAGCGCCGAAAAATCCGAAATTATAAAGCCACATATGAGTATTTTTTTCAGCCATGTTTATTCTGACATTTCTTATAGGAACATTGTTTCCGTCAAAATTACCCTTAAATGTAACGGCAACTCCGATAGGAAGGCAGTTGTACGCGCCCATATCAAGCTCTTTCACGCCGTCTGCAATTTTTATGTATTTATCCTTAAATGTTCTTCCGCAAGTACAGTTCGCGTCAGTGTCGCCGTTTACATGAGCTGTTGACAGTGCCGAAAGTCCTGCAAGCTCCGCAGCGGTAGTAATGATGTACGGATTGTCCCTGCTCCCCTTTCCTTCATTCGTCTGCACCGCAAACCACGAAATATCCGCCTGATTTGCAGAAAGCCATGTTTCCTCATCGGATGCCAAAACGGACGGCATCGTCACTTGCGCAATTATCATAGCTAAAGCGCTTATGATTGCTGCCGTTTTTTTAGTTTTCCTCATTTTATTTTCCTCGCTTTCTTTCATTTTTTGCTGTAAATTTATGTGAAGGGTGCATAAGAAAAAATATGGCCAACTCTTCTTTCTTACTCATTCCTCTTCGTACATTTTAAATTACCCGTATACTCTCATGTCCGTGTTATCGGAAAAAAATCCAAAATATTTTCCTATATCACTCAAGGCGGAAACATCGTTAAATATCTGCTCGCCGTTTATATTAATAACTATATGTGTATTTTCTCCGGCGGCAGCAAGCTTATACGTAAGCTGTGATACCTTGTCAAAATCCAATTTATAATCGCTTGTTTTGATAAGCTTCCTCTCTCCGTTTTCAATCTGATAGAGCTTTGCCGATGTTTTGGAAAATACCGCCTCAAACCTGTTGCTTTTTTTATTCTTTGAGCTTAGGCTTAATCCCTTACAGCAAGGAGCTCCGAATATAAATGTAAATTCTCCGCCCTCAACAGAATTCTGAACAGGCTTAAATTTTATAGAGCCGCCGTCTTTCGAAAGAGAGTACGACTGAGCCATCGCAGGATAATTATCTGTATGGAGTTTTACATCAATGCCGTTATTAAGCTTTATAACAGCACTTGGAGACTTTGAATCCGTAATAAAATCATCGGGCCGGATATTAAAGTCTTCTTTATGACTGTCCTTTGTCGCTTTTATGGTCCATTCTTCATAAATCTTTGTATTTTCCGAATAGACCGCAGCTTTAACGGGATTTTCAAGATTATATTTTTTTTCCGGTACAGTCGCAAGCTCAGAATACGGCATAGTGTATATCGACAGCTGCTTTTCGCTTAAATCCTCGTTTTCCGGGAACGTCAGTATAACCGTTTTTTCGTCGTAATTTATATCGCAGTTATATGAATTTTCGGCATACACGTATGCGATATGATTTGCTTTTCTTCTGCTGTTAAACTCGTTATAGGATTTTTCAAGCTCAATCTGAAATTTATATTTATTTTCCTTATAGTTTCCGCTGTTATAAATTTTCGTAAGCTCATCAAGCTTTGCTTTGAAGCTCTCTATATCCTTTTCGTCAAACCGGTCGCTGTGATTTTCAAGCTCGCTCCGGCAAAATTCAAGCATTTTTTTCGGCTCAAGTCTTGTGAAACGCTTGTCGGCATCTCTCAGCAAATATTTAATTTTAAAATATGCGCTGACCTTATCTGTTTCGTCTGATGAATTATACTCTTCAACCGCATCCTTTACCTCATGCACATATTCCGGTGTATGCTGTCCGAAACCATATCCTATATTCGTGCTTCCGATAATATTTTCAGCATCACCCATAATTTCCGCACCCATCCGCTTTGAAACGTGGGGGTAAAAAGTATAATAATCCCATGCATATTTAAAATCAGTATCATTTTTTACCCAAGCTTTTATATTCTTATATTTTTCCTCCAGTCCGGCTTTTTTCATAATATTGTATACCGCCTCTGTCGGATCTCCGTTTACAAAAACAACCGGCTTTTCAAAATCATTTTTCCCGCCGTTATAATTGTAAACAGAGGTTGATGAATATGTACGCTTAAATATGTTATCAATAACCGTGTTTATCCATATATGCCACACCCTTGACGTGTTTGTTCCGACATTATCATACCACTGTGTGCTGCTTGTACCCTGATCGGTATAATAAGCTCCGTAAGCAAGATTTGAGTTTGAAACATAATTATTTGTATATTTTGAGCCTACGGAACGTCCGAGAGTATATATTCCCGCTCCGTCAGCCAACACCTTATTAATATCGTTTATGCGGTTATATGAAACATTTGCATCAAAATGACTGTATGCCGTATTGCCCCAATTCCAGCCGGAAGTTATTCCCGAATAGCCTGCACCGTCAATTTCATTATGTGTTATTTCAATATTTCGTTCAACAAGCTCCGCAATGGCGCCATTATACGATGTTACGCCGATATCCTTAAAATAGTTATTATTTATTTTTATATTTTTACACCTTTCAAATCTTACATACGGCTCTACATCCTTTGTAAGGGCAAAAATCCTTGAAATTCCTATAGCGGACGGAGTAATTGTTCTTATCATCATAAACCTGTATTTCTCGTGAACATTAAGCTCTATTTCATTAAATTCCTTTTTCAGCGGCTCGGTCTGGCGGTGAGCCACAACATAATTCCCTTCCCCAAAATTTCTGTCGTTTGAAAGAAGAATTTCAAAGTTTGACCTGTTTTCATCCGTTGTTTCCCACAGCCTGTAGCCAAGTACAATCTTGTCGATTCGCTGCCTCTTTTTGAAATCGAATCTTGCCCACTGATTTATTCCTTTTTCCTTTGCTTTCGGGTCTCCAAACCATGTTACATAATTTTCATTATCAAGCTCCGGAACATACCATGAACGGTCGGTTTCATTATAATGCGGCGCGGAATCACGAAAGTATGCAAGCGCCCTGGCAGAATTCCACCATCCATGATATCTCGCCTGCTCGTTAAACGATACCTTAACCGGCGTTTCGGAATCTATCAGATGTGTATAATAATTACCCTTCGGCGGAGTGGTTGAATGCTCGCCCTCCGAAAGGTCGGATGCCTGATGTCCTGCGCTTCCTATAATTATACCCATATCGCCTATTTCGCTGAATACATTTCCTATAATCTCGCAGTCCTCTACCGCATTTATCATATGTATACACGCAAAATCAAGTCCGTAAAAATGATTTGAGTAAAAATTTATATTTTTTGCACGTTCAATATATATGGCAGAGTGCGAAAGTCTGCCGTTAGCATAGTGCCATGACATACCCTGACCGTTTGAACCGCCCGTAATATCAAATACATCCGATGTATAGTGAGCAAACGACATATCCCTAAAAGTAATATTTTCAACCTTTTTATCAATATCATCTCCGATTACGCACATGATTCTGTCCTGAACAGCTACTATCACATCGGCATCAGACATATTCTCATGCTCATATGGCATATAATATAGGTACGTATCGGATTTGTCATAATAAAATTCACCCGGTGAGTCCAAAAGCTCTATGGCATTTGATATTTCAAAATATTTTTCCGGGGTTCCGGCGTTATTATTTGAATTTTGCGTTCTCATGAAGTTAAAAAACGGATTCATTCTTATTCTTACTATGCCGTCGTCACCCGATACCGGATCGATTGAAGACACGTGCATAATATGAGGTATCCACTCTACAATCCATGTAAACTCTATATCCTCAGGGTTTTTCCAAAAACCGATATCGTTCTTCGACATATAAAATCCGTCATACAAATACCATGTATTCACATCATAAAAGTTATATGGGTCCTTTGGCGCATTTTTATTTGCCGTATAAAAATCAAGATTTCTCTGTTCCTCCGGCGCTAAAACACCCTTATACATTTTTTCGCCTTTTGCACGGTAGCGCATCTCGCCGTTTACAGAAATCTCTCTTACGGCTGATACACCGTCTATCTTTGTTCTGTAGATTTCAGGGTTTTCATCCCATTGTTCAAACCCTGATACTCTCTTTCCTCCGGATATTACGGTTTTTTCCGCACCTGCGCCTTCAAACACAATGCTATGACCGTTTTTGCCGGAATTTTCAACATCAAATTCCCATATATCATTCTGAAAGTGTATACCCTCAGATATATGTATAATAATATCTCCATGCATATCAGGAGAAATGTATTTTGCCTCATCTATTGCCCTTTGCACTGTTTTAAACGGAGCTTCCTCCGTACCGCTGTTATCATCACTGCCGTTTTGGTTTACATAAAGTTGCTTCCAGGCTCTTTCCTCCGCCAGTACATAAAACGATGTACAATTAAAAATCAAGGTCAATAAAAGAACGAAAACAAGCTTATCAGTTATTTTTTTAAACATGTATACAACCATGACCTCCCTTCATAAAACTGCCTGAAAAATAATCTGTGCAGATTGCCGCTTATAACGGTTGCTGTCGTGCATGCTGTACGTCAAGCCTCCGGGCAGCGGTTTTCTCAGCCCTTCAATCCTCGTACAGAACAAGCATATACACGTTAGCCCACTTGGTATATGCCGCCATTTCCACACCCCTTGCGGCATAGCCTGCAAGCTCTGACTTTGATATTTTTGAAGCCTTGCCCTGCTTATCTATAACAATAATATTTTTTATCGTTACAGTATCGATAATTTCTCTTCTGCCGCCGCCTGTTTCAAGAACCAGTCTTCCGTCACTGTTATCACTGTATGTCCCTTTCATTATTCTTGTTGCTGCATATGAATAATTATAATTGGAACCGCCGGAATAGATTAATCCAATCTCTGCCTTTGAGTTTTCGGCAGAGAAAATTCTCTCAACGGAAATTGCCTCATTACCATCAACTTTTGCGGCAATTATATCGCCGCCCTTAATATCGCTTATCAGAGCAACATAATTCAAAAGCTCTGAAAAATCACTGATTTTATTAAAGTCAATATCCATATACTGAGTTTCTAACCAGCTTTTTTTCTTTGAAATTATCTTGTATTTTTCATACATATATTCAATATCGGGGGCTATTGTAAGCTCAACAGCCCCTTCCGAATACGGCCCGTATCCGACAATACTCAGGCATATGTCACCGTCATCGTTCATTTTCTGCTTTACGCTTTCCACAAGATACGGACTTTCAAACGCAGCGGCAACAGGCGTACCTATTTTTATGCCTATTGTATTCTCTGTATTGTAATAATTCTTTTGCATCACCAAAAATTGCGGAATTGTATAATCGTCAGCATTATAAAATTTTAAATTCCAGTCCGAATCCTTTATTTGTATCGATGATGGTATGCAATCCCCAATAGTAGACACCTGATAATATCTGTCGTAAGCAGAGCTTGTCGGTATTTGCCCGTCCACCATAGGAACTATAAACGATTTTGACATAGACTTAAACGCCATTACCATATACGAAGAAGAATAAATAGCTGTACCGTATCTGTAACAGTTTTCATTAATAACACCGTCTACAGGCTCCAATCTGTTGCTTGCCGAGCTTTTTTCCGTTTCCAAAAGCACTATTTCCCCGTTATCGTTTAATCTGTAATATGCCATGCTTCCGCAGAAGTAGTCCTTATTCCTTTGCGCAAATTCAGCAAGTGCGGAACGTGACGTATTTTTGCCGTCAAAATGAACCTTTTCCGCCGCCGGAAGGAGCTCAAAGCTTGCATTTTCGGTAAACACTTTAAAAAATACATTATCCTCGTCACCGGTAACGTTTCGTATATACGCCAAGACCTCTCCGTCCTTTGAGCTTTCAGCCGTCAAAACTGCGAGAACTTTTCCGAATTCATCATATGCAAGTTCAACGCTGCGTCCGACCGTTATATCATCCATTGATGATTTGTTGTTTAAATAATAACTTGAAAAAGCGTATTCTTCCCCGTCAACCGTGACAAACTCGCCTGTAATGCTTTTGGGTATTCCGTTTGATATTGAACCGATACCGTAATCTGTTTTAACATACATGCCGTCAGGCGACCTATAAAGCTTAATAATCACAGCTGAGCTTCCTGTTTTAATATCCTCATATCCCGATTTTTCTCCGGAAATTCTTATATCAAGCGTATCAATATCTATCAGCTGCTGCTTGTTCCCGAAAACATCTGAAATATATATACTGCTTTCCTCAAATGAATAAGTTTTTGACACATAAATCTCCGGCTGCCATATCCTGACAACCTCCGCTTTTCCGTCATTATCATTATCAACAAGCTCCAAAAAACCATCCTCAGGCTTTAATGTATCTGCATTATAATCAAAATAGGCAACACCGTTCAAAAGTACCATATATGAATTTTCAAGCCTGTATTTTTTGCTTTTTCCTCCGCTGTCTGCCGTTATTTCGTCAAGTCTGCTGTCCTCAATATCATCAGCTGCTACGGTATAAACCGTATTGCTTTTTACATCTTCCCACGACGCCTTTATATCAAGCTCGTCACCTTGGGCAAGCACGTACATACTTTCCCCCACGTGATCAAACAGCATATCATCCTTATCAAGATACATTATTCCATCAATTTCAACTATTGATTTTCCCGCCTTCTTTTCTGCACTGTTTACCGAAGTAACTGCATTTGCATTTACTATCCCTTTTATAAGCTTCAAATCAAATTTATGTTCGAGATAGGTTTTATCTGAACGGTTAAATTTTGATACGGCTCCGCTCTGCCAAGCCTTTGACGGGAACGCAAGCATCATGTTATACAAAACGATAACAGCTTCACCTCTTGTAAGCTTTGAGTTTGCATACAAATCAGTGTCTTTTAAAAGATAAATCTCTGATGCAAGAGTCATTGTGCCTTCGTCAAATCCGCCCATCAAATCCATGTATTTTCCATAGCCGAGCACGTATTCCGCCATCTTGATAAATTCAGCACAGGTTATGTATTCGGACGGGCGAAAGCTTTGCGCCTCACTTATTATTCCGTTATCTTTTAAACATTGTATATATCCGCTGTATTCGGTATCCACGCTGACATCCGCATACGCGTTTTTATATTCGTATTCACCGCCCGCATTCATGGCAGCTGCAATAATTTTTGCCGCCTCCCCCCTTGTTATAAGTGTATTTACACCAAATTCATACATACTTAAAGGTTCAATAAGCTTCATATAATTATTCAGCCTTATCGGATTGCAGTACTTTGCATCATCCGTATCGTTGTACAAGATACTTCCCGAATCCAATTTGCTGCCGTAAACCTCAAGCTCTGATACAACTATATCCCGCTCGCTTTGAACACGTATAAATCTGTAGCTTACAGCATCGCTGAATTTCAGCTCAAAGTCTTCTAAATACTCCCCGGCACTGGCTTTTGTTCCCAAAACAACGCTGTCTGTGAAATCTCCGGTATTACTTCCTACGATATACCAGCCGTATCTGTTATATGTTTGGTCCATATCTCTTCTTGTTCTTGCAATAATCTTTGTTATAAGACACTGAGAGCCGAGATCTATTGTACAGTAATTAAGACCGTTTGCTTTAGCCTCGCCGTTTGCCCATGCCGAATTTACATCACCGTCATTAATTTTGTATGGTGCATGTGCTTCCGAACTTTCCTGTGCATACCAACCTGTGGCAGATACAGGCTTTCCGAGGGCAATGTTGACTCCGTCACCTGCCGATTCCGCAGACGGGATAAAGCACAAGAGCATTGCCGCACATAAAATGAAAGTTAAAAATTTTCTCATTTATAACCATTAACTCCTTTCAGGAAACCAAAGGCTTTAAGACTTTGTCTCTCCGCTAAGATAATTCAGCACACGGCATATCATAGCTGCCGTTTCCGCTCTCGTAGCCTTATTCTTCGGTTTAAAGCTTCCGTCTCCGTAGCCTGTTATTACACCTATTTCAGCCGCTGCGCTTACTGCGGGCACTGCATACTCGGAAAAATCCTCAATGTCTGTAAATGATAAATCAGAACCGGACGATTTTATTCCCGCCGCTCTGCATATTATAACAGCCATATCCTCTCTTGTTATTTCCTCACCTATACCGATTGTATAATCATCTTTTCCTTTTACTATACGGTTTGAATAAGCAATCTTTATATAAGGGTAGTACCATTGATTTTTATCACAGTCAAGAAACAGCAAATCTCTGCTATCATCCGTTTTTATTTTCAAGGATTCGATAACAAGCTTTATAAATTCCTCGCGCATTACATAGCTGTCAGGTCTGAAGCTTCCGTCCCCGTATCCGTTGATACTGCCTTGCTGTTTTAAGTATTTTATATAATCATGCGCCCACATTTGATCCGATACGTCTGTAAAAATTGCCTGTTCCGGTTGTACAGCATTTTCGGTCACTGTCGGAACGGAGTAATTTCCTCCGCCGCGGCTTCCCGAACCTCCGCCGCCTTTGTTGCTTACGCTGCCTGGAACAGTGTTTCCTCCTTTGGGAATAAGACTGCTCTCTATGTTTTTGTAAACAGTTCCGAAGGAATCGGCATACTGCACAGCATTACTTTTGTCTATGCGTGCAGCTATATCTCCCGGCGCAACACCCTTTTCTTTTGTTTCTTCAATATCTATTCCGTAAGAGCTTCCATACCTTGTTACAGCGTCAATTAAATTTTGTGATGTTCCGTTGTCAATCAAAGTAAGCAATGATGTTTTTTTTAGCGACTGCATCAAATCAGTATAGCTCCCGATTGAATTTTTAAAACATTCAAAAATTTCAAAATACTTTTCAGAACTTACATTATTGTCTATAAGACCGCTTGCAGAGCCTATATACTTTTCGTACAAACTGCAAAAGCTGTCCGAATCCTTATTCATAAGCGCATCAGCAAGCATTGACAGTTTCAATGAATTTAAAACGTCAACAGCAGTTTTAAATTCATACTCTCCGCCGCTTGCAAATATATCCCTTGTCATTTCATACGCTGTGCGGAATTTTGCGTCAAGATTTATATTTTCAGGATTAATTTCGCTTATTTCCTCAAGATTTAATACTTTTCTCTCAAATGCGTATTTTTTTAAGCAAGCATTAACCCCCTCCGCTTTGACATTTTTCATATCGGTTATAAGTGCGTTTATATCCTCCGGAGAATTATAATAAAAAGAATATTCTCTAAAAAATGATGTATTATCTTTATGAGTCACCGTAAGCCTCAGCTTATGCGCTCCCCAATCATTATCGCTGAAAAAATAATCTATATTAACATTATTCTCCGACTGATTATATGCGTCTATATATTTATAATCGGAAGCTTTTGCATATTCAAATTCTTTGCCGGGTTTCAGCACCGCAAAGCTTATTTTATCAGTATAATTTACATCTCCGTTTTCCGATTTTTCTATATCAAATGAAACGTGATTTTCGTCATAGCTGTAATTAATTTCCGCAAAAGCTACGGCAGAAACCAATATAGAAAAGGCAGATACTGCTGATAAAAGTATTTTTTTCACCTGTACATCATTCCTTTCTCTGACTCTTTGACAGAATAAAGCAGTCTGTACTCATAGATGGCTGAGCCGTATTGTTTACAAGAATGCACTTTACCGCGCTTACCTCGGACGTAATGCTTACCTGTTCCGATATTTCAAGCTCTGACTGTCCCCTTACCGTCAGATTTTCAGTTCTCATTCCGACAAGTCTGTTTTCTTTGTCATACATCGCAATAAAAAATCCGTAAGCTTCGTCCGATTTTTTTATATTCCGAATTTTGCCTTTTAAAGTATACTGACCTGCCGCTTCTATATTGTCTGCCTTTTTCCCATCGTACTCTGCCCTCCAGTTTCCGAAATCCTTTGTCGTATATGCCCAGGCTTTCAGTTCTGCCACACCGACGCCAACCGGATCGTTTATTCTTCTCACACCTACATATCGGTATTTCCCCATATAATCGTTAAAGTATAAGGTATATGTGTCGCCCTCAGCGCCTGATGCGCCAAATGTATCCAAAACCTGCATATCCTCAACAGGACACAAAGAATCAGCTGCCACAACCTCTGCATTTTTAAGGTCATGCCCCATTCCTCTTCTCTGCCTGATTTCCAATGCATACAAATCATAAACATTCAAAAGATCAACTACAATATACGAATATTTTCCTCTGTCACTTATATTCATTACGCATCCGTTTGTATCAAGTCCATCCGTCACATATATATCATGATATCCCTCGACAGGCGTTTCATCGTCATTATAATAAATTATGCTTTTATTTAAAGCTATATTTGACAAGGCTGCCTCCGGGTCAAGCTTCTCCTTCAAAATGCCTGCTGTGCCGAATGAAAACACATATTCCTCGGACAAGCAGTCACCGTTATATGCACAAACTCCGTCTGTAACGGTTATTCTGTATCTTTTTGCCGACTCGAGAGCCGCAAGCTTCAAGCCAAAGGTTTTTCCGTCTACGAAGTAATCTCCGGCGCCGTATGCTATTTTCTCCGCTCCGCTTTCGGCTATGCGCTCTAAAAGAATTGTTTCGTTTGATACCGTGCTTTCATTTATTAGCTTGCTAAAGGTTATTGTAACACTTTCATATTCTCCGGAAATATCCGCGCCCTCGGTCAGGGCAGCAGAGACATTTATATTTGAAGCTTCCGAAAATCCGTCTGCGGGGTTTGTCCCGGTTACAAAAAACCGATTTGACGAGTCTTCTGTTATTATTCTTAGCTCCGCAAAGCCTATAAGCCCCGGCGCATTTTTTGAAATCCTTATATATCTGTAATCATAATTCTCGTCAACCGGTAAAAACGTTATTTTCGTTACTGGGAATTCATTTTCAGCAGAATAAATTTTGACGCTTTCTTCAAAATTCTCATCATTTGAAAGTTCAATATCAACAGCGCCTGCCGCTTCCCTGTTTGCTTTTGACGGAAGCACCCCTATTTTGCTGATATTATAGCTGTCTTGAAGATCAATGATAACACTTTCATTTTCTCCAATCCAGTCAGAGCTCAAATCGTTGTCATTCAGTTCATATATTACGTTTCCGCCGGGATGGTTTTTTATCACAGCGTCGGGAGCGAGGTTTTTAACTCCGCCTGCGGAATTTAAATATCTGCCGTATACTTCTATTTCGTTCAAGCAAAGCTCCTTATTAAAATCATTTGCAAGGACCCATACATATCTGTAGCTTTCAGAAGTATCGGTTTTTACACACATGCTGCCGCCTGCCGCTGTTCCTGCCCCGTATCTCATCACAAGCTTATGTTCTTTGACAAGCAAGGAAATATCGACTCCCGAGGATAAAATATCGTCTCCCAATTCATTCTTATTTGAAAGAAACATGATAAAATTATTGTTTTGAAGCGATTCATCGGTCGGCCTTATCTTTATACCTTCTATAACGGCAGGGCGCGCAAGGTCTATTCTTACCCATGCATATTTGTATGTTCCGACACCTCTCACTCTTACGGCTTCCGTATAAAAATCTCCGTCTGTCAGCCCGTTTGTAAGATATGCAGACAGACATCCCGATACTGCGGGGTCTGTATCGGGGTAATCTGTCAGCCTCTCGCCGTCAAAGGATATGTTCTCAATATCCGCCTCTCCTCCCCACACGGTTATCTCTGAAAAGCAAAAATATCCCGCATTTCCGTTTTGAGAAATTCTCAAATATTTATACGACGGCGTATCGGGCGAAACATCTATTATAATTTCACCGTTCTTCTTATTAACCTGATATGCGGGAATGCTTAAATCGTCATCTGAATTCAAGTACATGTCATCAGAATAATATACCGTTTCTTTCTCAGAAAAATCAGCCGTGTCGGACAAGGAAACATTTATATCCTTAACACCGTACCAGCATCCTGTGCTTATAAAAATTCTTATTTTATTAATGCTTACATTTACAGGGAAGTTCACCTGAACATATGCATCCGTATGTGAATACTTTCCATTCTGCTCCGCCATATAGTTTGTTGTGTCAACAGAATCGATAAGGTTATAAATATCATGGTCTCCGCTTCCCATCGTCTTGTTGGACGTAAGATACACTCCGGGCATGTTTGTCAAAACGAAGCCGCCGTCCGCGGACACAGGCATGCAAATCCCCTGAAGAAGCATTACCGTACATAATATAAAAAGCAGCATTTTTTTCATTAAATTAATTCCTTTCCGCACAAACCAAGCAGGTGCAAATTCAAGTGCCATTGCCTGTAAAACTTAAAAGCACGCACCGATTACGGCTCTAAATTTTTCATGTAATTCTTATTAAGCTTATTTCTGAAATAATCGTCATATTTCGCAAGAGTTTCATCGGTGAGCCCGTTTTTCTCCGCAAGCGTTATAACAGCCTGATAATTATTTTCAAAGTCCTGATCCGATGTTGATGCAAAAACCTTCAGCAGTGCGTCCTCGAATGTTTTACGTGACTGCCAGAATGTATTAAGCTCCGGTATCGCGGCTGTTGCCTGAGCCGAATAAATGCACGCTGCATTTGTTTTTATCTGTTGAACATTGCCGTAGTAAGCAGGATTGTAACCTATATCAAAGCTTAAATCACCGTTATAATAGCTTCTCGGATGATACTTTGTCGCTTTCATTGTATATCTTCCTGGCCATGTGCCGGCAAGCAATCCATATTTCTCAACAAGCTCTCCCTTACCCAATGTCATCTGCTGTGCAAGCTCCTCGTCCTTATATTGCAGCTTACCGTTTTCATCCTCTGTATAAAGCCCGGCGCTCTCCGGTCCCCAATTCATAAGCTTACAGCCGGGATCGCTTGCTGCAAAGTCAAACGCTCTTAAAATCTGCGCCATATCCGATTCGCTGAGATTTTGCTTAAAAAATACCCATCGTGTTCCCTGATAATTGTATGTAGTGGCAAGAAATTTATCATAGTTTACCTTATATCTTGCATATACCTTTCTGTATTTAAAGTCTCCGACAAGATTGTCATTATTCGGAGCGCTGCCGTATGCTACTATATACCTTCCGTTGCTGATTTTTTCATTAAAAATAGCATTTGTGTCAAGCAAAGCTTCTTTTGAAGCAATTCCGTCTCTTATCCACTTATTATACATTTTAACAATATCCTTAAACCAATCCTGTTTAAAGGTGTACTTTATGGTATGATCCTCTTTGTCATAGTAGCTGAAATAATCGCATCCCACACCGAACATTCCCGTCAGGATACTCAGTACAGGCCAGTTATCAGAGCCTGTATGCGTGTAAATGGGATATACCTCGTTAGTTCCGTCTTTTAAATTAAGATCCTTTATTTTATAAAGCATATCTACAAAATCACCGGGAGAATCTATCGGAACATCAAGCATTTCTTCAAGCGTAAGACTTCCTTTTTGATTAAACAGCTCCTCCATTTCATCCTGAGTGCTTGCCTCCGGATACAGCTTCTTCAATATGTCGTCCCTCATATAGAAATACGGATACGGAGAAAGTCCCGGTCCTAAAATTGAGCTTAATGCTTCATCGCTTATATCGCTCATTCCTGCCGCCTTCATGTCACGAAGTGCGCTGAGCATACCGGACGGAAGCTCATAAATTCCACCGTAGTTGTCTATCTGGTCCTGCCAGTATTCTTTAAACACAGGTGACTCAGGTCCGAACAGCTTATATAGATTCGGCGCATATTTTTCAAGCAGGTCATCGATTTTCCACAATGCGTTTATTTCAACAAGATTTTTTATCTCCGGCACACCCTCTGCAACATCCGGGAAATTCTTCGCCGCAATCATCTGAGCAACCTTTGCGTCAAAGCTTCCGCCGGTATTATCAAACGATTCATCAACATTATAATTAACTCCCGTAATTCTCTCAAACTCCGGTGATACAACATCACTGTCCGGCCTGTTTTTTTTCTCAACGCTTGAATTGGGAGAATTAGCCTCTGTCCATTTGATAAGATTTAGCTTCTTTCCCTGCCAGTCCGGTATTTCGTCGCTTAACTTATACTGATTGAAGTCAAAAAACTGCGAAATGTCAATTTCAGCCTCCTCCTCCTGCTTTTGTTTGCACCCTCCAAAGGATATGATGCTCAAAGCTGCCGCAAGTGCAAATGCTGTTAATTTTACATTTTTCATAATTATAACCCTTCCTTTCACATTTACGTTTTCAGGTTTAACCCTTTATTGAGCCTGCCATAATTCCTTTAACAAAATACTTCTGCAAAAACGGATAAACACATATTATCGGAAGCGTTGTCAAAACAATCTGAGCCGCTGTTATTCCTTCCGATGTCGGCATTTGATTCAGAAGCGTTTCATCAACCGCCTCACCGTTTTCTCTCGCCGCCGCTATTATACTTTGCAGTCTTTCACTTTCCTTTACCAGTTCCATCATTTTATACTGCAAAGTATACAAGCCGGGCTTTCTTATGTAGAGCAGAGTTGTCGTATAATCATTCCAGTGCATAACCATTGTCCAAAGCGCAATGGTTGCAAGTATTGGCTTTGAAAGAGGGAGAATAATTTTTGAAAACACCGTAAGCTCTCCCGCTCCGTCAATAATTGCAGACTCCTCCAAAGACGCCGGAATTGTATTCTGCAAAAAGGTTCTTATTATAATTACATTATAGAAGCTAAACAAGGACGGCAGTATATATACCCAAAACTTATTTAAAAGTCCCATTTTTGAGAACAAAACGTATGTTGGCATCTGACCTGCACTTACAAACATCGGAATCATATAAAGTGTAAGCGCTATTGATTTTCCTCTGAAATTTTTCGTAAGAGCATAAGCTGCTGCAAACTGTACAAGAAGCGTAAGCACAACACCCGTTATCACTCTCAGTACGGATACCTCTGCCGCGGAGATTAAAGAGTTGTCCTTCATCAGCGTTTTAAAATTCTCCAATGTAAATATTCTCGGATAAACCGTTAGTCCGCCTTTCATTGTATCTGCTCCGTCATTGAATGACTTGGCAATAATATTCAGATACGGAAATAGCATAACTATAACTATAAACATCATAAATATAAAATTGAAAAACAAAAATACCTTATATGAATTTGATTTTTTCATTGCTGTATCTCCCCTATCAGAATACTGAGCTGTCTGTCAGTTTTTTTGCAATTTGGTTTGCCGCAAAAAGAAATATAAAGTTTATTACCCCCTGCAAAAGTCCGAATGCCGTTGAAAGCTTATAATTTCCGCCCTCAATACCGTTCTTGTATATCCATGTAGATATTACCTCAAATTGTACAAATGCATTCTGCAAGCCGTACATCAACTCGAAATTATCGCTGAACAGAGAGCCTAATCTCCATATCAGCATGATTATTACAGTCGGCATAATAGTTGGTATTGTCACATATATAACCTGCTTAAATCTATTTGCACCGTCAAGTGTCGCCGCCTCAAAAAGAGCCTGATCCACACCGGTAATGGCTGCAAGGAAGATTATTGATCCCCAGCCTATTCCTTTCCACAGATTTAGAATTACAACATTTGTAACCAAAAAGCCCGGCTCTGCCAGAAGCAGCATTCGCTCGCCTCCGAACATTGCGATAAAATCATTTACTATTCCCGATTTGGCATAAAGGGATGTTACAATTCCTATAACCGATATCCATGAAAGGAAATGAGGAAGATAGCTTATAGTCTGTACTGTCTTCTTTAATCCCGTATGTGTTATTTCATTTATAAGCAATGCAAATATAATCGGCGCCGGAAATGTTATAAAAAGCAAAACTATACTTATGTAAAAAGTATTTGTTACGGCTTTTAAACAATCTCCGTACTTAAATATTTCTATAAAATTATCAAACCATACCCACTCGCTTGCCTCCGGCTTATAAATGTTATAATTCTGAAACGCAATTCTTATGCCCGGCAGAGGAGCATATGAAAATACAGCTATAAGAATTATAGACGGGAGCAGCAGCAGATATATATACCTGTCTTTGTAAATGTCCTGACAGAATTTCTTCCTCTTAATTTTTTTCTTTTGTCGGATTTCTGAATCCATCATTTTAGCCTTCCTTTCCCAAACAGCAAAGTAAACTGCTTTTTATGCATAGTCAATTGCCCGATAAAATCAAACTGTTGTTTTTGTGATTTCAATTATATCATAACAATAAAAAATTTTAAAGCCTCTAATAGGGACATTTAGTCACTAATACGGACATTATAAATTTTCGTATCTTGCAAAAAAATCGTTCGTGTGCTATAATGACTACAGAACATAAATATTTTGAAAAAACACTCTTATTCTTCGGAGGAATTAATAATTTTATGAACAACACCAAATCATATAAAAATCATTTAACCGTAATAATATGCTTCGGGCTTTTTCTTTCCTATTCCTGCTTAGCCGCAATATGCATCCGCATATATAACAAAAGCATATATCAAATGATAGATAAAAATGTTTCGGCTGCCTTAAGCGACAGCAAAAGAAATATCGACAAGACAATAGACAGTGTATATACCACCTCCGGTTTTTTAATTCAATACAGCACCTTAAATAATATTCTTGCGTCCGAATCCGCTCCGGATATGTATTTTCTGCTTTCGGTAAATTCCGAGCTTTATAACGTTTTGGGAGCTTTATCGACAAATATTGATATATCGAACATAAAAATATATACAAACAATCCGAATGTATATTCAATGAATATAATCTCAAAGGGCATTCCGTTTGATAATGATTTTATAAACAAGCTTTCAAATACACCAACGCCTATATGGATTATAACCGAAAAAAACTCACAGCAATATTTTTCATTTTATCAAAAGTACTCCACCAACAATCATTATTATAATATATTGGAAATTGCAATCCCGTTTTCAGCGCTTCAAAACAACATTTCAGAAATTGAATATGAAAATGCCTATGTGGTATTTAATCACGATAATTTTTCCGATGTAATATTCTGTAACGGGGACAAAAATTCCGAATCAAACATCGCCGAGCTTAATTCCAAAAACAGCTATATCTTCACTAAAAATCTGAATAATATAACCGGAAGCATAAATATTTACATTAATAAGTACAATATTGTAAAGCGCCATACTTATCAGTATATGCAGTTATTTTTCCTGCTTCTTCTCGGATTTATAATTATGGGCATACTATGTTATATAATATACAAGCGAATGACGGCATGTCTTGAAGCTATAGTAAATGCCATATTAAAGGACGATTTTAAAAGCATAGAAAACCTGAAAAATAATTTCAGTGAATTTGAAATTATATGCGATTATTTTATACAGCTTAAAAAAACTCTTGCAGAAGAAAATCAAAGCCGGCTTTCTCTCGAAATGAGCATACTTTCTCAAAGGCTTTCACCTCATTTTTTGTATAATAATTTATCGGCAATAAAATATGCAGATTCATCTGAAAAAACAGAGCAAATAATTGACTCCTTAATACTCTATTACAGAAACACATTTCAGAAGGGCAGTGATTTTTGCACCCTTACGCAAGAGATGACCGGTCTTTTAGAATACTTAAAGCTTCTGTCGGTTTCATACGAAAACCCCTTTGATTACTCCATAGATCTGTCAAATGAAGCAAGCTTCATGATGGTTCCGTCAAATATTTTACAGCCATTTGTTGAAAATGCCTTTATACACGGAATAAATACACTTAAGGATAAAAAAGGATTTATCTACATAAGTGCAGAGTTGGCTGACAATGCTGTACGAATCGTCATTACAGATAATGCGGGCACATTTTGCAGCAATAATTTAAAACAAAACAATTCGGGCAGCGCAATAAGCATAATAGAAAAACGCTTAAGTCTTTACTACGGAAACAGCTATAATATAGATTTCATATCTACCGATGAAGAAACAAATGTTATATTAACCCTGCCGGCCGGCGAAAGCAACGCTCATATATCAAACGATTAACTTTTATGAAAGGAAAAAAGAAAATGTTAAAAGCAATACTTGTAGAGGATAATCCGCGCGAAAAAAGAACTGTCAGCAATACATTTAACAAGCTTGATTTAGACATAGAGCTTGCAGAAACCTTTGATAACGGCGCGGATGCTTTAAATTATCTGCGTCTTAACAAAACCGATATTTTAATAAGCGATATACAAATGCCGGTTTTAAACGGGATAGAACTTTTAAATGCCCTGCGGCAGGAAAATATCAAAATTAAATCTATTCTCATAAGCTGCTATGATTACTTCGACTATGCACAGAGCGCAATAAATCTTGACGTTATTGCATACGTTTTGAAGCCGATTTTAAATGATGAGCTGGAAAAAGCAATAACTGTCGCATACAACAAATGTCTGTCAGAAAAAGAAGATGAGCTATATCAAAAACAGCTGCAAAATCAAGTAAGCAAAATTAAATACATTTTACAGGAGCAATTTTTAAGAAACTTACTGTTCAGCCATTCGATAGACATTAATGAAATTACCACAAACGAGAAAATAATCGATCTCAAAATAGCGTCCGGCTACAAGGTTGTAGCTGCATTCAAATTATCAAAAACAAACGATACAAAATGCGATTTATTTACCATAAACTGTGCCATAGTCGATTATATCATATCGCTTAAAGCAGATGAAGTCTCATACTATCCATATATACTATCAGAAGATACCTTTACAATAGTATTCTGTTTCCCATCGCCTCTGTTTGATACCGTAAAGACCATTCTAAGCCTGAAAGACTATATAGAAACAAATTTTTTTATAAAGCTTATTGTAGGTATAAGCAACGGAGATACAGATGCCGCAGCCTTGAATACGCTTTACATTCAGGCAAAGGAAACGCTTGACAAGGCAATCGGCAACACCAAAAATTTTGTTATTATGTATGACGAAATAAATACCGAACAGACGCCGCTTGATGTAATGCATATCCAAACCGAGATACGTGAAATTTTATCCGATGCAGATATAGATTTCTCTTCTCAGGATAACGCAGTAAAAAAATTTTTAAAAAAATATCTGATGCGCCATAATTTGTACAGTACAAATTATATCCATGCATTTACTTTTTGTGTTATTAATATGCTTGAAATAACACTTTCGGAATACGGGAAATCGCTTGAGGATACACTCTCTATAAAGCTGATTTTTGATAAGCTTGCCGAATTTGATACAATTCAAAACTTATACTTTTGGTTGGAAAATATCATAAGAGCTTCAATTGAGCTTGTGCAGCAAAACAGTGAAAACAAGCATTCAAGGGCGACAGAAATGATTAAAGACATTATTGCAAATAATTATAAAACACGCCTCACAATAGATGATATTGCAAAAGAAATACACTTTTCGTCAAAACAAGCTCACAGAATTTTTCTTAAGGAAACAGGGGAATCAATCCTCGATTATCTCACCTCCTACAGAATACAAAAGGCTAAAGAATATCTCGGCCAAAAAGACAGTAAATTATATCTTGTATCACAACAGGTTGGCTATAAAAACAAAACATACTTTAATGAACTTTTCAAACAACACACAGGGTTTACTCCGCAGGAGTATAAAGCACGGCTTGAAAATAAACAATAAATATTTACATCTGTTACGGCATAATATAACTAAAAGCAAGATGTCCCCCGCCTCTATAGGCGGCGGGTTCCACTTACTTTTTTCAGTGGGGGTACAATCCCCCACTGAAACGTTGAATGACGGGGCTTTGCCCCTTATTGAACGGTGTTTCGTAAGAAATGTGCTGCACCCGAAACTATATTGCATAAAAGTCAATCGGGCTCAGAGGCAAATAAAAATTTAACATTGTTATTGACATTTTTATAAAATGTGATATAATAATGATAACAAAAATTAATGGGGTATAACGATGAAAATTTCTACTGAAATAAGCTCTTCAGCCCGGCATATAGGTGAAGAGCGGACAATTGAATATTTAGCAAAGGCAGGCTTTGACGCATGGGATTTTTCTATGTTCAGCATGCGTGAAACGCCTTCGGAAAGTGCTCATCCTCTGTCGGGAAGCAATTATTTAGCTTTTGCAAGAAAATTAAAGCAGATCGGACTTGATAACGGAATTGTCTGCAATCAGTCACACGCTCCATTCCCAAGCTTTGCTCCCGAGATACGCTCCTGTCTTAAGCGCGCTATTGAATGCACAGCAGAGGCGGGAGGGCAAATTTGCGTAATTCACCCCGGCAATGATAAAACGCCTGCCGAGAATGCGGAGATGTATTTTGAGCTGCTGCCCTTTGCAAAGGAGCACGGAGTTAAAATTGCAACGGAAAATATGTGGGGTTGGGATTCAGAGAAAAATGAGGCATCTTTTGCAGCCTGTGCTACTCCGGATAGCTTTAATGCTCATTTAGATGCTGTAAATGATGATTATTTCGTGGCATGTCTTGATATCGGTCATGCCCAAATGCGCGGCTGCGGTACATCTGCCGCTGAAATGATACATGCTTTGGGGAAAAGACTTCAGGCTCTTCATATACATGACAATGACCAATGGCATGACTCGCATCAGATTCCGTTTTCCATGAAAATAGATTTTGCCGGAGTTGTAAGGGCATTGAAGGAAATCGGATATAACGGATATTTCACATTGGAGGCAGACTGCTTTTTAAATGATTTTACGGAGGATACTGTTTTTGACGGTATCAAACAATTATCCGCTGCCGCAAGAAAACTTGCTGATATGTATGAGGAGTAGTAACGTGAAAAATAAGCGGCGCATCTTACCTCCTTTCGGGACTCGGAGTATCAACATACGCCGTCGCCCCTCAAGAAGGCAACCTGCTTGCTTCTTTTCCACGTTATGGATTGAGCCGCCTAAAGGCGGCACGGAGGATTATTATGGAAAATTTTATGTTTTATGCACCCACAAAAATATTTTTCGGGAAAGGTTCAATAAAAAATCTCCCTGCGGAAATACTAAAGCATTCAGATAATGTTTTGTTTGTTTACGGCGGAGGAAGCATTAAAAAAACAGGTCTTTATGAAAAAATTACAAATCTTTTTAAAGAAAACGGCATAAGCTGCAAAGAGCTTCCGGGAGTTGAACCGAATCCTAAAATCGAATCCGTCCGCGAGGGCGTAAGGCTTTGCCGGGAGCATAAGCTCGGCGGCGTTGTGGCAGCCGGCGGCGGAAGCACTGTTGACTGCGCAAAGGTTATTGCCGCGGCTGTCAGCTACGACGGTGACCCATGGGATATAATACTTGACGGAAGCAAGGTTAAAAGCTGTCTTCCGGTGTTTGATGTCATAACCTTGGCGGCAACGGGGACGGAAATGAACGGAAACGCCGTTATTTCAAACATGTCTGTCAACGATAAAAAAGCTCTTCACGATGACAGAGTAAAGCCTGTTTGCTCCGTACTCGACCCGGAATATACCTTTACCGTTTCAAAATTTCAGACGGCATCGGGAACTGCCGATATAATGAGTCACATTTTTGAGGTATATTTCAGCCGTGCAGAGGGAACGCTTGTACAGGACGGTATTTCCGAAGCCTTACTTAAAATATGTATAGAATGCGGGAAAAAAGCCGTAGATAATCCGGAGGATTATGAAGCAAGAGCAAATCTTTTGTGGGCATCCTCCCTTGCAATTAACGGTCTTACAGGCTGCGGAAAGCCTGAACCGTGGTCATGTCATTCAATGGAGCATCAGCTGAGCGCATACTACGATATAACACACGGTGCAGGACTTGCCGTTCTGACGCCGGCATGGATGAAATTTCTTATACGAAGAAATAATATTTCAAAGCTTGTATCATACGGTGTTAACGTTCTCGGAATAGACGCAGCGCTCCCGGATGTACAGATAGCTGAAGAAGCCGCCGGGCGCACCGCAGAATTTTTCTGCTCCATAGGCATACCTGCAACTCTGTCCGAGCTCGGCGTCGGTACCGAGCATATTGAAGACATGGCGCGAAAATCCTTTGAAGAAGGCATGGAAAATGCGTATGAACCCATGTCTGAAACGGACATAATTGAAATATATAAATCTTGTATGTAAGAAAGGAAGATTATAATGAAAGTAACAGAGCTTACAAAAACAAATTTTGAGCAGGAAACCTCAGTTTCTGAAACTGTTTTAATTGATTTCTGGGCTTCATGGTGCGGTCCGTGCAAAATGCTTTCACCGACTGTTGACGAAGTAGCGGAAGAAAACGCGGAGCTTAAGGTTTGCAAGGTGAACATTGACGATGAACAGGAGCTTGCAATGAAATTCGGTATAATGAGCATACCAACCCTTGTTGTTCTCAAAAACGGAAAGGAAACAAACAGGTCTGTCGGTGTAATCTCAAAGGCAGATATTCTGAAGCTCCTTTAATTTAAAACGGATGCCGCGTCACAGCTGAAACGGCATCCGTTTTCTTTATTCAATGTTGTTTTTGTCAAAAATCTTATTCATCAGATGACAAATTATCCTTTATGCTGATAACCTTTTTGGGGCACTTCTCAGAGCATTTGCCGCAGAAGGTACATTTTGAATAATCAATACTTGCAACATTATCCGATACGTGTATAGCGTCGGATTCACATACCTTTTCGCACATTCTGCAGCCGATACAGCTCGCCTTGCAGTGCCTGTTTGCTGATTGTCCCTTTTCAATATTTGAACAGTTTACCCTTACCTTTGCGGATTTTGGTATAAGCTCAATTACGTGATGGGGACAAACCCCCATGCAGGCGCCGCAGCCTGTACAAAGCTCCTCATTGACTGAGGCAACGCCGTCATGAACCGAGATGGCGTCAAAAGCGCACACGGTAGTGCAGGTGCCGAAGCCTAAACAGGCATTACGGCAGTGCTTCTGACCTCCGGCAAGCTTTGAAAGCGCCGTACAGTCCTGAACTCCTACATAGTCATACTTTGCGGTTGTATTTTCACAAGTGCCGCGGCACTTTACATGCGCAACCCGCTCTGCTGCCGCTTCGGCTTTTACACCCATTATATCGGCAACCTTTTCCGCGACGGCAGCCTTTCCGACCGAGCACGCATTAACCGGCGCTCCGTTTTCGACGACAGCCGCCGCGTATGCCGCGCATCCGGCATAACCGCAGGCTCCGCAGTTTGCTCCGGGCAAAACCTTGCTTATTTTTTCTACCCTGTCATCCTGCTTCACAGCAAAAATATATGATGCAAAAGCAAGCAGAAGTCCGAAAAGGAGTCCAAGACCTCCGACTATGAGAACAGGTATAATTATTTCTTTCATTTTTTAAGACTGCTCCTTTCTTTCAATAAACGCTGAAAGCCCGTCATCATATTGAGAATCCTGAAAATCCCATGAACGCAACAGCCATCAGACCTGCGGTTATAAGGGCTATCGGGAAACCTCTGAAGGAACGGACAACCGAATTTTCGTCCAGGAACTCACGTATGCCCGCCATCAGAACAATTGCTAAAGTAAAGCCCAGCGCGGCAAAGGTTCCGTAAAGGAAGGACATTATAAATCCATAGCCGTTCTGAACGTTCAGCAGCGTAACGCCGAGCACGGCGCAGTTTGTCGTAATAAGCGGCAGATATATTCCGAGGGCATTGTAAAGTGCAGGAAGTGATTTTTTTACAAACATTTCCACAAATTGAACAAGACCCGCTATTATAAGAATAAATGCTATGGTCTGGAGATATTCAAGACCGAAGCGCTCAAGCAGAAAATGATTTACAAGCCAAGTAAACATTGAAGCTATCGCCATAACAAAGGTTACCGCCATTCCCATTCCGACAGCGGTTTCAACCTTTTTTGAAACTCCCAGGAACGGGCATATGCCGTAGAATTTAACCATGACAAAATTTTCTGTAAGAAGCGCTGCAATCAGTATAGAAATAATTTCTTTTATCATTTCTTTTCACCGACCTTTCCGACAATAGCGTTTATCGCACCGATAATCAGACCGAGAACAATAAAGCCTCCCGGCGCCAATATTACAATTGATGCAGGCTTGATAACATTTCCGTAAAGCTCTATTCCCCAGATAGTTCCGGCTCCGAAAAACTCTCTGATAACAGATATTATGCAAAGCGCTCCCGTAAAGCCAAGTCCCATGCCCAGTCCGTCAAGTGCGGATTTTCCTACCGGATTTTTTGACGCAAAGGACTCTGCCCTTGCAAGAATGATACAGTTTACAACTATAAGCGGTATGAAAATGCCGAGGGATTCGGCAAGATCCGGTAAATACGCATTCAAAGCCATCTGAATAAGTGTGACAGCCGTTGCTATTATTACAATATATGCCGCAATTCTGATTTTATCGGGAATAAGCTTTCGGAGAAGAGATATTATTACATTTGAAGCAATAAGCACCGCAGTAGCCGAAAGACCCATTCCAAGTCCGTTTTTCAGAGATGTTGTTACGGCAAGGGTCGGACACATTCCAAGAAGCTGAACAAATGTCGGGTTTTCCTTTAAAAGCCCGTTTTTGATTATTTCAGTACCCTTCATTTTATTTCGCCTCCTTAAGAATTTCTCCGGCAGCTTCAAGCGCCGTATTAACAGCGGCGGTAACTGCCTTTGAAGTGATTGTCGCTCCGGACATGGCATTTATTTCATTATCCTTTGCCGTGCCCTTCGAAACACCGATACCTGCCGCTTTTCCGGCATATTGAGATTTAAAGCTGTCGCCGGTGGCATTTGCACCGAGCCCCGGCGTTTCGCTGTGGCTCAATATATCAATGCCCGTCACCTTGTTATCTGCCGAAACACCCGTAACAACTCTGATTGCACCGCCGTAGCCGTTTGCCTCAGTAACAACACAAACACCTACAATATCCGAGCCTGATTTTGCCGCATATGCCTCAACAACACCTTCACCCTCAAAATCAAGCTTTTCAAAGCTTTCGGCATCGCTCAGAACCGTGCGCATGGAATTTTCTGTTTTTATTCTGTTATTTTCCTCGATAAGCGGAGCGGTTTTCTTGTTCACAAATGCAAGCAGCAAAGCAGACAGCGCCGTTATAACAAAAAGAATCAATCCGACTCTGATTATTTCCTTTGCATTTTTCATTTTGATTTGCCTCCTTCCGTACCAAACACCTTAGGCATGGTAGCCGTCTCAATAAGCGGAGACGCAACGTTCATAAGAAGAATCGAAAAGGAAACACCTTCAGGGTATCCGCCGAAGCGTCTTATCAGAAATGTGAGTATACCGCAGCCGAGACCGAAAATGATGTGACCCTTCGGCGTTGTCGGCGTAGTTACATAATCAGTCGCCATAAAAAACGCTCCAAGCAGCAGACCACCGGTAAGCACCTGCATAGCTGTATAATAAAGCTTTGACATATTTCCGTTGTTTCCGAATAAAAATGTCAGAATTGCAAATGATAATATATAAGTGAGAGATATTCTGCAATCGATAACGCGGCGTACAAGAAGATATATAAAACCAATCAGCAGGCAAAGCCCGGAGGTTTCACCTATTGAACCGCCCTTTGCACCAAGAAACGCCATCATAAGCGACGGCATTACTCCCTCCGCTCCGTTTTTCATTATTGCAAGAGGTGTGGCGCTCGTAACCGCGTCCACTCCCGAAAACGCGGCAGGAGTAAAAGCTGTCATTGCACCTGCCCATGCTATCAGCATAAAGCAGCGCCCTGCAAGAGCGGGATTGAGAAAGTTTTTCCCGAGTCCGCCGTAAAGCTGTTTCACTATTATTATCGCAAATGCAGATCCTACAAGTACCATCCACAATGGAATAGATACCGGAAGATTAAGCCCGAGGAGCACACCGGTCACAGCGGCGCTCAAATCGGACACCGTCGTTTCACGGTGAGTTGCCTTCTGAAATAGCCATTCAAAAATAATACATGCAGCAACCGCTGTAAGTATAACAACGGCGCTTCTGAAGCCAAAGAATAAAACCCCTGCAATACATGCCGGCACAAGCGCAATCAGCACATCGCCCATCACCTTGCTTACAGTATTATCTGTGTGTATATGAGGGGATGAAGACACTATAAGCTTTTCCATCTTTACATTCATTCCTTTCCTGTGCAAAAAATCTTAAGACCCGGACTTTTTTGCGCGTTTAATTGCTGTTATTGCCTGCTTCCCGACACGTATATTATGAAGAAGATTTCTCTTTGAAGGACAGATATATGAGCACAAGCCGCACTCAATACAGTCGAGAATATGGTACTTCTCCGCGAGCTCATAATTCTTTGCAATCGAAAGCTTATTTATATTCAGCGGCATCAGATGCATAGGACAATGCTCAACGCATTTTCCGCATCTGATACACGGAGTTTCGCTGCTGTATATATCATCTATTTTATGAAATGCAAGAAGAGATGAGGTCGTTTTAATCGTAGGCGGCTTAAGATTATACTGTGCCGTACCCATCATCGGGCCGCCGGCAATAACCTTTTTCGGAGCTTCCGTAAACCCGCCTGCCTGCTCAAACAAAAACTCAAAGGGTATGCCGATCGGGGCTTCAAAATTTACGGGATTTTTCACACAGTCGCCGCTTACGGTGATTATACGCCGTGTAACCGGCATTCCGTTCTCAAATGCGTTCCAAAGGTCATATGCGGTATCAACGTTCATAACAACCGCACCAACATCTGCCGGAAGCTTGCCTGACGGCACGCTTCGCTTTGTTATTGCGTGTATAAGCTGCTTTTCGGCACCCTGAGGATACTTTGTTTTAAGCATTCTTATCTCTATATCACCCTTGCCGCCGAGAGCCTTTTCAAGAGCTGCCGCACAGTCGGGTTTATTTTCCTCTATACCTATATATCCCTTTGAAAGTCCGAGAACCTTCATTGCAATCCTGAGTCCGGATAAAATCTGGGACGGACTCTCAAGCATACGCCTGTGGTCAGCCGTTATATACGGTTCACATTCCGCTCCGTTAAGAATAATATAATCGATTTTCTGCTTAGGATTAAGCTTTACAAAAGTAGGAAATCCGGCTCCGCCCATTCCTACAAGCCCCTTTTCACGTATTACAGAAAGAAGCTCATCCTTTGATTTTGACATATAGTCTTCAATCGGCCTGACGCTTTCGTGAACGGTATACTGCATATCGTTTTCCACAAACACTGCGTCAATTTTATCTCCTGACGGATGCAGCCGGTGCCTTATGGCACTGACCTTGCCTGAGACCGAGCTGTGTACCGGCACGGACAAAAAAGCATCGCTGTCAGCTAACTTCTGTCCGACCTGCACCGTATCTCCAACCTTTACAATCGGTTTAAGCACTGCCCCGATATGCTGCTGAAGCGGGAAAATATGCTCCGGATAATCAGGCAGACGAACGGTTTTCAGGGAGTTTGTCAGCTCCTTGTGGTCTGTTATATGCAGTCCGCCTTTAAATGTATAAGACATGGTACTCTCCTATCTGCCGCCGCAATGCCGCGGCTGCGTTTTTTTTGTAAAAATTACCGTGTGCCGTACGTATCCTGCCGCGGACACACTACCTGAACATTATATCACATTCTATTTATTTTTGCAATATAAAATATCAGAAAAGATAAAAAAATATTATGCAGAGGACAAAAACGCCCATTGTGCCGCCGCCTTAAGAAATGGGGAAAATATTAATAATTATTGATATGTTTCAACATAATAACCAATTTTTTTCATCAATGTATTTACTATTCGGAAAAAGTATGATATAATTTCAGTAAAGAACATTGCCTTCACGCAAATCAAGGGATATGTCTGTCGTGCGGCTATGAGGTATTAACACAAACCGTCATTTTATGAGGAGGGCAATAATGAAAGATAATATTAAATTTTATATCTGTGATGACAACAGCGACTTTGCGAATAAAACAAAAAAAGAAATAGGTTTGATTTTAAACGGCAGATGTAAATATGAAATAACCGCTTTCAGCAGCGGAACGGAACTGATAAAGCAATTTGATATTCAAAATGCCGATGCGGTGCTTCTTGATATAGATATGCCCGAAATGAACGGCTTTGAAGCTGCGGCGCTTCTGCAAAAAAGAAAAGAAGATATTTTAATTATATTTGTAACAGGTCATGAGGATAAGGTATATCATTCTTATGATTACCACCCGTTTTGGTTTATGCGGAAAAGCCATATGCATGATTTAAAGGTTGTTATTTCAAAGCTGCTGAGAAAAATTGACGCCGAGGACGAAAGAAAGCGGCTTACCTTTAACCTTAAAACCGAAAACCGTACAATAGAAATTGACATAAACACGGTAACATACATAGAATCGTATAAAAATGATATTATTATATGGGACAGAGCTTTAGGAAAAAAGCAAATCAGATGTAAAATAACCGAAGCTGAAAAACAATTATATCCGTTAAATATTATTCGTATTCAAAACGGCATTTTGGTTAATTGCCGGTACATTTCCAAAATCACAAGCAGAGAAGTAATTTTAACAGACGGCACTCAATTAGGTCTGAGCCGTTCAAAAATTGATTTTGTCAGAGAAGAATACCAGAACTTTGTCAGGAGGACGCTTGTATGAATAAGGAATATGAAAATACGATAAAAACAAAACTGCTTGAACAACAAAATGAAACATTAAAGCAAAATATAGCCGATAAAGAAGCATTTGTAAAGGAAATGAAAACGGTACGGCACGATATAAAAAATCAGCTTTTGACCATTTTGCAATATGCAAATGAGGGCAGATGCGACGATATAAAAGACTATGTAAATGCGCTGACCAATAATTACTTGCCCAACATTTTAAACTATATAAGCACCGATAACATAGCCTTTGATGCGATTATAAATTCAAAAATTGCAGTTTGCAGCCAAAGAAAAATTTTTATGGAGGTAAATATAAAAAAAGACACCGATATAAACATTCCGCCTGTCGAAACAGCCGTTCTCTTCGGTAATTTATTGGATAATGCTATAGAAGCCGCAAAAGATACGGAGGAAAAAAGAATATCGGTGGATATATGTAAAAATGCAAGCTATTTGGTTATATCTGTAACTAACAGCATAAAATCATCTGTATTAACGAATAACAAAAATCTTGAAACAACAAAAAGCGATACGGAGCTGCATGGAATAGGAATTAAATCCGTAAAAAATATTGTAGAAAAGTACAACGGTATGATAAAATTTTTTGAGGAAGAAAACGAATTTTGCTGTCATATAATGATTGATACAACAGAAGAATAAGATTAAGAAGTCAACGGTAATTTTAATATTCCGGAATGACTTCTTTTTTTGACAAATTGCGTCAACCGTCACGCTATTTGCGTAAACTGTCACATACCGGTTGAAAATTTTTATTCCCGTGTTATAATTAAATCAGCAGAAAGGAGACAGCAATGGAAAAATCAGCAAATGCTGTCACTGATTATTCTGTAGAAAAGTTTTAAGGAAGCGTACGTTTAGCAGTTTCATATTGCTCAACATCTTCCGACAGCTAAGGGGAGGTGATTCCGATGTTTCGGTATTTAAAAACGGTAAATTTCGAACTGCTTTAACAAGCTGATTACTGCTCATTATAAAAGTCGTATGGGAGATATGGTTGTAATATAAAACTTTTCAGGGTTACTGAATACATAAAATGGATATTTGTAGTATGAAATCATTGACCATATATCTTGTAATTTGCAGTAAAAACAGAAAAACAACATTTATAAATATTCAAAAAAAGAGCTCTCTTAAAAACCATAAGCGACTGACCTTGCTGAAACAGTTTTAACGAGAACTCCCATATGATGATATTACACTATATTTTATTGTATGTCAATAGTTTTGAAAAAATTTAATAAATGCTGTACAAATTTAAAAATCAGAAAGGACGATTATTATGTTAAATTTAAAGAAACTTATGGCTATGGTCTGCGCAGCTATTATGGCCTGTTCGGTAATGAGTATAAGTGCTTTTGCAGAAATTGTTACTCCGTTACCGGGCGGCGGAGAATTTGTTATTTACGAGAAGGGAGATAAAATTCCAACAGGTTCCTTGACACGTACAGCTAGTTTCGACTTCGATCAAATCTTCCCTAAATATCCGAGCAGTTCACAGCTTATTACACCACACACTGTTAATAATATTAATAATGTTGTACCATTAGGGCCAAGAGAAAGAAACATTTCTTTCCATTTTGATAATGCCCCGAACAGCTGCCATGTTTGGATGTATAATGTTGATACGGAAGAATATGAATTGGAAGGAGCTAATATGGGAACACATACAACCACAGAGTATGGCTTTAGAGACTTACCGGCAGGAACAACCTATAGGTTTCGCTTTTCAGGAACAACACTATCATCAGTAAGGCTTTCAGGTTCGTGCGAAACATTTTGATAAGTTTTTTGTTATAGCTTATAGGGGGAATATTCCCCCTATAAGCTCATTAAAAACATGGAGGAACAATTATGTTTAAAAAAATAATTGCTGTAATTGGCTGTATCGGCATTATGATTTCTTATGCAATAAATGTCAGCGCTGATGATGATACAACAACTACAATAAATAAACGAAAGGTGTTTTTATATCCTATGTCTTCAAGTTTGTCTATAGAAGTAGATATTCCGCCGGGACAAACTGCCGTAGAGCGTAAACAGTATAAACTTTCTTCTGATGAAAACGCATTGTCTGTAAGCTTTAAATTCAAATCCGAATTCCAAAAAAAAGACATTATGTTTATGTCTCTTTATGATATAAATGAAGAGATATACATTACACCAAATAACGGCGTTGCAGCTACAGCAGCAGATGAGTTCACTTTTACGGGGCTCACTCCGGAACACGTATATAGAATAGGCACAAGTGCCTTATTTAAAGAAAAGACAATTGATGCCGTTATTTCCAAAAAGAATATACCAAAGGCTGAAATATCCGCAAAAGAGAACAGAAATGTTCTTCCGGCGGCGGCAGATATACCTGCGGTATCCTTTGATGATATTGTATTAAAATTAAAAGAGCTGGGAATTGTAAACGGATACGATGACGGTTCTGTTCGCCCCGATAACAAAATAACCCGCGCAGAGGTATGTGCAATTATAAATCGTGTAATTCGCCAAGGCAAAAACAGTGTGACATTTATAGATTTTCGTGTACCCTTTACTGATGTTAAAAAAGATTCATGGTTTTATAATGATGTAATGAATTTAATTGATTTGGAATTTATTAACGGTTATGAAAATAACGTATTCAAACCGCAAGATGATATAACATATAATGAATATATAAAAATTGCATCTTCATTATTATTCTGCGAACCGTATGCCGAAACAAACGGCAGTTATCCTGACGGTTATATCGCTGCTGCCGAAAGGCTTAATCTGACAAAGGGTATTATTTTTAACGGCGATGATAAGATTACGAGAAAAGACGCTATGAAAATACTGTATAACACTATTAATTCTCCGATTGTTCTTGTTAAAAATTATAACGTCGGTTCAACTCACGAATATGAATCCTCAAATATTTCATATATGGATTTCTTACAGTAAAAAACTCAATCACACAAAAACCGTCCCGGCGTGTCATAGCTTTACTGGAGGAATATGCCGCCTGTAAAACTACGGTAATGTAATTCAAACAATTAATTTTTTCGGGCAAAGAATGGAGGAACAGTTATGTTTAAAAAAATAATTACTATAATTGGCTGTATCGGTATTATAATTTCTTCTGAAGTAAATGTCAGCGCCGCTGATGATACGACAACCACAATAAATGAGCGAATGGTGTTTTTATATCCTATGTCTTCAAGTCTGGCTGTAAGCATAGATATTCTGCCAGGAAAAAATCTCATAGCAGATACGCATTATACACTTGCTGCTGATGAAAACGCATTGTCTGTAAGCTTCAAGTTCAAATCCGAAGCTGATAAAAAAGACATTATGCTTATGTCTATTTATGATATAAGTGAAAGAAGAGACATTACATCAAATAAAGTCGTTGCAGCTGCAGCAGATGAGTTCACTTTTACGGGACTTACTCCGGAACACATATATAGCATAAGCGCAAGTGCCTTATTTAAAGAAAAGACAATTGATGCTGTTATTTCCAAAAAGAATATAACAGATGCTGAAATATCCGCAAACGAGAACAGAAATGTCCTTCCGGCGCCGGCAGATATACCTGCGGTATCCTTTGATGATATTGTATTAAAATTAAAAGAGCTGGGAATTGTAAACGGATATGAGGACGGTTCTGTTCGCCCCGACAGCAAAATAACACGTGCAGAGGTATGCGCAATTATAAACCGTGCAATTCGCCAAGACGGACACAGTGCGACCTTTGCAGATTCTCGTGTGCCGTTTGCTGATGTTACAGAAAACTCATGGTTTTATGATGATGTGATGAAATTAATCGATTTTAGGTTTGTTAACGGTTATGAAAATAATGTATTCAAACCGCAAGACGATATAACATATAATGAATATATAAAAATTGCTTCTTCATTATTGTTCTGCGAACCGTATGCAGAAACAAACGGCGGTTATTCTGACGGTTATATCGCTGCTGCAGAAAAGCTTAATCTGACAAAGGGTATTAGTTTTAACGGCAATGATAAGATTACGAGAAAAGATGCTATGAAAATACTGTATAACACTATTAATTCTCCGATTATTCTTGTTAAAAATTATAATGTCGGTTCAACTCACGAATATGAATCTTCAAATATTTCATATATGAATTTCTTACAGTAAGAGACGGATACTTATAAAAAAGGAGTGTGTAGAATGTATAAAAAAGTAATTGTATTTTTAATGGGATACACAATAATTTTCCAAGCAATAACATCATTTGCGTATGATACATCGCCTGATTTTATTCATAAAAAACATTTTGAATTTGCTTCTCAATATGAATATCATGAGGGAGATATAGAAAAATCGTTTGAGGAATATCCGGATGTTATTTATACAACAGGAACTGAAACCGCTACAGACGGAACCATATTTGAATGTCCGGCAATATATATAGAATGGCATGCTATGTCTTTGGGCAGCTTCAACCAGGAACAGAAAAATGTTGTTTTTAAAATAAATGGGAGTGAAAAGCCATCATACAGCAGATGTGTGCTTTTTAACGATAGGCTGTTGGTTCCTGCGGAAGTATTTGGCGAAGTCGGATGCAATATGAATTTTGATGAAAACACATATGTTACAACGATTGCCAAAGATGGGACAATCCTCGAAATTCTTCCGAATTTAATTGGAATGAGAAAAAATCAGAAGGATGGATTTTATGTTCCGCTTGAAGTTTGTGCAAGGTTTATAGATAATATCCTGTATGTCCCGGTACGTGCAGTTGCGAATGAGTTTAATCTTGGAATATCCTGGGATGAATCAACAAGAACAGTTGCATTAGATAGTTAAAATAAAGTTTTATAGGAAGAAACAAAACACAAGAGAACCGTCCCCTTGTGTTCAAAACATCTGCAATAAATAACACACAGGGACGGTTCTCCTGTGTGTTATAGGCCCTTAATATTTGCATCTCCCGTTGACGGATTGTCAATAAGCTTTCCGTCCTCTTCGAAGCGTGAGCCATGACACGGACAGTCCCATGTATGCTCCAGGTTATTCCATTTCAATGCGCAGCCGAGGTGCGGACAGCGCTTTGCAGTCGGTGTCAGAAGATTTACCGTTGCCTCAAAGCCGTTTACAAGCAACTGGGGCTTTAATATACTTCTTTGCGGCGAAAACAGCTCTTCATAGTCATTTTTCTTACCCATAACCATATCACAAAGGATTTTTGCCGCCGCCATTGAAGTTGTCATACCCCATTTGTTAAATCCCGTTGCCGTGTACATATTCGGTGTACGCTTTGAATACCGTCCGATATACGCAACGGAATCAAGACTCATGCAGTCTTGTGTTGCCCACTCATATTTCAGCTCAGCTTTCGGATAATACCTCTTTGCAAAATTATTCAGTTCTGTCCATGCACCGCCCTGCTTTCCTGTTCTGTGGCTGCCGCCGCCGATTAACAGCAGCTCCTTATATGTTCTGAAGGACATTCCTTTTTTGTTCTCATCAACATACATTCCATTCAGCTTTTCTGCGTTTTCGTATGCCGACACATAGCTTCGATGCTGGTAAAGCTTCAGAAAATAGCTGCCATGCTTGTTGATAAAAGGGAAATGCGTTGCAGCAATAATTTTATCGGCGGTGATTTTTCCGCTGTCAGAAACTGCTGTGTCCGGGGTTATATCTCGTATAAAGGTATTTTCGTAAATATTTAAATCCTTTGAAATTCCGGCAATAAATTTCAGCGGATTAAACTGCCCCTGTTCCGGGAAACAAACCGCGCCCTGTGTTTTAAAGGGCAGCTCGGAAACGGTGCTGAATTCTGCGGGAAATCCCAACGAATTTACCGCTTTTACCTCATCTTCTATTATCTGCCTGTCCGTCAGAGAATAAGTGTAAGCATTTTTTGTTTCAAAATCGCAGTCAATTCCGCTGCAAAGCCTTTTATATTCCTTCAGCGCCTCCTGATTGGCTCTTAAATACATCCCTGCCTTTTCTTTTCCGAAATCACGAACCAGCTTATCAAAAATTAGCCCGTGCTGAGACGTTATTTTTGCAGTTGTGTTCCCGGTAATGCCGGATGCAATTCTTTTGCCTTCAACAAGAATATAATCAACGCCTGCCCGCTTTAAAAAATAAGCACACAATATTCCGCAAAGCCCGCCGCCTATAATTAAAACATCTGTCCTTTTGTCGCCGTCTAATTCACTGAATTCGGGTAAATCCGCACTATTCTTCCAAACCGATTCTCTCATATTTATATTCCGAACTCCTTTCACCAATGCCGTTTGCTTTTTTACTTAGTATGCTCAATCCCGGTAATTCTTACACCGCTGCGCTTTAAAATAAATCCATAAAAATAAAAGACCGAGATAATTTTCAGGTTTATAAATGAAATTATCCCGGTCTTTTTTATGTAAATGAAACCTCTGAACGGTCAGGGAAATTATTAAGATTAACTTATCCGATTCTTTCTATATATGAAACTACAGGATCCCACTGCGTTTTTGTATTAGCCCATGCATTATCCCGGACCCTTCTTCCGTTATATACTTCGAAGGTTATCTTATCTCCCGCTTTAACCTCAACTCTGAGGTTCATATCATCAAAATTACATACTTTATTTTCCGCCGTCAATGCATAAGTATCTACAATCTGATAAGACAATGAAGCGTCGGTAATTTCTTGTTTTGCCATTTCCTCCGTATAGCTTCCTGCTGCCGGGAAAATCAGTTCTCCCGTTTCTTCCATATCGGCATCATTTCTGTTTTTCATTATTTTAATATTTGCATTGGGTTTACCTGTAGCCGCCTGCGCATTACCCGTTATAAGAATTACACCGTCATAGGGAGCTGTAAACTGTTTTACCGCCGATCTTACTCTGTCGGCATTCTTATTATATCCTGCTTCCATATAGAATTCGCCTATTGCTGCTCCGTACGATGCTCCGTCTGCCCTGGTCCATGCCTCGCCCGCACCTGTCTGCTCCTTGTTAAAATAATCAAAACTTTTTGTGGTGTCCATATCTATCAATCCGCGAATTTTTCTGCCGGAGCTGTCTATATTAACAGCCCTGTATTTCCATTGGTCATTTCCGGGCGTTTGCGTATTCCACGCGTCCGCCGAAGCATATGTACTAAGACTTATCGAACCAATCTCAACCGTAGTCTTCTCTTCTATCGGCACCATTTTTTCCGTACTGTTCCAAAGATACAATGTCACTTTGTCTGAAACCGCACTTTTGGGAATCATTATATTTATGATTTTATTTTTATCTTTTTCAAACAAAAACGTTTCGCTTACAAACGCCTTTTTCAGCTCTTTTTCTTCGGAATATGAAGCTGCTATCATACACGCTGTTCCTGCATCAAAGCCGCCTACTCTTGCTCTTAAAACAACATTTTCGCCGTCTGATGATGCAACTATACCGTAATTCTTATCAAAATACACTCCGCTCGCCTCGGTATATGTAATTGTGGGATTCATTTGTGTACGCGTATATCTCCAGTGACTCTCTCCCGTATAACGTCTGCCGTGCACGAGTGTAAAATGAATTTCATCTCCCTTATTAACCGAAACAGCTTGTAATTCCGGCTGCATGGATAAATCAAGCTCTTCACCGTATCTTATAGGATATGTATCCTTAATATTTGGATACGTTTCCGTGCTCAGATTGTCGATACTGCCGTCATATGAATTTTCGGCAGGCCATATCTGGTTATCATTTAAAAGAATCTTAACATTACCCGTTGCATTTTCTCTATACTCCTTCACAATTCCGCTTATGTCTACTTTTCCCGTATACGGAGCAATAAACGTTCTTACCGCAAATCTCTCAACATTACCGTAACCCGCTTTCATAAAATCGCCCGATATTGCAACACTCCGGTTAACATCCTTTGCGTCACTCGTCCATACCGGTATCTCAAGAGCGGTTGTTCCCGCATCAAAATACTGTCTCTTAGCAGGCTCTGTCAAATCCTTATATGAATATCCCGGTTCTTTATACTGCCATCTCCATATGGCGTCCGCATTGCTGTCCGTACAAAAAAAGTCAGAAGCCTTAAAAGACATCGGCATATCATTATCCGCCGCGTCTGCAGCGGCACACGCCGCAAGTGACATACCAACTGTCACTAAAATACTCAAAAATCCTTTTTTCTTTAACATTATTATATCCTCCAATAAAATTATTATATTTTTTATTGCAACCGCAATAAGTTACGAATTAATCAATAATAACAGTCACGTTATTTTCTCCATCCTTTATTACAGTGCTGATGACTGCTTTTTTCCCGTTTGTGCTTACGGTTAAACTGTATTTTCCCCTAAAGCCCCGCACGGAGCATTTCCCGTTATTATCTGTTACGGTATTCTCATTCGTTGTCCAGTCGTTAAGCACAAGCTGTTTCCATACGTTCATTCCCGGCGTAGGATTATAATCAATATCGCAAAGCGGAGCAGTTCCCCGCCAATGACCTCTTGCTCCAAATCCCCACATGAAAAATCCCGTTACTTTAGGATGCGAATATGCGGCTATAAGATAATCTCTTAATACATCTGCCTCAAGCTGAGTCGTTTGTGACTCTGTGACGCTGTTATTGTCATATATCGCCTTGTAATCATATTCCGTAATGCACAATTCGTTTGCATGTTCACCGGTTTGTTCAAGCTGGTTATACAGCGTCTGCGGATATATATCCACGCCTCCTGCGTGACATTGCACACCTATTCCGTCTATTTCAGCCCCATTCGCACGAAGCTCCTCAACAATTTTTGTTATCTTGTCCACTGAAGGATTCTGGCTTTCTTTACCTGCATAAGTACACTCGTTTACATATGCCTTTGAAAACGAATTTACGTTTCTGAAGGTCTTAAACCAGTCTGCCGCAAAGCTGTATCCATATCTGGTTCTGTAATACATATTATAAGTCGGCTCATTTAAAACATCCCAGTGAACGCAATCGCCATATCGCGTTGACATATCGGATATGAATTCATCTATCCTTGATTTCACTCCGCTCTGCGTTATTTCATTTAACACGTCTGAAGTATAATGCGGCGTTTCATCCCATACAAGAGTATGTCCCCGCATACGCATTCCGTGTTCCTTGGCATAATTGTACACATAATCCGCATCATCTGAGTTTTGTCCCATTTTCATATGGCTTTCCGCAACAATCGCATTAAAATTCTCGTTTAATATCTTCTGATATTTGTCTGATGCAAATTTATCAACACGCATAAAGTATGCGTTTACCGCAGTGCCGAACATAAACTCATTTTCCGTCATATCCACGCTGACGTCCGCTCCGTTTATCGGATTTCCGTTACTGTCCTTCACAAAAACATTTAGATTGCCTTTTCTGTACTTTTCAATACGTTTTAATGCTTCTTTCCTCCATAACGCATCTTCTTCTCTGCCCTTGTATGTATCATTTGCATATTCGGGAATAAGCTCCTTTACGGAAACCTTACTTCCGTAATTTTTAATCTCAAGAGCTGCAATCTCTATCGTCTGCGGTTTATACCCAAAACGTATTCTCATAGCTGCATGCCCTATTTCTATGTCGCTCAAAGCAGTAAACGGAAGCGTAAATTTCTCCCACTTGTCCGACAGCGATATTTCGTGTCCCAAATGCACCTTATTTTCGGAATCGGAATTATCAAATCGAAAATTTACATATCCAAGACCATCGTCTTCTGTTGTATCAATCATTCTTCCCCAAAATGTCAGCACGCAGGTATCTCCGTATTTTATTTTACCTGTATTTTTCATTACCAACTGGTATGCATAAACTATCTCCGGCCGTACCTTGGTTTTAATTCTCAGAGCCTTATCAAACTCCTTTTCACTTACCGTCTGATACGACACATCATATTTGCTGCCGCTTATTTCCGGCAGCTTGCAGAAGCTGTCCTTTCCGAGAACAGTGCCATCAGGCGTGTATTTTTGAAGTATATCCTCGGCTTTTATCTTTATTTTCGGTTTCCTTACACATACCGACACATCTGCCTTATCTCCCGACACCGTTATATCCGTACCGTAAAGCGAACTGAAATAATTAAGCGGAATCCATGTCTCGGTGCCGTCATCCGTAACTTCAGCGTCAAGCTCGAGATTTACTTCGTCATACCATGCTATATTTTTCCCCTTTTCTATAACAGTTTCCGCACCGTTATAGCTGCCGACAAGACGGATATCGCCCTCAAGCTTTGCTCCCGACTTTCTGAAGAAATCATTTGCAGGAAGATATATAACTCCGCCTTCATTTTTTACGGGTACGGAAAAGCTTATATTGTCGTCTTTTAACCGTACATATTTTATTTTACCTGCATTAAAGCGGCTTTTTACCTCTTCGCCGGATTTAATATCACAGACCTCTCCTGCTGCCGCGTATTTTTCTCCAACGCTTATCGGAACGTCTGAAATTATTTTCCCGCTCCATGGGACCGTCTCTTCGCCTATGCTTATCTCCGGCATATATTCATACTTTGAAGCCGGTATTAAAGCATTGTTTTTCAGTTTCAGCGGCATTATACCGTTTATATCATTAAAAACGAAAACTTTAAGCTCCCCATCCTTTATAAAGCCCCTCGGCGAAAGATTGATATTAAATTCCTCACTGCATTTAAGCGCGATTTCTTTTTTTTCGGAAATTCCTGCTCCTCTGAGCCGTCCCTCATCGTCATAAATCGCCGCAAGCATAACGGCAGAGTCAATCATTTCATCAACTGCCGACACTTCTGCCTTTACTTTGACTTCATGACAATCAACAATTTCATCAAATTCACTGAGGAGCTTTCCGTCCCCGTCGGAAAAGGTAATACTTTCAATGACGTTTGGCATGTGCGTATATGTTATAACAGGATCCCAATATACTTTCTTTGAATAATAATTCCATGTAATATTGCCGATATACGCTTCAAAATATATTTTATCTCCTTTTTTCACATCAAGCTGCAGATGTTCAAAAGGGATTTTATCTTCTTTGAGCAACACTCCCTCAATGCCTTCCGTCTTTGGCCATATTTTCTTATCATTCCACTTTACGCGCAAATATGCGGATTGACTTTCAGAATAATTGCATATATAGTTTTTTCCGTTTGCGTCGGACGCGCTTATTTCTATTGTTCCCGTATATGGAACAGTAAATGTCCGCACCGCTTTATATGTGTTTTTATCCCCTTCGACATTCGGACGCATGAAATATTTCCCGACAGCTTCTCCCAAAGAATTATCTCTTATCCATCCTTCCCCGTTCTGCGTACCGTCCGCCGAAAAACCCGAAATATATGTGATATGGCTTTTCAGATCGCAGTAGCCTTCCGACGGAGAGTAATACTGCCATTTCCAGTACTCATCACCGTTCACATAGCTGTAATAACTGTCAGAGGCTTTATATGACGGATATTCTTTGTTTACCGTGTAGCATATCTCGGGCATCATATGAACCTTCGTGAGCGCCCAATTAGTACTTCCCGTATTACGCCGACCGTTCAGAACTATAAAGCGTATTTTATCTCCCGGCTCTACCTTTGCCGTTATTTCCTCCGGTTTAAAATATAAAGTGGAATTGCCTACCTGATATGTGTCTGCCGTTTCAGGATGAGCCTCAACTCCTTCATAGCTTCCCGGCCGAGGCCACAGCTGAATGTCATTATGCATTATTTTTATGTTTCCGTTAGGATCCGACACATCTGTTCCAACGCTCCCGCCTATTTCAATATTACCGCCTGACGGCGCGGTAAAGGTCTTTACTGCATACTGCTGACTGTCGCTCGTGTCATATCCGGCTCTCATCCAATATGCCGACACTCCCGCCGGCCATGCCGAGTTTGCGTCGGGCGGGGTCCATGCCAATGCTCTTGATTTTTGGTCTGCGCTGAAATATGCAATCTCTCTTTGGGTGTCCGCCGCTTTGTAGCTTTTTGTTTTTACGTCATAGTATTCGTTCGTCCACACACCGTCATTTACCGCTTCGCTGTAATAATCTGACCATGCATATATGTTTTCTTTGCCTGTCTCCTCCGACGGGAGAACAACCTGCGGTAAAAAGGTACAGCAAACAGAAGTTATAATAATACCTGTTAAAATTTTCTTAATCATTTTTTTCCACTCAATAAAAATTTATCTGTAAACAACAATATTATTCATTGTTGAACCATCGACCTGTATATAAACCATATCTCCTATATTGATTTCATCTACCGTACCCGTTTCGGCTTTTTGTCTGTCCCTGTCATAGAATGTCACAACCGTATTATCCTTGTCGAAAATCATATGTCTGTTCCATGTCTCTACAGGGAAGACTGCGCCTTCTCCGTCAACCTCCGGATCCGGATGATGAAAATTCATGATAAGTCCGCTGTTTGTTCTTCCGAGAACCATTCCGTAACAGTGCAGAGAACCATTCAGAATCGTGCGTGATATTCCTTTGTCGTAACCGCCGCTGACATCTCCGCCTTCAAAAACCCTTTCGTCTTTCAGAGGAGTCGGAATAAACTGTATTGCATAGCTGTAAATACCGAGCGCATCGCTCTTAATCTGTATTATAGCTCCCTTGGGTACATCCTTTATCGGTATATTGCTCCATTCGGTATTCCCTGACGCATTCGCAGGATGCGGAGTACACTCTTTATCGTAAATTTTAGCAGTTGTAACGGTATTTCCGTTTCTCAGCACTATAGCCAAATACACATCTCCGTCATCATCGGCGCACTCCTTGGTGTCCTCAACAAGGTACGATGTGTTGTAATAATCAATCCATTTTGCACGCGCGCCGCTTCTTATAACAACAGCTTCCGGAACATAGTTCTCATCAACGTTGTAAATTTTCATGTTCACCGCCGCCCCGCCGACAATCTGCGTTCCTTTAACCACTGTTGAAATACTGTCCTCGTCATAAACATAAAACACTTTCGTGTCCTCATTTGCATAATATTTTGAACCAAGCAACATTCCTTCAGGTCTTGAGATTGGCCGTAATGGTTCAAAATCGGCTGAATCATAATTAAGGGTAAGTCCGGAAAATCCGTACCCTCCAAAATTGCTTTCATTTTTTGCGGTACGTACCGAAACTATTTTATTTTTTGAATTAAGTCTCAGTTTTACAAGCTGCTCCTGTGATTTCCCATCCTTCGCAAGTGCGGTATTTTTTAAAATTCCGCTTTGATGACACCCTGCTCCGTCTATTCTTATCTGATTTTCAAATGAAAGGTTTTCTATTTCTCCTGTTTCCAGGAGTACCTTCATGACTGCATCATCATTTTCATCGACATACGCTCTTATCATATACCCGAAAATCTCCCCTCCGGAATATACAATATAATCGGCCGCTTTCCCGTCAAAGGTAAAATAAATCGTAATCATGTCGCCTATGGTAAGTTTTTCTGTTTTACCCTGATCCTCACGAAATTGTTTTGTTGTAAGGTACTTCTTTGAATCTGCCGTTATATAACGGAAACTATCGTCATGTCCTTCATATACTGCATTAATTCTTTCGTTGCCCGCAATAATTTTTGTAAGCTTTCCGGACTTTGTATATCTCATTGAAAGAATATCATTTTTATTCAAAGCTCTGAACGTCATATCTGTACCGTCCTTATTTATAAAACGATAGCCTTCTTCAAGAAATTCCTCAATGTCATGATTGTTTCCGTCAGTTCCGCATATTATCCCTGAATCTTCCGAAAAGTCAAACACTCTTACAGTGGTGTAGCTCTCTATGATTACTACGTCATAGCCTGTTTTATTATCGTTGTTTATCAGCACAATATTTGCATCGGTATCCATAAAATCATCGGCGGTATAAGCTGCGATACGCTCTCCGTTAAATACCACATCCACCTCGGCGCTCAGCGCCGCAGTACGCAATCTGTTCTTTTTATCGTAATATCTGATTGTCCTGTTATCCGGATCCGCCCCCTCTTCAACATCCTCGCTTGTGAGATAAACCTCCTCATTTTTATCTTCGCAAATTGCGACCGCAACAACGTTTTCGTCGTCATCAATATAAACCCTTGCATATCTTCCAAGATATTTTTCCTCGTCAAGGCTGATATTTGTATTATACAGGGTATTCCCTACTGTAACGGTATCTTTACTTGTGCCGGGAACAGTCCCCGATGTTCCTACCGAATGTAAAATGCCGTCCTCATATCTGATTTTAAGCCTTCTGTACAGCAAGGTTTCATCAGATACTTTACATGTAGTGGTTCCCCCGGCAATTTCTTTGTCAAGTATGTTTATATCAAATATTGCCGCCGAAAGCATCTCCGCATATTCTTTCATGGTCAGAGAGTCGCTGAGCGTAACATTCGTATTCTTCAAAAGTCCCAGCGCTTTGCCCAGCATCACATACCGTACCTCTTTATTGCCGGAGCGAATTTCATTCAGCTTAGGCGTATATCCCGTCATTTCAATAAGCACGGGAAGCACTTCACCAAGTCTGATATTATTCATTTCCGTTGACTTGTCAAAATACAGCTCGCTGTATGCCGTACCCATAATTTTATCAACGGTATCCGCGAACATTTTCTTAGTCACACCGGCATTTTCTTCATATGAATCTATAAGTCCGAGTTCTTTTAACACCTCTGTTTTCCGGGTCTGACTTATTCTTTCGGCTTCGGCGCACACAGACATAGCCCAAATCATGCAAAATGCAAAAAATACTGAAATTATTTTTTTAATCATCTATATACCCTCCCACTCACATCAGACCGCATTTTTCAAGCATACCATATATCATTTTTGCCGCCTCAGCACGTGTCAGATTGTTTTTGGGCCTGAATGTATTATCATCATAGCCGCTTATAATTCCCGAATTATACATTTCAAACACAGAATATTTTGCATACTCCGAAATTTCATCATAATCGGCAAAATGCCCTTCTGCTGAACCTTTCTCCGGCACAGCCTTTTTTGCCTTAGCAGTTCTTGCAAGAACAACCGCCGCGTCCTGACGCGTTATGTTTTCTCCTGTTCCGAACATTGTATCTGTTACTCCGGTTATGATTTTGTTGTAAACAGCATTCTTTATGTAACCTGCATACCATGCGTCATTTTGCACGTCTTCAAACATAATCTCTGTAGCTTCCGGAACATCTGTCTTAAATGCGCTTACAGCCAGTTTTACAAATTCCTCGCGCGTTACCGGGTCATTCGGGCGGAAATATCCGTTACCGTCGCCGCTTATAATTCCGGCCGCATTAAGGAAATCAACATAGCTTACCGCCCATGCCGCATCCTCCATATCATGGAATATTTTTTCATCCTGCACAAGCGATTTTATTTCTTCGGCATCGAGCGGCTTTACGTTTATTCCGGAACCGAATATACCCGAGCCGGAGCTTCCGCCCGTACCGCCTCCTCCCAAGCCGCCGCGATTGCCGCCGGATGAAGAAGCTTTAATACTTGCAGCCGCCGAATTAAGAGCCTCGGATATTTCCTCTGGGCTTTTCAAATCTTCGGTACGATAAACAAGCTTTGCCATATCATATTCATCAAGACCGCTGTAAACGGTTTTATCGATGCCGAGTACATCTGCGTACGTGTTAATTACAGAAATAATTTTTTCACGGTCAGCCGCATTAACCTTGCCTAATGCGTCGGCTGTTTTTATATTTTCTTCAAGCATTTTTACAGTAACAGCTCCGTTTTTTTCATGAAGAATATAGTATAATGCATTGATAAAATCTGCGTCTTTAATCTGTTCATCAGTTATATCCGGGAAAGCGTCAAAAACAGAATGATACATTTTTATCTTATCTGCCATATCTGCTTTTTCAGCTTTTTCAATATCATTCAAGGCTTTTGCCGTATCGAAAATCCGTTCAGCATCGGCAGCGGTATCACACTGTTCCGACTTAAGCATTTCATATATCTTGCCTGTGATTTCCGAATCGGCTTTTTCAGCATGCCAAACCCGACCGTTGTATTTCCGGATAATCTCTTCAAGGGATGAGGATGACGCGCCTTTAAGCTCCGTGACAGCTTCTTGTGCTTCCTCCTCTGAGGATACAACTATATATCCCTCCATCATTCCTATTGCCGTACCGCCGACTTTTACGGTGTATTGACCTTTTTCAAATTCCGAGGTATTAAAGCTGTATGTAACAGATTTATAGCCGTCATTTCCTTCGACCGTTATGTTTTCAAACTTTACCACACCGTCTATTTCACCGTCATTTCCCGGAATAAGCTCTGTTCCTGGCTTTAAAACGAACAGACTGCAGCCCATATTCAAAGCTTCATCAGTGGTCAACGTAACCAACGCAGTCTCTCCGGATCTGCACGAAACAATAGTGGCAGCACACACCGATACAGATGTAAAAAGCAAGCTTACCGCAGTTACAGAGCCAATAAATGTCTTTTTTATCATATCATTATTTCCTTTCGTCAGTCCATGAAATATTCCCGGCATCATTTTTCCGTCCGCATAAAGCGTATACTGTCTATTGCCAGCTGAAGCCTTCCGTATGGTTTTATACGTATATAGTTAAACCTTCCGCTATCTATTTTATCCGTGGTTTTTTCCTTCCCGGAACCTATTACTGCCGGGCTGAAATTCTTACCGTCTGATGATATTTCTATTAAATAGTTGTATATACGCTGCTTGTCATGCCATGAAATTTCAATTTCTCCGCTTTCATAAGCATCGTCCGTCTTAATTATCAGCGCTTCGTCCGTGCTTACCCACGGCGAGGTATTGCTGCTGTTTTTCAAAAATATCATATCCCTGCCGGAATCGGTTTTCACTTCAACTATACTGTCTTCTATAGCTTTAAAATATGCGTTCTGATAAACGCTGCGATTTTCTCTTATATCCTTGTAATACGGAGTACTTTTTTTCTTAATATCAACAGGTTCCGAAGAAACAATCTTTAAATTGCCATCATCTGCAACTATCTTTACACTGTTTTCTCCGTTTTCTGTAACTCTTAGTGTGGATTCGTATGTTTTTCCGTTGTATGCGGCAGTGATTTTATATTCTCCCCTGTGACCTCTTATATTAAGCTTTCCGTTTTCATCGGTCTTTCCGCTTTTATTTGTCTTCCACTCACCGAGAACATACTGTTTCCAGTATTCCGCAGCTGGTTTTTCGTTTCCGTTTCTGTCAATAAGCGGTCCGTTAGCTCTCCAGTGTCCCTCATCACACGGTCCCCACATTACAAATCCCGTCAATAACGGGTGAGAATATACTGCAATAATATGATCTCTGAGCATATCTGCTTCAACGCTCTGCGCCTTATCAAAGTCACTTAGGTCAGATTCATAGTCATACTCGGTAACAACTGCTTTCCCCGTGACTTTCGCCATTGCATCCATCTGGTTATAAAACGTCTGCGGATACGGGAACGTACCTGACGGAATATGGTCCTGTATTCCTATTGAATCAATCGGAGCACCTTCATTTATCAAGTCCGCTGCAATCGATATAATTTTATTTCCTGCAGCCCATTGAGATTCCAATCCCGCTACGCCCGTATCATTATATACAAGCCGCATATTCGGATTTACTGCACGGCAGTATTTAAAAATATCTGCCACAAAACCGATTCCGAACTGTTCTCTGTAAAACGTATTGTTTGCGGCTTCGTTTATAACGTCGCATTCAATCATATTATCTCCGTACGCGGATATAAATTCGCTTACACGCTTTTTATAATGGTCGACCATTCTTTCCCGATATTCCTCTTTCGGAAGCGTTTTCCATTTATCTGTATATACGGAGTGGTTACTGGTATTATCCCACATTATTGCGTGTCCTCTGAAATAAAGGTTGTTATCCTGCGCAAATTTCTGCCAAAATGAGGTATTAAATGTACCGGAGCGTTTTCCCATGCCGTTATTGTATACGGCTTCTTTCATAGACGACTCCATAACAATACCGTTAAAATACGGAAGCACATATCGGGGATATATATTTTTTGTATCTCTTTTTGATATCATATAATCGCTTACCGCGCTTCCCCAAAAAAACTCACTTCTTGTCATTTCCGCCGTTATGTCTATATCCTTAATCGGATTACCGCTTTCATCCTCGGCCGAAAATGATATATCTCTTACCCTGTTTTTTTCAATGCGCTTAAATGCCTCTTCACGCCACAGAGCTCCGTCCTCACGGCCTTTATATGTTTCCGGCTTATTGTCATAATTTTCTATTAAATCTGCAGGATTTACGGTTTTTTTATAATTGAGCATCTTCATATCCGCAAACTGCATTATCTGATGCTTATATCCCTGCCGCATTGCCATATGCGCGCCTCCGGCTTTATATGAAGCATTTGCGACAAAAATATATCTGAAAAAGCTCCAATCCTCCGAAACACCGGTTTTCTCCCCCGGATGCATTTTGTTCCATGAACCGCCGTTCTGTTCAAAGCACGGTGAGAAAAAGGCTTTTCCGGACTCGTCGGCAGACATTATTTTCCTTGCCCAAAAGGTCCACACCAAAACGTCGCCTTCGTCAATATCATCAAGTGACGGCGCAGTAAACTGCGAAGCATATGATGTTACCGGCAAAGAATAATTCTCAAATTCAAACACCTTATTAAATTCCTCAGGGTCTTCCGCGGTCGGTTCTCTCTTCGCTATAAGCGACGGATTACTTAATTCCGCTTTTTCAAGACTGCTTGTATCAAGAATTACGGACGGAGTGACGGCATTGGCAAGAATTCTGTCAATCTTCGCGCTTCGGTCTTCTGTTTCGGGTGCTTTATCTTTTTCAATTTTTATATTAATTTTTGCTTTTGCACCTTCCTGTTCATATTTCGCACCGTAAAAATAAGATAAAAAGCTTATGGGAAAATATATATCGCCATCTGTTTCCTTTGTTTTAACGTCAAATTCTATAGGAACTTCGTCATAATATATAACGCTGCTGTCTGCGGGAATTAATATTTCCGTTTCATTTACCTTAGTATAATATCCCTTCAGACTCGGTTGCAGCTCTTTATATTCCACAAACCCGCCGACATATCCGAAAAACTCTTTTGCACTCACCATGATATTGTCATTATCCGTATACGGCAAATTATAAAATGCAATCTTCTCTCCGTTAAGAATGACAGAAATATCTTCTTCGGCAAATGCCGTAAATACGGGGTGATTTGCTAATATGAGCATCATTGACGCCATGATTACAGAAATAATTTTTCTCATAACCTTCCTCACCTTACTATGTTCATTTCAGAAATCGGCTTTGAATTTTCAAGCCCGTCCACTGCCATTACCTTCAAGAAGATTTTATCCGAAATCTCTGCTAAATTCACATCCATATCAATGGTACTGTCCTTAACTATGCTTTCAAACGTTTTCGACCAAACGCTTTTAATTGTATAATCGCTCTCGCTTCCTTCGCATACAGCAGCTATCACGGTTAACGGTACTCCGTAATCGCCGGTATTATTCACATTGGCTCTTATTGTGTTCGTTCCGGGTTTCAGTCCTTCGCTGACGTAAAACTTATCCACCTCAATATACGGACCTGTTACAAAACTGAACTCAATACCGTTATCATATTCACCAAAGGCATAATACGGTTTTACGTCTTTAATAACCGCCCTGTACTCGGTAAATTCATGTAAACCGGAAAAATATATATTAATCCGCGTATCATTATCAAGCATTTCAACGGAGCTTACCGCCGCGCCTTCTATAAAAACATCAGAAACTTCAATAGGTGCAATCTGCTCCGAAAACGAAACGGAAAGCGGTTTATTCATTGAAAATCTGCTGCTTGAATTTCCGTCAAAGCCCGATAATACATCAGGATATAACTCGCTGTATTCCACAACCGGATCCCAATAAGTTGTTTTTTGCCACAGCATTGAAGGATAGCCTCCGATGAATACCTCAAAATGTATTACATCACCTGTTTTAACATCTATATCCTCCACATTAAAATCAATGTAATTCTGTGTTGTCATACGTGCAAAATCGCCTTTGTCTGGCCATATTTTCAGATTGTTCTTTTTTACACACAGGCAAGCTCCCATATTACTCGTTGAGCATCCGAGAATCCTGCTTCCGCCTTGACCGTCATCGGCGGCAAGCCTTAGCTTTCCGTCATATGGCGCAGCAAAGCTTCTTACAACTCTTATTTTGTCACTTTCATTTTCGCTGACATTAGGACGCATTTTATACTTGCCGACTACCGGTCCTGCATTTGTCGTTGCTCCCCACGCGGTACCGTTTTTCGTTCCGTCATCTGAAAATCCCGACACATAATTTATGACATACGGCATATCGATATATTCCTTCGCTAATTCATCATACATCTGCCATCTCCAGATTTCACCGTTATTTTCCTCCGTGCTAAAGCTGTCGGAGGCACGGTACGAAGGCAGAACAGGCATCTTAAATGCAGTAAATCTGAAGGTAATTCCAAACAGACAATCCAGTTTTACAATATAATTTGCCCCTTCTTCAAAATCCGAAAATCTGAATTTTATTATATTTCCATCATATGAAGCTTCTTCGACGTACGGCATCGGCGCCGTTGCCGATTCGGTTGAAACCTCAATACTGCTCTCGTCAAATTCTGCCGGTACCGATTCAACGGCAAAACTAAAATAGCTTCCGCTGTGTACACTGCCATAATCCAAACCGGACACATCAAACGCCACATATTTTACTATTGTTTCCCAGCGTATTTTGGTGTATTGCCAATGGTTCGTTGTAGTCCTTCGTCCGTTTAACAATACAAAATGTACCGTATCTCCTTCGTTTACGGTTAAATAAATATTTTCATCCTTAAAGCTCAGCACATCGTTTGTTACAACATATGTATCCACCGTTTCAGGACGACCTTCAACGCCTTCGTAGCTGCCGGACGCCGGCCATACCTGCTCATTGTTTTTCATTATTTTAATATTTGCATTCGGGAACTTCACATCGGAATAAACGCTTCCGTCTATTCTGACAATTCCACTGTACGGAGACGTAAACGTCTTTACGGCATATTGCTGATCGATCGCATTTTTATTATATCCGGCACGCATATAATATTCGTTCATTGCAAGCATTCCTCCGCCCGCTGTCTTTGCCGTCCATACATTTACCGAGGCAGAAGTACCGTTTTCATCAAAATACTGAGCCTTTGAAATTGTATCCAAATCAATATACTTGCCTTTTTCGCAGTACTGCCATTTCCATACCCCCGAATTTTCCGAAAAATTCATATAATCGAATGCATTATAGCTTTCAAAGCTATTACTGTTGTAATCAACCTGTTCATATACTTCAAATTCGTTTTCAGCTGATACGCCGTACGGAATCATGGTTATCATCATAGCCGACAATATCAGTATTGATATATATTTTTTCATTTATATGCTCTCCTTGTTTTCACGGCAAACAAAACTTTTCGATTGCTACTATCCCTTTACAGCACCTATGGTAAGTCCCTGAATAAAGTATTTCTGAAAAAACGGATATACTATCAGAATCGGTCCCATGGCAACTACACAAAGCGCCATTCGCACAGACTCCTGAGGTATGTTTTCCGCAATCTGTGTCACGGCATCGGCACTCATACTTTCTTCGGACAGCATCTGAATATTTTTCATCATTACCTGTAATAAAAACTGCAGATTATACAGATTTTTGTCTGTTATCAAAAGCATCGGATTCCACCAGTCATTCCAATATGCAAGCGTCTGAAACAACGCTATTGTCGCAACAGCCGGCAGTGCCAGCGGAAAAACTATTTTAATCAGAACCGTAAATGCTCCCGCTCCGTCCAGCCTTGCAGATTCTATCAGTGACGCAGGAATACTTGTCTGAAAAAACGTTCTCATTATAATTACATACCATGCGCTCATTGTCAACGGCAATATAAGAGCCCATATAGTATTTCCCAAACAAAGCACTCTTGTAACAACCATGTACCATGCCACAAGTCCTCCCGAAAAAAGCATGGTAAAAAATATATAAAAAGTGAAAAAACCTTTATATTTTAATCCCTCACGCGACAGCGGATAAGCATACATAGCTATCACAAGAACACTCAGAAAAGTTCCGCTGACAGTGGACAGTATAGTTACCAGATACGCATGACCTATACCGCTTCCGCTCGCAAGCACATATTTATAGGCGTCTATACTGAATTTATCGGGTATCAGCCGATAACCGAATCGGGCGATTGCCTCCTGATCCGAAAATGAAATGCTTATAACAAGAATAAGCGGAAAGATACAGGCTGCCGCCATGCATATGAAAATAATCTGAAGTATTATATTTAAACACCTGTTTTCCGATTGCACAATTCCACACTCCTTAAAACAAACTCCGTTTTAATTTAATCAGAACAGCGCGCTGCTTTCATCAACCTTGCGCACTATTGCATTTGTGACAATTACAAGCACAAATCCCAGAACAGACTGAAGCATTGCCGCGGCAGATGCCATTCCCGTGCTTGCTGTTCCCGCTGCGGTCATTACGTTATACACATAAGTATTTATTACAAGGGTTGTAGGATATAACGCACCCGAATTCATCGGAACATTGTAAAACAGACCGAAATCCGCACTGAAAATATGTCCCACATTCATAATTGTCATGATTGTCATAATTGTTTTAAGAGAAGGCAATGTTATATTCAGTATCTGCTGCCATAGATTTGCACCGTCAATCTTTGCCGCCTCATACATTCCCATATCAATTCCGGCAATCGCCGCTAAATATACAATGCTTCCGTATCCGACGGTTTTCCATGTTCTTACGATAAACAATATGTATGGCCACATGCCGCTTTCGGCATACCAATTTATCTTCTGTGCCCCTTCACCAAAAATAATCGGCAGCACTGATTTATTTATAAATCCCGACTCCATATTCAGAAATGCAAATACAAGATATGCCACTATAACCATCGACAAAAAATGCGGCATTATGTAAATGGTCTGATATACCTTTGATGACAGCTTATTCTTAAGTATGCTGAGCGCAATAGCGAGCGCTACCGAAAAAATAAGCCCTGTGATGATAAACACTGCATTATAGGCTACGGTGTTGCGTATGCTTATCCAAGCGTTACTGTTTTTCAGCACCATTTCAAAGTTTTTAAAACCTATCCACGGACTTGATAATATACCATCTCTGAGATTTACTTTTTTAAATGCAATTATGATACCGAACATAGGCAGGTAACTGAACAGAAATGTAAGTATCATTCCCGGTAAAAACATTACATAGAGCAATAAATTGGCTCTTACACTGTTCAGATCGCCTCCTGTCTTTTTTCTTTCCTTATTTTTTTCTTTTCGGTATACTGTCGTCAATCCAGTGATATTAGCTGCCATGTTAACATGTCCTTCCTGCGGTTATGATTTTTTGTTTTTAATAAATTCATTAATCTGCTTCTGCAGTTCAATCTTTATCTTTTCTATTCCGGCATTATTCAATTCCCGGCGATATGTTTCGAGAATCGGCTCCGGATCAAGCGCACCCAGTGAAACCTGATTCCCGTACTGCTTTGTTACAGCCGCACATGCGGCAAGCTCAGCCTGTATATCCTGAGTTACAAATCTGAATCCGTTAAGCAGATTCGGTGTCGCTTCCTCATCAAACTTTTTGAGCTGCTCATATTTGTCCGGCTCTTCCTCTACAGTCGTATAATTAAGATATATGTTTGCGATCATCCACTGACTTCCCGATAAAGTATATCCCCCCTCCGGAATAACCTTTACCACCTTATCCGAAACCTTTTCATAATGTCTTCCCTCTACTCCGTAAACAACAAGATTGTTAAGATATTCATCCGTATTTAACAGCTCCATAAATCTTGCCACACGCCCGGGATTTTTTGAAGTCACTGAAATTACATTCAGGGATGAAGAACCTGCATTAAGCATTTTTTTGGGCGTCTGCACATATTCCTGAGCAAATTCATAATTCGAGTTCTTTAAAAGCTCTCCGACCTTTCCGGGTTTAAGCGGCATAAGAACACAAAATGCCTGACCGTTTTTCAGACGCTGTGTGTAATCATTAAAATTCGTCAGTATATCCTCTTTTATAAGTCCCTCTGTATAAAACCTATGTCCCAGTTTAAACTGTTCGAGTGTTTCGGGTAAATCCATTTTATTTACTACAGTAAATGTATCGTCACCCCCGCGGCATCCGAGAACATTCGCCGCAAGAATGTCAAATCCCGAAATACTTCCGCTTGGACTCTGATCACCGTTCCAGTCAACAGGATATTTTATATCCGGTTCCTTTTCCTTTATCATCTTTGCAATAGGCTCCAAATCCTCAAAGCTTTTTACCTTTGACATATCTATTCCGTATTTGTCCGCAATATCCTTTCTGTAAATCCAGCCATAGCACATACTGCTCTCTTTGATTACCGGAAGCCCGTATATCTTCCCATCAATTCTGGCGCCCTCAAGCAGACTTTTATCAATAATATCATATGTTTTCGGCATATACTTTTCCAGCATATCGTCAAGCGCAACAAACGCTCCGTTCTCTGCATTTGTTGCATAATTCAGCATCCAGTCCGCTGCAAAGCACATATCAAAATACTCTCCTGCCTGAATCATGTTGGAAAGCTTTTCTTTGTATTGTGCATTTTCCAATATATTAATCTTAACAGTCGCATTGATTTTATCCTTCAGATATGCGTTGATTTCATTTTCAACCGTGGAAATATCATGCAGAGTTTTTCCCGGGAGATACCAGTTTATCTCATAGCTGTCACTCGGCAAAGTATTTGGATCCTCCATCTCAACATTCGCCTTTTTTCCGCAGCCCGAAACAGCTGTGAAAATACTTGCCGCAGCCGCAAAAGCCGCCGCTCTTTTAAGATTGATTTTAAATTTCATTATTAATTCCCCTCTATATTAAAATTTTATTACTCCATATTGCCGACAAAGCTTCTGGCGCAATCCGCAGCCTCCTGCTCCGAAACACTGCCTGACAGGTAACCACTTATTATTTTCTGTAAGTTCCCCGACGCTTCGGCATATCCCTCAATATGAGGTCTTATATTTATATTATTTATTCTCTCCTCCATCGGAAGTATGTGAGTCCATTCACTTGTTATTATAGGATTGCTGTACAGACTCTGCTTAACAGGATACATACCCGTGCTTTTTATAAGCGTTGTCTGGGTGCTGTCCCTGCCGCAGTATTCAAGAAATTTCCCGCACATTTCCTTATGTCTGCTGAGACTTGACACTGCAAGCCCGAATATTTTTGCTGTTGACGTTTCTTTGCCGGTACTGCTTTCAGGAGTATTGAATATATAATAATCTCCCAATACCTTTGATGAATCATTGCGTAAAGACGGAATTACACTCGATAATGCACGCATAATCGGAATCTGTCCTTCCCGAAACTCCTCCACGTGACGGCTGCCGCCGCTTTCATGAAAATAAATATCCCGATACAGCCTTAATGCTTCATTAACATTATTATCCGTATATTTTATCAGCTCCATGATGCTGCATATCGTTTCCTCGCCGCTATCATCATAAATCCGAACGTCTGCATTGTCCGGCATGTCTGTTATACTTGAAAACTCTCCGTCCCAATTATATTTTTTCAGCGCAAGCAGCATACCGATGTCAATCTGCAAAGGCAGGGCATATACATTCTCTCCGCGCCTGAAGCTGTCCTGTACAAACGGAAGATACTCATTTAACTCCCCAACCGAATTGTTTACAGGCGTTATATATTCCCTTTTAACCAAGTCGTCCACCCATACATCCTCCACTTCGACTATATCAAAAAGATATTCCTCTGTGGATAAGGCGGCAGAAATCAGTCTGTACTGCTCAAAGTCCCGTCCCAGTTCAATAAATTTTATTTTGATTGACGGGTTTTCCTCGCTGAATCTGTCGACTATTTTCTGCATCTTATTCTGCTCTCCCGAACGCACCGCCACGGCAATTGTAGTAAACGGGCTTGACGTTACAGTCACCCGGTTACCGTCACAGCCTGACAGCATACTCAAGCTACATATAAGCAAACCAACTTTCAAAATAGCTTTCCTTAAAATCATAATCACCTCCGCCCCGTTTCTCTGTTCCCTATTTATAGCTTACAGTAAAATACAAATATTTTCAATATAAAAAACTTTAACTTTTGCCGAAAACTTTTTTACTTTCATTTTTTGTTATTGCAACACTCACTTATTCATGCTATAATATACTTGAAATTGATTTACGGGAGAGATTTTTCATGAGAATAAAGCGGTTCTACAATAACATGTCCATTCTTCATAAAATGATTTTTCTGTATATAGTTATCATTATCATATGTATCAGTATTTTAACGGGAATCAACTCATATCATTCCACCAAGGTTATACGTGAAATCGCCAAAAGCAGCGTAAGTCAGGTGATGAATTCAACCTATCGCAGTATGACAGCCCAGATTAATAACGTCAATTACATATTCACAACACTGCAAGCAAATAAAATGCTGCAAAACGCCTTAAATGATACAGATACCTCTCATGTGGCATACAACGTAGGCATTATAGACAACATCCTCTTTGAAACAGATGTCTACAAACAAAAAATAAGCAGCATTGAGCTGTATGCGCTGAATCACCCGGAATACTTGTCATGTAATACTGAACGCGTCATGTCAGATAAGCTAATCCGCAATACTGTAATATACAATAAAATTCTTTCAGGCGGTACCGTTCCCATATGGATAGCAAATGACAACAACTATGCTTCAAAGAGCAGCATTACTGCTATGAAGCTTCTTACGGACAGCTTTACCGAACAGCCGATTGCAATTATCAGAATTGACATTGATACGTCCCAATTCGTATCTTTATTCCAAAATCTGCGTCTGGCCGACACAGGACAGATTTTCCTGTGCACCTCGCCATTACATATTATAAACCCGTATGATAACACGCTTATTGCCTCATTTATGCATAATACCGAGCTTAATACTCTTATAAGCCAAAACTGTTCCGGCACGGCATATACTACCGTAAATAACGAGGATTACATGCTTTCCTCATATCCGCTTGAAAACACTGATTTTTATCTCGTGGGCGCAGCAAGGCTTGTTGAATTTAACACAAAATCCTCGTCAATTCGTAAAGCGGCAATATACACTGCTGCGGCAATGATTCTGATTATCCTGTTTCTGTTATCCTATGTATCTGCGTATATATCAAGACCGCTTATAAATTTATCGAAGGAATTGGATAATTTCAGTCCTGATACCGTGCAAGAGGTACAATATAACCAAAACGATGAAATAGGCAGACTGTACCGTTCTTTCAATAATATGCAAGAACGTATCTCAAAGCTGACACATGAGCTTTCATATTCACTTAAGATACAAAAAAAAGCTGAGCTTAAAGCCATTCAGTCCCAAATCTCACCTCATTTTTTATACAATACACTGAATTCAATCAGTGCCCTTGCCCAGAAACATAATATTAATGAAATAGAATACATGACCACTTCCCTCGCCACCTTTTTTACAAGAACGCTTAACGGAGGTAATACATTCTGCACAATACGCGACGAACTTACACATATACAAAGCTATGTGAATATTCAGAATATCAGGTTTTCCAACAAATTTAACATTATATTTAATATACCTGATGAAATAATGGATTATTCCATTATAAATCTTACACTTCAGCCATTGGTAGAAAATTGTATAGTGCATGCTTTTAAAAACAAGTCGGGGAAAGGAAATATTATAATCAGCGGCAGACGCGAAAAAACCGATTTATATATTGATGTATCCGATGACGGACTCGGAGCAAATATTACCGATGTTAACTATCTGAATAATTATGTAAATCGTTCATTTAATTTTGATGAACAGATAGAGCAATACGGAATACATAATGTAAATCACCGTATTAAGCTGTATTACGGCAGTGAATACGGTCTTTTATACTCATATAACGAAAATGGAGGAATAACCGCCACCGTACATATTTGTACCGAAAAAAAGGAGGGAAACAATTAATGAAACTGATGATTGTTGAGGATGAGACATTATGCCGCGAAAACCTTGTAACAATTCCGTGGGACTCTGTCGGCGTAAAGCTTGTTGCCTCTGCCGGAGGCGTTTCGGAAGCAATACAAAAGGCAAAAGCTTATTTGCCGGATATTATAATAACCGATATTGAAATGGACGACGGAACAGGATTTCAGCTTGTTCATGAGCTTATGTATATTTTGCCCGGAATAAAAATCATTTTCCTGACCGCATATGACAAGTTTGAATATGCCAAAGAAGCAATTAACTACAAAGCCTATGCTTTTATACTGAAGCCGCTTAACCGCCGGGAACTTTTGCAAACAGTAAAAAACGCTGCTCAGGATATAGAAAAAACTCAGGAGGAACAAAACAAATTTCAAACACTACTTAATGATTTTTCAAACTGTAAATACTTCCTTAAGGATTATTTCCTGTCAGCCGCAGCTCAGCAGAAGGGACAATTTAATTCACTGTTTCCCGGAATTGAAAAGGGATTTTGCTTTCAGATTATCATTGTGGCGCACTTTGATAAGGAACGTGCATTGATTCCCATGAAATTTCAGATGTTTTCAGACATCGCAGCCATACTGAAGCAATATGAATACACTGTTATTCCATTCTACAATCAGGATATTCTCACATATGTATTCCGCTGGGATACAATGGATGACAAAATTGCCGCCAACCGCACATTTGAAGCTGCCTCAGTAATTAAAACATATATGGAATATCATAATGATGCAAATAATTTCACTATAGCAATAGGCTCGGTTGCAGATGAGCCTTCTTTCCTGCCGTATTGCTATCAACGCTCAAAGGGCGCGCTTAAATACCGTTTTTCATTAGGAGAAAATAATATTATATACATAGATGATATTGAACCGCGCGAGCACTCGGTAGCAAATATTGAAGAATTAAAGACCGATCTTATAGACAGCATAAAAATAGGCGATATAAGTATTGCAAAAAACAAAATACATACAATTTTCAATAATATGCGTGAAAACTATACGTCAATCGATATTGCTCAGCGTATTTGTTTTGAAATATTCATTATGATTTCCATAGCAATGTCACAGCTTGGTCAAAAGCCGGAAGCATTATTTGACAAAACCGAAATATGGTCTGTCCTTAAAAATCACCAAGCGCTCCCGAACCTTATGGACCTTATGACTAATATAGTAGAGGTGGCAATTTTGCTCATCACTTCCACACGGGAAGAGAAAAACAATGATATTATAAACCATGTAAAGAATTTAATTGAGACAAATACGGATTCGGATATATCTTTGCAGAAAATGGCAAAACGTGTCTATATTTCTCCATGCTATCTGAGTTCTCTGTTCAAGCAAAGAACAGGGATTTCCTACAAAAACTATATAACGCAGGTTAAAATCAATAAGGCAAAGAAGCTTTTGTCAGATACCGATAAACCGATTTATGAGATAGCTACCTCTATCGGTTATAAAAGCAGTCAGCATTTCAGCCATTTGTTTCAGGATAAAACAGGGCTTCTGCCCACCGAATACCGAAGCCGGCACAGAAGTACCCTGTAAGCTTTTTGCTGATACAATAAAATTTAATAACTATAAAATATATATCCTTGACAAACGGCTCTGCCGATGTTATAATAGTTTTGCATCTGGAATGCAGAATATTACATTGGAGTGATAAAAATGTCTGATTGTTTGTTTTGTAAAATTATAGCCGGAGAAATTCCTTCAACTGTTGTTTATGAGGATGATATGATTTTTGCCTTTCGTGATATTGAACCTCAGGCGCCGGAGCATATTGTAATTGTGCCTAAGGAGCATATCGGCTCGGCAAACGAAATAACCGGAGAAAACAGCAAATATGTTGCTGCAATATTTGAAAAAATCCCTGCAATAGCAAAAGAGCTTGGAATAGATAAGGACGGCTACAGAGTTGTAAACAACTGCGGCGAATACGGCGGTCAGACCGTTCATCATCTGCATTTTCACCTGATGGGCGGACGTCCCTTCGGCTGGCCGGCAGGATGAGCATTATTAACTAATCGCTAATGTCCCCCGCCTCTTAAGGCGGGGGACATTAGCGATTAGTTACATTTTAACTTCTTTTTATTCTGAAATTAAACTTTATTTTCTTGTCCTTCAGTTGATATTTTTCCATAAGCTGCGGGCCGCAGCTGCCGGAGCCGATACCGCTTACCTTATAATCAATTCTGACATTGGTAAACTCATCCTTTTGAAGCTCATAGTTGTGCATCTTTGTTTCAAGCTCTTCCGTTGAATAATTGGACACATTAAATTCAAACCCCTGTGTTGATTCAAATACATATCCGCCCAATTTCAGATACTTTGTATTATAATGATTTCCATGCTCCTGGGGCTTGATATAATCAACATATTCATTATCAGCATCACTTTGATACATCCCCATTTTTGAACCATGATGCATATCCACATATGATTCATAAGGACCATATCCAAAGTATTCAAATTCCTTCGCCTGCGTTTTAAACTCAAAGCCAAGCCTTGGAATAAATGTACGATACTCATCAAAATCTCCGTCAAACGATACATCAATAGTTCCGTCTGCATAGAAAGTATACTCTGCTGTATATCTCATAAACGGTTCTCTTGAAACAGAGGACAGCGCACCTTTAACCGTTATCACATTGCCGCAAACACTTGTTTCGTACACCTTGCTGTGCAGCTTGTTATAGTTTTCATCAAACCAACGGTTTTTTACTTTTCTATCATTGTCAGTCGGTGCTCTCCAGACAGAAAGTCTCATGGGAGTTTTTAAGTAATCATCAAGACTTTCAATATATCCATAATGAAGATTAAATTTATACTCAAAGTCATCTCCCGAAATTTTTGCAAACTCACCGTCTGTTATTATACCTATTGCATCGCCTTTCTCATTTTCATTTATAATAGAATCTGCTATCATATGTTGAGTATGAGCAACCTCAAAGCCTGATTTATCCTTTAGGTAAACATTCAAATACGCTCCGTATTTGCAAGTATATTCGGGAACTTGAATTTCAACAGTTTCAAATTCATGCGGTTTTATCGAAAGCTTGATTTCTTCTGTTTTTACAGCCGTATCATCTGCAGCTATCTCATATAAAATTGACATTTCGGAAAAATCGGTAAAATCATACTTATTATAAATCTTAAGCCTTTTGCCGTCAAACTCTGTTTTCATAGGCTGATGTGCATATTTTGCCTCCAAAGAGCCTGCCTTAAAGCTTCTGTCGGCAAATACAAGCCCGTCTACACAGAAGTTTTCATCATGAGTTTCTTCACCAAAATCGCCGCCATATCCGAGTTTACCGTTTCCCATTGGTGCAACATGGTCTGCCCATTCCCAGATGCAGCCACCAATATACTGCGGATTGCTGTCGTATATATTCCAATAATCCACCAAATCGCCGGGGCCGTTGCCCATAGAATGTGAGTATTCACAATGGAAGAAAGGTCTTTTATCTTCTCTTCCGCCAAAGTAATCCTCTATCTGCTCTTTCGACCAATACATTCTGCTGACAACATCAACGGTCTCCGGATCCGGTCTTGTTGTTTCAAACTTCCACGAGTCGCCGCGCTTGTATGTGGTATAAGCTACCCACGCAGTTCCGTAGTGCATCAGTCTTTGGGGATAATTTGTCTGCGCTTGCCTTGTGCGCAAGTATTCGCTCATCGCGTCGAAGTTTTCACCGTAATTAGATTCGTTGCCAAAGCTCCACATAATAACCGATGTAAAGTTTTTATCTCTTTCATACATACGCTCCGCCCTGTCTATAAAAGCATTTTTCCAAATCGGATTTCTGCAAGGCCACGCATCTGTTTTATCATAAATCCAATCGCATTTTCTGTTTGTATAGCCGTGGGACTCCAAATCAACCTCGTCTACAACATAAAAGCCAAGCTCATCACAAAGCTCCATAAACACAGGCTGACAAGGATAGTGCGACATTCTTACACAGTTGATGTTAAGCTGTTTCATTTTAAGCAAGTCTTCTTTAAGCTCATCATAGGTCTGCACATACCCGTTTTGAGGATGTGTATCATGATGATTAACACCCTTTAGCTTTACGGAAACACCGTTTATTAAAAATTCACCGTTTTCATTTACGCTTTGTGTTCTGAGACCGATTTTTACAGGGATATATTCCCCCGCCTGTTCTATGATAACTGTATATAAATACGGTTTTTCCGCATTCCAAAGGATTGGATTTGATAAATCCGTTTCCTTTCCGTCCGCATCATATACCGTATATTTCCCATCATAATAAATGCCCTTATCATCAAAGCCTATTTCAATATCAAATAAATGTCCCTGCGGTCTTGACAGAAGATATACATCTCTGAAAATGCCATTCATTCTGAAGCAGTCCTGATCTTCAAGATAGCTTCCCACACACCATTTATACACCTTTGCAATTATTTCATTTTTGCCTTCTGTGAGTTTAATCTTAAATTCAGATGTACAATGTGAAATGCTTGAAAAGCCTATGTATTCGCCGTTCACAAAAAGCTCCAGGCAAGAGGAAACACCCTCAAAAACAATATAATTTTCTTTTTGGCACTGTTCCTTGGTAATTTCTATAAACCTTCTGTATACACCTACAGGGTTATCATCGGGAACATATGGTGCATCAACAGAATACGGATAGTTCTGATTTGTGTAATATGGCTTTTCATAGCCTGTAGTTTGCCAACAAGACGGAACATTTACTTTATCCCAGCTAAGGATATTATCCGGGCAGTCGATATCCCTTGAAAAATATGCAAAGTCCCACTCACCATTCAGCAAAGTATATATATTCGATTTTAATTTATCTCCGCAAAGAGCCTTTTCTACAGTATCATAGGGAATATAGTGGCTTCTTGGTTTTAGAGTATTTTCGTGAAGCAACTCAAGATTTTCATATTTTCTCATGTTTTTTCTCCTTGTCAGCAAATTTCAATTTTACGAATAAAACTGTGGACTATATATACATACAGCCCACAGTTTTAATATTTCATAAGCTGTAAAGATCAATTTATTATCCCTTCACGGCTCCTGCCATCATACCGCCCATTATCTTCTTCTGGAATATTACATAAATCAAATATGGCGGTACACAAGCAAACATCAATCCCATCAAGTGGTTATTGGGAGTTATCTTAGGATCATTCTTTAATAAGAACAATCTTGTCGGTACAGGATATAATTCTGCATCCTTTAAAATCAGATATGGATTGAAATAATCGGCCCATGCAACAGACATTAGTCCGATACCCACATAGAACGCAACGGGAGCAACTATCGGAAGCATTATTTTGAAAAATATTTGCAGCATATTGCATCCGTCAATTTCCGCAGCTTCCTGCATTGAATCGGATATAGCGTCAAAGTTATTTTTAAATAATATAATATTAAAACAGTTTATGGCATCATTAAACCAAATCGGCCAATATGTATTTAATACATTAAAGTTTGTAATTGACCTTATTTTATCGTCCACAATGAACGGAAATGACATATATGACATGTATTGCGGAACCGTTCGTATAATACTCGGCATCATCATGGTCCACACTATTAAAACAAATACCAGCTTTACCCCGGCAACCTTATGTTTTGAAAGTATATATCCGGCAATACCCGGAAATACAATACCGAAAAACACATGACCTGCGGTTAAAACAAGGGTTTGTATAATACTTCTTCCCAAATCCAGCTTTACCCACGCTTCGGATATTCTGTTTATAATATTGCCGACGGATAAATCTTTCGGAAAGAATGCCGCACTGGAATACATTTCTGCTGATGTTTTAAAAGCAGTAAACACCATCCATATAACGGGCACAAAAGTAAAAATCATTACAATCGTAACGAATGCAAAAAGCATCCAATATCCCATTCTGCCTTTTCTGCTTTTCAAATCACTGCTCATAAAGAGACCGGCAGGTTTATCACTGAATTTATTCACTTTCACACCCCCTATTATAGATTTTCAGTGGTTTTCTTCTCTATTTTGAAATAGAACAGAGTAGCAACGATCAAAATTAAAAATGTTATAGTTCCAAGAGAAAGTGCCTGACCTACTCTTCCCTGAACGAAACCGTACAAATAAACCTGATACCCTAAAGACATAGAAGCATTATTAGGTCCGCCTCCCGTCAACACCATGGGTTCTTGCATAACCTGGAATACAGCAATAATCTGTCTTACCAAATTAAGCACAATTATAGGAAGCATTCTCGGTATTGCAACATTCCATAACCTGCGGAAAAATCCGGCTCCATCAATAGTCGCTGCTTCATACAAGTCTCCGGGAATATTCTGTATCGAAGTATAATAGAAGAACATTGAGGCGGGAAAGCCTGCCCATGTCTTTTGTATAATTATATACAGAATAACCCAATTCGAATCATTAAGCCATCCGTATGGCTCTGCACCAAATATAGCTAATATTTGATTTAACAGTCCTGTTGAAGTAGGAGAATAGATGAAATACCATAGCAGCATCACCGTAATTCCCGGCATAATTGCAGGCAAATATATTGTGTTTCTGAAAAAGTTTTTTGCATGCACAAGCTCATTGATTGCAAAAGCAACGATAATCGGCAGCGGAAAACCTATCAGTATACTCCACAACACATATTGCACCGTGTTCCATAATATCGGCAGAAATTCCGTATTTGAAACAACTCTTATATAGTTTTCAAGTCCGATAAATTCCGTAGGTGTATAGCCTTTCATTTTGAATAATGACCACACCATACCCATTACACTCGGGCGCCATATAAAGAGATACAACAGGAAAACAACAGGAAATAGCAAAAGCCATACTTTAAAAGTTTTTCTTTTATTCATCTTCTTTTTGCTCAGGCTTTTTGTCGTTAATGTTTTCAAAATGTATCACCTCTGATCTGTATAAAGAGTGTGCAATCGGGTGACTGCACACTATGCGGTCATTAATCTAAATTATTTAAATAATTTGCCTGGAAATCGCTGTTCGCTTTCTTTACCATTGCAGCAATATCTGTGTTTTCGTCATTAAGAATTTGCTGTATCATTTTATCGATTTCGCCGTAAAGCTCTTGAGCGCAAACCGGTACTTCCGGCTGAAGCTCAATGCTCTCATCATTCAATGAATCATTATAAAGCTTAACCTGTTTAGCATCAATATTTCTATACTTTTCCGTTAATTCAAGCTGAAGCTTTCTATATTCATTATCGCCTGCAAATACGGACAACCCCAACAAACCAACCACATCACCGTTATTCAGTGTGTTTTGGAAAGAAGCTTCCATATCCTTTTTAGATTGCTCTGTAACCTTTCCGCCATCACCTGTCTTTTCAAGCCACTTAATTGCTGCATCAATCTGATCTTCTGTTGAGCCTTCCTTCACTGTTGCACAATATCCGCCTGTAAGAGTTACGTGTCTCTTTGGACCTGCGGGAACAGCCATAGCGCCGATATGTTCTAAAGGCATTTCATAGTTAAGCAATGTTTTGTATTTTGGAAGATTCATCATCATACCAACATTTCCAAGAGCGAACTGTCTTCTTGAGTCATCGGGAGTAACCAAAGCTTCATCGCCGATTACATGATGCTTCCACTTCAAATCTCTGATCCATTCAAGGGCTGCGATCATTTCAGGGCTGTCAAATGTAGCCGTGTATGAGCCATCATCATTTTTCTTCATAAATTCAACGCCATAGCTCCACATAAGAGGAGTTGAAAGCCATCCGCCATAGTTATTTGTTGTCGGAACAATAAATCCGTTTTTACCTGTTTTCTCCTTAATGGTTTTTGCAAATTCCAAAAGCTCATCCCATGTTTTTGGCTGAAGAGCAACACCGTTTTCATCTACAAGTCCTGCTTTTTCAAACAAGTCTACATTGTAGGACATGCCTGTTGCATAGAAATCAGTTGGAAAAGTAACCATTTCACCGTCATATGTGATTAAATCAACAAGCCTCGGATCAAATGCATCTTTGTAGCCGGCTCTTTCAATACCATCTGTGATATCAGTGTAATAACCGCCTGCGGCAATCTTCTCAATCTCAGTAAAGTTTGCATAATAAAGCCCCGGTAACTGTCCGCCCGCTGCTTTTGAATAAAAGCTCTGCAAATCAAAAGTCCATGTGTCCGGTTCAATTGCCATATCAGGATTCGCTTCCTCAAATTCAGCCTTCTGTTTTGTAATTCTTGTCAGATACTCGCCCTCTGTTGCAGGCCAGTTACCTACAGAAATAACTGTTCTGCCCTGTTCGTCTTTGTCATTCGCCGTGTTTGACGGTGTACAGCCCGCAGCAGCTGCCAGCATCAAACATGCCATTACCGATGTAAGTACCCTTTTCATTGCTTTCATAAATAAATCCTCCTATCTCTTTTTTAAATAAATTCTTTATCTGCAAGCTCGCAGAATTTCTTCATCAATATGATTTCCTTTGGATTATACGGATGCAGACTCGGACGGTAAAGATCATGAAACCATTTGGTAAAATCCCACGAAACGCTATTGGGATCCTTATAGCATTTGTCCCATACACTGTTCCACGGTTCATATGTCTGATATTTTCCTGCGACAAATCCCCAATTATAGCATCCGACTTTTTCAATGAAAAACAACGGAAATATTTCTTCAACATTATTATCCAGGCAGCGGGCAAGCCATTCCGTATTTACAATCGGCCTGTCAAATTTCTTTAATTTATGTATAATTTCCACATTTAAGCTATAGGGTCCGTAACTATGATACGATATAATATCCGAGTTGTCAAGTCCAAATTTTTCAATCTCAGGCAAATTATCAATATCTGCCGCTTTCGACCAGACACCTACCGTCAAAGGCTGTATAGGGTCAATCTCTCTTATAATCTCAAAGAATTTTTTAAGATGCGGCAGTGACAGGGATTTGCGGTTGGAATTGCCAGGCTCATTATATACATCCCATATTATAATTCGCTCATCGTCCTTGTATTTTGTGACCAGTTCACGGACAAATTCATAATGTTTTTCGGTATATTCCGGCTCATCTATCAGATGATATCCCGGCTCGTTAAAAGTACCGTGCTGTGAAATCTTTCTTCCGCCGTGATAGCCCCAATCCACCTTTTGTTCACCTAAATGCATACGCTTGAGCGCTTCTTCCTTCGGCGGCATACAGTCGTTACCCAAAACAACCATACAAGAGATACCATTATTAGCTGCGACTTGTATATATCTTTCAAATCTTTCCATAAATCCGTCGTGTTCTTTTTCCCATACAAGAAATTCCGGGATTATTCTTATGGAATTAAACCCTGTTTCCGCCGCAAGCGCAAGCTCTCTTTCGGTCGTTTCAAGTCTTTCCTCAAAGCCGTATTCCTGCCATTGATCAATACGGTTTGCGCAATCGCTGCTCATGAAATTACAACCGCGGATCCAAGGTCTGGCATTATACCATTCCCACACTCTCTCTTTGCTCCATCTCTCCATTATATGTTCTCTCCTCTGCCCTGAATATTTGAAATCCCGTTCATTTTCCGGAAATTCTGCATTCGATTTCATAATGAATCTTCATCTTCATAATGAGCCTTCATCACCGAATACGACCGAACAGAGCCACGGCTGATATCTACAACCACCTTGTACCCATTGTTCATCGCTTCGATAAGGTCATTCTCAGTGCCGCTGTATACCGCCGCTTTTCTTATTGCGGGGTCATATACCGCAACAGGCTTGTTCGACGGCATTATCAAAAACGGCTTTTCTCCGATTTCCATTGATATTCCTACAAGTCCGTCATTCATTGAGGAAACATAGCCTATTGCATATGTATCTCGTGTGCCCCAGCCTGCAGCGGCAACCGTATTGTCTGAATCTGTCACTATTGTTCCATTCAGCTTCTCACCGTAAACAAGTGTAACAGAAATAATTTCACCTTTTAAATTGGTCCTTATCTTTACCGCATTGCCGACCTTAATCTGATTATCCGTTCTGAATGAATAGTTTTCCGCATTCAGATATGTTGCCTCCGTCTTACCCGAAAGCCACGGCTAAAAAATAAAAGAAATAAATCTGTAATAGTAGACAAGTAGGCAAAAATGTGATAAAATAGAACAGGGTGATAAAATGGATTTAATGGAACGAATGTCAACATATTTATGGTTGGTGGAAGACACACGAAATAAG
>JAGBHE010000063.1 GCA_017935675.1 Clostridia bacterium | reverse complement strand
TTTTTGCAGGAGGTAAAGGAAAATTCTATAAGCGCTATTGCAAATCAGGACTATCCGTTCGGCGAGCTTGTTAAGAAATTAGATATTGACGCTCAAAACAGAAATCCGCTTTTTGATGTGATGTTTGCATATCAGAGCGAGGAAATGACAGATGTAACCTTTGCAGACAAGAAAGCTGAGCTTCTCTCTATCCCTGTCACAACCTCAAAGTATGATTTAACATTAAATGTAATGCCAAGAGAAAACGATGTCGTTTTAATGGCGGAATACTGCACAGATTTATATAAAGGGAATACGATAAAAAGGCTTGCTGACGGATTTAAGCAGGTGCTTTTGGCAATGCTTGATAACAAAATGCAGATTAAAGACATTTCTGCTGTATCACAGCAGGAAAAGAATACACTTTTACATACTTTCAACGATACAAAAGCAGATTACCAGAAGGACAAATGCGTACATCAGCTGTTTGAAGAACAGGTTTTGAAATCGCCTGACAAAACGGCGGTTATTGCGTGTGATAAAACTCTTACATATAATGAATTAAATAAACTTTCTAACAGAATTGCAAACAGCTTAATAGGAAAAGGCGTTAAGCCCAATGACATAGTAGCTTTTGCTCTGCCAAGAAACAGCTACTTAATTCCTGTTATGTTTGGTATACTAAAATCGGGAGCAGCATATTTACCTATTGACCTTGATTTTCCGCAAGATAGAATAAATTATATGCTTGAAGATAGCGGTGCAAAATTCTTTATTACAGAAGATAATTTGAACGAGTTCATTTCAGATAACGAAGAAAATCCGAATATAGAAATAACATCTGATAATAATTGCTACTGTATCTATACATCAGGCACAACAGGAAAACCAAAAGGAACACTGATAAGACACAGAAATCTTATGAACTTCTGCGATAATAATAATAATAATAATTACCAACATTGTATGATAAACGAAGGCAGTCGGCTTATTTCTACATTCAAATGTTGTTTTGATGCATTTGGTGTTGATTATGCATTGTTTTTGTTAAACGGATTATCTCTTGTTTTGGCAAACGACTATGAAATGATGCATGCGGAAGATTTAGCAAGACTTATCAAAAAGTATAATGTCGATGTAATTCATTCAACACCATCAACCATAAAGGCATTTTGCGGAAATGACAGATATGTCGAGGCAATAAAAAAAGCAAAGATAATTATGGTTGCCGCAGAGAATTTTACACCTGATTTATATGAATTTTTAGAAGATCATACATCTGCTAAATTCTTTAACGGATACGGTCCGTCAGAAACAACAATAGGTGTTTCTTTTGGTGAAATCAACTCAACTGATATAACCATCGGAAAACCCATCGCAAATACTCAAATTTATATTGTAGATAAATACAATAACCCGATGCCAATGGGACAAATCAGTGAGCTTTGCATTGCCGGGGACGGGGTTGGCGCAGGGTATCTTAACAGACCTGAACTGACTGCCGAGAAGTTTATAGACAACCCATTTGGTGAAGGCAAGATGTATAAAACAGGCGACCTTGCATATTGGCGAGAAGACGGAAACATTGCCTATGTAGGCAGAAATGATTTTCAGGTTAAGATAAGAGGCCTCCGAATAGAACTCGGCGAAATTGAAAACGCAATCTGTTCTGTGGAGGGTGTGTCACAGGCTGTTGTTACAGTACGCAAAGATGAAAACGGCAGGCAGCTTATCTGCGCTTTCTACACCGAAAAAAAGTCAGTTGAACTTTCCGAAATTAAGAAAGCAATATCAGATAAGCTGCCTAAATATATGATGCCGCATATCTTTACGGTTTTACCTGAAATGCCCCTTACACCAAGCGGAAAGATTAACCGCAAGGCATTGCCCGAAGTTGATTTATCCAATATTTCAAATAATGTAGAATATGTAAAACCGCAAACGAAGCTTCAAAAAGAAATTGCCGGACTTATGGAAAAGGTGCTGAATTATTCGCCCATTGGTCTGGAGGATGATTTCTTTGATCTTGGCGGAGACAGCTTAAAGGCAATTGAGTTTGTATCAAAGGCACATAATGAAGGCATCTATTTTAATTTGCAGAATGTATTTGATTATCCGACAGTTAAATATATTTGCGAATGTATTGAAAACGGAAATAAACTTGAGGTTACATTTAAAGACAGTGATTTTACTACAATAAACAAGATACTTGAAAAGAACAAAATTGAAAATATCACCACTCCGCAGAAAACCGAGGTTGGAAATATCCTGCTTGCCGGTGCAACGGGATATCTCGGCATACATATTTTAGCTGATTTTCTTGACGGAGATACGGGAACTGCATATTGCTTGGTTCGTGGTGCGGATAGCGAAGACAGCAAAAGCAGATTAAAAGACCTAATGGAATTTTATTTCGGCGGAAAATACAATACTCTGTTTGATAGGAGAATCGTTGTGCTTTGTGCCGATTTGCAGAAAGAAAAATTTGGGCTTACCGACACAAAATATGATGAACTAATCACAAAAGTCAGTACGGTAATCAATGCAGCGGCAAGTGTTAAGCATTACGGCTCATACAAGTATTTTTATGAGACCAATGTTGAAACTGTAAATAAGCTGATTGAATTTTGCTTTAAAGCAGAAGCAAAGCTGATTCATACCTCTACCCTTAGTGTGTCGGGCAACAGCTTTGGTGATAACTTTGACGGTTATATCAGCGAAACGGAAAAGCATTTTTATGAAAGCAGCTTATACATAGAACAGCCTCTTGAAAATGTTTATGCACGAAGTAAATTCGAAGCTGAAAAGGCTGTGCTTGACGCTATGACAAAAGGCTTGCAGGCGAACATTATGCGTATGGGTAACCTAACGAATCGTTTCAGCGATTTGAAGTTTCAAAGAAATCATGAAAGCAATGCTTTCTTAAACCGTGTAAAAGCAATTTTGGATTTAGGAATATTCCCTGATTACCTGATGGATTTATACACCGAATACACACCTATTGATGATGCTGCAAACGCCATTATGCGCATTGCAAGAAATTTCAGCAGCGAGCAAACCGTATTTCACATTAACAGCACCAAAGTTGTGTATATGGACAAGCTGATTGAATATTTCAATGCTTGCGGACTTAATATGCAGGTCGTTGACGGCAAGACATTTACCGATGCACTCCGCAAAACTGCAACAGAAACAGGCACAGAATACATTTTTGAAACATTTATCAATGATATGGATGAAAATGATAAGTTAAACTACGACAGCAATATCCGTATCGAAAATAATTTTACGGTTGAGTACTTGCGTAAACTCGGTTTTGAATGGTCGGATATTGATTTTGAGTATATTAGAAAATATATTGAATATTTCAGAAAAATTGGATATTTGGAGGGATAATATCATATATCTATCTCACAAAGGCTGAATCCAAAACCCCCCCGGGGCTGCTGCTTAATGCAGCAGCCCCATAATACTTTTATTATCCGTTCAGATTTTTAAGCTCATAGAAATATCCCTTTTTTGCCATAAGGCTGTCATAGTCTCCGCATTCCACGATTTCGCCCTTATCCATGACAACGATTCTGTCCGCGTCACGTATTGTTGACAGTCTATGTGCTACTATGAAGGTAGTACGCCCTTTTATAAGCTCATTCATAGCTTGCTGGACATGATATTCCGAAATGTTGTCAAGAGCCGAGGTTGCCTCGTCGAGAATAAGGATTTTCGGGTCACGTATAAGCGCTCTTGCTATTGAAATCCGCTGCTTTTGACCTCCCGACAGCTTTCCGCCGTTTTCACCGATAAACGTATTTATTCCGTCCGGAAGCTCGTTCGTGAACTCGTCTATGTTGGCAAGGTGTATAACCTCCTGAAGCCTTGCTTCGTCAACATGGCTCAGACCGTAGGTTATATTATCGCGTATCGTACCGGTAAACAGTATGCAGTTTTGCGGTACTACGGATATAAAATGCCTGTAGCTTGTAAGGTCAATAAGATTTATATTTTTACCGTCGATTGCAATCTCGCCCGAGGTTGCTTTGAAAAAGCCTATGACCAGATTCATAACGGTTGATTTGCCGGAGCCGGAGGCTCCCACCAGCGCAATACATTCCCCTGCCGAAACCCGGAGGTTAAAATTTTTGATTGAATATTCCGAAGCATGCGGGTACCTAAAGCAAACATCCCGGAAATCAACGCTTCCGTGAACGTATTTCAGGCTGATTTTTCCTTTGTTGTCCTCCGTTTCGTCAGAGTTTATTATTTCGGAAATTGAACGTATTGATTCAAGTCCCTTTGAAAGCTCCGGATAGATGTTCACAAGCGACTGCACATTTCCTGTTATGGAGTTAAAATACGTCTGATAAAGCACAATGTCGCCTACCTGGATTTTTCCTTTAAGCGCAAGAATACCCGTGAAAAGCAGACAAAGTCCGCTGAGCGCCGTACTTAAAACCCACGAAATCGAGCCGAAGTAGGCGTTTGTCTTATCAAGAATAAGCCCTTCCTCACGGAGCTTTCTTATGTTTTCCTCAAGCTTGTGTATTTCCTCGTTTTCAAGACCATGTGCCTTGGTTACGGGAATCATGTCAATCATGCTTGAAACCTTAGCGGAAATATTTTCGTTTTCTTCTCTGAAATGCCGGTTGTTTCTTTTCATGGTTTTTTGAAATGCCGTTACCATGATTACGTTAAGCGGTATAACCACAAGGAAAAACAGTGTTACTATGCCGCTTTTAAATGCGGATATACCGATTGATATTATTATCCCGATAATGCATGGTATCACGCTCTTCATAAAATGATTGTTGAAAAATTCAACCGCTTCAATATCTCTCATGAATTTTGACTGAAGCCGTCCCGATTCAATTTCCTTGTGGAAGGAGATTGAAAGATGCTGCAGCTTTTTAATCACGGTGTTGCGAAGCCCTGCCCCGGTTGTACGGAGCATTTTATCCGTGAACCGTGCATATATCACATGAGACGGTATATTCTGAAATATTACAACCATGAGCAGGGCAATATTAATAAGCATTTTATGCATTGCGTCCTCACCGCCGGTTGTGGCGATGTTTATAACATTTGCCGTTATAATAGGTATAATCCATACCGCACAGCTCTTTATGGTAAAAAGCACTGATGATATAAGAATTTCCGCCTTGTTCCGGGATGCAATTATTTTAAGTATGTCAAAGGGTGTTTTTTTCCTGTTGCCGCTGCTGAACATTTCCTCATAGTCGGGAATTGTTTTTGTCTCTTGTTCAGGTTCTGTATTTGTGTCCTGATCCTTCAGAAGACTATCGATTATTTCGTTTTCATTCATGACAAGCACCTCTTAAAAACTATCGTCGTGTGTCTCTGTTTCCCTCAATTAATATATGTTTTTTATATGCTGTAGGACTGTAGCCCGTTTCACGCTTAAAAACCGTGCTGAAATACTGCTGATTCCCGAAGGAAAGCGAATCGCTGATTTTTGAAACACTTGCGCCGTTGAGAAGCATGGTGCAGGCTCTTGATATTTTAAGACGCAAAAAGTATTTTGCCGCGCCGCAGCCCGAGTATTTGGTAAAAATCTTCTTCAGATAGCTTTCACTTATATGGCATATATCCGCTATCTGACTGATTGTAAGGTTTTCACCTATGTTTTCGTTCATAACACTTATTATTTTTCTGTAAATTTCTGCGCCTGCATGGTGATCCTCTCTGACCGTCTGCTTCGTTCCGTTTAGAATTTTAATCAGAAGCATTTCCATGCGAAGCGCAAGCATATTGACAGCGTATTCGTCGTAATTCTCTTTAAGCTGCAGAGAAAAGTCGGAACGCCGGTCAAATACAGTGTCTATTTCCTCGAATATTTTGAAAAGCTCATCCGAGCCGTCGGGGGGCATAAGAAAGATACTGTTTTCAAAGCGCTTCATTCCGGGTCCGTCGGCATCAAAGGACAATATTATAACATGTGGTTCCGTACCGCCGCTGGACCACAGCTTATGAAATTCCATCGGCTTATGGAAAATAATCTGACCCTCTGAAAGCTCATATACTCTGTTATCAGCCGTAGCTCCGATTTTACCGCTTGCAACATAAACAAGCTCCCAGAAATCGTGCTGTTCACCGTTAAAGACAAAATCAAAGCGTTTTATGTCATCATATGCCGTAAAAATTGAATTGACATTGATGGATTTTTTTAAAACAAACTGCTGATACATGTGCTATCTTCCTTTCTTTATATTCGATTACAATGGGAAATTACGGTTGAAAAACTGCGTTTTTCTTATATATAAACAAAATTCTGCATTCTGCATTATGCATTCTGCATTGCGATTGCATTTTGCAATTGCCTTAATCATGGCGGACAGGTCTGTGCAATTTGCAGCGTGTGAAGACCGTGGAGCGAGCAGCCGATCAGGATTTTGCCGCTGCCGCGCCATGTAAAGGAGGCTTCGGGACGATCTCCGGGATAAAGCTTTACCAGTTCACTTGCGCATGCGCTTATGTAGACAATAAACATAATGCAGTGGTCAGGTGTCATTTCATGCTCTGCCCGGACCGTCAGGCGGCCGTCAGACACTGAAGGCAAAATCTCGGGACATTCGGAAATTGTATTCGCCTCGCCGGCATGAAGCGTCATGCCGCAGCAGCTCACCTTCGCATCGGCAGAAGTAAAAATAATATTGCCGCATTTTTTGCATACGTAAATACAGCAGTCTGCCTGATGCGAATCACCTGTGCGGTAAAAATCACGAAGACTGATATCATAATACCTGAGAAGCTTGATCATAGCGTCTGACGGCAGCTTCCTTGTGCCGAGCTCCCAGGCTGATATGGTTTTCAGGCTTACTCCGAGAATTTCGGCAAGCCTTGCCTGAGTAATATTTTTGCTTTTGCGGAATCTGCGAAGATAGAAGCCTACAGAAGCTTCCGTTCCTTTTTTCATATCATTTCACCGTCCCTTCGGTTACTTTGACGATTATATCATATAGCTATATAAAAATCAAGCATATTCAGAAAATTTTTCAGATTTTTTTTGTGGTAAAAAAACTGCCCGGATATGTTTTCCGGACAGTATTTATTTATTCGCTTAATTCTTTGTCAATCGCCTCTGCGGCAGCCTTACCGGCGCCCATGGCAAGGATAACCGTTGCGGCTCCCGTAACAACGTCGCCGCCGGCATAAACATGCTTCTTGCTTGTTTTTCCGGTTTCCTCATCTGCAATTATGCAGCCTTTTTTGTTGGTGTCCAGTCCTTCGGTGGTTTTCTTTATAAGGGGATTTGGTGTTTGTCCGATTGCAATGACCGCGGTGTCAATAGGGAGGATATGCTCTGAGCCTTCAATTTTTACAGGACGGCGTCTGCCGCTGGCATCAGGCTCGCCAAGCTCCATGGAGACAACCTCCATTTCCTTAAGCCAGCCTTTATCGTCTCCGATAAATCTTGTCGGGTTGGTGAGAAGCTTGAACTCAATACCCTCCTCCTTAGCGTGCATTACCTCCTCGGCTCTTGCGGGAAGCTCTTCAAGACCGCGTCTGTAAACAATATATACATTTTCGGCGCCGAGTCTTTTTGCGCATCTTGCAGCGTCCATGGCAACATTACCGCCGCCGAGAACGGCAACGCTTTTTCCTATGTAAACGGGTGTGTCATATTCAGGAAACTTATAGCCCTTCATAAGATTAATGCGGGTGAGAAATTCGTTTGCCGAATAAACGCCGTTAAGGCTTTCTCCGTCAATTCCCATAAATGAGGGAAGACCTGCGCCTGAGCCGATATAAACCGCATCAAAGCCATAATCTTCAAAAAGCTCGTCTAAGAGAATGGTTTTTCCGATAACAACATTTGTTTCAATGTCAACACCAAGCTTTTTAAGATTTTCGATTTCCTTCTGAACAATGTCCTTAGGCAGTCTGAATTCGGGAATACCGTACATCAGAACTCCGCCGGCAGTGTGGAATGCTTCATAGACAGTAACCTCATAGCCGCGCTTTGCAAGGTCTCCGGCAACAGTCAGTCCCGACGGACCGGAGCCTACCACCGCAACCTTTTTACCGTTTGACGGGATTTTTTCTATTATATCCTCAACGTGCTTCATGTGGTAGTCGGCAACAAATCTTTCAAGTCTTCCTATGCCTACGCTTTCGCCCTTGATTGCGCGAACACACTTTGATTCGCATTGGGTTTCCTGAGGGCATACACGGCCGCATACAGCGGGAAGAGCGTTTGTTTCCTTAATTTTAAGATAAGCCTCTTCAAATTTTCCTTCGGCAACATATGCTATAAATTCTGGAATTTTAACATGCACCGGGCAGCCGTTCATACACGGTTTTGTCTTACAGTTGAGGCAGCGTCTTGCCTCGTTTACTGCCATTTCCTCGGTGTAGCCTGTTGTAACCTCAAGAAAGTTCTTATTCCGCTCCGAGGGGCATTGCTCCGGCATGGGTGTCTTTTTTAAATCATTATTTATCATTTTAATCTGCTCCTTGTTAGTTTTTTCTGTCCGCCAGCCGGCAAGTGCCTTCGGCAAAGGAGTGCTGTTCAAGCTCTTTAAACATTCTCTGTCTGTTCATGGCAAGATCCCAATCAATTTTATGACCGTCAAAATCCGGGCCGTCAACGCATGCGAATTTTGTTTCGCCGCCGACTATAACGCGGCAGCCGCCGCACATGCCTGTGCCGTCAATCATAACGGGGTTCATGCTGACAGTTGTGGGTATATCATATTCCTTTGTAACCGCGCAGACGGCACGCATCATAACGAGAGGACCTATGGCTATTACCTCATCATATTTTTCTCCGCTTTTAAGCAGCTCCTTAAGACGGTCGGTTACAAAGCCTTTTAAGCCGTTGGAGCCATCGTCTGTTGTTATTATAAGCTTATCCGCAACCTCTTTAAGCTCTTCTTCGAGAATTATAAATTCGGTGCTGCGGAAGCCTGCAATAAGATGAACACATGCTCCCATGGCGTGAAGCTTCTTTGCCTGGGGGTAAGCTATTGCTGTTCCGAGACCTCCGCCGATAACAGCTACCTTTTTCTTCCCCTCAAGCTCTGTCGGCATACCGAGAGGACCGACAAAATCCTGCAGCTCCATTCCCGCCTCAAATTTTTCGAGATCCTTTGTAGTCTTTCCGACTACCTGAACAATTATGGTAACAGAACCCTTTTCTCTGTCAAAATCAGCAATTGTGAACGGAACACGCTCTCCCTTATCATCTGTACGGAGAATAATGAATTGTCCCGGCTCAGCCTTGGCAGCTACTGCCGGCGCTTCTATCTCCATCAGAAAAACCTGGGGATTCAGCGTTTTTTTTGTAAGTATCTTGTATGCCATTTTAAAAGTCACCTCATCGTTTATATTAACCATGTAATTATAACATATAAATGTGCATTTTTCAATATAAATGTTTAATATTGTTGAATTTTTTTAAATTATTACTTTTTCGGGTATGTTTTTTTTGCATAGTTACATACCTGCTTGCAATTGCCTCATCCATTGCTTTTTGTCCCAAATTCATTTTGTTAGGACGATGTCCTGTAAAACAACATCTGTGTAGTCTTAACTCTTGTTTACTCATAATAAACACCTCGCAAAAATTTTATAGATATACAGTATATCTATTTTCTGCATTATAACATAAATTTTACATAAAATAAATATAACTAAAAGCAAGATGTCCCCCGCCTCTATAGGCGGCGGGCCCCATTTCAGAATTTCAGTGGCAGCCCAAATCTCCCACTGATACTTCGGAGCTGACGCTCCCTGCACGGTTTGCAATCGTTCACAAGCTCCATTTCAAGCGAGCTTGATGGAGCGTTGCTCCGATTTAAAAAAACCGTGGGACACACGGGGTTAGCTCGCTTATGCTTAGCACATTGGTGCTATCGAACGAGAACCGACTGTTTGCATTTTACAAAAGGAAGCCCCCACCTCTTTAGGTGGGGGAGGATGTCACACTAATATAAATCCCATATCAAGCATGTTGTCAAAATAACGGAATACCGCATTCTGACCGTTTGGGAGTATATAAATTTCTTTTTTCCCCGATACACTGCTTGAGTGCGGAGCGCCGAGAAGTGCGTGAACCTCGTCCCTTGAAGCTCCTGCCGGAATTGATGTTACATCGCTTACCGATGCCGCGTAGGCTATGTTTGTAAACAAAGCCGCCGCAGCAATACAAATTGAAATTATCTTTTTCATTTTCCTGCTCCTTTTATCCAATATCCTTTATCTTAAAACACCTGCCACAGATATCCTATCGACAGCTGTTTTCTATCCTGCTTGTCGCCGTATCGCGTAGTACCCGTTTTTTCGCCGTTGGGCACAAATGTCCAATAATGCACGGCATCGTCTATAAGCGTGAAGCGTCCGCCCTCGCTTATCTTATACAGCTTGCCTGAATAGGTGGTGTTGTAAAAGATGGAAAGCGTCTTACCGTATTTTTTAATGCTGTCGTTGGGCAGCACATCGTATGACTTGCCGCTCTTTATGTCGTACCGCCACAGATTCCGGCTCTTGTCAAAGTACACGAACCAGTCCTCGCCCATATATTCCTCATGGAAGGCGTAGTCCACATCATTTGCGATAACCTTTCTTTCGCCGCTTACCATGTCATAGGAAACAAGGCTGCTGCTCAAATAAGTTTCCCCGACATTATAATACAGCACATCGCCTATACGCCTTAGGCTGTAAAGCATCGAGTCTTTTTCAATGCAGGTTTTATTGCCCGCGCTGTCGGTCGCATACAAATCCGTCGATATACGTTCCTGTGAGGAGTGTTCTTCACCGTCCCGGTTATATACCTCCCATTTGTAGGTGTTCATCTCGCTGACGGTAAATTTATCGTCGTTTAAATCATCGTATGTATATTCCTGTGTCCAGATCTCGCCGTCGGTGCGCTCCGGCTGGGGGGTTGTCTTTCCTGCCTCCTCAAGCTGACGGTTAAGCTCTGCCATGCCTTCCTCCCATTCGCGCATATTCTCTCCGTCGGGATCGGCAATGTACCACTTAGCCTCGTCCTCGCCCTGATGCTGCATGACAAGCGAGCCGTCCTCCAAAAACGCGAAGTCAGAGAAGGTCGTGTCCTTGTTTATTTTTGTAACGTTGCTGCCGTCAAAGACATAGAGGTCGGTATTCCACAGTTTTTTATCTTTTCTTTCCTTTTGCTGCTCTTGGTAATCCATAAAATACAGCCTGCCGTTTGAATACTGAATACTCTGGCAGTTTGAATATCCGTATTCGCTGTAATCGACAATAACATCGGAAATCTGCTCAATTTGCGCCGTGCCGTCATCACCCATCCTGACGCGCTTTATATTGCCGTAGGAACGTTCAATGCCGTTTTCCGCATCGTTCTGTCTTTCAACAAAGTATACCCAGCCATCGTCTGTGAAAACGGCCTCGTTGTCAATCCACCATACCTGCAAAACGGCCTCATTCTCGTCCCATACCTCTGCATTTTCCGCTGCGGTCAGCATATAGTTTGTCGAAAGTATATTAGATTCGCGCTTTCCTATCTGTTGTTCATACTTACCGTCCTCACGTACACAAAACAGCTTGTTTTCGTTCTCGCCGCGCACGGAGTACCACAGCCAGCCGTTTATGTACTCAATATTAAAGCAGTCTTGACTTGAGAGCTTCTGCTTGTTCTCGCCGTTTGTATCAATCTTGTAGAGCGCGCCCGTGTCCTTCCAGTCGGCGTAGTAAATCCAGCCGTCAGACGCGGTATATTCCTCTGCAGGCGCCCGGAAATTGTTCGCGATAAGTATGTCAAGCTCCTCAAGCGAATACTTCGGCTCCAAAAGCTCATTGCCGCTGTAATCGTACATACCGAAGGTCATAGGTCCTATATTTGAGGACTGCGTGTATATGTAATCCGTCGTCACCTTGTGTATTGTGTACGGAATTTTAAACAGAAGCTCCTTTGTCTGCGCATTGTAAACATCCGTTTTATCATTTACGTTCTGAGCCGCGGCATATATTGTGCCGTTATTTGTCGCACAGTGGATATTTGTATAAATATCCGTCTCAAACTCCATAAGTGTATCGCTGCCGCGCTTTAAATTTAAAATGTTCCCTGTCTTTGTCTCGCGTATACCGTTCGTGTACTCCTGCACAAGCGTGTCATTGCCGTTTATTATTTCCGCTCCGTCGGGCGCAGGCGCGGACGGAAGGTTGTTATAAAAGCGGTATATGAGGCTTATCGCCTGCTCGATTGTGATGTTGCCCTTCGGCATAAATCTACCGTTGTCCATGCCCAACATCAGACCGCTGCTGAGCATTATTCTTACGTCCTCCTTCGCCCAGTCGGACACATCGGAGAAGTCCGACGGTTCATTAAAGCGTGTTAAGTCGTTTTTTAGCGCATATTCGCAGTAGTACGCTGATGCGCGGCGCATTATCGCCGCCGCTTCCTCGCGCGTTAACAGACGGTCGGGACGGAAGTAGCGAAGCGGCATACCATGCTCGTCCTCACCTTCCGTTTCGCCCTCTATTACTCTGTTTGAGGCAAACTCATTCATTGCCGCGCTCGCCACGTCCTCGTAGTATGAATTTTCGGGCTTAACCTCGTAATCATTTTCCCTCTTCGCCTTTACAAGCGTTCGGAACAGAAGCTCGGCAAACTGCTGTCTGGTTACGTTTTGCGTGTAGTCCTCTACATCGTCCATCATTGACGGTATAAGTCCCTCTTTTTTGAAATTGCTTACATCGTTGTATGCCCACGAGGATACCTTTATCCACGTCCTCGCTGATGCGGGCATCACTGACGGCACGGTAAGCATTGCTGCCGTCAGTATTATTGAAATTATCTTTTTCATGATTTACTCATTTTATCCTTTCTAATCTACTAAAATATATCCCGCGTCCAACACACCCTCGTCATACTGTACCACTGCAGTTGAACCGTCGGAGAGAGTATAAGTTTCCTTATTACCGTTGCCTGAAACACTCTCCGGTTCGCCAAGCTGTTCATACACGCTGTCTTTGTCAGCGCCCTGCTCAATATCCGTCACTGCTTCGCCGGCAGCTTCTTCAGCAGGCGTTTTTGCAGCGTCATCAATATACATACTCTCCTGCTGAATGCTCGTATTTTCTTGCTGAACATCAGCATTGCCGTAAACGGGCATATCTTCAGCTGCATCGACGCTTGGGCTGTTTCTCCGCTCCTCATAAATGCTTGAATTATCTGTGCTTTTGCTATTGCTCCGCTCCTCATGTACGTTTGAATTATCTGTTATTGCCGGCGAAGGCGCAGGCTCTGCGGTTGGTTTCGGCGTTTCCACAGGACGTTCTATAATTTGCAGATTATCCTCCGCGATCTCCTCGACCTGCTCGGTGGCAAAGGATATAATTCCGCCCGATACGGCTATCGATACCGCCACCACACAGAACATTATAACGCCGTTTCGCTTGATTTTTTCATCAACTATGTTTTTAAATCTTTCCATAACCGTTTTCTTTGAGAAGAAGAAACAGGTGGAAAGAGCCGTTTTGTTTCCGCGTCCGTTGTGAACAAGGCGCATAATAGCCTCGCAGTAATGCTTTCTGAAAGCTGAGTTTTCGCATTTTATAACCTCTGCATCACAGGCAAGCTCCATATCCTTGTTCGCTGCTCTTACCATCAGATATGACAGGGGATTAAACCAGTGAATTGTACGCGCCGCTACAAGCAAAAGCTTGTACCAAATATCGTGACGGCGCAGATGCACAAGCTCATGACGCAATATTATCGGCAGCTCATCATCGGTAAAATCCACATACGGCAGAAGCAGCACGGGATTTATCATTCCGAATATCATCGGAGTTGTAACTGCCTTGCAGTACCTTATATTCACGCTTCTTTTTACTCCGACAACAGCTTTTGCGCTCTCAAACGCATTTAATATCCGATTATCGCTTATATCCTTGCTCCAGCGTTTTACAAGCCGTTTAAATGAAATATAGCTGATTATCTGATATATCGCGAACACTGCCATTCCGATAATCCATAACACTGTAAGTATCTGTGAAAGCGACGGCGCGCTTGCCGCTGTATTCACAGTGTTACCCATAACATGTATTTCCGATGATACTTCCGACGGAATTTTCATTGTTATAGACGAGCGAAGCCTGAATGGCAATACAAGCCGCACCGCTACAAACAGCCACATAAAATATCTCCATTTCGCGACGTAGCTGCGCTTTAAAAGCGGGGAGCAAAGAAGCAGCAGCGCAATCCACGCCGATATGGGGAGTGTGATTTCAAGAATATCAATAAATAAATTTTCCATTTATTTTTCCTCTTTCTTTATCGTTTCAATAAAAGCGTCCAGCTCCTCAATATCTTTATCTGATATTTCTTTTGTATCGTAAAGCGCTGTTACAAGCTCCGTTATGGAGCCTCTTGGGCGCAGCTTCTTTAAAAGCGACGCGCTCTCCAACGCGAGATACTCTTTTTCGCTCACAAGGGGCTCAAAGGTTTTATTTTTACCTTCCATTCCTCCTTTCAAAAATCCGCGGTCAATAAGGCGCGTAAGCAAAGATTGTAATGAGCCTTGACTCCACGGACGATTTTTTTCAAGCTCCCGTTTTATGCTTGTGGTTGTAATCGGTGTGTCGTTTGACCACACCACCTGCATAATTTCCAATTCTGTTTCGGGTATTTTTTTTAGTTTCATAGCTATGTTTCCTTTCTACTACATTTTGCAGTACTACATTTGCAGTATATGTATATAATACACCATGCAGTACTTGTTTGTCAAGAGGTTTTTTAAAAATTTTAAAAAAAAATACAGTCCGGCATAAATGTGTCGGTCTGTATTTGCTTGATATATTCTCGGCTGTTGTTTGCGAAGATGTATGAGGACAGAGCCAAAGGATAAGATTAGCGCATAGTTATAATTCTATTATTTCATTAAATATGCCTATATGTTTTTCATCGCAAATAATATCCTTGTGGTAATGTCCAAAAAACCATTTGTTATAAATTGTTTTGTCTTTTATTGATTCCAAAAAATCCGTCAATTCATTTTTCTCATATGCCGGTGCAATTTTACTTTGTATAGATTCGGGAGCTGAATGTGTTATAATATAATCAACGGAAAAATCATTTTTTAATAAAGATTCTTCAGCCCTTTTATATTCATCACAGGAGGGCATTTCTTCCCGCCACCAGTTCCTGCCTTCTTTTCTATTTTCCTTATCATGAGAAGCAGCTCCTCCAAAGGTAAAGATTTTTTTATTATCAATAGTGTAAATTTCTCCTCGCATCAAATGAAAAATACCTTCATCTACCTTATGCACATAAGAGTTCCCGAATTCGACAATCGGCAAAGAACAGAGCATTTCAAAGTTTTCATGATTACCATCAACAAACAAGGTTGTAAAACCTTTATTTTTCAGCCACTTTATCCAATGCTTTTCCTCATTGCTTCCATCCCACACACCGCCAAAATCACCGCATATAATCAAATAATCCGATTTTGTCATTTCTTTTTGCACAGGGAATCGTTTAGAGGTTAATTTTTGAATATCGGCAGGGATATGAGTATCACCGGTAACATATAACCTATGCGCAGATGTCCCCCGCCTCTTAGGCGGCGGGCCCCATCTCAGAATTTCAGTGGGAGTTATAATCTCCCGCTGAAACCCTGAGGAGCTGACGCTTCCTGCGCTTGCTTGCAATCTGTCGCAAGCTCTGCTCCTTGCAAGCAAAGCAGAGCATTGCTCCGATTTAAACATACTAAACTCCTTCTTTCATTTTTAATCAAACCACAATAAATCGTTTTTTTTATATCCCTTGTTAATATTTTAAAATTTATGCCGATATTTTCGCGTAGCGTTCTGATCCGATTATTTCCATCATTACAGCATACGGCGATGCAAAGCCGCCCGCAACCATGGAGAAAAGCCGCGGCGTACAACCGGATACAAGTGCAGCACCTTGCTCGTTTTTCGTAACAGGCTGTTGTCTGTTTCTGCTTGATACATTCCAAAAAACCACATCCGGAAGCTTATATCCATGCTCGGTGAACAGCTTGCGGGCATATTCAAAATTAGTTATATCTGCATTATCCATGCAGTAATCAAACTCCATGTCCGATACTATGTATATTTTTTGGGGAAGCTCTTCCTGCGGCACATTGTTTTTCACCGCGGTATTAAGTATCAATTCAAACACTCTCTTCAAGTTTGTGTTTGCTGCCTCGTTATAGCTTGCACAGTATCTTACCTTTTCAGCTATATCACGTCCTTTAATTTCAACAAGCTCAGGATTTTCGGAAAAGGTGATAAAATGATTATGAAAAGCTCCTTTATTTCTTTCTGCAAAATATATTCCAAGAGAAATTGCAACCGTTTCAGGTATAGGCTTTCCCCAATACATTGAACCCGAACCGTCAACAACCACAATCGCATTTTCATCACCGGCAAAGTTTTCAAGTGCGTTCCATGTTGTATCCATAGCTGCTCGTTCAGCCTCTGTCAAAGTGTGATCAGCCGACCATTCGCTAAAGCAAGGCATAATAATATCATAAGGCATCAGCGTCCCGGTATGCATTGCTGCATCGCCTGATTGCACCTGTGTCAGAAAGTCCCGGTATCTTTCTCCGTCATTTCGCATAAATGCCCTTCTGTATTTAAACATAGCCTTTGACGGTTGTTTGGAGTAGTCAAAGGAATAGTCTTTTTCCCTCAGATTATTTTCAATAATCTTAATTTTCTGCCTGAGCCCGGAAAGAAGCTTGCGGTATTCCTTATCTGTCATATTAAGCGCTTTGGCAATATGTTTTCCGGTACGGACAGTATTTTTATTGGATGCGTTCACAGACGGCAGCCATTTTGCAAGCAGGGACACCTCATTTTCAGACGCCGTATCCTTTTCAAGCTGCAAGCGAATTTCGTTAATTGCATCCTTTTCACAAGCTGTTCCGATTAATGCTGCAAGATCATCAAAGCGGCCGTACTCCGGAATGAGAGCAATGTTCTTGCGCAAAGCTTCGGGTTCGTGGTCAGAGAGCCAATTCACAATTACTCTGAACACACGTCTTTCGCCCAAGCCGCCGCGTACGTCCCGGCCGAAAAAAAGTATTTTCATTGCAATATCAGGATTTTCCGCATACGCTCTTTTAAAGAGATTTATGATTTCCTCATCAGCTTCTCTTCTGATTGCTCCGATTGCGGCAAAAAGGTCAAGACAATTACTCATAGTGCTTTCATATGTAACTGCGCCGTTTTCGGTATAGGTCATATTAGATTCATTCTTCAAATAATTCAGCATTTTAAATTCCTCCATTCCAATCTGCGCAAAGCAAAATATGTCGTGCAGTCAGATGATAATATTAATACCACAAGGCACCTATGGGTAATCAACCCCAAATTAATTAAACATATAAGAGATTTGTTTATAAATGGTTGCTGTTGGTGCCTTTAATAAACAAGACGCATTTCTTGTTCATATGCGGTCTTTTGAACCGCCCGCCCTTGCTCTTTAAGCAAGTGCCGGTAATCCGGCTAATGATGAATGTAAGCTTTGGTATTGCTGTATGCGTCTTTAATTTGCTCAAGGCACCTTTGAAGTGGGATTCGGACCCACGAACGCGGAGTATGAATCCGCCGCTTTAACCACGTAGCTATTCATGATTGCTGTTGGTGCCTTTACACGGTAAATCATTTCTTATCCGTTCTTACAACCTGATTATATCATCTTTTATTCACCTTTTCACGGAAAAAAAGTTGCGAACTCATTTAAGTTTGAACCGAAGGCAGAAGCCTTGCCAAGTCATAATAAATATCAATATTCTGCGTTCTATGACCGTTAATTTTTCAGGCATATGAACTTCTGCTGAATAAAATTGTTATGAAAACAAATACTAAACAGCATAAAATGCATTTTAGTATAAAGGAGCTGAAGCTTATGGATTATAAAGCGCTGGCAAAGACGATTTTAAACAATATAGGCGGTAAAGAAAATATAATATCATTCACGCATTGCGCCACACGTTTAAGATTTAATTTGAAAGACGAAAGCAAGGCTGACAAAAAGGGCTTAGAGGAAACACGCGGAGTTATGGGGGTTGTAAGCAAGGGCGGACAGTTTCAGGTAATAATCGGCAGTGATGTGCCCAATGTATACCGCGAGCTAAATATGATGGGTAATTTTGACGGAGCGGACAGAGAAAAAAATGAAAATGACGACAGAAGCGCCCTGAGCAAAATTTTAGACACGGTTGCGGGCATTTTTACGCCTATTATTCCGGCAATTACGGGAGCCGGTATTTTGAAGGCGTTTATGGCGCTGCTTGTCGCATTTGGCTGGATTGATAAATCCACACAGACATACAGTATTTTAACGGTATTTTCTGACGCGGCGTTTTATTTTCTGCCTTTTCTGATTGCGTATTCAGCAGCGAGGAAGCTTAACTGCAACGCGGTTATGGCGATGTCTATTGCGGGAATTTTGCTTCATCCGGATTTTGTTTCGATGCTTGGCGGCGTTAAAGAAAGCGGTGAAGCATTAAGATTTATGGGTATTCCCATTACACCGGCGACTTATTCATCCTCGGTTATACCTATTATACTTTCAATTTGGCTGATGTCATATGTAGAGCCTATTGCCGATAAAATATCGCCCAAGCCGGTTAAGTTTTTTACCAAGCCGCTTATTACGCTTGTTGTAACAGGCACAATTGCAATAACTGTATTAGGGCCTCTCGGTACGATTATAGGTGACGGTATTGCGTCGGGCATATCGTTTTTAAATAAGTATGCGAGCTGGCTTGTTCCGCTGATTATCGGAGGCGTATCACCATATTTGGTTATGACCGGTACTCATTACGGTCTTATTCCGATAGGAATTAATAATATCGCAACAGCGGGATTTGATACTGTTGTCGGCCCCGGTATGCTCGGTTCTAACATTGCTCAGGGCGGTGCGGCATTTGCCGTTGCGCTTAGAACGAAAAATAAAATTATGCGTCAGGAGGCGTATTCTTCGGGTATTACGGCAGTCTGCGGAATTACCGAGCCGGCGCTTTACGGAGTAAATCTGAAGCTGAAAAAACCGTTGATTGCGGCAAGCATAGGAGGCGCAGTGTCGGGATTGTATCTTGGAATTATGGGAGTGGGACGATACACCTCGGGTTCTCCCGGCCTTTTGGCGCTGCCAGGATATATAGGCACGGAGGGTTTTACGAATATTACAAATGCCGTAATCGGCAGCGCCATAGCGCTTGTTGTTTCTTTTATAGCAGCATTGATTTTGGGATTTGACGATCCGAAAAGCGATGAGACCTCAGATGATGCAGCCGCTTATAAAGTTTGACCTTGACAAGATTAAAGAGAAGGGCTACGACACCACAACCTCAGTTGTTATTACCAACTATGAGGATTATGCCGGTATAGACAGGAGTGACGGCAGCGCAATTGAGAAAAAGCTGTTTTTAACGCTGAAAGGGGGACATTAATAATTTATGGAGAGTAAGTTTCCAAAGGATTTTTTATGGGGAGGGGCGGTTGCTGCCAATCAGTGCGAGGGAGCGTATAATGAGGACGGAAAAGGACTTTCGGTACAGGACGTTATGCCACGCGGAATACGCGGAGGGATAACAAAAACACCAACAGAGGACAATCTTAAGCTTGAGGGAATAGATTTTTATCACCGTTACAAGGAAGATATCAAACTGTTTGCTGAAATGGGCTTTAAGGTTTTCAGAACATCAATTGCTTGGAGCAGAATTTTCCCAAACGGTGATGATGAGGCTCCCAATGAAAAGGGGCTGGAATTTTACGACAGGTTGTTTGACGAATGCTTGAAATATGGAATACAGCCGCTTGTTACCCTGTCGCATTACGAGCCGCCTTTGGCTCTGGCAAAAAAATACAACGGCTGGCTTGACCGGCGTGTAATCTCTTTTTTTGAGAGGTTTGCCGAAACTGTGTTTAAACGGTATAAGGACAAGGTAAAATACTGGCTGACCTTTAACGAAATAAATGCCATATTAAAAGCGCCGTTTATGTGCGGGGCTATTTTAACCGATAAGAAAGAGCTTTCACCGTCGCAGTTATATACGGCAATGCATCATCAGCTTGTCGCGAGCGCGTCAGTGACAAAAATGTGTCACGAGATTATTCCGGACGCGATGGTGGGGTGTATGATTTTGGGCGTAACGGTATATCCGCTTACGCCATCCCCGGACGACGTAATAAAAACCATGCTCCGCGACAGGGAAACGTATCAGTTCGCGCATATTCACGCAAGGGGAGAATATCCGAAATATTTGCTGAAATATTTTGAGAAGAACAATATTAAAGTAGATATCACAGAAGAAGATAAAGAAATTTTAAAAAACACGGTTGATTTTATTTCATTTAGCTATTATTCCAGTATATGTGAAAGTGCGGACGAAAAAGCGGACAAGACGGGAGGGAATCTTAGCAAGGGATTTATAAATCCCTATCTTAAATCAACCGGATGGGGCTGGCAGATTGACCCGAAGGGGCTGCGTTATACGCTTACAAAGCTTTACGATATGTACTCAAAGCCCCTGTTTATTGTTGAAAACGGTCTGGGAGCGGAGGATGTTTTGATTGAGGGAGCTAATGGTGAAAAAACCGTAAACGACGATTATCGGATTGATTATCTGAACTCTCATCTTGTTGAGGTTGAGAAGGCGATTGACGACGGTATCCCTGTTATTGGTTATGCCTCGTGGGGGTGTATAGACATTGTAAGCGCGTCAACCGCGGAGATGAAAAAGCGTTACGGCTATATTTACGTAGACCGTGACGATGACGGAAACGGAACGCTTAATCGTTATAAAAAGAAATCTTTTTACTGGTACAAGGATGTGATTAATACTAACGGCGGCTCTTTGAAAAGATAATCTGAATATGCCGGATAAAAAACGTTAAAATATGAGTGAAGTAAGCAAGGTCATGCAGTTCGCTCCGGTAATGGCGAGGAAGAAACACGCGGCGGCATACACGCGGGTTTCTACCTTTTTGTGAGCTACAGCTCACCGTCGCGGACCTTATGTCTTATATGCGAAATGGCAACATTGATTATATCAAGAACATGATTATCATCAAGTGCGTAGAATATATTTTTTCCGTCACGGCGCACCCTGACAAGTCCCTCCGCGCGCAGCTGCTTAAGCTGGTGGGAGATTGCTGACTGGGATATATCGAGCTGAGCCGCTATATCCGTTACACAAAGCTCCTGCCGCGACAGTGCATATATTATCTTTACCCTTGTGTCGTCACCAAGCACTTTAAAAAATGAGGATAGTTTTCCCACAAGCTTGTCCGGCAGCATGGACATTTCCGCACCTGTATCCCCATCAATAACCATAGCAGTACGCCCCCTTCAAATTGAAAATGTAAAATTACGAATTACGAATTACGCATTCCGAATTGCGATTGCGTTCCGCAATCGCTTAAGTATTATTATACATCAATTGCAGGGATATGTCAAGACAATAAATTTTTTTAAGCAAAATGACCCGACTCCGGGACAGGAGAACAGGTCATTTTTTACTTGTTATTTTTCCGGAAGATAATTTCCGTATACCTCGATCTGTGACAGTGCCGCCCATGATAATGGGTTTGACGCCTGCTTGAAATTAGTGAGATGTATATATGATGTAATTTTCGGTTCGCTCAGACGGAATTTCTGACCGGAATTGCTCTTTTCAAAGGAAAAGGACATTTTGCTGCCGTCGGAAAATTCCGCGTCAAAGGATTTCCAGTAGGTGTCATGATCGTTATTAAAATCCGCTCTCAGATAAAATATAATCGTATCAACGGATACATTGCGGCCGAAATACAGATAATACTCTATGTCCTCTCTTGCGCCTCCGGCATATGACTGAAACGGCCAGAAGCCGTGACTATCCTGGCATATAATACCGTCAATGGAGTTGCGTTCCTCAAAGGTTACCTCATCACGTGTAACGTGGTTTGCTCTGGCAAATGGGAAATACTTATCCTCAAACCGTACCGCCGCGCTGTTTTGAGCAATATTTCTGTAGCCGTAGGCTTCATCATCAGACGCTTCACGGACTGTTACGATATTAAGATCGGTATCCCACGTGTTCGGCGCATATATCCTGCGCTTGTCACCCTTCGGGATATCATATCTGAAGCTCTTTTCCGGCAGATACACAATGCTGTCCGCAAGATGGGAGGCAAGCTTCATAACAACAAATTCACTGTCGCATGTCAGCTCAATATAATCGCCGTCATTGTATTTCTGCCTGTATACGCAGCTTGCATATGTTCCCGCGGCTTCGGCAAGCACTTTGCCGTCAGCGCTTTTAATCTGTAATTTTATCATACTGTTCTCCCTTTATTTGGGCTGCTTGCCGATATAAGCAAGAATACCGCCGTCAACGTAAAGAACATGTCCGTTGACAAAATCCGATGCGTCGGAAGCAAGGAATACTGCCGGACCCATAAGGTCTTCGGGAGTTCCCCAGCGCGCTGCGGGAGTTTTTGCAATTATAAACTGGTCAAAGGGATGCCTTGAGCCGTCAGGCTGCAGCTCGCGGAGCGGAGCTGTCTGCGGCGTTGCAATATAACCGGGACCGATTCCGTTGCACTGAATGTTGAACTCGCCGTATTCTGATGCGATATTTCTTGTAAGCATTTTAAGACCGCCCTTTGCTGCGGCATATGCCGATACGGTTTCGCGGCCAAGCTCGCTCATCATGGAGCAAATGTTTATAATCTTGCCGTGACCCTTTTTAATCATTGAAGGGATAACAGCCTTTGAAACGATAAACGGTGCGTTAAGGTCAACATCAATAACCTTTCTGAAATCCTCTGCCGACATATCGCACATAGGAATACGCTTGATAATTCCCGCGTTGTTTACGAGAATGTCAATCACGCCGATTTCCTTTTCGATTTTTGCAACAGTGTCACTTACGGCTTTTTCGTCAGTAACGTCACATACATAGCCGTGAGCCTCAATCCCGTCTGCTTTGTATGAGGCAAGCCCCTTTTCAACAAGCTCGGCATTGATATCATTGAACACAATAACAGCACCGGCTTCGGCATACGCTTTCGCAATTGCGTAGCCTATTCCGTAGGAAGCTCCTGTAACAAGGGCAATTTTCCCCTTTAAGCTGAATTTTTCCAACATATTATTTTACCTCTTTCCTTTATTTAAGATCCTTCATTGCAACTGCGTCCATATCGGTAAAGGTCTGGTTTTCACCGCACATGCCCCAGATGAAGGTGTAATTCTTTGTTCCGCAGCCGCTGTGTATTGACCAGCTGGGAGAAATAACTGCCTGCTCGTTGCGCATAACGATATGTCTCGTTTCGTCCGGCTCGCCCATCATGTGGAATACAACCGAATCCTCGTCAATATCAAAATAGAAATAAACCTCCATACGTCTTTCATGAGTATGACAGGGCATCGTGTTCCATACACTGCCGGGCTGAAGCTCCGTAAGTCCCATTGAAAGCTGACAGGAATCCATTACCTCGGGATGGATGTACTGATTGATAACGCGTTTGTTGCTTTCTTCGTCACTTCCGCAGGGAACCTTTTTCGCTTTCGTGATGTCGATGTGCACTGTCGGATAAGTTTTGTGTGCAGGACAGGAATTCATGTAGAATTTTGCAGGGGCTGCCTTGTCAACACTTTCAAAGATAACGTCCTTTGTACCCATGCCAACATATATTCCGTCACGGGGATTTAATATGTATTCCTTGCCGTCAAGAGTTATCCTGCCTTGTCCGCCGATATTGATAACTCCAAGCTCACGGCGCTCAAGAAAATATTCCGATCCGAATTCCTTTCCGCCCTCAAGCTTAAGAGCTTTGTCTACAGGCATGATTCCGCCGGCTACTATTCTGTCAAAATGGCTGTAGCACAGGTTTATCTCATCCTTTATAAAAACCGTTTCAATGAGATAGCGTTCTCTCAAATCCTCATTTGTGTAAAATTTTGAATCCTCCGGATGAACCGGATGTCTGATATCAAGCTTCATTTTAAAAACCTCCGTTTATTATTAAGGATCTGCCGGTTAATTAAAGCCTGTGGGCTCAGCACATCTGACTATGTTCACTGCCCGCTGTAATTAATCGGCACTTCTTTAAGGCATACCGCCTATAAATTTATTATACCTAAAAAGAAATGCAATTTCCTTGCATTTCTTTTTAGGTATGTTGCAAAAATCACCAAAAGGATAAGGCTTGTCCGATTATTATGCAAAATGACGGTATTGCAAAGAAAAATAAATATTTTTTTGTATATTTAAATGAATAATGTTTTTTTCTATTGACTTTAGTGCACTAAAGTGTTAAAATGTGAAAGTCAAAAAGGGGCGGCAGAGTAATCCGCCGGAAAAATGAAAGGATTGATTTTAGAAATGAAAAAAATATTAGCACTTGCAATAGCTCTTATAACAGCTGCAGGCTGTATTTCAGGCTGCGGTGAGAAGTCTGAAGTAACGCAGGAAAAGGCTTCCGAGCCGGCTGTTACTCAGCCTTCCGGAAAGATTGAGGATCTTGATTACATAAAGAAAAACGGAGAGCTTGTTATCGGCTACACTGTTTATGAGCCGATGAATTATACGGACGAAAGCGGTAAGTTTGTAGGCTTTGATACGGAGTTTGCTGAGGCTGTATGTGAAAAACTCGGAGTTGAGCCAAACTTTGTTGAAATCAACTGGGATACAAAAGAAGTTGAGCTTAACGCTAAGAACATTGATTGTATCTGGAACGGATTTACAATTGATGAGGAAAGAAAGCAGAATCTTGATTTCTCAAAGCCGTATATCGAAAACAAGCAGGTTGTTGTTATAAAGGCTGCAAACAAGGATAAGTATACTGATGCATCATCGCTTTCGGATGCAAATCTCGTTGCTGAAACCTCCTCTGCCGGTGAGGATGCGATAAAGGGCGACAGCGAGCTTCAGAAGGCAGCTTACGTTGCTGTTCCCAAGCAGACAGACGCTCTTCTTGAGGTTAAGTCCGGCACAGCTGACGCTGCGGTTCTTGACTATACGCTTGCATTCTCTATGGTTGGAGAGGGTACTGATTATTCCGACCTTATGATAATTGAAGGTCTTGACCTTGGCGTTGAGGAATACGGTATCGGATTCAGAAAGGGCAGCGACCTTGTTGACGAGGTTGACAAGATAATTGACGAGCTTAAGGCTGACGGCACAATGGAGAAGATTGCCGAAACATATGAGCTTACGCCTATATTGATTAAGTAAGCGGATATTATAAAAAAAATGCATTGGTGGAGGGCGTGCGCGTCCTCTGCCCTTTGCATATAGTGAAAGGTTTTGCACAAATGGGATTTTTAGAAGTTACATTAACGCTGCTTTCAGGCTTTAAAACAACGTTTTTTATTTTCATTGCTACGCTTTTATTATCCTTGCCCCTGGGGCTTATAATAACCTTTGGCTCCATGTGCAGGTTTTTGCCGATAAAAATACTGGTTAGGACGTTTGTGTGGATTATCCGCGGAACGCCGCTTATGCTTCAGATTATTCTTGTGTTTTACGGGCCCGGTCTTTTGTGGGACATGGACGCGATGGCGCGAACAACTGCGGTGCTGATAGCCTTTGTTGTGAATTACAGCGCATATTTTTCGGAAATATACAGAGGCGGAATCGAATCGGTATCAAAGGGGCAGTATGAGGCAGGGCAGGTGCTTGGCCTTACAAAGGTGCAGGTTTTTTTCAGAATAGTTTTGTTTCAGGTTATCAAGAGGATTGTTCCTCCCATGAGCAACGAGATAATAACACTTGTAAAGGATACGTCTCTTGCAAGGATAATTGCCGTTGAGGAGATAATCATGGTTGCACAGAGATACATATCCGCAAAGGCGCTTATATGGCCGCTGTTTTATTCGGGAGCGTTTTATCTTATATTCTGCGGATTGCTGACGATTTTGTTCTGGTTTATTGAAAAGAAGCTGGACTATTACCATTCATAAACATGCGGGGAGATTGATATGGCTATTCTTGAGGTGAAGAATATTCACAAAAATTTCGGAAAAACAAAGGTTCTTAAGGGTGTCAGCTTTTCAATGGAAAAAAGCGAGGTTGTGGCAATTCTCGGCTCTTCCGGCAGCGGGAAAACTACTTTGCTGAGGTGTATAAACTTTCTTGAAACGGCGGATAAGGGTCAGATTTTAGTTGAGGGAAAGCCTATTTTTGACGCCTCGGACAAGAGGAAAAAATCAGCCTCGGAAATACGGGACATGCAGCTTAATTTCGGAATGGTTTTTCAATCATTTAACCTGTTTCCCCAGTACAGCGCCCTTGAAAATGTAATGCTTGCGCCGAAGCTGCTTGCTAAGGAGCGGGCGGATTTCAGGCAAAATAAAAAACAGATATACAAGGAGATTGAGCAAACCTGTATTCAGCTGCTTGACAGGGTGGGGCTTTCTCAGAAGCTTTCCAATTATCCGTGCGAGCTTTCGGGCGGTCAGCAGCAAAGGGTTTCCATAGCAAGGGCTCTTGCTCTGAATCCGAAGGTACTGTTTTTTGACGAGCCTACCTCTGCGCTTGATCCGGAGCTTACGGGAGAAATTCTAAAGGTAATCCGGGATTTGGCAAGGAAGCAGATGACAATGATAATTGTTACTCATGAAATAGAGTTTGCGCGTAACGTGGCGGACAGAATTATTTTCATGGACGGCGGTGTTGTTGTTGAGGAGGGAGCACCTCAGTATGTGATTGATAATCCGCAGAATGAAAGAACGCGGGCGTTTCTCAGTAAGCTGAGTGAAAGGTGATTTGTATGACGGTAAAAAATGATGATACGGACAGGCTGTGTGCAGCTGTTCTGTCTCTTGAAACGCCGGAGCAGTGCTACAATTTTTTTGAGGATGTATGCACCATTAAAGAGCTTCAGGCATTGTCGCAGAGACTTGAGGTTGCAAGGCTGCTTCGTGAAAAGAAAACCTTTTCGGAGATTGTTGCTGAAACAGGTGCGTCAACAGCAACGATTTCAAGAGTAAACAGATGCCTTATGTACGGAGCCGGGGGATATTCCTATGTACTTGACAGGCTTGAAGGAAAATAAACGGAGGTTCGGTTAGTGATGAAGAAGCTTCTCGCGGCGGAGAACATAATGTGTGTTTTATTTGTGCCCGTTCTGATATTTCTTATGTCGCGCATGATTTCGTTTTTTTTCGATGCGTGGGGAGTTGAAATAAACGCTGCAGCGGGCATTGCCTGTTTTGCGGCGTTGTTTTTATGCGTGTTATTTTTCAGACATCGCATTTATTTATATCTTGAAGACCATGCTTACGGTTTTGCTCCGCGTGCGGTGCTGATTTACATTCTGTCGTGTCTTGCCGCATTTCGATGCAGGCTTGTATTTATAGGCAGCTGCAGAAGCTTTGAGCCGATTTTATGCATTGCCGGGGCGGGTCTTCTTCTGGGTGCTTTTGTTCTTATACTGATAAAGGACTGTGTGGGAATATTGGAGTCGGCGGCACATTCAAGGATAAAAAAGCGCGATGTGGTTTTTATTATTGCGGCTGCGGCTGTGCTTAATCTTCAGGCTGTTATATACTGTCGTTTTATGCGGCAGATTTTTATTTGGGATAATGCCGGCTATTTCACGGCAGTTCACCGCCTTAATGAAATTTTCCCGTCCTTGGAGTATTTCAGACAGGTTTACTGCTCTGTTTTTGAAAGCGATTACAATTATATAATAGCCATACCGGCGAGTATAATGTGCAGGCTTTTCGGAAAGTCAAGGCTTGTATTTGTGCTTTCAATCATAAACTTTTATCTTTTGCCTCTTATTGTCATTCTGAGTTTTGGTGCAAAAAAGCTTTTCGGCAGCGGATTCAAGAGTGTTTTATGCGTATTGCTTTGCGTTCCGTATCTCGTTTTTGCGGCAGATACGGGATTTATTGATATCGGCGGTGCAGTTCCTGCCCTGGCAGCGGCAATGATTTACCTGTACGGTCATAAAAAGGAAGGCTCGCTGCTTGGCGGAGTTTTACTGGCAGTATGCGTGCTTATGAGAAGATGGTATTCCTTTTATGCTCTTTCATTTATAATAATGTGCTTTGCAGAATCAGTACCGAAGCGGAGTTTTTCGAGGGCTGTTCATGTGCTTTGCGGTTTTGCGTTCACCCTTTTGTTTTTCACGCAGGAATTTGTTACCGGAAAGCTTATGGCGGATTACAGGGGAATGTACTCGGCGTATGCGCTGGGGCTGAGAACTGATTTACTGCTTTTCACAAGATATTTCGGCGCAGCAGCGGCAGTGCTTTTGTCGATATACGCCGTTGTACGTCAGGCGGCGCAGAAAAAGCGCAGCTTCCTTTGCCCGGAGCTTTTTATGCTGCTTCAGGCATTGCTTTGTTTCGCACTTTTTACCTCTGTGCAGACCCATGGTCAGCAGCATCTTGCCTTATATGTTCCGTGCTTTTGCATACTCCTGCTTTCCCTGTGCGGCGCGGTCTCCGGCAGAAGAATTTTTTCAGCCGCTGTTTTCGTGCTTTGCGCTTTGCAGACTGTAAGCATATTCCTTCCGAGAGTTCAGCCCGGGGCAATTACTGAAATAAAAGGCATTTCCGCAATTCCATCATTTTCAGCCTATCCGCCTGTTGACGATAATACAGACGTTATACTTGAGGCGGCGGAGTATCTTGACGGTGAAATAGGAATGACGGGTAAAACGGCATGTATTCTGTCCTCGTCACTTAAGCTTAATTACGATTCTTTTAAAAACGCAGAAGCGTCATTGTCCGTGCGGCAAAAATATGATATTAACAGGGAAAGCTATCTTCTGCCTGTTTCTGAGGTTGATGCGAGAGACGGGCTTTCGGACACGCTGTTTGACGCTGATTTTGTCGTTGTTCCCAGTCCTCTGCAGCTGCATCTTGACCCGAATGCGCAGAAGACAATAAGTGTTCCCTATATTCATATAACAGAGGGTACGGGATTTGGTGAAAAATACGAAAAAACGGATAAAAGCTTTGAGCTTCCGGACGGTACGGCAATATATATTTACCGCAGAACAGAGGAAATAACTTCAGAAGAACGCAGGGCGGTGTATGATGAGATATTTGTGAAATAAATAATATTTTAAAACGGATTGCAGCATGAATTATCATGTATGCAATCCGTTTTTTTTATTAGCCCTCAGTCTGGGCTTCAACCAGGCTTTTGCCGCAGTAGATTTGTCTCAGCTTTGGCTTTTCGATTTTGCCTGTGGGATTTCTCGGCACATCGGCGAATATAATTTTATGTGGTCTTTTATATCTCGGCAGATCGAGACAGAAATTATTAATATCATCTTCTGTACATTCGATGCCGGGTTTAAGCTCAATAATTGCAGCAGCAATTTCGCCGAGACGAGCATCAGGCAATCCTATTACAGCAACATCCTTTATTGCGTCATGCTTTCTTAAAAAGTCTTCTATCTGAACCGGGTACAGGTTTTCGCCTCCGGAGATAATAACGTCCTTTTTGCGGTCAACGAGGAAGATAAAACCGTCCTCGTCCTCACGTGCCATATCCCCGGTATAGAGCCACCCGTTTTCAAGAACACTTTCCGTTGCCTTCTCATCATTGTAATAACAGGTCATAACTCCGGGGCCTTTTACTGCAAGCTCGCCGACCTCGCCCTGTTTCACTTCATTCCTTTTATCGTCAACAATTTTTGTCTGCCAGCCATAGCCGCTTTTACCTATAGCGCCTACCTTATGTATGTTTTCAACTCCTAAATGCACACAGCCGGGACCTATTGATTCACTCAGTCCGTAGTTCGTATCATAATCGTGCTTAGGGAAATGGTTTTTCCAACGTGTTATAAGGCTGGGGGGAACAGGCTGAGCGCCGATATGCATAAGACGCCACTGGGAAAGCTCATAGTTGCTTACGTCAATTTCTCCGCTGTCTATTGCGTCAAGAATATCCTGTGCCCACGGTACAAGCAGCCATACGATTGTGCATTTCTCCTGAGAGATGCACTGAAGGATCCATTCGGGTTTTACACCCTTCAGCAGAACTGCCTTTCCGCCTGAAATAAGGCTTCCGAACCAGTGCATTTTTGCGCCTGTGTGATAAAGGGGCGGAATGCAAAGAAAAACATCCTCCTTTTTCTGACCGTGGTGCTTCTGCTCGACAATTGCCGAGTGTGAAAGGCTTTCATGGTTATGCAGAATTGCCTTGGGGAAGCCTGTTGTTCCCGAAGAAAAGTAAATTGCCGCGTCGTCATTCTCTGTAAGCTTTATGCCGGGAGCCTTTGATGAGCAATAGGTTACGAGAAGCTCATAGCTTTCTGCAAAGGTGGGGCAGTCTTCGCCAACATAAAACAACTGCTTTACTCTTGGAATACGTTCAAAAATTTCCTCAACACGTCCGATGAATTCACTGCCGAATACAAGCGCATCAACATCCGCAAGCTCAAGACAATATTTTATTTCCTGGGCTGTGTAGCGGTAGTTCAGGGGAACTGCAAGAGCACCTGTTTTAAGTATTCCGAAATAAACAGGAAGCCATTCAAGGGAATTCATGAGCAATACTGCAACCTTATCCCCTTTTTTTATGCCGCGGCACAAAAGAAGGTTTGCAAACCTGTTTGCGCTTTTGTCAAATTCGGACCAGGTCATTTCACGCCTTGTTTTTTTCGCGTTAACCGGTTCGATAAGGGCGTATTCGCGCCATGTTACCTTTGATTTTTCAATCAGCTGAGGGTTAATTTCCACAAGAGCCGTATCGCTTGGAAATTCTCTTGCGTTTCTTTCCAATAATTCAGTAATTGGCATGGTAAAAATCTCCTATCAGTTTTTTAATTATTAAAAATTGTCTTAATGTGTTCTTCTTTATATCCTTTTGTAAACAGGCTTACTACCGGCACTATAATTATTGAAACTGCCATTGCGGCAACACCCATTTCGGGAGCTTTGGAAGCCGCTGCTGCAAAGCCGCCTGAGGAGCTCAGAATAATTGTAGGAACCGCAACGGTGAGAAGACCGCATATCATTCCTGCCCATGCACCGGCTCTTGTAATCTTCTTTGAATAAATTCCCCATATGTACGCACCTATGAAGCATCCGGAAACCACACCCCATGAGAAGGACATGATGTTTACTATTATCGTAATGTTCATTGTGGCGAAAAGATATGACAGCGCTACAAACAGCAAGCACAAGCTACGTGACAGTATTACCTGGTTTTTATCATTCTTTTTCCCTGTTATTTCGGGAAGCAGGTCTACCGTAATTGCCGATGATGAGGTCAGCACAACCGAAGCAAGCGTTGACATTGACGCCGAGAGCAGGAGAATAAGGATAACTGCCAGTATAACAACGGTCAGGCTGTTTCCTCCCAGTGCAGTAATAAGCATCTGAGGTATAACCGAGTCTTTTCCTCCGGCAGGGAGCTGATTGTTCAGTACTATCCTTGAAAGAGAACCTATAAAATATGCTCCGCAGCCGATTATCAGACAGAAAACAGTTGAAATGATTGTTGCCTGCTTAACTGAGTTTTCATCCTTTATTGCGTAGTATTTCGTAACCATCTGAGGAAGTCCCCATGTGCCGAAGCTTGTCAGAAGAATATTTGTGCAGAGGAATTTCCAGCTTGAACCGCCTATTATTGAAGTAAGCTGTCCGCCTGTGATTCCGTCGCCGTTATCGGGGATTGCGGCAAGGTTTTCAAACCATTTTGAAAAGCCGCCTACCGATTCGGTTTTTAAAACGGCAAAAACCATGGCGAATACACCTATAATCATGATAATTCCCTGGACAAAATCTGTGTATGCAGTTGCAACATAGCCGCCCATAACAAGGTATGTAGCTGTAAGTATCGCTATAATAAGCATACAGTAATTAACATGTACCGCGGGGAATATTGTGTTGAACATAGAGCCGAGTCCCTTATAAACTGCGGCTGAATATGGAACGAGAAATACGAAGATAATGATTGCGGAAAATATCTTCATTGAACGGGAGGCATATCTTGCCTCGAAAAATTCAGGCATTGTTTTTGCCTGCATTGCATGGGTCATGCGCCTGGTGCGCTTTGCCGCAAGAAGCCAGGCAAGCATACAGCCGAGAACTGCGTTGCCGACGCCTATCCAGATGCTGCCTATTCCTATGTCCCAGCCATGCTTTCCCGCATAGCCTATGAAAATAACCGCTGAAAAATAAGATGTTCCGTAAGCAAAAGCGGAAACCCAGGGACCGATTTTTCTTCCACCGAGAAGAAATCCGTCCATTGTTTTTGTTTTTTGATAGCTTATAAGACCTATGACTACCATTATCAAAGCAAATAAAACAAGCGCGACAACAGTAGATACCTGAACTTGATGTAAATTTTGCATTTTTACCATCCTTCCATGTTACTTTTTTAGATTTTCAGGAGAAATTTGCCATGTTTCTGTACTACAACTTTTATTATAACATATATTTTATAAAAAATAAAGGGGTTTTTGAAAAAAATTTTATTTTTTTTTGATTGACATATACAGATTGTTGTGATATACTGTAAATGTTTGTATTTTATTTTGCCGCCCGCAGGCGGCTGACGGATGGAGGAAGTTATATGTTTTCAAGAGTTCAGCTGAAGGATTATGCCAAGCAGCTTATCGAAGGAAGACTTGGCATATTGTTTTTATGCAACTTGGTGGTTATTATTTGCTGCATGGTGATTAATGTCCCTGTTGTGGGGATTGCTGCTGCTGTCGCCTTTGTACCGGGTGTGGCTTATGGAATTTTATATATTTATTATAATCTTACCGATGGAATTCAGCCGTCCGTTGCTGAAATTTTCATGCCCTTCAGAGAGCAGAATTTCTATTTGAAGGCGTTGGGTACATATTGGCTTACCATGCTTTTTACATTTCTATGGTCGCTGCTGTTTTATATTCCCGGAATAATTAAAGCGCTGTCCTATTCCATGGCTCCGTACATTATAAATGAAAACAGGAATATGACTCCTTCGGAGGCAATAACCGAAAGCAGGCGTCTTATGAATCATCACAAGGCTGAGCTGTTTTTTCTTTCATTGTCTTTTATCGGATGGGGGTTGCTTACCGCTGTAACCTTCGGGCTTGTAGGCATATACGCCGTGCCGTATTACCAGGCAACAATGGCGGCATATTATAAGTACATAAAGGCGTGTGACGGGGATTATTACCCGGCAGGCGGGTATAATCCCTTCACCGGAAATTACAACAGGGAATCGTCCGCGAATTACGGACCTGAGGTTTAAAGCAATAAAATGAGCTGCTGCATAGGATAAAGCCGTATGCAGCAGCTCGTTTTTATTAAGAGCCTATCCGTAAATTAAATTAAGCACATCTTGCTTGCTGATTTTCCGTCATATCGCCCAAAAAAGTCCTCAGCATACGCCAGTATGCGTCGGATTTTTTGAACAATCTGACGAAAAATCCGACTTCGCAATATGCA
>JAGBHE010000062.1 GCA_017935675.1 Clostridia bacterium | reverse complement strand
CAGCGTCATGGAGCAAGCGGCAGCTTTGCGGGCGATGAATGCATATCGGGACAATGATACTTCTGCCCAGCCACAGTCCGAGCGTTAAAAGCGTCGCAGGCAATGGGGGCAGCTCGGTCGGATGACGGAGAGGTGAAATTCCTATGGAGTGCTTTTGCAAAGCACCATCTGTAATTGCTTTAAAGGATTGAACAGTTTGAGTTGTACCCGTCTTTACGGGCGGGTACGGCTTAGATTTAATATCAGAAATTAACGCATTTTTCAAAGTGCTTTAATTTGTGGTATTAAATTTCGAATATGATACAAGCAGGGATACATATATTTTTATGAAGGGAGAGATGTGGTTTGATAGATGAAAATACAAAAATCAGTGTAACGACACCATCATTTGATTTTAATGATAAAGAATGTATATTCCACCTACAAAAGACTCTGCTCCTAACATTATATGAAACCAAAAGATTGAGTTTTAATCAATACCAATACGCTGTCAAATTACTTGAAAAGAAATTCAGACAGCGTTAATTTTTTGCAACCTGCTTACTGATGGTATAAAATATTAAGGAAAGGAGCGTGAAGGCTATGATAAAAGTAGCGGCATATTGCCGTGTGTCCACAGATAAAGATGATCAAATCAATTCCTTTGAAAGCCAAAAGGGATATTTTGAAAGGCAGATAAATTTAAATCCTGACTGGGAATTGACAGAGATTTATGCTGATGAAGGACTGACCGGAACAAGTACTAAAAAGAGAAAAGCCTTTAATAAAATGATTGCTGATGCACATTTAGGCAAATTTAATTTAATATTAACAAAAGAAGTTTCAAGATTTGCAAGAAACACAGTTGACACTCTACAATATACCAGAGAATTAAAGGCATTAAATATCGGTGTGCGTTTTTTGCTGGATAACATATACACGCTTGATGCCGATGCAGAGCTTCGTTTAACCATTATGGCATCACTTGCACAAGAGGAAAGCCGCAAAACAAGCGAGCGTGTAAAATGGGGACAAAAACGCCAAATGGAAAAAGGCGTTGTTTTCGGTCGTGATATGCTTGGATATGATGTCATAAACGGTGTTATGCATATAAATGAAGAAGGCGCAGAAATTGTTAAACTGATTTTTCATAAGTTTGTTTTTGAAAAGAAAGGTTGCTGTACGATTGCTCGTGAACTCCGTGAAGCAGGATATAAAACAATAACAGGAAATACTATGTGGTCAAATACCGTCATATTGAAAGCACTCCGAAACGAAAAATACTGCGGAGATTTAACACAAAAAAAGACCTATACGCCGGATTATCTAACTCACTCAAAAAAGTATAATCACGGCGAGGAGGATTTTGTGACATTGAAAAATCATCACGAGCCGATTATTGACAGAGAAGTTTGGGATATGGCACAGGAAGAATTAAAAAAGAAATCGCCGTCCGACGAAATAAAGCTTAAACACAGCAATCGATATCCTTTATCGGGTAAAATATTTTGTGCTTCGTGCGGAGGTCATTTTGTTTCACGAACCAAGAAGCGAAAAGACGGGAGTCGTTACAAGGCTTGGAGATGTTTTGCAGCCGCACAACACGGGAAAGAAAAAATAGACAGCGCCGGAAATAAAATCGGATGTAATGTTGCCGCACAAATTCGTGATGAAGATTTTATGCTTGTCATTCAAAAAGTTGTAGAAGCACTTGAAATTAACAAAGACGCTATTATTAAAGGTATTGCCGATGTGCTGAAAATTGTTTTTGCGAGTGAAAATGAAACATATATAGACTGTGATGAAACAAACAAAAAAATTAATAACCTCAAATGCAAAATCCAAAGATTGCTGGATCTTTATTTAAGCGAGGATTTAACAAAGGAAGCATACCGTGAGAAAAAGGCTGAATATGAAAAAGAAATTGCAAGACTTGAAAAACTGCTTAACGGTGCAAAAAACAACACTTATGAATATGATGCAGATGCAGCTGTTAAAGATGTATGCGAGTATATAAAGAAAATTTTATACGCAACGGAAAGGGACGAAGTATTCTATAAAAATCTGGTCGAAAAAATAGTAGTACATAGCAGGGAGAGAATTGATGTTTATTTAAATTTGCTCCCACACAAGTGGAGTGTGGTACTGAATTCCGCACTGGAACAGTCTGACTTGTGTGGGAGCATTTCAGGCACGACATACCTATATCGGTCAGCAAGCCCTTTGTAACATCATCGGGCATTATATAGCGCTGCGTAAGATAGCGGAGCGAAGCGCCGAGCTCGCCCGCAGGACCGCCGTATTGCGTTACAATTATATTAGCAAGCCTCGGATTTGTTTTTTTGATTTTTATAGGTCTCTCAAGAAATTTTTTATATTCAAACATTCGCATTGCCCTCCTTTTCCCACGGCCAGGGTGAATCGAGCCAGTCAAAGCAGTCGGAATCAGCCGCCGCAAAGGCAGACAACGGACCGTAATTGGCTTCGTAATCTTTTTTAAGTGTCATATATTTGCATACGAGCTCCTTATACATAGAAAACGCCTTTTTATCCTCAGGATGGGTATCAAGATAAAGCAGCATATCAAATGCAGCAAATCTATAGCTCTGAAGCTCAAACAATTTTTCCGTATTTAACATTGCGGCCCACCTCCCTGTTTACATACTTTTCCGTATTCATCTATAGTAAGCTCCAATTCCGGGAAAAGTGTTCCGCGGAGAATTGATTGAGCTGTAGTAAAGGTGTTATTCAGCCGCTGCATCGGCACATATGCATAACCGACACAACCGCAGCACATATTAGTATCTGTCGTACATACCGGTTTTGTTATAATATCTTCCATTACAGACATCTCCTGAATATAATATTCATGAATGTAAACACATTCATGTCATATACTATGATAAATCTGCAAAAAATGACACAATCCTCAAAATAAAATCCGGGTTAATTATCAAGACATCCGCTCTATATTATGTACTTAAATATCGATAATATGATTTTTTCTCCACTTGCCTTTTTTTAACCTGAAAGAGAAAATCGTTCCTCTTACCAACCAATCCGAAACCATTGCAATCCATATGGCTATCATACCAAAATCGAAGACTTTTACCAACAGATAGGCAAAGCCTATACGGAATAAAAACATCGTAGCCGCTGCCACAATCATTGTAAAAGCAGTATCTCCCGTACCTCTCAGTGCGGAAGGTATGGCGAAGCTTTTCGGATACATAAGCGGCATGGCTATAAAATATAACGTTGATGCACGCGCAGCCTCTCTTAAAATCTCATCTGACATATTAAATATCTTCAAAATAGTCGGTATCAACGGGACATATATAATTGCAAAAACCGCTAAAACCATATGATCTAATTTTACGATATGCCTTGTATAAAATTCAGCCTCATCCACTCTGCCCGCTCCCATACATTTGCTGACAAACGGTATTATACCGAGAGTGAAGGTGACGGCAGGAGCATATATCAAATTTGCCATTGTATGTGTCAAGTGGTCTGCATTTATGGCAACGATACCGAGTGATGCTACAAGGCTTTGCAGTATCAGTGCACCGAGCTGGAAAATCCCGTTTTCTATTCCCGTAGGCATTACCACCTTATAAATTCTCGCAATCATACGTCCATCCCATTCAAATTTCAGCGGATTATCAATATAAACCTTGTTTTTCTTGCTGCAAAGCATAATAAACAGTGCGATTCCGGTTATCGCATACGCAATCAACTGCGACATACCGGCACCGGTTACCCCCAGTTTAAGCGGGAAAAGAAACAGATATTTAAACCCTAAGTTAATCGACATCATAACTACGGATGCATACATGGTGATTTTACTCTTTCCCATTGACCTGAAAGAAGCGGTGCCGCAATTAAAAAGTGCCATAAAGGGATATGTCAATATTGTAATGGTATAGTATTTAAGACTCTGATTCATTACCTTTTCTTCAACCTCTCCAAACAAAAAGTTAAGAATAGTAACCTTAAATATTTCAAGTATTGCAGCAATTATAATTGCAATGAGAACCATTGACGTGATACTCATTTTCAGAGATTTATTTGCATCCTTATATCTTTTTGCGCCGAGGAATTGAGCAATAAATATACCTCCGCCTGCAGCAAATGCGACAAATATCTGCTTAAACATCGTGTCAAGCCTTGATACATTTGCAATTCCTGCGAGTGCTGATTCGCTGCCGGGCAGTCTTGAAATCATCAAGGTATCCGCCATCAAAAGCGAAGTCAGCAAAATTTGTTCAAACAGAATCGGTAACAGGAATAATATAATTTCCTTATTTGAAAAACTGGCGTCCTTTGGCAATTTAAAAAGTGAAAACATTTTATTATACCCTCATTCTTTTTACATTACGATGTTTTTTTTGAGAACATATTATTTATATCGGTAAGTGTTTCACGAACAAGCTGCTCTCCGCCGATATGACCTACTTTTCCGCTTGAGATAAATGCGCTGTAGTGACCGCCTTTTTCAGCTTTTTCAGTCGGCAGATACCCCTCCGCGCCGTTTGCAAGCTGAATAATAAAGGTTTGCTCTGCTAAGCTTCTTGCTTTGATTTGATTGCCATAGTCCAAGAACAGCTCAAACGGGTTTGTTGCAATAGCGATTGTTCCAAGACGCATAATATGAACCTCAGTTTCAATAATATCCATCTTGTCCTGAATTTTCATTCTTTGAAGCAAGCCAAGGTGTATTTGAAGATTTGCAACATCGTTAAAGTCAACATTACCGTCCTTATTCACCAGATAATCACGAATCTCCTTCTTTGCCTCCAGTTCCTCGGATAATGTACCGCGGCGAAGCGGCAGCTGCATTTTGTGAATGTGATGCTCAAATACCACATCGGATTGTGCGTCATCAAGTCCCTCATCATATACGTTGATGATTTCATTTGCAACTCTCCTGCCCGCTTTCCTCATCCCGTCCAAATCGAACATCGATGGGTCTGCCTTGCGCTTGGGAGGGTTATTTCTCTTGAGGTTAGGGTCGTTTACATCTGTGTAAGGCTCTACCCAACGCACTAAGTCAACAGGACACTGGTCACCTGCAGCGGAGCATAGCGGAAGCAGGAATATATCCTCGCCGAAGTGCTTTCTTAAAAGCATTTTTGCCTCACCCCAGAAGTCAGGTGAAATGAACAATCTGTGCTGAACACACTGTGCAGGGCAGGCAAGGTTTGCGACTATGCCTGTAAGCTTTTTGTTATTGTCGAAAACATATAACAACTCAATACCCGAATCGTTTCCGCCCTCAAGCTCGGAAAATACAGCCTTGTTTGTATCGCCCCACATTTGAGCTGAACCGTCGCTGTATGCAACACGCCGGCACATTCCCACAGCAGCACGTCCAAAAGCGTTGCTGTATGAACCGTACGCACGATTATCCCAAGCTGTTTTAATCGCCTTAGCTATCTTTGAAGAAATTTCTTTTAGCAAATCATCATTGCTCTCGATAGCGTCATTTTCAGAAATATTCGCGCTTTCTATATATTTTTTCCCTTTAGGCAGCTCTGCTTCCAAAAGCTTGCGAAGCGATGATACCTCGCCTATTGTTCTTTCAATTGCACCATAGCCTTTTCCTGTGTAACCCGGACCTGTATGGGTGTGAATTGCACTTATTACGATTTTATCAAGGTCAATCCCGCCATTATCGTTTTTAAGAATTTCCTTGACGGCATTTACCAATGGATAAGACACACTGACTAAGTCTGTACTGCACAAAATCATCTGCTCATTATCCGATGAAATTGCCAATGCTGTCGCGGTAAGCGGTTTTTCCTCATATTCGGAAATTCTTTCTGCGAACTGACCCATCAATGCTACGGGTTTTTTAAATGCGAATTTTTCTTCTGCCCATCCGATTTGTATTTTACTCATATTTTCCATCTCCTATAAATTTTATTTGATTTATTTTTGCCAAACTGCAATTTTTTTGTTGACAATTATCATAGTTTAATTATATAATATATATTGCAAATAAGCAATAAATTAAATTGACTAAAAATGAAACAATATTGTTTAAATCGGAGCAATGCTCTGCTTTGCTTGCAAGGAGCAGAGCTTGCGACAGATTGCAAGCAAGCGCAGGAAGCGTCAGCTCCGAAGCGTCAGTGGGAGATTATAACTTCCACTGAAATTCTGAGATGGGACACGCCTTTATAGGCGGGGGACATCTGCGCGTAGGTTATTTGTAAAATTTAATACCACTTTGGCAGGAGCGGAGACAATGTTTAAGGAAATTATTAATTATAATATAAAAAACAGCTCGGTACGAATTGTAAATATTACTCTTGAAAAGGGGAAAAAATATTTGGGAAAGCATTTTCACAAGGAGGCTGAAATAGTATTGGTTCTCACCGGAAGAGCGCATATACTCATTGAGGATAAAATGATACCGGTCAGCAGCGGGCAGTCTATTTTTATCGGCAAGAAAAATGTACATCAGGTCTTGCCCTGCGAAGAACCTGCAAAGGTGCTTATACTGCAAACAATGCTGTACGGGCTCAGCGAACAGCTCAGCCAGTTCGAAATCGAATCAAATATGAAAAATTACATACTTGAAAATTACAATGATTCCTATCATCTTTTTGCGGAGGATAACAATGAATTTTCAAAAATATTATATAAAATAAACGATGAGCTTAACGCTTTGCGATACTGCTACGATTTATATATAAAGGCATATATTTATGAGATGATTGCTTTTTTAAGAAGAAATAATATTGTTGCGGAGATTTTCAACAGCGAGAAATATATTCAGGTGAAAAAGCTTGAACCGATTGCAGAATATTTGTCCGAAAATTATGATAAAATCATAACGCTCGATATTCTGTCAGAGGCGGTAAAATATAACAAGTACTATATATGTAAGCTGTTTAAAAATATATTAAATACAACATTTGTGGAATATCTGAACTATATACGCTGCAGAAAGGCAGAACAGCTTTTACTTAGTACCGATAAGCGAATTTCAGATATCGCATATGAAAGCGGTTTTTTATCGACTCAGAATTTTAATAAGGTGTTCAAGGCATTTTATAATCGGACGCCGATAAAACACAAAAAGCTGTATAAGCCTGATGAACAGGTATAATAAATACCCTGCAGCATTTCAGACTGCAGGGTATTCAGCTTCAGAAATCAAGTATTGTCTTATCGCCGTATGCATTTTTCCAATCCTTTTCAAAGCCTTCAAGTGCGGCGTCGGTCATAGGATGAGAAATAATGTTCTTCAAAATATCGGCGGAAACCGTTACTGCGTGACAGCCGTACATTGCACATTTATGCACCTGCTCTGCGTTTTTGAAGCTTGCTGCCAAAACCTTGCAGTCCATACCGTAATTTTCAAACTGCTCAACAATCTGCGCAACAACCTCACAGCCGTCAGCAATTATATTGTCAAGGCGGTTTACATACGGTGCTACAAAGCTCGCACCTGCTTTTGCGGCAATAAGTGCCTGAGTTGGTGTAAAAATAGCGGTCATCAAAACCCCGACACCAAGCTTTTTAAGCTCCATAGTAGCCTTTAAGCCTTCCTCGCCGATGGGAATTTTTACATAAAACTCTCCGCCAAGCTCTTTTTTCAATAGCTTTGCTTCCTCAACCATCTTTGAAGCTTCCTTTTGAACCGTCTGCACCATCAGAATCTTATCCTCACCGATAATTGCGCGAATATCCTTTACCAATTGCCAGAAATCTGTATTTTCCTTAGAAATGATAGATGGATTGGTTGTAACGCCCGATAACGGATAAAATTCGCTGCAATGCTTTATTGCTTCCAAATCCGCGGTATCTAAAATATATAACATCTGCAAAACTCCCTTATCTGATAATTTCAATTCCCAAAATTCCGCATAGGTTTTCCATAACACCGGTGTTATCTCCGTAAGAAATGATGTAGTGCTGGCACATAACATTCTCGGCAAATTTCGGAACGTCATCAAGCTCAATTTCAAGTCCCGGCAGCTGCGGTGCGGGCTGAGTCCATCCGGCTTCCTCCCACTTGGGCGGAGTTTTACCGTTACCCGTCACCATATGCATATAATACTTACCGTCAATAGCAGTAAGTCTGCACATAGTAAGCTCGCCTGTTTTAACCTTGCTGACATTTAAAATCCCCTCCGAAAGCTCACCGAAAGCAGCCGGCATAACTGTTACATCACCGTCAACAACCGCTGCCGGAACGTAGTCGGGAACGCCGGCAATAACACTTTTTTCGAAAAACTCATAAAATTCAAGATAAGGCGCAGCCTGACCTGTTGTGTATTTAACCATAAGCTGAGTTATGTTGCCAAGGCAGTCATTTTCAGGGATTGTGCAAAGTCCCGCTTCATCAGCAAGCAGCATAAAGACAGGTGCCGGAGGAAAGCCTAAAAGCTTCTTCATTCCGTCAACGTCCTTTAGAGAAATTGCGTCATATCCTCTCTCATCGCAAAGTGACTTAACCGCAAGGTAATAGCCTGCCGCTTTTTCTAAACCCTCTTGCTTTGCTTCCTTCAGAAATTTCCACTTGGAAATTGCATTATCGATTACTGCCTGTTTTTCTGCTTGTGTAATCTTCCGGTATCTCTGCTCCATTTCAAGCATTTCAAAGGTTTCGATTTCAGGACCTACCACTCTCTTTAATGACGGTCCGTCCGCCTGAGTACCGTAAAGGTTCATATCGCGGTATCCTGCGTGACCTACTCTTGCATGGCGGAGCTTATTCGCTGCTGCCGCTGCTATTCCGTATTCGGCTACCTTTTTTGAATTTGTGGGAAGACCTATAATGTCGTATATGTACTTAAAGGTATATCCCAAATCGCAGAAGGTTTTGCGAATGGCAGTTGTGCCTGCCTGGTCAGCGGTTGTAACAATCCTTCCATCCTCAATCCATCCGCAAAGTCCCCATAAAACCATAGGCTTTTCGCGGAAATACTCTGTGATTTTAACAACTGCGTGCGTTGGAATCCAGCCTGCAATGCAAATAACCATGAAGTCAAAATCCTGTCCTTTGAGCTTTGCAAGTGCATTTTTTATATCATTTTCCTCATAATCATCGGTTACAGGGAAAACATCTATTGTTTCAATACCCTCTTTTTTGAGAGCGTCCAGTGCATCAGCACATTTTTTTACAATCAGCTCCTTAGGAGTATTAACCTCTCCAAAGCCAACAAAAGCCGCTTTTGCCATAATATCATCTCCCTTATTATTTCTCCCGAACATTTAATATTTCATCTGCTTTTTGATAATTTGCAAAAGCAGCGGAATAATCAACATTGCTCGGTGTATAAGTATCCTTTATTGTGATTTTTTCGAGCGTGTCTTCAACATTTTTAAACAGACCTGTACCGACGCCGGCTAAAATAGCGCCGCCAAGACAAGCGGTTTCCTTATTTTTAAGGGTAACCAAAGTCTTTTTTGTCATATCTGCCTTCATCTGACACCAAAGCGGGCTGTTTGCTCCCCCGCCCATAGCTCGGATTTCCGTAACACCGGGGGCAATATAATCGAGATTTTCCTTTAACACAGCGGAAATTGCCTCCATAATGCTTCTGACAAAATGCCCTCTTGTATGCTCCGGCGTAAGCCCTGTAAAGCTGCCTCTTGCAGCAGGGTTATATTTTGGCATTGCAGAACCGCAGAGGTGCGGAAGGAAGGTCAGACCGTCAGAACCGGGCGCAATATCCTTCGCAAGCTCATCAAGCTCAGCAAAGGAGAAGTTCTCACACAGCGCATTTTTAAACCACTTAAGCGCCATACCCGCCGTTGATGACCAGGTTAAAAGACAATATTTCCCGTCATAGTTATAGTGGCACGGAATAATGCTGTTTTCATCGTATTCCGGCACAGTATCGGACGGGCTGAATATAACCATCGTCGTGCCTGTCATTTCGCTGACAATACCCTTTTTGATTACGCCCGCACCGATAGCTCCCGAAACCTGATCCATAGCGCCTGTTACAACCTTTATGCCGTTATAATCGCCGATATACACTCCGCTGTCCAAAAGCTCCGGAAGCATTTCACTTTTAACGCCGATAAAATCGAGCATTTCATTCCACCATACCGACTTATTTATGTCAAAATAAATACTGGAGGACTGCAGGGTTTTTTCGGTTACAAATTTACCTGTCAGCTTGTAAAGCAGGTAATCCTCAAGCAAAAACACCTTTTTGGTTTTCGCCCACACCTCCGGCTCGTTATTCTTTACCCATAAAAGCTTGCAGGCAGGCCAGGTAGCCGTTATTTCAGGCTGACCTGTTATTTCGTATACTTTTTTTCTGCCGAAATGCTTTTCGATTTGCTCCGCCTCTTTTGTGGCGCGGTTATCAAGCCAAACAATAGCCTTTCTTACAGGCTTGCCATTCTCATCTGTTAAAATCAGAGTTTCGCACTGCGTATCAATCGCGAGCGCATCCACCGCAGACTCCGGCTTGTCAAGCGCTGTTTTAATGATTTCCCAATAATTTTCTGCCTCAAATTCCACAATATCATTGTGTGTTTCCAAGGTATAATCAATATTTGATGATTCAAGCATTTCCAGCTCATCATTAAACACTGCCGTCTTTACCGATGTTGTGCCGACATCAATTCCCATTAATTTCATAATTATCTTTTCTGCTGGAGGTCGTAGTGAACGTCATACTCTTTTTCTTCATCAGTAAACTTGTGACGTGTGTCGATAACCTCTCCGTTATTCCACTTTCTGTCCTCAACACTCTCTGTTGTTCCCATAACTGTGATGTTAACCTGTCTTCTGCGAGCGATAACGTGATCCCAGTCGATGAAATAAACGTGAGCAAACTGTCCGCCGTCAACAACGCCGTCCTTGATTGTCATTGTTTCGCTTCTGCCGAAGAAACAGCTTCTTAAATGACCGTCCGTATTCATGCTTGAATAGTCGCCCGGCTCATTTACCCATCTGCCGTACTTAGCGTGGATTGGTCCAGGATGACGGTACTGATGCTCCTCCGCAAAGTCAGGAATCATCTTTCTCATAATGTCCAAAAGGTCATGCTGTAAGTATTCAAGGTCAAATGAATCAATATCATGTGAGCATTCCTGTACCATTACAGAACAGGTGGTATGGTGTGATACTATTGATACTGTGCCATTCTTAATACCCGATGCTTCTACAATTTCCTTTACTTCCTTTGAAATATCGTGGAAGGTTGGTATCCAACCTCTTGACTGCAATTCCACTTCTTTTTGAACTACTTTGAATTCCATAATTTCAATCTCCTTTTAATTTATTTATTTAATCTTTCACCGACAGCACCGCCCGGGTGGATTAGTGCAAACTGCTCATTTTTATAATCCGTTTCTTCAATGAGCGCTGTCTGAAGAATATGAAAAATCACAGCAAGCGCAGTTGAAGAGGTTGTACCCTGTGCGTTATATTTGTCGGTTTCCCGATTAACATACTGTTTCAGCACCACATCGGCATTCCGTGCCAACGGTGAGTCTGAATTTTCGGTTATTGTGATAACCTTAACGCCTTTTTTCCTGCAAATTTCAAGTATCGGCAGCAGCTCCTTGGTTTTTCCGCCGCGTGATGCAAATATCATTACATCTCCCCGCTGCAGATAGCCTGTTGCGCCGTGCACCGCCTCAGCAGGCGAAATAAATCTTGCAGGGCGCTCGATGCAGCACATTAAATGTGCGAAATGCCTGCAAATAATGCCGGAATGTCCACAGCCCGAGGCACCGATACGCTCGGCATTTTTCAGCAAATCCACAGCCTCGGAATACGCCTTCTCATCAAAGAACTTTTCCATCTCCATAATACATTCGGCTTCTATTTTATATACGTTTTTAGCTTGTTCCAATGCTTCTTTTTTCATATTTATATTCCGAACTCCTTTCACCAATGCCGTTTGGAGAAAGAGAAGCAAGCAGATTGCCGCCGGAAGCGACGCCGACGTATGTTAAGTCGCTGATGGCGGTGAGATGCGCCGCTTATCTTTTTCCAAACTTATCACCTGTGCAGCTCGTCCCATGCACGTCTTACCGCGGCAATCATTTCCTCTGCCAATTCAAGGGGTTTTTCAGACTTTGCTATTGCAGATGAACAGCCCGATGCCGATGAGCCTGCTTTAATTATATTGTAACAGTCTTCACCCTTTGAAATTCCGGCTGACGGGAAGGGCTTGATGTCTGGGTTGATTTCTCTTATGCATTTGATAACCTCATCAACATACTCCTTATCCGCAGGCTTTCCTGTTCCTATAAGCTCGGTAGGCTCTGCAACAAGAATATTCGGTGCAAGCTTTGCAATTTCCTTTACTTCTTCAACGCTGTCCGCACACACCATTGTAGCAAGACCGACTTCATCTGCTCTTTTGATTGCCTTTTCAATCTCCTCTAAGGTTAATTTGTGCTCTGCATGGTTAAGCATAACACCGACAGCACCTGCCGCCTTTACTGCCTCGGGAAGTGTTCTTCCCATCCCTTTGCCGACTTCAAGACTATCCATGTGCTGGGTATATATATGTATTCTCTTTGTATTCTTTGCAATATTATATATTTCCGTATCCGGAATATCCAATATTACATCAACATCATACTTTTCCGAAAGCTCATCAAGACCTTTTGCAATCTCTAAAAGCACATCGCCGTACATATAGCACTTCGGACCGTACTCAAAAAACGGTTCTTTAATTACATAGTTTTTGTTCATTGCCTGCTCCTTATATGTTTGTTTCGTTTTATTTCGTTTCATGTTTCGTTTGCATACTTTATTTTAACATAAAGCAATTATTTTGTCAATAGTATAAAATGACAAATATATTTGACTTATTTGCGAAAATATGATATACTACAACAAAAACCAAAGGAGTGTTATGTATGATTTCGCTCACAGCAACCGAGCGCCGGAATAAAATAATTGAAATACTGAACGAGAACAGCAGGGTAAATGTAAATGAACTCAGCCTGCGCTTTGGAGTATCAAGCGTTGCCATCCGCGCGGACCTTTCCGAACTGGAGCGGCAGGGAATGCTCACAAGAGTGCACGGCGGTGCAATCACAAGCTATAAATCTTACTATGATATGAGCCTTGTGCAAAGGTCAAATACAAATGCACGTGAAAAAAAACAAATTGCTGCTAAAATAAATGAGATAATAAAGGACAGCGACACAATAATTATGAACGCCGGAACAACGCCGATATTTGTTATGCGGGAAATTGCAGATAAAAGAGTTACAATAGTAACCAATTCGATTGCCCTTGCTCTTGAGGGTGCAAAAAACCCTGATTTTAAAATTATTCTTTTGGGTGGAGATGTAGACACTGACTATCAGTTCACATACGGTGTTTCTGCACTGAAAGCATTGGAGCAGTATACTGCCGATATACTGATTTTATCCGTTGACGGCATTGACGCTGTGCGGGGAATATCTACGTTCTACCATCAGGAGGCTGAAATTTGCAGACATATGATAAAGCACGCACAAAGAACGATTGTTGCAGCAGATTACAGTAAAATAGGAAGATCTGCCTTTGCAAAGATTGATGATATAAACACGGTGGATGTTATTGTCACCAGTTCTAATGCTGACAACAGCTGCCTGGCAAAGCTGCGAAATAAAAATATAGAGGTGATTGTTGCAGAGCAATAAAGCCCTGCTTCTCCACACCCGAAAACCATAGCAGCAAGAACACAAGGGGACGGTTCTCTTGTGTTCTTGCTTTTTTATTCTTCAACCTTTTCTATATCAAGTACGCTGTTTGTAAATTTTGTATATTTAATTCGATACCTTGTGTTTTGCCCGTATTTTTCAGGGTTAAAACCGTTGAAGGAAATTAAATGTTTTCCGTTTGCCCTGATAATATATAAATTGTGCGTCATCACCACATCAGAGAGCTTATCAATGTACATTTCCTGCCCGCCTGCCAATGCATTTGGTATATCCCTTCCGAAATAAACACCAAAAATGCCGACAAGACAAGCGCAGACTATTGAAATCCAAAAATTTGCCAAGTTCTTTTCCTTTGCTATTGAATCCCAAGCAAAAAATATCATAAAGCCTAATATAACGAAGATAATTAAAATAAAACTCCAATATCTCATAAGTAAAATCTCCTTCATACATGCTAAAAAAAGAAACAGAAAATGAACACAAGGGAGCCGTTCCCTTGTGCCATCCTTTTGTACTTTTTACTTCCTTATTCATTTTACACCAAAATATATTATGGTTATCAGTTGCAGCTAAAACATAAAAACAAATAACGAAGCAGCGTAATAAAAGTATGCAGGAGCAAACACAAGGGGACGGTTCTCTTGTGTTCATTTTCTTTGCTTATTATGCATATTTTTTAATATGCTGAGAATACTGATACAGATGATAAATTATCGTCTTAATCTGCCCCATAATCTATATTATGAGGCAAAACGTTGATTT
>JAGBHE010000061.1 GCA_017935675.1 Clostridia bacterium | reverse complement strand
GACAATATTACATATGATAGCACCGTTGCGATGTCTAACATAAAAGATTAATTTCATTCCTTTTATTTCCAATTTAAAGATTGGTTTAATTTGCATGCAATTAATTATTCGGTCGGTACGGTATTCACACTAACCGTCCCCCTGTGTTGCCTTGTGCCGTATTGTCCGGAAAAAATGTCTCAATTAATTTTGCTTCCCGTCAGCACGGTTACATCATCATTTATTTCAATACCGTCTTCTATGTCAGCCGTCCATGTCCGAAGCACATCGCCCGTACAGCTGTATTCCTTCAGCAGGAAGCTGCCGTTTCCCAAAATACAGACCCTCTCATTTGAGCCGTTTAAAACGGTAAAGCTTCTGCCTCCGGCATCAATGCGCGAGGCTGTGTCAATCGTAAAATAGACATCATCGTCCTCACGGCTGATTTTCCACGTGTTAAGCGCACCGTTCAGTGCATTTCGCTTAAGCGCGCCCTTACCTGCCAGCTCTTTGGAATACCAGCCGTTTAAAAACCTGAGCATGGCTTTTGTATCCTCCCGAAGCTGCGGGATATTTACAGAATATGTCGGTATCCCGACTGCAAGCATTTTAATCACTATTTTTGTACTGTCCTTTAATGTGTTAAAATCCGTAATTGTTTGGTAATCATTGCTTGCATACGGGGAATAGCCCTGTATATATGCCGTTCTGTAGAAATTGCCGTCAGGCGCATACGGCGTGTCGCCTGCCCTTATCATAGTGCCGTATTGCGACAGCTTCACCCCTGCATAATTCTGCTTCAGCTCTATCATATAATCAGGCTTTACTGCTTTAATTTTTCGATAAATCAGCTCAAGCAGCCTTTCAAGCCCCTCAACCTCCGACTCTGTATCATGCGTATGCTGACAGCTGCAGCATTTTATGTCGGGTATACAGTTGAACAAGTCGTATTTTGCGCCGTCCGTATTATATTCCACTGCAAGCCTGAGGCATATATCGCTCATTACCTCGCGGGCCTCCGGGCTGCGGACGCACATTACGTTAAATTTATTATATGTCTCGGCCACAGAACCTGATTTATCGGAAACCAGCAGATGCCTGCGTTCCCTTCTGCACTCGGCAAGCTCTCCAACCGCATGCGGAGCACACCAAATAACGCTCTTTGCTCCAAGGGAATGAATTTTGTCGTTCAGCGCCCTCATATTCTTGATTTTGGACGGGTCAGGCCTCCAGTCACCGATATTCAAGCCCACGTCAAAATCGTTGTCAAGCCCCGGTCCGAACCAACCGTCATCAATAATATAGTTTTTGATACCAAGCTTCATACCCTCGCGTACATTATCGATAATCACCTGCTCCGTAACCTCATCGGAAAACCAATCCGTCCAGCTGCACCAAAGAGGCTCCAAGGCCGCCTTGTTATGCTCGTATACGATATTTTCCCGGCTTCGTATGAGTCCGCAGAACTCATCAAGGACTGCAGTCCAGGGCAGCCTCACGCCGCTGTCCTGAAAATCCCTGATATACAAGCTTTCCTCAACGCAGTCTGAGGTATAGCTTTCGGGAATATCTCCGCGCCTGATGCTCAATGTGAATTTCCTGTAATACGCCATCAGTGCACGGCGCTGATTTGGCTGAAGGCACGCAAAGGATGTTTCATATTCCTTCCCCGCAACGCCGAATGCAAAGGAAGCATATGAATCCATACCGTTGCAGATATAAAGCGGGATTCTGACATTATTGATACCGCTTTTTTCGGACATTCCCCAAAATTTTACGGGATGCCATTCGGCGGAATATTCCCTGCCGCCGTCAGGCTTAATGATTGTCGAAAAATTGCGCAGTCCGATTGTCACCGTATGCTCCATAGAGCGGATTTTGTCACCCGCGGAGCACTCCGCCGTTACACAGCAGCAATTATCACGGGGTACAATCGTGACGCATATGCCGTTTTGACTCCTTCTCCCGCCCCGTAAATCAATATTTTCAAAACTCTCCGTCTTTCCGCCGTATGTTGTAACCGTCAATGAATATAACATAAAATAACCTCTGTCTTAATAGTCTACTTAACAAACGCCGCAACAAACACCAGGTTTGAATCATTTGAAATCAGGATCACAAATGCATCGTTTGCAGGATTGTCCTCAGTTGTCGGAATTTCATCTGCCGTTATTACCGAGCTCCTGTTTTTCTTCTGCCGTGCGTCATATTTATAGATTACCGTTGACGAGCCGACAGGGAAATATGTTTTCACATCGGTATCCTGTTCAAGACACAAATACTTGTTATCGTGTACACTCTGCATAATACCGCCGAAGTGCGCAACGGACTCTCCCCACTGTGCCGTCTCCGGAGCCGCTTCTCCGCTGCTGTTGTACATCGTATCTCTGCTGTAGTCGTAAACCATGGAAATATCCATAATTTCTCCGTTATTGTTGGTTGAATATTGGATAATATCACCGGCGGAAACCTGTTCTATGTCGCCTCCGACAGTGAATTTCAGCGCATCATCATCATATGTGTTAATTTTGTTGCTGTTACCGTTTACAAGTCCGGAAACAGCAAGCTTTGAGCTTTGCGACTGCGTGTCATAAACCTCAGACACCTCCTCTACCAGCATTGTGGCAGATGTTTTTCCCGACAGTCCCATACTTGAATTTACTACAACCACATCCGCATATATGCCGTTGTCATCGGTCTTGTAGCTTTTAAAGCCCTGATAGTACGATCTGTCCGCAAGCTTTGTTCCGATGGTAGAGCCAAAGAGCGAACGGTCATTTTTATGCTCGCCGTCCGCAACAAGAAATACCTTTGTGTCCTTATTTATGGGAACAGTTGTACCAATCATACCGTATGATGCCATATAGCGGTTTCTCGAATTGCCCTTGGTCTGTGTATCGGCATACATAAGATGAAGCTTCGATTTATCGCTTCCGGGAAACTCAATTTCCTTAATCTTTCCCTCTGAATTCAGGGAATACCTGATAACACCCTCGTTCCATAAGGAGCTAATCTGCTGCGGCGTTATATATGTTCCGGTGGCAAGATTTTTAATCTTATACGCCGTTTCGTATTCCTCCACGCTTCCCTCTTCGTTCAGAACGCGCAGAATCGCCGAGTCTCCAAATTCACTCTCCAAGCTTATTCTCAATGTATAGCCGAACACAACCCGCGTGCTTGCGCCTTTTTTCAGAATTGCCGCAAGCCTGCCGTCACCGTTAAAAGCGACTGTATAATCGGTGTTCAGCTCAAGCTTATTATTGTCCGATACCGATTCAAAGTCCGCTACGGTTTCATAATCGCTGCCGTCTGAAGTCCTGACATCAAAAGCACCCTTTGTCTTTTCCGTTATTGACACGGCTCTTACAGTCTTTATATCGCTATACGCCTCTATTGTAATTCTGTTGTAATCTGTTTGCCGGTAAATGTTGAGCAGCATATCCTCCGTTATATAATCAATATCCTTTTTGTTATGCCCGCTGTCATATATCGTATAATCATCAAACATATCAAGGTCGATAACCTTATTCCCCACGATATCCTCAAGCTTTACCGTCCTGCCGTACAGGTCGGTTATCTTGTTCTTCTTGTTATACAAATCATTCAGTGTCGGGGCAGTAAGCTGCTGCCCGCTGCTGTCGGTGATAATATAGTCGGAAACAGAAACCTTCGGCGCTTTTTCCGTATATATAATTTTATTTTGCACCGACGTACCCGTAACCACTGCTATTTCATATGCTTCAATCAAAACAACATCATACCGGCCGTCGTTGTTATTGTCTATCACCGTGATTTTTCCATATGCAGGCAGGGTGATACCGCTGCCGGGCACCGTAATCATGCCGCCGTTTTTAAGCGTTACAGCATTCGGCGACAGCTGAACACGCAATGTCTTGCCCGAGCTGCCGCTATACGAAATTTGCCCGTCAGCATAGCTTTCCGCATCAAAGGCATCAATAGTCCGTATATTGTTTCCGTGCGGGTACATATAAACAATGCGGCTGTCCCCGGCACCGGTTTCTTCATAATAAAATCTTACGCAGCAGCCGAGGTATTTCTGCCCGATCTCATCCTCATCAATGTCGTACTGCACACCGCCGATGATAATCTGTCCCCTGTCCGTGTGCTTATCGCCGAAAATATTACCGTACAAGCAGCTCTCCACAATCCCCTGTCCCTCATATATGTTGAATTTTGTTTCGAGTATACTGTCATCCGAAAAGCTGTAATTTATGCCGTCAGACGTTGAAAGGCATTCCGCCGTAAGCGCATTATATAAAAGCCGCGCAGCAGCTTCCCCCTTCAGTATTTCGCCGCCGTCCGCCGAAATACCGTCAAGAAGCCGCAGCCTTGCCGCCATTGCCTTGTAACCGTCAACATATCCGCCGTACTTATTTGCAAGGCTTTTGAAGCCCAGCGCACGAACGGTAATAACAATTGCATTATCAACACTGAGGGCGCGGTCAACCTCCATATTTCCATCCTCGCTGCCCGTTATGATTCCGGCCTGATACGCCGTGCTTACACAGTCAGCATACAGGCTGTTAACCGGCACGTCAAAGAACAGCTGTTTTTCGCTGTGCATGGGCAAATACTTTACCATGTTCAGCACATATGTAATATAATCGCCCTTTAGAACCTGTGCGTCCTTGTCAAAGCTGTCGTCAATTATTCCGATTGATGACAGCAGCCCGGCATAATCAAGCTCATCCGATGCGCTGCCGCTGACGGAAACAGCCGCTGACGGCAGCAGCAATGCAAATGCCGTTAAACACGTTATAATTCGGTTAATCCATTTTTTCATTCTGCAGACCTCCCGCCTTCGCCAAGCTTAGAAAGCTCGTATAACATTTTTACCGCCTCTGCACGCGTTGCACTTTTCTTCGGCTCAAAATAATTATCTCCCGTACCGTTGACAATACCGCTTTTCGCCGCTTCTATAACCGCCTCCCTGGCGTAGCCGCTGATTAAGCTTTCATCAGCAAATTCAATGTATACGCCGTCGGAGGTGAGAGCAATTCCTGCGCTTTTCGCCGCCCTGTATATAATTACAGCCATATCCTCACGGGTGATAAGCCTGCCGACTCCGAATATACTTTCCGAGATGCCGTTTACTATTCCGTGGCTTACACCTGCCGCAATGTAGGAATAGTACCATGCGTTTTTATCCGCATCCTCAAACTCACAGTCACCCTCCGGGGCAAATCCAAGAACTCCGACCGCCATTTTTACAAATTCCTCACGTGTAACATTATCGTTCGGAGCAAATTCGCCGTCTCTCCTGCCGTTTATGTATCCCCGGAGCGCAAAGCTCATAATAGCGGTCTTCGCCCACTCCACATCGTCAATATCTCCAAACAGCTCCTGTGCCTTTTCCATAACGGTCTGTTTTTCGCTGCCGTCCTCCGCAGCATCCTTTGGCCCGCTGCCGATCCACATGCCTCCTGAGCCGCTGCCCGAGCCTCCTGAGCCGCCGCCGGGACGCCTGTTACCGCTGTCACCTTCGCTTGTTTTTGCCGCATTGACAGCCGATTTTATGACGCTATTTATTTTATCCTCGGTTATCATTCTCATCCTGTCGCCGTATATCAGCTCACACGCCCTTTGCACCTGCTTCTTTGTCAATTCCTTAAAGCCGCCGCACTCGGAAAGCCTGTCTGAATATTCGTTTATACATATCTTTACATCATCTGTGGAAGAAACGGTATTAAACTTATATATCATGTCAAGCTTACTCAAAAAAGCCGCTGAAAACTCATTAACGGTAAACTCCGTATAATCCTTTTCCTCAAGCACATCACTCAGCGCAGCTGAGATGTCAACCGTTGAATTTACGGCGTTTCTGTAAACATCTGTATCAACAAACAAAATATTTTTGTATTTATCAAGCTCCTCTGCCGAAGGATTTCGCTTGATACTGTCAATTGCCGCCTTTACTTCTTCAAGATCAACATAATATACGGAATTTGATACAGGCTTGTCATAATCCTCGCAGTTTATTATATACTGATAATTTCCCGTCTCCGGCGGAGAGGGAAGAACTTCAAAAACAGCCCTGCCACTCTCGTCGAATTTTGCCGTATTGTAATACTCAACAGACTCCGGCAAGCCGCCGCTTATATCCGTTTTATCCTTCTTAAGCACCAGCAGCGAAGCATTCTTGCCTGCTGAGCCCTTAAGCGCGAATACCAGCTTCTGCGTCGTGCCCTCCATAACAGCTGCCGATACATTTACTGTATCGACAAAGCTGTAGGAGCTGTCAATAGGTTTGCTGCTGCCGAAAAATGAAAAATACCTTGGTATGCCGTCTGTAATATCGGAAATTTCGGAAAACGGTATCAGCTTTACCGACAAACCGGCTTTCTCCTCCTCGGTGCAGCCGCTTATATCAAAGGTATGCTCAAGAACACCCTTCTGTCCCGCCGGCACGGTCAGCTGAGCAACAGGGGACATTTGCACAAGCTCATCACTCAGCAGCTTATCATTGCTTTTATACAGCAGTGCAAGCGCCTTATATGATACCTCTCCGCTTTCCGATGCGTAAACCGGCACGCCTACCGTAACACTGTCCGCTCCGCCGAGGCTCTCTCTGTCGATATACGCGTCCGCAACATATAGCTTTTCGGAGGTCTCTGCCATTTGCTTATATGCCGATATTTCTTCCTCTACGGAATCAATCCGCGCATTGCTTGCTGCAATATCACCTTCTGTATCCCTGAACACCTCAACCTCATCGAGCAGCCGTCCGGTAAGCTCCGCTTTCTTTCCGGCACTGACTGTAAAATCCTCAGCCGAGATTCGTTCTTTAACGCTTTTTATGCGGTTCAGCAGCGCATATCTGTCAGGTACGGGAGATAAGCCGCTCTCCGATACATACGATGTAACGGATATATTGTCAAAGCACATGCAGTCCGTGATTTCATCACCCTCTGCAGGCTTCGGTTCTGTACCGTATCTCGCCACAATATACTTATAGTCGACAGCACGTGCAATTACCTCGCCTTTAAGAAGCTCCGCACCGTCCGCCTTCAAAGAGCACAGCGCCCATTTTTTTACTCCCGCATCCTCAACGCTGCGCATTACCAGCTTAATTCTGTGAAACATATTCTGTTCCAAAGTTTTCACGACAGTCCCGTCATCAAGAACCCTCAGCTTATAGCCGTTGGAAAGCTTCAGATACGCATTTGCCGTATCCCAGCTGTCCGCCGCAAGTCCGATGTTCACATTTGCAGTTCCGCCGAACATATTAAAAGCCATATCAAACTCTGTCTCAACATAGGTATTTTCAGGGAGAGAATTTAATTCAAAACCGTCGCCTATACTTATTGCAACGCTTCCCTTGGCAGCCGTTGTAGGCAGAACCCTGAAAACGCTGTCAAGCCCCAAATACGTATCTCCGTCCGCAAAGCTCGTCGTATCGATATCGCCCTCCAAACCGTTTCGGAACGAGTGCCCCGCCGATAAATCGTCAACATTTTCGTAGGTTTGATACATATGCACCGTGTAACCCTCATTCGCAGAAACGATAAAGGGACAAAAATTGCAGGATACCGCTATACAAACCGCTGAAAATACCGTTATACTCTTATTGATTACTTGCCGCAAAAATTCTTTCATGTTTTCTCTCCTTTTGCGCAATTGTTTTTAACCGATTTTTTTTGAATTGATGATAGGCGTTAAGACCAAGCAAAAATGCACCAACACCGTGAAGATCATTATCGGATACGGGTCTTTCAATATAGTAGCTGTATGACCCGATTCCGGTTCCGATACAGACGGACGGGCATATTAAGTCACCGTCATCATTTAATTTCAGCACGGACTTAAGCCCATTAAACGCCATGTCCGCATTTTTTTCGTACTTATCGTCTATGTATCCCGCCTTAAGCGCCTTTGTTATTCCACACAGAAACAGAGCGCTGCACGAGGTTTCAATCCAGTTATCTGCCCTGTCACCCTTATCCAATACCTGATACCATAAACCCGTCTTTTCGTCCTGCACCCTGACAACAGCATCAACATACTCTCTCACATAACCAATCAGCTCTTTCCTGCCCGTGTAATCGTCAGGGAGATATTCTATGATTGTAGTAAGCGCCGTTATGTACCAACCTGCGGCGCGTCCCCAAAATTCCGCCGAAAGACCGTTTTCCTTATCCGCCCACGGTGCCTCCCTGCTTGTGTCCCATGCGTGATATAAAAGCCCTGTCTTTTTATCGCGCATATTATTCCACATCAGCCTTGCCTGCCTGCATACCGCATCAAAACACTCTATATCATTATACCTCGCGCCAAACCTCGCAAGCAGCTCGCCTGCCATATAAATACTGTCAAGCCACATTTGTTCCCTTACATCGTCCTGATTCATATGCCAAAATCCGCCGTCCTTTGTAAGAGGCCAGCTGTCCAGCCCGTGCTTTAAAAATTTTATTGCCTTTTCATACTTTTCTTCGCCTGTCTCATCCAAAATTCTGAAGAGCAGTATTGCGGGCTGCTTATCGTCAAGCTTCGCAGGATTTGAGCCGATAACCTCGCCCTCATCTGTAACAAATGAATCCATTGCCTTTTTTATATAATCCGCATACTCTCTTTTACCCGTATTTAAAAATGTCTGCTCAACGCCCGAGAGAAAAACCCCCATATGATAATGAAACCTTCCGATGGGCGGTATTTCATTCGCCCGGAATTTTTTCATCATCGTTGTGCACATAAGCTCCGCCAACTCCATCTCACTCATTTCGCACAGCTTATTCATTAAACTGCCTCCCTTATGCCTAAGCGCCGGGGGTGTGACCCCCCACACGCTCTGAATTTGATGATTCTCATCCTTTTAAATTTTAACAATGCTCCTGCTGAGCCTGCACTATTTGCCGCAGCTTACGGAGATCGGTATGGAATATCCATTGTCAAGCCTGAACAAAACCACTCCCTCAGCAGTATTTTCCGCGCCGCCCGGAAGATTTGCCCTGAGCCTTAGCTTAACCTCACTGTTCGGCACTGCCTCTGCGCCTGTGCCGTCAACAATCTCCAGCCAATTCATATCCTTTGATTTATGAAGCGTGTAGCTTCTGCCGTCTCCGATATTTCCAAGCGTAACGGTGACGGTTACCTCGCCGCCGCTTTGCATTTGTGCATGATATACATCCGCCTTCATATCAATCGGTCTTAAGGGCATATAGCGGTCGCTCTCCTGCATTGCCCCGATATTCGGCGAAGTGTCCTCTAAAAAGTTGTCAATTCTTACACCCGACCTGTATGCCGCACCGTCTTTAACTGCGTAATCGCCCTTTTCCCGGTTTACGTACTGCGGCAAAACAGAGTATATGCTGTCTGCTGCATATTCCTTATAATTTTTTGTTCCTCCGTATACAATGTCCCTGTGATAGCTGTTTATCTTGTCAACAAGCGAATTCTTAAATGCGGAACGGCCACTGTCACGGGATATGAAAATATTATTATAGGTATCGGCGCAAAATGCCGTATAACTCCCGAATGAAACGTTTTCCACAGACGGCGCCGGAATATCAATTGTGTTATTAATAATATAGCTTTTGCCGTATACTTCGCCCGGGGCTCCTCCGCCGACCTTAAGCGCTCTGCCAACCATATTATTGTACGAGCAGCCCATATTGCTGACCAGGTTTCTGAATACATATGACGGTCCCGCCATATTCGGAGCAAGACTGACTGCACAGAACATCTGCTCGAACCTGTTTCCGTAAATTCTCGCATTCATCTGTCCTCCGTCCGCCTCAAGGCCGTCATCGTTGCCCAGCATAACAGCATTACCGTAAATATCCGTATCCCTTGCCGCGCCGCCGGTATAATATCCGTTGTCCCGTCCCTCTATGCCGTCGTTCCACCTGCTCGCGTCACTTCCGATAATATCGTTGTATCTGAATACACACGCCTCTAAAGCATTATAATAAATACCTGTCGGTCCTTTGGGATGCTTCATTCCGTCCCAATTGCCGTACCACGCGTTGGCGGAGGCATTACTGTCATGAATATAACAGCGCTCTACCGTTACTCTTCTTGCGTCAAGAAGCGTTATCCCTCCGTCATAATTAATATCCTCGCCGTCAATTCTGCGGTAAACTCCGTCTGCGTCAAGCACACCGCGCCTGCCCCATTCCGATATATCGCAGTTAATAATTCTGACATCGCTGCAATTGCCGTTTACACATATTCCGTATCTGTAGCCGCCCTTTACAGTCAGCCCGTCAAGTATGATATTGGTACAATTATTCACAGCTACAGCCTCATAATAATTGCTGCCCGCATCAATTGAAACATCTCCGTTAATACGTATCCACGAATCGTCACTGCCGTGAAGGTTTGTAAGCATAAGCTGCTGTCCCGGCCTGTATATCTCCGAAACGTTGATTGTCCTGCCTATATGCGGCATACTGCTCCATGTACGGGTACAAACATCGCCGTCCCCGCCGATGGTACGCACAGTCATGCCGTTTGCATCTTTATACTCCAGCTTTACGCAGTATTCTGTATCCTCTTCAAGGTTCGTAATGCTTCCTCTGTATTGTACTCCCGTTTCGTCGCGATACGGCGCAAACGCCTTTTTCCAGTCTGTGTCACCCTTTTTCCTGTAGAACACATCGCAATCCTCCTCAGGAGGAGTATATGAAGCGTAATAGCTGATATTCTCGTAGGTAGGCACAAGTACTGCACTGCCACCGCTTTGCTGCCCGGCAAGGAATTCACTATAGCCCGGATTTTCAGCGGCGGCCGTTTTAAACGCGGATTTCTGTACATATATATTGCTTGTACCGCTGTTTGTTATCCTGTACTTGACGTGATATGTTCTGCCCGCCGAAAGTCCCGAAATACCGCCCCTGAAATGACCGTCGCTGTATACAGCGTCAGCACATTTCTGCCAATACAGGCGTCTGACATCGCTTGAATACGCATCCTTATACCACACCTCAATACGAGTGTCCGCATTGCCGCAGGCTATATCATAGTCTGCATAATTTATTCCGGGTGTATATGTTATGCCAATCCCCGCCTTGCTCGGCTTCGGATACTCAGGTGCCGTATAGGAATATGTAATTGTAACCGTTTTTTTAATATCGTTTACCTCAACATCCGCTCCGAAGGACGTAAGCATCCCGCACGGCACCATCACAACCGCGTTATCATCCAAGTAAGGTGCACCGTCAAGCTCTGTTTCCGTTCCGTCTGCCATAGCGGTACATGAACCGAGACTAAACTCAAGCTTCCTTCCGTCCTCACGCTCTGCCGTATAAACGCCGTTATATTCTTCTAACGCCATACCCATCTTGTTTATGATATTTTTCGCAGGCAGGTACACAACTGTGCCGCTGACGGACGGCGGAACATCAAATTCCGCCGCCTGACCGTTATACACTGCGCTCCAGCCATACTGCCAAGTGTCCGATGAAGCATTATAGGCAAAACAGTTCATCATCGGCGACATATTATTATCCCATAGGAATGCCTTGACCGTCTGACTTCTGATATTTTGTCCGAGCGGCAGAGCCGTATCAACCGTGACAGCTTGCTCACCGGCTGAAAAATCAACGTCAGTCAAGCAAGCGCTCAAAAGAATATCATCATCAAATACTGCGGTAATAAATCTTCCGCTGGCCGCAGGTAAGTTTTTTTTAGTCAGCATGACCTCAGACAGCGCACCCTCCTCAAAGGAGTGGGTTTTTGTCCCATCCGCTCTCATCACAACAATGTCCCCAACGGAAAATCCGCCCGCTTCATCTAAAGCCTTTGATGCTGTATTATCCGCAAGTACGGGGCTTACACTCATAGCAAACACAAGCAGAAGTATCCGAGTGAGCCGCATCTGCCATACACTTCTCATTTTCACCATTACGGAATAACCCTCCATTCTTTGTGAAATTCAACTCCGATCTCAGGAAGCACTACGGTTAATCAGCAGCTCCTTTATTTTGTATAAGCATTTGCCATCGGCTTAATCGTAGATGCACCGTCAAATACAAATACCTTAATTGTTTCATCACCTGCGGATGACAGAGACATGCCCTTTAAATTAAAGCTTCTGTCCGTCCAAAGCGCGTCTGCCTCCGGGATAACATCAATCAACTCCACGTCTCTGAGCACACCGCCGGCATACACTGCCGCAATCGCGACTGCGCCTGCACCTTGAGTATTCTTGTCAAACAGCGTCACGCTCTTAAGGACAGTACCGTCAACGTTAACGCCGGAAATATAATAGCTGTTTCCGTCGTCGGCAAGTTTATTCACCACCTGCTCAGTCTCACCGGACGCCGCGTCAATCTCAGCCTGAGTCGCGGCAGCGTCCTGCAAAACCTCAATTCCGTTTGCCAAAAGCGCTGACGGCTCAAGCCCTGCCGTTGTATCGGGATTATTTGCCTTAAATGCTCTTATACTTTCGGACGCGGTGTTCAAAGCTGTCAGCAAAGGATACTTTTCGCCGATCGGCGATGTCCCGTCCTCTGACGAATATGTTGCCACCGAGAAGTTATCCAGCCATATTGACGGATACGGCACTGCATCTGTTTTGTTCCCCTGAAACAGAACATATCCGTAGTCTCCGGCAGTCCCGGCATTGGGAACCGTAATCGGATTTCCCTCCAATATCTCCATTCCGTCCACATACATCTCCGTAAGCTGATGAACAAAAGCCCCCGCACTATCCTTAACATGCCATACAAGCTTTATTCTGTGCATTTTGTTCTGAAATTCCGAGCCCTTATATCTGTGTGTACTATCATTATTACAGTATATCTGTGTATCGCTGAATCTGAGCTCAAGCATATCCGTATTCTGCTCTGTATTCCTCAGCTTCAATCTTACCGAATCGGAAGCACCGTTACTGTAGGCTATATCAAATTCATTTACAATATATGAACTGTTCGGCAAATCGGCGAACGTTACCGGCTCAATATAAAACCTGAAGTTTTTATCGGCTCCATTCAGCACCGCGCCGTATGCGTCATACGCTTTAAAGGTGTCGCTGTCAATCGTACATACACGATCCGGCTTGCTGTTAACCTTATCTGTTCCGCTGTTTACAAAGTCATAAAACAGCACCTTTTGCGGAAGAGCCCTCGTGCAAGCTTCAAGCGCAGCAAGCTTAGCCGCAAAGTCAGCTTCAGTCGAGGCATCACTGTTAAATGCCGTCTCCGCATCTGCAATCGCCGCCGCAAATGCTTCATTTGTGCCGGCATACTTTCCGTATGAGTTAATAATATTGTTTACGCTTTCCCTGTATACACGCCTGTTTGGAACAGGTGAAGCAGTTGTCCCTTCGGCAAGCGTATATGTTCTGACGGCAAGATTATCAACCGAGAATCTTGAACCGTCTCCGTTCAGCGGCGTATAAATTCTCAGCGCGTCATAGTCAACCGAATTTTTAGCGTAAGCCGCATCCCTGTATGAGCCGGATTGTCCGTCACAGCTTATCTCCTGAATAAACCACGCTTTAGCTCCTTCGTTTTGGACCACCTTCATCACTATCTTAAAGCTGTGAAAGCTGTCATATTCCGTTGATGCCAATGTGATATTGCTTGTTTTGTCCGTAACAAGCGTTTTGTAACCGATTTTCCAGGTATTAGACGTATCGGCCTGCTTCATGAATATACGCAGTATAGAGTCACCTTCACTGCTGCCTCCCAAATATATATCCACCTGACCGCTGAGATCCTTTCCCTCTGCATCCTTCTTTACCAGATTTGTGCTTAAATCAAATTCTGTCTCCACATATGTACCCACAGCAAGATCGGCAAGTGACAGCCCCGTATTTGCTTCCATATGCTGCTTTTCACCGCTCGCTTTCAGTGTTGAGGTTGCCGCATTCCCGAATCCGAATTTACCGCTGCCCGTCTTGGTGTCAACCGCCGTATGCTCTGTCGAAGCCGAGAGGCTTTCGGGCAATGCGTTCAGACCCTCAAAATTTTCATAAACTACCGTGTTAAATGATGCCTCTTCCGTCCCTTCCTCAGCCGCAAAAACAGCTGACGGCTGTACCGCCGCAAACATTGCAAGTATCATTGCAAATGATAATGTACGCCTTACCTTAAACATATTACTACCGCCTTTCATATAAATAAATTTTAAAAATACTTACCTTCTTTAACTAATTATTTTTAATGTAGTCCAATAAATTCTCCTCATCTATCAGGCTGCTTTTATCCGTATAATTTGAAATATTCTCACCCATACCGCCTATTTCTCTCGCAACATGGCTTGCCGTAATTCTTGCGCCGAGCTCATTGAAATGTGATGTGTCACCCTCCGCATAAATTAATTTGGAATCCTGTGCACCGAGCTTTTTAATAAGCTCATATGTCCACTGATACACGTCAATCGACTTTAAGCCCTCGTCAGCCGCGGTTTTAAGCGCTGCCTTCAGATATTCCTCCGGCGGTGACGGCGTACTTGAAAGATTGATGTCATCCCAATATGCTCTTCTTGTAACAGACGATAATATTATCGGTGTCGCGCCCTTTGCTCTTACTTCGTCTGTCATCTTTTTAAGCCAGCCCTCATAGGAAACCGTTTCATTTGCGCCGTACTTTTCATTGTATTCCAAAAGCTTGTCGGCAACAAAGGTATTGGTATCGGCATTATAGGCGTTGTTCTTCACCTGATCGTTATGTCCGAACTGTATAAGAACATAGTCGCCGCTCTTTAAGGTGTCAATTATGCCGTCCTTGCCGTTTGACCATCTTCCGCTGTTATAAAAGCTCTTTGAGCTTGCGCCTCCCTGCGCCTTATTGACAACCTTTATATCGCTTGTAAAATAATCCTTGACATAATCTCCCCAGCCGCTCCGCTTATCGGTGCCGGGCGCCGCAGTCGAGTCACCTGCAATATATATTGCAGCGCCCTCCGCCGCGTAATCGGAGGTTATATACTCAAATTTATTGTCTAAAGGATGTATTTCCGAAAGCGAGTCAAAAATAAATATGCGGATTACCGTATTTGACACAGACTCACCCGGAAGCGGCATATCAACATTAATGCTGTTGATTTCATTGACAATTGTATCAATCTTCCCAAGGTCAATAAGCTTGCACTGTATCAGCGTTTTTTCACTTTTGTCATAGATTGCCGCAATTACCCATGCACCCTTGCCGCTTGTATCTCTGTCTATTATTGATACGGATTTAAGCATGCCGCCCGCATGCGGAACTGCGGCTGCATTTCCGCTGCCATCCGCAAAGCTTATTCCCGTTACGCTGTATAATTTGTCATTTGCTTTAACTGTCGCATTAATATCCTTTGTCACCGTAAATCCCGCGGCATCGCTCGAAAGCGTCGCCGTAAGCGTTACGTGTTCATCAGAGCCCGTGCGGATAACAGTTCCGTCCGCTGTAATATAAGGTGAGCTGCTTTGCCACCTTACGTCAATTGTAAGCCCTGTGAGAGCGCTGTAAAATTCAACGGGAAGCTCAATATTGCCGGTTATATTTGAAACGTCAAAGCCAAGCCTGAACTCCTGCCTGACAATTTCCTTTATGACCGCGTCTGCATTTCCGGCCGCCGCATCAACCTCAGCCTGCGACGCGACTGCATTCTTAAACACCTCAAGAGGCTGCCGCATACTATCGCTTATGCTCGCTTTTATTTCCGCATATTCCTGATTATCCCCGCACTTAGCCTTAATTTCCGACAAACGGTTCAGCGCCGCCAGCAGCTCGCGCTTCTCACCGATTGGCAGCATTCCGTCAGCAGATGTATATGTCGCCACCGAGAAGTTATCCAGCCATACGGGCGCCGAATATTCCGCCGCACCGTCGGGAGGTCTGGTCGTAATTTGAATTTGATGATAATCATTTGTTCCGTTGGCTGCCCCGATGCCGTCTGCGTCCAGGTAATTGGTTCCGTCCACATACAGCGCCGAAGCCTTATTTACAAGATTTCCGTCCTTATCCTTGACATGCCATACAAGCCTTATCCTGTGCATATTTTCTGTCGAATCGGTCAGGTTAAACTTATTTTTACTGCCGTTCAGAAAAATTCGTGATGATTCGCATCTTATATCAAACAGATTTTTATAAGCACTGTTTCTAAGTAAAATTCTTACGGCAGTGCCGTTATTAGATTGATATGCCATATCGAACTCGGTCACGATATAAGAATTACCGGGCAAATCTGTTAAATTTACATCTTTGCCGAAATTAACGTTTACTGTTTTACTTACTTGGTCGTTGGCATGATACATTGTGGTTCCGTATACGTCATACGCTTTAAATTTTTCATTGTTCGTTATAGTGGAACTGCTCGGCTTTGTATTGTCAAAATCATAATACTGTACCTTTTCAGGGCTGTTTGCTTCCGCCGCAGATACCGCCGGCAGCACGGCTGCCGCAAAAGCAAGCACAAAAGGCAATATGCGCTTTGTTTTAAACATACTCCTACATCCTTTCGCAATTAATTTTTTTCAAAGTTTCAGTTCTGCGCCTTTTGCCGGGGGCTGCACATAACTGTAACGGGGATTGAATACCCGTTGTCCAGCCGAACCAAAAATGCGCCCTTGCCGCAGCCGTATTTTCTGCAGCTTACCGACAAATTTGTTTTGATTTTTACCGTTACATCGGAGTTCGGCTTTATAGGAATATCCTCTGTCACGCCGCCGTCAAATTCAAGCCAGTCGAAATCCCGGTTTTTCATTAAACTGTAGGTTCTGCCCTCACCGATATCACCGAAATGAATTTTCACCTCTGCACTCTCACCGTCAATCATATTGATACGGTATCTGTCCGCATACATATCAACCGGCCGCGCAGGCAGAAACAGCGGGTCATATTTATCATTTGCAAAAGCACCAATGTTCACCTTGTCTCCGTCCGTAAAACCACCGAGAGGCATTCCCGCACCGACGCCCTTGCTGTCGCCCGTCAGCCTGTAGTCCGCCTTTGCCGTGTCAACAAAAGTCGGTGAGCCTTGAATACCGTGCTTTTCCTGGTCGGGAATTGCCACATTAAAAGTACCGCTGTACAGGTCATAGTCATAGCTGTCGCGCTCGTTGGCATAGGCGTTCTCGATTGAAACGCCGCCGGGAATCGCCGCATCAAAGATATTATTGCGCATAATCGCATGATGTGCGGTCACACCGCCAAAGTTTGCGTTCTGAATACCTCGCCGCCAGGCAACCGTATTGTTGAAGAAAAAGCTTACCGGGAATGGGTCGCTGACTCCGCCCGCCTTAATTGACGGTCCGTAAATAAGAGTAGTATCCGAATCCTCAGCGCCGAGATTTTCAATCAGGTTCCTGTAGATATAGCTCGGTCCCATTGTGTTCGGAGCTGTCGACATACCTGTATACGCCTGTTCAAGCCTGTTCTGATACACCCTGACGTTCATTTGTGCCCCGTCAAGCTCCATTGTATCATCATTCGCATAAATTATGATATTGCCGTAAATATCAGAGTCGCTTCCGCACGAGCCGGCTCTTCTTCCGCCGTTATCCTCGCCCTCCAGGCCGTCATTCCATCTGTGCTCGTCACTGCCGATAATGTCGTTATAGCGTATAACCGTGCCGCGCACACCGTACATCAGTACTGCGCAGCTTCCGGCAGGGTGCACACCGCTGTATGTGCCGCTTACCGAATACCACGGATTTGTATTGGAGTCGCTGTCGTGAATATAGCACCTCTCCACAACGAAATTCACCGAGTCCATAGCGGCTACTCCTGCTCTCTTATTCCAGTTTTCTCCCGCTCTGATAAACAGCCCGAATATCGGGTCTTGTATCGAGCCTTCGCCCCACTGTGCAATGTCGCAGTTTACCACACGGATATTTTCCGACCGCGCGTCAACGGTAATGCCCATAGCACTGCCGCCCCTTACAACTGCGTTCTCAAATATCAGGTTTTTACAGTCGGTTATCACCACCGCCGCCTCTGTTGCCTTACCGGCGTCAATGGTCTGTCCTTCGCAGTCCAGCTTAATCCAGCCGTCCTCATCACCCTTAAGCCGTGTCAGCACAAGGTCACCCTTGCCCTTGTAAACATCGCTGAGCTTTATCGTCTGCGCAACGGGCGGATTGTCCTGCCACGTTGATGCCTCTGCAGTCTTTTCCGCAACAACAGCGCCGCCGGCTGTCACCTTTACTTTAACCTCGTACTTGGTATCCTGCTGCAAAAACGGTATACTCCCCCTGAACTGCTTTGCTTCAAAGTCATAAGAGGGCGCAAATACCTCCTGCCACTTGTCATCGCCCTGTTTCCTGTACAAAACCTCACATGTCGGATTTTCCGCGTCACAGTCGATATAATAGCTCATATTTTCAAAGGTCGGGACAAGCAAAAGCTCGCCCTCCGTATCATATGTATACTCCCGGGGTGTCGGCTGATATGTGTCGCCTCCGCCCGTGAACTCCGGGGCTGTCGCAATAAAGGTATCCTCGATTCCGTTTTCGGTAATACGCACCTTTACATCAAACCGCCTGTCTGTCCAGCTGTACTGTGCTCCGCGAAACGCGCCGTCGGAGTACACGGGAGTCTGCGCCCGCTGCCATATCCCGGGGCTGTTGATCCTGTCGGGCTGATAGTACTCATAGCCGCCGCTCGCAATTGTATTTAAATTATCAAAATTCATCTTCCGCAAGCCTGCGCTGTCGGAGGTTCGCTCCTTGAGCCATACCTCGACCTTTGCATCCGGATTGTCATGCGGAATATCGTAATAGATAAACTTTCTGCCCGTTCCGATGGTTATTTCTCCCTCTTCCGCAGGCCGTATATACGGCTCCTCGTAAAAATCGAATATATGAAGAGTGTTTTCCGTCTCGTCAAGCTCATAGTCGAACCCAAAGGTCTCCTGTGCGGCAAGCAGCGAAACAGACGGAATATCATCTCCGTATATAAACTGCTTTTCCTTTGTGTTTATGACCTTGCCGTTTGATATTATTCTGTTTGAATTCACATAAAGCTTTAAATACTCACGGTCACGCCGTATTACATAGCTTCCGTCAAGATTATCCTCAAGCTCCGCACCTAATGCCGTTGCAAGGTTTGTCGCCGGAAGAATAATATCGCTGCCGGAATGTTTAAACTCACCGTCACTTCTCATACGGAAGTTGTTTGCGCGCAGCGTCGGCTTTGTGCGTTTGTCTGCAATGTACGCGCGTGTAATATCATCGATATTCGGCTTCTCACCGGGAAGCGCGCCATAGCCCATCGGCGAAAAGCCCGTATCGTCAGTGAGGATAAAGCAGTCCAAAAGCTGTCCCGCCGTGCGGTGCTTTATATCCAGTGTATGCCAGCCCGCCTCCAGCTTATAGGTTTTGACCTTTTTCCACTTAAACCTGTCGGACGCATTTCCGTCCTCCGTGCGGTAGTAGTCCTCATCGTCTATCGCCACCCAAATTGCCTTCCTGTCGCTGTCGGGCGTCAAATATCTCAGATGGAGCGCATACTCACAGCTTTTTGGTACGCAGAACTTAAACCGAAGCTCCGCGCCGTCCATCAAAAGCGGGTCGTTCAGCCTGCTCGCCGCAGTCGAAACCCATACCGCTCCGCCGGACGCATCCCCGTTTGACGAAACTGTTCCGGCCGACTTTTCAAAGGTTCCGTTCTCCGCCTCCGCAAAGAATGATCCCGGAACACGCTCCTCCATGGCAGTAACCTTAAGCTTCTCCCTCTCCGCATCGGCGCGCTTGAAGCCTGTAAGGTCTGTCTCTGCCGAATCATTATTCTCTTTTGCTTCCTCTTTCTTTTCCTTCACAGTATTATACTTTACAATCAGCTTATCAATTTTCTGTCCGCCGCGGACATTTTTTAAATTGATTGTATATTCGCCTGATGTGATTTCACCTAAGTATATTCTTGTCTTGTTCCATACTCCGTATTTGTAATCGTACAAATCATAGTTATCATACTCACCTACAGACAAGTAACTGAGGCAATGCGATATATTATCGCTTTTATGAACTGCGTAAAGCACAACCTTTTCAACATTTTGGTCAAATGTAAGCTTATATTGCATCACTCCTGAGCCTGCACCGGAGCTTACCAGACATTTACCGCCTGACGCCTCAGGGTCGTCGACTGCACTAAAGCCCGTTCCGCTGAAGGACTCTGCTTCTATCTCCACGGTTTTATCCTGCGGCTCATCAAAATCCGTAATGAATTGCCTCTGTGCATAGGTGTAAGCTCCGCTGAGCAATACTGCCGCCGAAATCAGGAAGGAAAGAATTCTTTTAAGCTTTTCCGTCATTAAAATCACCTCAAAGCATCGTCATTATTCTGTGAACATTTATCATTTAGCCAAATACCGTTCATATGCACTCTGCATAATCACCAGTGCGCGGTCAAGACCGAGCGAGCGGTAACCGTCAACAAACGACTCATATTCAGACATGGGTCTGGAGCCGGCAACAAAAGCCGCCGTACCCTCCTGACGGTACTTATTAAGGTTTGCTACCACATCGGCATATTCGTCGCTTTCCTCAGCGCCGTAATAAAGCGGCGGAAGCTCCATCGCCCTGTAATTATCATCAACCTGCGAGGTCCATATACCGGGTGCCTCCTTCTGCTGCGGGCGCTGATAATACTGCTCTAAATAACGTGAATCGCTCATATATGCCGCAACAGAGCCGCCCGCTGCTGCGGCATAATAGCCCAGAGCCTGACTTACCGAAAGTCCGTCCGGGTTGTTTAAAATCTTGTCGGTAAACTTAGGATAACCATCCTCCATAACATATGACTCTCCCTCTATACCGAAGTTGCAGAGCATATGCCCCTTCTCGCTGTAGCAATAGTCAAGGAATTTTGCCGCAAGCTCCGGATACTTGCATTTCGCCGAAATCGCGGTTGTACTCCACTGATTGATTTTTGTCGGAACCCTTACCATATTAGGCTTATCATCTCCGTCAAAGCTGACATACGGCACCGCCGTCAAATCAAATTTATCGTCTTTTCCTTCCATCGCCGCAAGCCACGCACCCATACCGCTTCCGATTGAAGCCGTGACAAAGCCCGTATTGCCGTTAAGCATATTGGCATCCAGCATTGTGTTATCGTTTGAAAGATAGTTCTGGTCAAGCAGACCCTCCTTATACCACTTTGCCAGCCGCTCAACAACCTTTTTATAATGCGGCTCGGCAGGGGCGTACTTAACCTTTCCGTTATCAACGTAAAAGCCTTCTCTTGTGCCGAGTGTCATAAGAATATAAGAGGTCAGCCCCGATGTTCCCGACATAGGAGCATCTGCACCCTTTTTCTCCTTAAACGCCCTCAATGCATTTTCAAGCTCGTCAATTGTCTTCGGAACCTCAAGTCCCAAGTCGTCCAGCCAGTCCTTTCTGATCATAGGTCCTGCCGTCATTGTTTTGCCGTCATTCAGCGTTCCGAAGCAAAATACCTGTCCGTCATCATTTTTAACACCCTTTTCAATCTCAGCATCCGATTCAATAATTTTCTTATAGTTAGGTGCATATTCGTCCAGGTAGTCGTTAAGCGAGATGATTACCTTGTCATTAATTGTAACCCCCGGGCCTCCGAGTGCCGTTGACCAGTTCGTGACTACAATATCCGCCATCTCGTCCGAGGCAACCATTATTCCGAACGACTCATTTTCCTGCCCCTGCGCCGGATGGATATACTTTACCTTTACGCCCGTCTCCTCCTCCAGCTTTTTTGCAAGCGCAGTTTCTCCGAAATTCGTCACACTCGCCGAAACATTGCTTCCCAAACCAAACCAATATGTCAGCTCCGCATCCGCCTTTACCGGATATTGGCTCAAATCCATATCCTCAAGTGATGCCGTTCTTTTCCCATCGCCGCCGCAGGCACAAAGCATAGCCGCCGCCGTAAATGCAGATATTACCGCCAAGGCCCTTTCCCTTCTGATTTTCATTTTCAAGTCTCCTCTCATTTTATTATTTTCACAAACAGCCTTACAGCTGTCCGTCAATTTACCATAATGCTGTATCGGACAGCTTTTTGCTGATGGTATTTGCACTCACAAGGAATATAAGATTCACTGCCGAGTTAAACAATCCGACTGCCGCACTGAAGCTCCAATCCAAATCAATAAGACCCTTTCGGTATGTGTATGTATTTATAACATCTGCAACACCGAGTGTCGCATCATTATAAAGAAGGAGAAGCTTTTCATAGCCTACGCTGATAATTGAGCCTATTCTCAAAATCAGCATTGTAATGATGGTCGGAACAATTGCGGGAATGGTAATGCTGATAAGCTGTCTCCATTTTCCCGCACCGTCTATAACGGCGGAATCGTAAAGCTGTGCATCAACCGACGTAAGCGCCGCAAGGTATATGATCGATCCCCATCCGATCTCCTGCCATATTCCCGATGCGACATATATTGTAGTGAAGTATTCCGGCATTACCAGCAAATTTGCCGGCTCGTGCCCGAAAATTGCCAGCACATAATTGATTATACCGTTTTTCGCACAAAATGCCTTCAGCATACCGCAGATAACAACCAATGATACAAAGTGCGGCATATATGTAATGTTTTGCGCAATCTTTGCAAATTTCTGCGACTTAAGCTCGTTTAGCAAAAGCGCCAGGATAATCGGCGCTGGGAAACCGAAAACAAGGGTAGTCAGGCTTATTCTGAGCGTATTTTTCAGCAGCTTGAAAAAAGACGGATTGGTGAAAAAAGCCTCAAAATGCTTAAAGCCTACCCATTTGCTTCCCCACATTCCGAGCTGCGGCTTATAATCCTTAAACGCAATCAGTGCGCCGTACAAGGGTCCGTAGTTAAAAATCAAATAAAACGCAACAACAGGGAGAACAAGCAAATACAGGCTTCTGTTTCTGACGAAATCCTCCTTTATTCTTTTTCGCAGAGAATTTCTGTTTTCAGTATAAACATCGTTCCTCTTTCCCATAATTTATATTTCAACCTTCCTTATCATTTAATTTCAATTCGGATTCCCGAATAAATCCAAATTAACCCTTGACCGCTCCTATCATAACGCCTTTAACAAAATATTTCTGCAGGAACGGATAAACGCACAGTATCGGGAATGTTGCCGTAACGATTACGGCGTACTTTACGCTCTCCGAAACAGACAGCGCGTCTCCGATATCGGCAGCGCCGGCATTCGCCATAGATGATGTATTGTTTGCGATAAGAATCTCTCTTAAAATAAGCTGAAGCGGATATTTGCTTCTGTCCTTTAAATAAATGCTTGCCGGGAACCATGCGTTCCAGTGTGCCACGCCATAGTACAGTATCATAACCGAAATAATAGGCATAGACAGCGGAAGGATAATTTTTACCAGAATGGTTATATGCCCCGCACCGTCAATCCGCGCCGCTTCCTCAAGGCTGTCCGGAATTGAGGCGAATGATGTGCGCATAACGACAAGGTTATATGTACTTACAAGCGACGGTAAAATAATTGCCCAATATGAATTATTAAGGTGCAGCGTCTTTGCAATCAAGAGGTAGGACGGTATCAGTCCCCCCGAGAAATACATAGAAAAAATTATCAGCACCATAATCGGCTTTTGCCACATAACTCTTTTCCTCGATAAAAAATACGCTCCCACCGATGTGAAAATGATGTTCAGCGTCACGCTTGTCAAAACAATAAACAACGTGTTCATATATCCGGTCAATATATTCGGATTTTTTGCCATCAGCTGATACGCCTTTGTGCTGAAGCCTCTCGGCAGCAGAAGAACTCCCGTGTTCTTTATAAGCTCGCTGCTGTCACTGAACGATGCCATCAATATATGCCATATAGGGTATGCCATGATAATCATTATAAAAAATATTAATAAATTATCAAAAACTCCGAAGATGCGCTCCCCCATTGATGCTTTGATTTTGCTTTTTTTCCTGACAGCCAATATCTTCACACTCCTATCTGTTCAAAATATTAGTTAATGTGTTTTAATGTTAAGCAAATTTTACGTTATACATAAAAGCATTATTTGCTTTTACTATATAATATCACAAAAAAACTCTATTATGTTGTCATATCTTAATAAAACCTCTTGAATTTTGTCCAGTAATATGTTATACTTAATGCAGCAGACTGTAAAACCGACGAAAGCTTCAAACATGAATTTTAAAACGAGGTTAAAATTATGAATAATGTTATGACTTATAAGGACAAGGACCTGGATTTATCCATAGAATACAAAAGCGCAAAAACAAATAAGACGGTAAACCACTTTCACAAAACCTATGAGCTTTATTATTTAATGGGCGGATCGCGCATTTTTATTATTGATAATAAAACCTTAAACATTCTGCCCGGAAGCATTGTTTTAGTCTCTCCTTATACCTCTCACCAGATTATGAATGCCTCAGAAACAACATATAAAGCCTTTATTGTAACTTTTACGCTTAATACCTTATCTGTCAACCGGCATTACAAATTTAAAAATCCCAATTCATTTCTTCAAAACAACTACTCACTGATACCTCTTTCCAAGAATGATCAGAATATATACAAGTCTTATGTTGAGAAGATTTTGGCCGAGATGCATGACAAGCACGCGGAATATGATCTTGCCATATACGGAATCTTTCTGCAGATGCTGTCCTTTTGTCAGCGCAACTATGATGCCCAAAGCGAGGATCTCCTGTCTTCCCCGCTTGTACCGGCGCGCAGCGACCCTGTTATAAGGTATATAAATGAACATTACCGTGAGAAATTAAGCCTTACACGGCTGTCGGAGATTTTTTATGTATCGCCGTCGTACCTGTCAAGAAGCTTTAAAAAGGACATCGGAATATCGCTTGTTGAATATATAAACTCCGTCCGGATTCAAAAAGCAATTACCATGCTTGTCTCCTCAAACTGCAGTGTGGTACAGGTCGCAAAACGCTGCGGCTTTACAAGCACGCAGAATTTTAACCGCGTATTCAAGCAAATCACCGGAAGTCCGCCGTCCTTTTATAAGAAAAATGATATTTTTTCTCAGATTCAAATGGATTCCCCCTCCGGCAGCAGCGCAATTACAAGGGAATAAAACACAAAGGGACGGTTCTCCTGTGTTCGAAATCGAACACAGGAGAACCGTCCCTTTGTGTTGGAAAACATGATGCTATTGTACATCCACTGAACTCTTTTTCGTCAATTTTTCAAACAGACGATTATAAAACTTTATAATATTACCAATCAGCAAAGCTGCAATGATGCTGCCTTCACGGACACCTTGCAGCTTTCCGAGAAACAGCAAACAAATAACGGCTGCCGCTATTATGTACAGCACATCAAAGAGAATTTTGATATTCTCATAACGTTTGCCGCTGATCTCACTGATTGCTCTGTTCATCGCTTCTCCGGGCAGCATTGCAACACCGCCCTTCAGCTGTATCCAAATCCCTAATCCGAGTACAAAGCAGCCCAACATCATGAGCCCGAACTGAACGGCATAGCTGTTTGCTTGTATGCCACTAATCAGCATGCAGGAAAAATCAGTCAGATATCCATATACAAATGCAAGAACCGTCTGTATAATAATTTCCATAGGATTGCATTTCTTACGCAGCAATGCGATTTGAACAAGAATTTGAATCACACTCCATAGATTCAGCCACCAGCCAAAGGTCAATGTGTGGTTAAGCAGCGCTATGGAATACGGAACGGACGCGACCGGAGAAGTTCCCAGACCTGCTTTTGCGGAAAGCGCCACCCCCATTGAGGCGACAAAAAGCCCGATAAGAAACAATGCGTAGCTTCTGACAATTTGTTTCAAAAAATACACCTTCTTTATTTGATTGAAAAACATTCATTAATCTGCCAAAATAAGCATTAAAACACAGGGATTAACTATGGAAAATCCCTGATCTTGTATATTTTAAAAGTTATTCATGTGGCAAAAGGCAATTCAACTGCCTTCTGCCATGATTATACTATAACATAAATCTGCTGACATGTCAAGGGCGCCCGTAATTTTTGCGGGCGCTCGTGCAGTTATAACAATTTTTAAAACAATTTCCGCATAGCGAATACACGTTGTTTATTGCATCCTCATAGCTTGCGAGAGGTGCGCGGTTTTTATCTGCCGGAAGAACGGTCAATTTCAAACACAAGAGAACCGTCCCCTTGTGTTCTATTTATCAACTTTTTCTATATTAAGTATGCTGTTTGTAAATTTGGTATAAGTAATCCGATATTCAGTATTTTGCTCGTATTTTTCGGGGTTATAACCGTTGAAGGAAATAAAATATTTTCCGTTTGCACCGATAATATGTAAATTCTGTATCCTTACTACATCAGGAAATTTATCAATGTATATTTCCTGTCCGCCTGCCAATGCGTTTGGTATATCTATTCCGAAATAAACGCTTATAATGCCGACAAGACAAATACCGACTATTGAAATTCGGAAATTTGCCAAATCTTTTTCTTTTGTTATTGAATCCCAAGCAAAAAATATCATCAAGCCTAATATACTGAATATAATTAAAATAAAAATCCAATATCCCATAATAACAATCTCCTTCATAATGATATTATCTAATACAGTTTCCTCAGGGCGGTTAGGCCTTCTATCGGTACGCTGCAAGCTGTAATACTTAAAAATATTAATATTGATATAAGCATTTTATTTAATCTGTTCATTTTTTTAACTTTATTGCCCTTATACTATGTTTGGGTAATAATTAATTATTATTATACCACTTATATAACATAAAGTCTATATGTAATATTACCTAAATAAGGTGTTATGCTTCTTATATCAAGTTATAATTTTTGACAAAATACTTTATAATATAATTATTAAATCTCTTATAATAAGGATGTATTTCAAATGGGTAAAGCAGATACAAGAAATGAAGCCTATATTAAAATCGGTGAGCGTATAAGATATTACCGTTTAAAAGCAGGGCTGACTCAAGAGGCAGTTTCCGAATATGTGGGTATAACTCAAAAACACTTGTCGAGAATCGAAAGCGGTTATCATAACTCACACTTTATAACAATAGCGGCAATAGCAAAAGCAATTAATGTTCCTATTGATGTTTTTGCAGAGGATTTAGATGAAAATGTTAATGCTGCGTTAATAAATACCATAGTTGCCGAAATGTCAAATATGAATGATAGTCAGCTTCAAATGCTGAAGGACAACATTGAAACAATAAAGAAATATAAGTTCTATTGATTGACAAGCTATTATGTTTTTCACAGCTGTAAAACTTCTCCGCACAAAAAAGCAGCGTCATTTTAAAACGCTGCTCTTTCTCATTTCATCTGCGGTATATTTCCGTCAAGACCTTAAATGAAAGAAAATATAATTATCTAAATACAGTTATATGCCGGATTTCCGTGAAACAGGAGTCATCTGCTCAACTGTACTCCAGCACAATATATTTGCCGAATCAAAGCCTCCGGCTGTAATTGCACATCCGGCGGGCTCCGGCGCATTCATTTTTGACAGCTCCTCATCTGTTACGCCATAAGCATAGGGCTGCCACTGATCCCATCTTCCCGGCGTTTGACCGCTTATCAATTCCGATGCTGATATACTCCGGGCAATTTCCGTATCTGTCAGAGTTCCTGCGGCATATTTACCCACAATAACATCAAAGCTCTGCGCACTGCCTGTTGTATTATAGGTCCTCAGCTTAACCTCCGCTGTATCCCCCTGAGCCGGAAGCTCTTTCAAAAGGGTATCCCCCTGATAAAAGTCTGCTTTTACCGCAAAAAGCTTTTCTGCAGCAGTTACGGGATATTCTATACCGAATTCCTTAAGATTAATCATTGTATTATATGAGATCCCGCTATGCTCCGGCTTGACAAATACCGAATCGGCACCAAACTCTTCCGCTGTCTGAGGATCCGCCGCTCCGGAAATAACCGATGTTTCCCTTGCATGAGCATATTTATCGGTATATACCGATGCCTTGCTGCCAAAGGTATAATAGGATCCATTCCCTTCCCGGAACATTATCAGGGAATCGTAGTTTCTCATAACCTTATAGGAAGTACCTTTGCCGTCATCGTACCAGCTTCCGTCGCTGATAACCGCATCCTTGTCATATTTCATATTTACGGCATAAACATTCTGTACAGCTCCGGTATTTTGGCTTGCGCAGGCAAAGCCGGCCTTGAAAGCACGGTAGTTCACATCACCCTTTTTAATTTCTCTGAAATCAGCGCCGTTCACATATGAATTATATATGTTTACTCCCTGAGCCATGTTTCCGATCATTCCTCCAATATGTACATACATAGGAGTCGCTTCGTTTGCACAGTTCCATCCGCCGCTGAATTTCACGTTTTTAACCGTGCAGCCGTTTATTATATTGTCGGCACTCAGACCAATCAATGTGCCGGCATTATAATTCTTTTGCTGCTGCCAATCGGAGGTGGGGTCGGGGGTTTTGTCCGGCAATGTTATTGAAGCATCCTCCAAATTCAAACCGCCCAATGTTCCGCTTGCAATATATCCGAATAAACCTACGGAAATATTTTTACCGATAACCTCATCGGATAAAGGACTTTCCGAAGCGTCGGGCAGATTCGGGTTAATGGTCAGGTTTTTGATTATATGTCCGTTTCCGAAAAGCTCTCCCTGAAAAGACCTCGTAGTTCCGGAGCCCCACGAGTTGTCCTTTTGTCCGCCGATACCGTATTTCCAGTTAAGATTATTTAAATCTATGTTTGCCTTCAGATATATGGCCTTTGATTTAAAGTTTGTACCTGACCAGACAAGATTTCGCAGACCTGCCAGATCGGCAGCAGAGTCTATTATAAGCGTATTCTCCTCCGCCCAGGAGGTATCAACAGAGCCGTCCCACACACTGAACTGCGGGGTATACGCCGCCCTCACATTTGACGCGCCGACAGTAAGTGTTGAGAATACCAAAACAAAAGCGAGTATTTTTTTCAACATAATAATATGCACTCCTTATAAGTTATTTTTTTATTTTAATGCTGACCTTTGTAAATTTATTTAATTCCGAAGTAACCGTCAGCCCGCTGCTGCTTCCGAATTTCAGTCTTATTCTTTTGTTCACGTTTGCAAGTCCTATATTGTACGCTTCAAAACCCTTTATCTCATAATTATTCGCCGTATTGTTCAGCTCCGCACACCGCTCTGCCGTCATTCCGACGCCGTTGTCCGATATATCTATGTACACATAAGCCTCATCCTGATAAACCCTCACGCGTATAATCCCCTTATCCTCACCGGGCAGAATTCCGTGCTTAAAAGCATTTTCGACAATAGGCTGGAAAATCATGCTTGGAATACTCATTTCCATAAGCTCGTCAGATACGTCTAAGCTCAGCTCCACCTTGTCCGGATACCTTATTTTAATAATCTTCATATACCGCTGTGTATATGTAATTTCATTTTTTATATTTGACTCAGATGAGGAATTAACGGAATACCGGAATATTCCCGTAAGCGCATCGGTAATCTCAAGGATTTCAGGAGCGTTGTAATGAACGGCAAAATAGCTTATACAGCCCAGGGTATTATACAAAAAATGAGGATGTATCTGAAGCTGATACATATAAAGCAGCACATTTTGTTTATCGAGTTCTTTTTCATACAGCATTTCCTGAGTGCTCATAATTTTATAAGCGTCATTTTTTATTATTACAAACAGGCTGTTTATATGATCGAGTAAATCGTTAAACTCACTGACTTCCACACTTTCGAGCACTTCGTTTTTTCCGCTGAGGGAATAGTCGGAAAGGTATTTCATAAGCCTTACCATCGGCTTTTTATACATCTTATAAAATACAAGCATAAACAATATAATGAACACGGCTATCAGTGCAATCAGAACAATATCAATACTGAGTATTGTAAAATAATCAAAGGATACGTATTTATCATACATGCTTTCATTAATTACCCATCCGGTATCGATAATGTCGGCAGCTCTGCTGAGTACCATGTTTTTATATTCGCCGCCTTTGGAAAATATGTCCAATGAAATTTCCGGGTTGCCTTTAAAATAAATGTTTATATCAACACTGTCAAGTATATTCAGCTTTAGACCGAGCTCCAGAAGATTAATCTGCTCAAATACCACCACAGCTCCCACATTGCTTACCTCGGCATAGGACAGATTGTACTTCATGACGTTTTCATACTTATATATTGATAAAACACCTTCGTCAACGGCAAAGTATATACCGTTCCTGAATGCTCCGTTTTTAAATCCCGGATAATTGCCTTTTATAATCTCAATTTCCGGCTCCGAAACATTGCCGAGCTTCATCACATTATTGTCCGTATCTATGCCGACAGCCAGCAATGCACGGTTTGAGCTGCTGTTCATGTCATATATTTTTCCCTCTATTATCCTGCTGCCGTACTCCTTCTGCCTTATATCCTCCGTTGTCAGAAAGGTCTGCAAATCACCGCTCATAGCCAGATTCTTGGCGGTTTTGTCAAGAACCTCTATCTTATTTTTAAGCTCATACTCAATACTATTTGATACGCTGTTCAAATAATCTTCATTGCTGTTCTTAATCATCGAGCTGACCTTTGACAGCATATAAGCCTGAATCCCCGTTACGCAGATAATAAATACTATAATCAGGCCTTTAAAGGTTTTTACAAAGCTATTCTTCATGGCTGCTCACCGTTTTCATATGCTCTGCCCTGTACTGCCTCGGCGTTTTGTCAAAATGCTTTTTAAAGAGCTTATTGAAATATACATAATCATAATTCAGATATTCCGCTATCCTGTCAATATCCATTTTGCTTTCCCGAAGCAAATGCGCCGCCTGCTTCATTTTATAATCGGTAAGATAAGCATTGAAGCCGCAGTTATAGTACTTTTTAAACAAAAAACAGCAATAGGTCAGATTAATTTCAAAATTTTCGGCAAGCTCATTTAAATACAGCTTTTCCCTGTAATGAGAGTTAATATATTTTATCATTTCATTAAATCTGACGTTCTCAATGGCGTTGCTCGCAGTAAGACTGTCAAAAATGCCGTTTTCCTGGTCAAGCCTTTCCTTAAGCCGCGTTATAACCTCAATCGCCTTATCCTCCGACAAGGGCTTCAGGCAATATTCAAAAACATCAAGCTTGATAGCTGCCTGAGCAAACTCGAAAAGCGAATAACCGCTGAGAATGATTATTTTAAGCCTGCTGTTGGTTTTTCTGATTTCCTCCATAGCTTCAAGACCGGATATTCCGGGCATACGGATATCAATAAGCAGCACGTCAACGTGATTATCTCTGATTGCATCAAGCGCCTTTCGGGCGTCTGTAAACTTATACGCTATATTAAATCCGTATTCCTCCCAGTGAAACAGCTTCTCGGACATTTTAATAGACCACTGTTCATCATCAACAATCATTACCTGATACATTTGAAAGCCCCCATTGCTATAATATTTTTAAAATATTATTTTATCCTTTGACAGACCCTACAGTCAAGCCCTTTACAAAATATTTCTGGAAAAACGGGAATATCACTAAAATCGGTCCCGCCGCAATAACACACATTGCCATTCGGGCGTTGAGGGACGGTATGTTCTGCATGCCGGCATTTATTCCAAGCTGAGCTGGGTCCGCATTATTCAGCTTTTCAATGTTCTGCATAATTGACATAAGCAGATACTGAAGCTGCACCTTGCTTTCCGTTTCAATATACAAAAGGGAGGAGTACCAGTCGTTCCATGCCTGAAGAAGGAGAAATAACCCTATACATGCAAATGCAGGCTTAGACAGCGGAATTATTATCCTGAAGAAAATTGTGTATTCCTTTGCACCGTCTATTTTTGCCGATTCTATAAGCGCCGGCGGAATAGCCATGAAGAAGGTTTTAAACATCAGCACATGCCACGCCCCGGCAAGCCCGGGAAGCACCAGCGCCCATATTGTATCCTTAAGCTCAAGCCATCTCGATATAAGAATATACGAGGGAACAAGTCCTCCGTTAAACAGCATTGTAAAAAATACGAACATGGAAAGACCGGACCTGTAGCTGTAATCCTTACGGCTTATTACATAACCAAGCGTGCTTTCAAGATATATCCCCCCCGCCGTAGTAAGTACAGTTGATATTGCCGTAATCTTATACGCGTCAAAAATTCTTTCGGGATACGAAAAAATTGAGCTGTACGCTTCAAGACTGAATTTTACGGGGATGGCTCTGTAGCCTGTAATAACAAGCTGCTTCTGAGCTTCAAAGGAGGAACCGAGGATTATCAGAAACGGATAAAGGCAGCAAACCGACAATATGATTAGTATCAGATGGCACACGATTTCAAATCTTCTGTCCTCCCTGTCATAAGATTGCGCGGTACGTTTTTTCAATTCTGACACCTCCTTCTAAAACAGCGAGCAGTCTTCTTCTACTCTTCTCACTATAAAATTTGTCGCAAGAACGAGTACAAATCCGAATACAGACTGCAAAAAACCTACCGCAGAGGATATTCCCATGTCTCCCAGCTTTACAAGTGAACGGTATACATATGTATCTATGATATCAGTTGTGGGATATAGCAGCGATGAGTTAAGCGTCAGATTATAGAACAAACCAAAATCGCCGTAGAATATCTTTCCGATGCTTAAAATCGTCATCATAACAATTATGCTTTTAATGCTTGGAATAGAAATATGGATTATTGTCTGCAGCTTTCCCGCTCCGTCAATCTTTGCGGCTTCAAACAGCGACTTATCCGTTCCCATCAGTGACGCATAGTAAAGCACTGCATTTGAACCGAAGGACTTCCAGACGTTTGCCGTAATAATGAATGCGGGCCAGTACGAGGGATTGCTGTACCACAGCACGCCCTCCCCGCCGAACATCTCAATCAGCTTATTTATAAGTCCGTAATCCATATCAAGAAACGCCCTCGCCGCATATGCAACAACAACCCATGAAATGTAAAACGGAAGGTAAAGAATTGTCTGATAAAGCTTAACGTATTTGTTTTTAAGTTCAAACAGAAGCAGCGCAGCTGTTACGGAAACAAAAATTCCGAGTATTATAAAAACGAAATTATATAATATAGTATTGCGAATTGCTATATAAAGCTGAGTGTTATCCGCAAGGAACTCAAAATTTCTGAAACCGCACCACTCGCTTCCGAAAAAGCCCTTTGAAAATTTATAATCCTTAAAAGGAAGCACCAGTCCGTAAAGAGGCACATACTTAAAAATTATAAAATATATTATTGCCGGCAGTGCCAGCAGAGTCAGGGGCAGAGAGTTTTTAAACCGCCGCACAGACCTCTGAAATTTTATTTTTTTCCCGTTCATTTCAGTTCCATCCATTCCTGTTGTAGTCTTTTACTGCCCGGAATTGCTTTGCTTCCATTCCTTATACTGCCTGTTCATTTCATCGATTACCACATCCGAGCCTGCGTCCCTGAGCTTATTACATGCACTTTCCATATATGTTTCAAAATCATCCATGCATCCTATTGATATAACCTTATTAACCTCCTGGGCAGCGGCGATAACCTTTGCGACCTCCGCCTTTACCGGCTCCGTATCAAAGGTAAAGCCCATGGTTTTTGACAGTACGGCATTTTCGTTTGTTTTTTTCATATTTTCAAGAGACTCGGCACTGTTCCACTCAGAATCCCACTGACCCCACAGATAGCCCAGCCAGTTATGCCAAATTGCCCAGGTCTGCTTATTCCCGCTCTGAACATTAACAGATTTCTTGCCAAGCTCCTTTGTACGCTCCTCATTGACCGTATAGTTTACCCCCTCTATACCATATGCGAGAGTGTTCAGAAGATAATCATCCTTCCATATAAGGTTCATCAGCTGCATAGCCTTTTCCGGATGCTGTGAGGTGACGCTTATGGCATTTCTTCCGCTTGTTTTCGGAGCTATAACGGTGTTTCCCACAAAGGTTTCCACGCATGGGAAGCCGGAAAACGATGATGACTTTGAGCCGTCCTCCGAATAATAGCCGTTGTTGTTAAAAACAGCGTACTTGCCGGAACTTCTCTCCGAGGAGCCGTCCTTTGAAATAGCATCGCTTGCTATATATCCCTTTTTATAAAAATCATGCTTTTTTCTGAAATATTCAACCTCTGCCGGAAGCTCATAATTAAGTACAAATCTTTCTTCTTTTTCATCAAATACAATTCCGTCAACATATGAGTATGACATATCCTGATTTATAAAATTAATAAGCTCATGGTGAATCGGCGTTATACCGGGCTCATTTTCCTTTATCAGTTTCAGATACGGCTCCAGATCATCAAGTGATTTGACATTTTTATAATCAAAATTATATTTATCCACAAGATCCTTCTTAAAAACCCATGACTGAGCTACGGAATACGCGCCTTGATCGTCAACAGCGTATTGCTTCCCCTCAAATTTGGAAAAATCCGCTGAAATACTGTCCTGCTTTTCAAGAATATCCTGCCCGTATTCCTGAAGCAAATCGTCAATCGGCAGAAATACCCCGGATTTTATAAACTGCTGAAACTTTGCCGTATCGTCAATATGGCAGATGTCAAACTTATCTCCGGAAGCACACAGCACATTAAGCTTTTCATCATATGAGCCGTATTCTATAAATCTGAACTCAAGGGTTGTGCCGATCTCCTCCTCAATAATCTTGTTCGCCTCTGCCATTACAACATCATAAGACGACATATTGTCCACAGGCTTTCTCATGTACCACACAACAGGGTCTGCGCTGCCGGAGCCGCCTCCGCCGCCGCAGCCGCAAAGCACGCCTGCCGCAAGACCGCATATCATAAAAGCGCCTATACGTTTAAAATACATTTTTTCATACCTCCTGATTTATTTTTTTCAAAGGAACGCCGATTAAACAAAAATGTGCAGCTTACACCGTTATTCAATCAGAGCTTCCTCAGTTTACAATGTAACAAAAGACTGCGTTCCCGCATTCTGTAAAGACAAACACCCGTGAACAGCTGTCCGGAGAGGACATATAATCCACTATCTCGTCCTTTGACAATCCAATCAAAACCTCTCCGCCCTTTGCATCGGAATTAAATTTGCAGATTGAAGCATTGCCGATATTATCTACAAAATAATTATCCTTTGTCCTGTCAAAATCAACGCTTATCTCCGCAGTGTCCGCAAGGGTCATTTCTCCGCCGGACAGTACAACGGACAAGTAATTACCGGATTTTTCATACACGTCACCAAAATAATATGTCGAGGTCATCTGAGCCGATGTGCCGGGAGGATTCAAATATACATACTCTCCCGAATCCGTATCATACATAACCACAAGGCGCTTAAGTATTTTTTTACCGCCCTTATGGAGTACATCATACAAAACAAGGTCTCCGACTCTGAGCTTATAGCTGTTTGACGCATAAAGCGCCGAGCCTGCCGAAAGCTTATTAATATCTATTCCCTCATCATACAGGCGGTATTCCTCAACCTTACCGTAATTGAAAATATCTATATGCTCATATTTTTCGTCATTTTCGTCTATTTTTGAAGTAAGACCGCATACTATGCCGATTCGATAGCCCTTCGACAAATAGCCGCTGTTTATGACCATACAGCTTGCCGTGAGGGATTTATCACCCAGAATATACGATTTCAGCGGTTTTTCTGCCGAGCCGTAGCCCGCGTCACCGGCAAGATCTCCCGCACCGCATACAAAAAATTCGTCATTATCTGCATTCTGCGGATTGTCCGGCACGCAGAATATAACCGTGCCTCCGTCAAGAAAGGTTTTTGAATCCCTGAAAGAGGCTGTGGCTGAATTATACGTCGTGTAAATATTGCTTACAGAAGTATTCGGCTGAAGTCTGCTTTCGGGGCAGCGGCTCCTGCTGCCGGTGTACAGCGTATATATTTTACATATGTCCCCATCGCTGTTTGAAATGTATGTAAACACGCCCGGAATGCCTGCCGCCTTTAATATATCGTATCCCTGCTCATGGCTTTTTACCCGGACATCATCTATATAAAGCGCTCCCGCACAGCTTAAAAGCTCTACGCTTCCCGCCGAATTCAGAACCTTAAGGCTAAGCGTAGAATCCGAATCATCTATTGAAGCGCGGATAAGATACCCCATACTGACGCCGGGCTCAGGTTCAAAGCAGACGATTTTATTATCCTTATCAAGAAGAAACCTTCCGTTTTTTCCTGCTCCGAAGCCTTGCATATCATCACAGTTCAGCTTGTATTCAGTGCCGTTTACCGTAACGCTGTCCTCATCCATTCTTTCTATGACACCGGAAACCGACCTGTCAGATACAATTATTCTTACAAGCTTATTATCCGCACTCACAGCTGCCGACAGCACCTGATTAACCTTTATGCTTTGAAATGCCGCTGCTGCTCCGTTCAGATTTTCAATGAATATCAAATCATCATTGATACCATCCAGCGACAAATGCTTTCCGGAGGTGTACTTATCGAAAATCTCCTGCTTTTCCCGATCAACCGCCCCGACAACAAATGTCTCATAGCTTTCAATAACGCATACGTCGAACCTTCCGTCCTTATTATTATCAATAAACCGTACAAAGCCGCTTTCGGGAATCATTCTGATTCTGTCCTGCTGCTGAAAAAAGTCCGTTACCGTCTTTCCGTTATAAATAATAACACATCCGGACGGAATTGCCTGCCTGCGTTTTTTTACGGCTTTATCGTAGTATTCATATTGTCTGTTTTCAAAGCTTTCTATTTCTTCCCCGTCTATAAAAAGGAAGTCCTTATCCTCCTGAACGCTGAAAACATACATCAGGGCTTCGCTGCCCTTGTCCTCTCTCACATAATATTTCACCCTTTGACCGATAAGGCTTTCGGACAGCTCGGGGTATTCGTACAGACAGTCATCTATTTTAATAATTCCCTTTGTACCGTCAAGACCGCTTTTTATATCGGTATAGCTGTTTGCAGTTACAATTCCCTCCCTTTCCTCACATTTATAAACCTTATTCAGTATTGTCGAGCTTTCCGATATGAAATACTTCTTCTCACTGTCTGAATATGTGCGGCAAACAAGCTCCGCACTGAGAGCGTTTTTCAGCATTGTAAGCAGCTTCCCGTATGTTACAGGATAGCCCTTTGTCTGTGATACACCCTTTAAAATCCCTGCCGAGGCCGCCCGTGATATGTATGCCAAAGCTTCATCTTTGCCTGAGTCCTCCGCCTCAACTACAAAGCCGTACCCCAGTCCGTTTAATATTCCCCTCACCGCGTCTTCAAACAGGATATAATCATCCGGACGAAATTCATCACGGGAATATTCATTTATAAGCCCATGCGAAACGGCATACTCCATCTCATAAGCATTATTATCATTCAGATCCTTATATCTTCCTTCGGCACCTGCGGACTCAAGGAAATCATTTATACCAAGAAGCTTTGTCAGCAATCCGACAAACTGTGCACGCGTAACGATGGACTGAATATCCTCCTCCACCTCAAAAATCTGCAAGTGTCTGAAAATCTCTGCTGAATCCTCATATGCTTTTAACTCCTTCCCGGAATACATATCAAGCTTCTCCGCAGTATGGTCAGCAGCAATGCAGCAGTTTACCGGCAAAAAAGCCAGCAGCAATAAAATTGCAGCAATACGGTGTAATTTATTCTTCATAGCCATCTCCTGTTCCGGCGCTTAGCGATAAATCCATTATTCTTTTAATCAGCACTGCCGCCTGAGCTCTTGTCGCATGTGATTTCGGCATAAAGCGGTTGTTTTCATAGCCCTCCATAATACCTTTATCCCGCATAACCGCTACGCTTTCCAAGGCATAATCCGAAATTGCGCCGTAATCCTCATACACCTCTTCAAATTCCGGTTCTGCGGCTGCACCTGAAAAATAAAGCCTTTTTAAAATCACAGCTATATCCTCTCTTTTTATGAAGCTGCCGATACCGAATTTACCATTATCGTCTCCTTCAATTATTCCGGCGGCGAATGCGTCTCTTATGTACGGATAATACCATTTATCCGCTTCTGCATCAGTAAACGGAACCGTTGCTCCGGGGACTGTTTTAAGGCCGGAGGCAAGTGCCAGAAGCTTAATAAACTCTTCTCTCGTTACAGCCTCCTCCGGTTCAAAGCTGCTGCCGCCTCTTCCGTTAATAATTCCTTTATCATACAAATACACAATAGAATCCTTTGCCCAGTCGTACCCGTCAAGATCGGTAAAAGGCTCTGTTTCCCGGGAAACCGACGGTGCAGCGGAGCTTCCGGCCGGGAAGCCGCTGCCGTTTCCGCCGCCTCCGCCTCCGTTGCCTCTGTTGCCTCCGTTATTTCCGTTATTGCCGGAACCTCTTTTATTCTTTATATCATCTATCATATCCTTGACTTCACTGAGGCTGTTTATATCCGCACCTGCCATTGATAAAAGCTCTGAGCTTGTCAGGGCTGAGCCTTTAAAGTCAATCCCCAGTATTGACTCGTTTTCTTTAAGAATGAGTTCAACGTCACCGGCGGAAACAGCATTCTTTAATCCCAAAGATATGACGGAAAACTCAAATGCCTCCCGCGAAGGCAGCTTTTCCAGCTGCTCCCTGTACCTTGACGCGGCAGTCTCACCGAGACTTCCCTTTAAAAGCTCATAAAGCTTAAGCGCCGAAGAGCCTTCAAGTCCCAGATATCCTTGATTAACAGTATCCGACAGAAAATCTGCCTGCTCCCTGCTTCCGCTTATGCCCTTAAAAATCATCAGCGCAGAAAAATGGTTTAGCTGACGCTCAAGCCCGGAAGCTCCTTCAAGCAAAGGTGCATTCAGTATATCCTCAGCAACAGCATTGAGATTTCCTCCGCTCCTTACATATTCCTCATAAGCAGCTGCGTTTATCAAAAGCTTGGGATACGCCTCAAAAATGGCGAAAACAAGCTCCTCTGCCGATCCTTTTTTCTTAGCCTCGTTGATTTTGCCTACTGCGTATTCGCTGTAAGCGCTGCCGTAATATTCAATTGTTTCACTAACGCTGTAATTAAGCTCCATAACGCCTAAGCTGATTAACAGCTTACCCGGCACAAACTTATCTCCCGAGACCGCCCCCACATCGGGAAGAATGAAGCTGAAATCAAAATTTCCCCCGTGGTCCGCAGTCAGCTGCTCAATATAAACGAGTTCATCATCTGTCGTTACCTTGAGCAAAACCTCACTGTCCGCAGAATCGGTTACATGTCCGGTTATTCTCATGCTGCCTTCGGTAATGGATTTGGTATAGCTTATTACATCATCTGCTGCCGCACCTGCAGTGAAGCAAAGGAACAGAACAGCCGCGGCAATATATGCTTTAAAATACTTATTCAAATTGCTTCCTCCTTAACCGTACTGCAATGATATGCTGTCTATCGAAACACTTCCGTTAATGTTTTTACCCGGAATAAATACAAGCCTCAAAAGCCTGCCCCTCCAGTTTATATTCTCAGAGGTATCTATTACATATTCCGCGTATTCTCCGTTCATAGGTGACACTTCAATGTCAAATGAACAAGCCTCGCCAAGCTCCGGCATATCGTCTGTTATAAAGTACAGTCTTGCCTTATCCGACGCGGTATTATTGGCATATTTAATGCTTATACGCGATATATCTGCACAGTCTGCACCTATATCGCTCCTGTTCATAAGAGCCGGTGTCCTGCCGGTTATTATTCCCTCTAAACAGCCGTTTTCAGCCTTGACAGAGCCGAAGGATTTATTCCCCTCCCATCCGTCAAGATAAGTATTTTTTGAAAACGTCCATTCGTATGAAGCGTCGCTTTCGGAAACACACGGGCTCATGTCCTTCTTTATGCCTGACTTTACCGTATCCCCGTAAAACCTTATATATTCCAGCGTAAAGGTCTGTCCCGACGCTTCGGCCGGGTCAAATCTCATGTCCGTTATCTTATTCTGCCAGTTTGACAAATCGGTAAGCGTATCCATGCGCAGTATATTGTCACCCGGTGAGGTTGTAAATGATGCCGAGCGTTTGAATTCATTCCACGCAGTATCCTGATCGGTTATGAAATAAAAATTCGCCGACTGACTTGCCGCGGTATTCATTTTTACTTCTATAAGCTTAACATCGCTTGCCTGAAGATCAACCTTAAGCCTCATCTGCGAATCCCCTGAGGAGGTGGTTGCAGTAAGCTTTCCGTCCCCGAAGGACATATCGGAAAGGCCGTAAGCCGATTCATAGGCATCAGCGGAACCAAAGGCAATCTCATATATAAGCTCCCTCTCCTCTCCGCCGTCTCCAACCTCTGCTCCGGAGGCGGAAACAATATTAAGAGCTTTTTCATCTTCATTCCATGTTACGCTTTTATCAAACAGCACCGCCCGAATAAATTCCTCCGGTACAAGGACCTCATCATTTACCACGCCCGAATTTTTATATGCAGCAGCCGGAAGAGAAATCCTTCTGCCGCCGGCATATGCTTCCTCAGCTCCGAGGGTTATTTCACTGTAGATGCCTCCGTATTTTACCGAATATGTATCGGTCAGCTCAAAGCACTGTACGGATTCCGCACCTGCAGAGTACAGCGTTTGCCTCAGCGGAACCATTACCGTGCCGCCCTTTGCCGAAATCCCAGGCTCTGCCGGCTGTACCCAGCCGTCAATAACAAGCTTGTCGCCGCCTGTTATTGTCTCGTCACTCAAAAATTCTATGGATTCTATTTCAAAGGGTATCGCCTGATTTGTAATATCGCCGAGAATTATTCTTATATCAGATATTCTGCCCTTCCAGAATACGCTTTTCCCGACGGGAATATAGTAATCCGCAAACTCGCTTCCGTCATCGGTAAGCGGATTAAAATATACCTTTTGCTCCGTTGAAAAGGACGGTAAAAGGTCAGACGTCCACATAAACCACCCGCCGCCGGAGGAAGGATTTTTCTTCATTCTGAGTTTTACATAAGTTACATCATACGCATCCATTTCAAGCGGCTCATTTACGGCTATGGCGGGAGTTAGCCCTCCGGGCTTTACCGTAATCCCGCTTTCTCCGCTTGTTATTTCGGAAATGCTGTCATGTGCAACAACCTTTGAGGCGTCTGCGGGATTGGTAAAATACAGTCCCTTTTTAACATGGGCAGGTATAGTCTCCGGAATGCTTTTTTCCCTTCTCCCCTGAACAATCCTTGTGTCCGTCGGCATTGCCTGCGGATTTTCCCCTCCGGAAAACACGGTTTTTCTGTCCCGGACATAAAGCCTGTTGACGCGCTGCTTTTCCACGGCTGACGGAATCTCGTCCTCATGCAAGTCTGCCCCATCCGTCAGAACGTCTCTTATGGCGTCAAGATACTCAAATCCCCTGCCGACGGTCGGAGCAATGATATGACCTTCTCCGTATTCGTCCCAGGTTGTCATATTTATTACCTTTTTACTGAGACGGGAGGGTACATTATCCATCACTTCCTTCTGCATCATTGAAAGATACTCCCTGAACTCGTCTCCGCTGTGGCTGTAGCCGCTGAAAACGCGCCACGCTATATCATCTCTCATAGGAGTTGCAATCGGCCAGAAATCAATCCCCTCCGATTTGCAGTTCTCTATGGCTGAGCGCATGTTAAGGCTTTGAGACGCAAAGGTTGCCAAACCGCCGAGACCGTATGACGTAACAGCGTCAAGACCCGCCTGCTTCGCCATTGTTATAATATTTGAATCCGTGCTGCGGTTTGAAACGATATACGGATTTCCCACGCCTGCGTCCATGCAGGCCTTTCTGAATTTTTCCACTCCTCTTTTTACGGACTCCGTTCCCGTTCCGTCATCAAAAATACTCATAAAGGATAGCAGAGAGTATATCCCGATTACAGGCCTTCCGTCAATTTTCATATATCTGTCATCCTTCAGATAATATTCAATGTAAAACGGAAGATAATAATCAAAAAATTCATTATAATGCTGATATCCTTTAAAGAACGTGCTGCATTCAAGAATAACGGCAAATTTCATCATATCACTGTACCTGGCGTTCATATAACCTTCCGTAATGCCGTTATATTCCCTTACCATATCATTTTTTATGGGCTCGCCCGGTACAGAAAAGTTTATTCTTGCAACAGGATAAACGCACTGGAACTGAAAATCCACACCGTGCTCCGCCATCCATTTGATTGTCCAGTCATAAATCTCCGGATTTCCCTCATCATAAAATCCCAGAAGCGGCTCCCTCTCATTTGATGCCGCCTTTATGGGATCCCAGCCGTAATGAGTTCCTTCTGTCCACAGAGGACACATTTGCATGCACACAAGAGTGTTGTCATCCTTCTTTTTCACAGGCTCGGGAGGAGAAACATAGTTTTCGTATATTCTTTTTCTGTACAGCTTAATATCATCCAATACAAGGCTGTTCTGATTTTTGCCGGCATTAACCAGTATCCTGTCAACCGATGAAACAGAATTATCAAACCGTATCCCCGACACCTTGAGCTTATTGTTCAGATAAATATCAAACACAGAATTTTCAACGTCTGCGTCAAGCTTAATATGATACCATACATTATCCGTATAAGTATAAAACGGCACCGGAGTTCCGCTTTCATCAATATAGCAGAAGCTGTTTCCGTCCGAGGTTATTGCGGCAGCAGTCTTCCCGCCGCCGTTTAAGCTTATGCAAAAATCATCTCTCTTTTTTGTCTGAAGCGTATTTATCTCAAATATGAGATTGCCTGAAACAGGCGATATCTTCTTTTCACAGCTTACAGCTCCGTTTACGGTGTTAAGAAGCAGACTGTGCTTGTCGGGAAACCTTAAAGCCGATGTTTTCAGAGAAGCCGCGCCTGTGTCGGTGCTTATAATCCAGTCATCGGGCAGCCCCCCTCCGGGGTTCCAGAAGCACTCGTATACATAATATCCCCCGCTTATGTACAGCCTTCGGTTTGTCAGAACACCTACCGATTCCTTACCAGTTGATATATCAAAGCCGTTTGCCATCGTTACGGGATTTGCATATGGCTTATCCTCAGCATATGTTTTGCCGTTTATCTGAACGGAAACAATTCTTTGCCTGTCAAAATCAATTACCGCTTTAACAACATAAGTAAACTCGCCGGTTACATAAGATGCACTGCAGGGGGCCATATAAAGGAGCTCGCCTCCCGGCTGTTCAAGATAAATGCCGCCGCTGCGGGTAACAACACCGAATAAGGTTTTCTTATCATCAAGAAGCCTGTATGCCGTATCCATCATCCTGTCCATTGAAAAATCAAAATCCAGTGTAACTATGCCGCCCTTTATTTCATTTAATGCCCTGTACGCCTCCGATGGATGCTCCGGGCTTCCGTCATTCAAAACGTTTGTGCTTACATTTTCATTGCTGTTTGAAAAGTCCTCGCCGGGAAAAGGAATATTTCTGTCCCAGCTTGAGTATTTTGCAGCATCAAACTGACCGTCCCGGGCGTATGTAATAAGAAAGTCAGTATCCTTATACCCGGCATTGCCTTGCTCCGCGGCAAATACTGCGCCGCTTTCCGTGCAGCAGACTGCAAGAAGAAAAGCAATAAGCTTATTTAATCTGTGTAATACCTTCATAAATTGATCTCCCTCCTGAAATTTACCGAACCGAAAGGCTGATTGCCGGGCTGAGGGGCACAGCGCCCGTTTCAGAATACATTATCACCTGCGCAAAATCTCCGTCCTTTATTGTCTCCACGGACAAATCCAGCTCAACAATCACATCATCCGTCAGCCTTCCGAAGGCGGGTATCCGAAGCTTTACGGAATTGTATTTTTTCAATTCTCCGCCGCTTACATACGTAAAACAGATAATTCCGTCAACATCAATTCCCGTTTCGTTTTTAATGCCGCTGAGCTCTGCCGTCAGCGCGCCTGCAGACAGTCCGCTTTCTGTTATCTCCGTCTCTGTCAGCTTGCCGTAATCCTTATATATTCCCCGCCTGTCATAGCTGAGCATTAACGGCGGTCCCTCCCATGCAAGCCTTGGGCGGGCATTTAATGACGGATAGGTTACAAACGCACCGCCAAGGGTTGAGGAAATATCAGCTGCCGCCTCTTCAAGAGTTCCCGAGGCGCTGCTTTCCATGGCCGCCGCACCGCTTATCAGTCTGTACGGAGCCTCCGAATAAAGCTTATCCATAACACATTTGTCGTTATTGTTATCCGGATATACTACGCTGTCATAATTCTGCATTACCTTTCCGGAGGGCATTGATGCGCTCATACTCATTGTATCATTAATATTATACTTGATGCCGGCAGTATAGCAGTTTTTGATAACCGCTCCCCCGTCGGCGCACACAAGACCTGTCTTTCTGGAGTTTATGTTAAGAAGTCCCCTTGTAACATTTGTAAAATCCACGCCGTCAGCATATGAGTTTGTTATAAGGCCGCCCATTGACCTTGCGGCAAAGCCGCCGAGATACGGAGCCGGCATCTCAACATCATCGGTCCAGCCGCCGTAAAAGGCTATATTTTTAACATAGCAGTCTGAAACTTTTCCGTAGCTGTTGATGGAAAGCAGACCTCCATAACTTGTATCGGCAGGCGGCATGGCGTCATGAAGCGTTATTTTCACATTTTCAAGCCCAAGATTCAAAAGCTGTGCATTCGGCGATATAAAAAACAGACCAACGCAATAGCTGTTTTCTATATTGTTCAGCGCAGTATCCGCGATATTGGGATTCATGCTGAGGTTTCTTATGATATGCCCGTTTCCTTCAAAAACACCGTCAAACATGGTTAAATCCTTGCCCGATTCCCAGCCGACAGCTCTTTTATCACCTACACCGTGTTTCAGATTGAGATTGTTGAGATCTATATTGCAATTAAGTATTATTTGTTTATTCTGAAAGGTTTTTCCCGACAGAACCATATTTCTGAAAGCAATAAACTGACTTGCATTGTTTATTTCAAAAACACTGCCCGTACTGTAGTTTCCTCCCCACTGGGCGTCAACGCTTCCGTCCCATACCTCCCAGTCGCCGCTGAGTGTGCCGGACGCCTCTCCGGCGGGAAGACTTTCATATTCGTATATCAGCACTGCGGTTCCGTCCGGATTTATTACGGCGTCTGTTACCTTTTTCCCGTTGATTTTCGCGTTAGCCTTCAAATCCTCCGCCGTTGTGAAAGCATAGCCCTCATCCGGCGCAAGCGTTACGGAATACTCATAAGACTTTCCCTCTTTGAAAATTTCATGAGCCGTGTTAAAGCCTGCCTCAAGAACAGTACAGTTTAAGGTATCCGGAGAAAGCTCCGCTTCATTTTTAACCGCCTCGCCGGCTTTCGGCTCAGCAGCATAAATTTCCGCCCCGAAAATCCCCTTCTTATCGGAGAAAACCACATAATCTACCGAAGCCCTGCCGTTAAGAGTGCTTATCACATCAAACCGGAGCTTGCTGACATTTCCCGTCCAATAATCGGTTATGCCGGGAATGTAAAACTCATAAATACTCATTCCATCGGCTGAAGCGGCAATATTTTCGGATAAAAACGGAATTTTTGTTTTTGTCTCGTTAAAACCGCTTTCACTTGTTTCAAAGTACATGCCGTCAGTCCCGGTATCGCCTTCAAGCTTCATCTTAATTCTCAGGTATTTATATTTGTCCGCATCTATATGAGCATTGTTCATGGTAAAAAACAAATCGCTTACCTTATTCCCCGAAGTGCATATCATCATTGAATCCTTTATCTCCGCACTTGCAACACCGTAGGTCGGCTCCCAGCCGGATAAATTGGCATCGAAATGAAATTCCGGCTTATCCGTATATACCGCATAAAGCGCCGTATCTCCGTCTATATTAACAAAGGGCTGAGGCTGCACTGCGTTTTTATCGGTTGACCAGCCTATAAAATATGCGCCCGGCTTAACCGGAAAATAATTTTTAACCGGAGGATAATACACGGCGCCCTTATATGACCTTTCTTCAGGCGGCGCTATACCTGAGCCGCCGTTCAAATCATAGCTTACTGTTGATTCCCCAAACACCTGCCGGGAAACGCATGAGGTATACGAGCCGTCCGGAAGGATTATTCTGAGAGCGAGCCTTTTTCCCACAAAAAAGCTGTCAGGCTCTATTGTACAGCTTTTATCGGTACCGATAATTTTATTGCCTATGCTCCACAAAAACGTGCTGCCCTCCGGCGGTTCTTCTCCGTCAAGCTTTGCCGTAAGAGTACTTCCGCCTTCAAAGCTGCCCTCCATCGAAGCCTCTCCCGGCTGCAGCTTATAATCGGGTATTTCAATCATATACAAATGCTTTGATATAAATTTCCCGGGGTTTGTAAACTGTCTTGCTTTGATAAGAATTTTATCGCTGTAAATTTCTATGTACTGACCCATGGAATAATCCTTGAAATAACCTGTTCCGCCGTACGGAGCATTAAGCCATACAGCACAGCCGTCATTCAATGCGCTGAAGGTGGTTTTCATGTCGGAAACCACGGTATAGTGCGCGTCGTCGTCGAGATAGGAATGAGTGTGACCGCTTATTATCACCGAATTCGGGTGCTTATTCAGGATTTTAATTACTTCCTCCGAATTTGTTAATCCCACATCCCTGTATGGATTATATCCGACAAGACCGATATGTGAAAAGACAAAGGTTGTTTTATTTGACCTTTCGCCGTCATAAAGCTCCTCATCCAGCCAGTTAAGCTGTTTTCCCGTTATGCTGTAGGTAACATCAATGCCGTTATCCGAAACAGTTGGCGATGAAAGAAAGATGAGCTTCCGATCCTTAAACTCAGCGGAATAAAACAAAGCTCCCTTCTCACGGCAAATGCTTACATCGGGATTTTGTGATACCGCTCCAATCTGGTAATCATATATATCGGTCAGCGCTTGGATATCATAGCCGGTATGCTCGTATTTTATATTGAATAACTCGTGATTTCCGTTCGTTATAAACGCCGGAATATTCAAGTCGTTAAAGCTTGTTTTGAGAAAATTCCTCAGCTCAGCATATTCCGACGCAATACCGTGATCAACAAGGTCTCCCGCAATTGTCACAAAATCAGGAGCCGCCTGCTTTATATCTGCCGCCACATTATTTCTGTTAATCGTCATTTCCGGCCAGTAATCATTTCCCACATGTATATCGGATATTGCATAAAACGACAGCAGCGGCTTTTCCTCCGCGTCATGTCTCATACTTTCCGGAATATCGCAGACTGCTGCCAGCTCCCCTGCGCTGCCGCCCTTTAAGACTGCCATAATTTTAGTGGCTTCCTTCGGAAACGCTCTGCTGCCGGTCATGGTATACTGAGCCGTATCTCCGGAAAGCTCCATGCTGTGAAGCCGGGTATACTCCGGCAGCGCTCCGGTGTCATTTGCAAAATACAGCTCCGCCGTATCATATCCTGACGGAATCTTTGTGCAATCAATGCTTACAGTTCCGTCGGCTATACCCTTTTTATCCGTTGACGGAATATATGAAACCACGTCCGAAACAAGCGCGCTTTCGTCCAGCTCCCATATTGCATACAGCGTAACATCACCGTTACCTGTATCTACGGCAGTTACCGGTGTTTCCGAAGCCTTGTCAGCCGCCCAGCCTTTAAAAATATAACCGCCTCTTTCAGGTACCGAAGAAGGATTTATATCATAGGAATCACTCAGTGTATATTCATTCTCAGGCCGCCCTTCTCCCCCGCCGTTAAGGTCATAGCTTATTTTAAAATACGGTATAAGGGACAAATCATCATAAAGATTATCATTATTCTCAATATTCGTACCCGGGCTTGAAAAAAAGCTTATGGCGTCATATTCCGACGGAACATGATTGTCGGGAATTACAATGGTTTTACTGTAATCCGACCACTTGCCCGCCTCGTTTTTTCCGGCAAATATACCATGGTCAGACGAGCCGCCGCCTGAATCTGTATATCTGGGGTTCAGATATACGTCCTGCGCTTCATCACTTTTTATACGGAAGGAGACAAGATAGTGCCTTCCCGCCTCCCATTTGACATACCGCTGTATTGATGCATGACCGGAACCTCTTTCATACCTCAGGATTTTGTTTCCGTCCCCGTCCGTTTCAAAAAAGACTTTGCCGTTTGAGGGACGAATATCAAATACATTTTCCTCCATTGAAGGATTGTCAAATAAATTTGTCCCCGGCACAGGCTCCGTACAATCGCCGTAAAAAGCATACAGATCCATATCCTCCCCGGGACAGATTCTGTACCCGTAAAGCATTGAGCCGTCTGCGGTAAGCCAGCCCTTAAGAAACCTGCCGCCGTTAACCGTATTGCTTTCAACTATCTGAAAATCTCCCTGAGCAACATGATATTCCTTAAGCAGCGTACTGCCGTCAAATAATCTTACGGTATACATTCCGGCATCTGCAAATGTGACCTTCGGAAAAGACATTCCTATTATCATCACAATACTTAAAAGCCTGCATGCAAGTTTTTTCATATTTTATTTCATCCCTTTCCATTTGCCGCTTCAACAGAAAAAATTTGCGGACTTCAATAACAAATGCAGACATATTCAGTACTGCATTTAACGTGTCATCATTATAACATACGTAAAAATAAGTGTAAATAACTGCCTTTCTGTTTTATTGTCAATATTTCATATCATCATATGAAAAATTTTTTATTTTTTTTAAAAAGCTCTTGACAAAGCCTTTTTGATATGCTATAATACTTTTCAAGTAGAGATGAGATTAGATAAGATTAGATTGACGAGATGAGACGAGAGAGTATGACGGAAGCATCCGGTCATGCCGTAATTTAATATTTTGAAAATCAAACCTCTGCTGAATATTATTATTTTTACGGAGGTTTTTTATTATGGAAAAACGAACTGTCACAACAACTCAGGCTAAGGGTCTCAGCCTTACCGAAATCATTTTTATCGGCGTACTGCTCGCTGCGGGAGCAGTTCTTAAATTTTTTGTCGGCTCAATGTTTACCGTTGTAAAGCCGAATTTCATTATTGCAATGTATTGTCTTGCGATGCTTATCATACGCCCGCGCTTCGGAGAATCCGTAATCATCGGTCTGCTTTCCGGAATCATATGCCAGCTGTTTCCGGGAACACCTTATGTAAACTTAGTAAGCGAAACCGTAGGCGCCGTATGCATGTACTTCCTTATGAAAATTCCGATGAATGTAGGAAAGGTTTCACTTTCAATGATTGTTACCACATTTATAAGTACGCTTGTAAGCGGATTTACCTTTATCGGCATAGTATATCTTGCCCTTTATTCAGGCGCGGACGTATCGCCGATGCCCCTTAAGCTTTTCTGCGGAATTATCTTCGGGACAGCTGCAATAAACAGCGTAATTGTTCAGATTCTGTACATTCCGCTCAAGCATGCAATGAAACGCTGAATGAAAGAGGAAAAGGATTATGATTTCAATCAAGGATTTTTCGTTTACATACAAGGGCTCAGACGTGCCGGCACTGAGCGGAATCAATCTTGAAATAGAGGATGGAGATTTTATCGGCATAATAGGCGGCAGCGGTGCAGGAAAAACAACTCTTGCCCACAGCATATGCGCCGTTATACCTCATTACAGACCCGGAGATTTTTATGGCTCGGTTACTGTCAACGGTATGGATACGATAGACACTCCGCCGGAGGATATAGCGAAAATAACAGCCTGCGTTATGCAGGATATCGACAGCCAGATGACAACCTCTGTTGTTGAAGATGAAATTCTGTTCGGACTTGAAAACTTTTCCGTACCTGCGGAGGAGACAGAGCAGCGGATTACAGAGGCTCTTGAAGAAGCGGGAATACCTGAGCTGCGCTATCGGAACCTCAACACCTTAAGCGGCGGTCAGAAGCAAAAGGCGGCAATAGCGGCTATTATTGCACTTAAACCGAAAATACTTATTCTTGATGAGCCTACCGGAGAGCTTGACCCCCAAAGCAGCGTAAGAATTTTTAAAATGCTGAAGCGTCTTAACGAAGAGCACGGCGTTACAGTCATTGTGATTGAACAGAAAATTATGCTGCTTTGCGAATACGCAAAAAAGCTTGCCGTTCTGAATAGGGGCAGGCTGCTTGAATACGGATCTGTGAGAGAGGTTCTTAAGGATGCGGCAAGGCTTAAGGAAACAGGTGTAAGCTGTCCGCGTGTAACGGATATTTCCGAGGAGCTTCGCCGCAGAGGTCTTTATACAGGTCCTGCCGCGGTTAATGTTGATGAAGCGGCGGAAATTGTTAAAGGAGTGTGCGAAGCCGATGATTGAACTCAGCAATGTAGCCTTTGGATATGCCGAAGGACCGGTAATAAACAATTTGAATCTGCAGCTTGAAAAGGGCAGCTTTACAGCTATAACCGGCGGAAACGGAGCCGGTAAAACAACAATGGTAAAGCTTATCAGCGGGCTTCTTAAGCCAACCTCAGGATGTGTAAGGCTCTGCGGCACGGACACAAGGGAGCTTAAGGCAAAAAACCGCGCAAAGCTTTGCGGGTTCCTTTTCCAGAATCCGGACAGACAAATATGTAAAACAAGTGTTTATGATGAAATAGGCTTTTCACTGTCATGTATAGGTATAGCAGGCGGAGAAGCCGATAAAATAATACGCGAAACCGCCGAAATGCTGGAGCTTGACACGAAAAGCGAACCGTTTTCTCTAAGCAAGGGTGAACGTCAGAAGGTTGCCCTCGCCTCAGTGCTTGCGGCAAATCCGGAAATTCTTATTCTTGATGAGCCCACAACCGGACTTGATTACAGGGAATGTATGAGAATAATGAAAATAGTAGCCGACTTAAACAATTCGGGCACTACGGTGATTATGGTATCTCACGATATGGAGATAGTTGCGGATTTTGCAAAGCGCGTTATAGTTTTTGAGGGCGGAAAAATAATTCTTGACGGAGACTGCCGCAGTGTGCTGACAGATGAAAGACTGCGCTGCATAAGCTCCGTGCTCCCGCCTCAGGCCGCCGTACTCGGTCAAAAGCTCGGCGGGCGCTTCAGCGGACTTTTTACCACGGAGGAAATAATAAGCGATTGCATTTTGCAATCGCAATGCAGAATGCATAATGCATAATTAGTGTAAGAAAAACACGGTTTTTCGACCGTAATTTTGAATTTTCCATTGTTTTGAAAGGAATCAGTGATTAAAGATGAAAGGACTTCTTGAATACTGCCGCGGAAACTCATTTCTGCACAGCTGCAATCCGCTTATAAAGATTGCGGCAGCGTTTATTATGTGCGTGGGCTGCTTTATGTGCAGCAGCTTAATATATGTTTTATGCGTTATCGGCATAACACTTATTGCCGGTTATTCCGCCGGTGTCGGAGGGAAGGTTCTGAAAATTTTCACCTCACTCCTTAAGCTTGGATTTATCCTGCTGCTTTTGCAGATTTTCTTTATATCCGAAGGTCATGTTCTGATAAGCCTGCCCTTCGGAATACGTGTAACGGCTGAGGGTCTGCATTTCTGCGTGCTGCTCGCTCTGCGCATCGCCGGAGCCACACTGCCCCTGGCGCTTATGCTTATGGTAACAAAAATGTCTGACATCTCCGGAGCTCTCGTTAAAAAGCTGCATGTACCCTACAAATACGCCTTTGCAATAACAACCGCTCTGCGGTTTATCCCTGTATTCGCTGATGAAATGAACGGCATAATAGAGGCACAAACCGCAAGAGGCGTAGAATTTGACACAAAAAACCCTATCAAGAAAATAAGCTTGATGCTTCCGCTGTGCGTTCCCCTTCTCGTGTCCTCTGTAAAACGCATTGAAGACAGTTCTACCTCCGCCCTCCTGCGCGGCTTTTCACTCAGAACATATAAAAGCGGAGTTAAAACCTACCCCTTTCACCTGCGTGACGCAGCGCTGCTTTCCGTAGCCGCTGTGACCTCCGCCTGCGGTCTGCTGATTGGTATTTTAATTTGATAATCTATATAAAAAAATGACTGCTCCAAAATGAATTTCAGAGCAGTCATGCTGTGCTGTTTTTACCGAAATCAAAAAGGATAAAGACCGGAGAGCGACATGTCTTCGTCCACCGCATAAAGATGAGAGGTATCTCCTATTTGTACACATCTGAAATGCATATTATCATTTCTGTCGGTTTCCGTAACAAGCGTTGTAACGGAAGACGCCGGCATGAAAAAGTTATGCCACAGTATAAAGGCGGAAATACCTGTAAGATATGAAATTATCGTCATAGCCATAGCAAAATGGCAGAACAGTGCGACGGTTATCTCACCGGGTCTGTCACATCGGTATATCATTCCGTGACGATGCATGCCGTAACGGCTTAAAAGCTCGTCAATGCCGGCAGTCGTTTCACGGTATATCTCAGACACATTACCGTTTTTCATAAGTTTTCCGTCCATCCAGGCAAGACGATCATAGTAAATTTCCTCATTTGCCCAGAGCGACGGTTCAAGATCCCAGGGTATACGTTTTTCCTGTGTGTCCGGATCCGGGATTGCGCCGGAAAACTCTCTGAGCCACGGCAGTATTTCCGCGCTGCGGTTCAGCTTATGTAATGCAGCCTTTGAGGTATCCTTTGCTCTTCCTAAAGGTGAGCAATAAAAATCATCAATTTTAGTTTTTATCAGACGACGGGATAAAAGCTCTGCTTCAAACCAGCCTTTTTCTGTCAGTGAATCAATAGAATAGTCCGGCTCGCCGTGACGTATAAGAAGTATTTTCATATATATTCACTCATTTCATTAAAAAATCAAAAACCTTTTTCAGGTATTGTAATTTATAACCCCTGATTTCAATAGGACAGCCGCGTTCTCCGGGAATCTCAAAATTAAACAGACGGTCATAGCCGATTTCCTTTAAGGCGCGCACAACACTTACAATATCTACATTACCTTTGCCGAACGGCATCATATGCTGATCGGTTTTCCCTTCATTATCGGCGATATGCAATGCCTTCAAATGCTTTCCTGCCTTATGAATAAAATACTCCTGGTCCTTGTTGGAAGAAAAATTCAGGTGACCGGTGTCTAAACAAATTCCGAGATGATCGCTCCCTACATGCTCGATATACCATAAAAGGTCATCGATACCCTCATGCACCGCAATCAGATTTTCAAGACATATCGTCATATCCTTGCCGTCTAAGTGTTGTACAAGCTGACGCAGTACCGCCGCATTTTTTTCTCTGATCTCATCCACAGTCAGCTCCGGGCACTCATTCATTCCATCACAGTGAAGTACTGCGCTCTTAATCCCGATTGCTTCAAAGAGATCAAGCCAGTTTTTCAAGGTTTCCACGACAGGCGAGCTTTCGTCACATAGCCTGATCTGAAGCAAAAGATGACCCTGAAGAAATGATACATTATGAGCGTCCGCGAATTTTTTAAATTCACGTCCCGCTTCTTTTGCGCCGCCGCGGGATAAGAGTACTGCTGCATGCTCGTCTGAAAGCTCTGAATATTGATAACCTTGTTTTTCAAGCTCCAATACGGCATCCTCCGGAGATAAATCCATATAATAACTGGACCACATGCTAAGTTTCATTTTACTTCCCAACTTTCATAGTTTTTTTGTTGATTTTTTTTATTATATATGTTATAATTGAAAAAATCAATGAAAATTATTGCTGTATATTTATAAAAAATTGCAGGTGAGTAAAATGAACAGCAGAACAGTGCATCCGAATATGGAGGATCAGACAGAGCTTGAACGGGATATTTATGTAGTAAGCAGCGGATATTACAACTTAAAAACAACGCCTGTTTCATGCTCACGTCCGAACGGCAGAAGTGATTTTTTCTTATACTATGTTTTAAAAGGGCAAAGCCGGTATGTTATGAACGGGCAAAACTATACTGCGGACTCCGGCGATGTGGTTTTTTATAATTATAATGATATTCAATACTATGTGCATGACGTGCCGTCGCAGGTTTATTGGGTGCATTTTAACGGAAGCATAGCAGCAAAGCTTTTATCGGATTTACAGTTTAACAGCAGTATGAAAATACATACAGCTGCAAATCTCAGTATGTATTTTGAAAATATTTTAAATGAGATTTCGGTTAAAAGAAAGCATTATTTTAAAATGGCGTCGGGTAATCTGGTGGCCCTTCTGACAGCCATATCGCGGGGAATCGGGTCTGTGCAAACAAACACGGATCTTGATTATATCATATCATTAATGAACGATACGGAAAACAGCAGTATGTCGCTAAGCGACTATTCCGCCATATGCCATTTAAGTAAATGGCAGTTTATCAGAAAATTTAAGGATTATACCGGCACTACGCCGGTACAGTTTAAAAATAATATTATCCTGAACAGCGCAAAATGGTATTTACTTAATACAAACTGCACGGTCAAGGAGATTTCCGATATATTGAATTTTGAAAATGTATATTATTTCTCAAATATGTTTAAGAAAAATACCGGACAATCCCCGACGCAGTACAGAAAAAATCCTGACTGAAAATATATTGCAGGATAATTCGCCCATTATTCAAAAAAGTCGGCTAAATCCGTTCTGAAACATTGACTAATTGGCAATAGTATGTTATACTTGAACCGGAATTACCTGTAATGTCGACTAAAAATGGAATAGATGGCACTGAAACTAAACAAAATTTATACTTGAACAAGCGAATGTAACGGATTAGTTGAAGTTATTACCGGTATAAGAAAATACGGAAAAATGAGGTGATGCTAAGATGAATAATAAAACGGCAAAGCTGATGTCTTTAATTCTGTCGCTGCTTTTGATTCTGACAGCATGCAAGACGTCAGAATTAACACAGCTTGAGTATGCAGAGGATTGCTTTGTAACAATAAATAACAACGCTCCTGAGTTTTCAGATGATGAGATAAGTACGGAGTCATTTGAAAGCTACAGTGAGCTCGACAGTCTCGGCAGATGCGGCGCTGCAACAGCATGTATCGGAAAGGATATCATGCCAATCGAAGAAAGAGGAGCGATTGGTCAAGTAAAGCCGTCAGGCTGGCAAATTGCAAAATATGACATTGTAGACGGGAAATATTTATATAACAGATGCCACCTGATCGGGTATCAGCTAACCGGAGAAAATGCAAATGAAAAGAATTTAATCACCGGAACACGCTCAATGAACGTTGACGGTATGCTGCCTTACGAAAATATGGTGGCAGATTATGTTGAAGAAACAGGAAACCATGTTATGTACAGAGTTACGCCCATTTTTGAGGGTGATAATCTGCTTGCTAATGGAGTGCAGATGGAGGCGCTTTCGGTGGAGGATAACGGAGCCGGTATTTCCTTCAATGTATTTGTGTTCAACACGCAGCCGGGCATTGAAATTAATTATGCAGACGGAACAAGCAAATTAATTGATGAGCAGCAGGACATAGCCGAGGAAGCTGAAAAAAAGGTATCAAAGAGCGAACCTGTAACATATATATTGAATACCAATACGAAAAAAATACACTATCCCGATTGTCCGTCGCTGAAAGACACCAAGAAAAAAAACACGGAAACCTATAACGGTACAAAGGAATACCTGCTGGAAAACGGATACACATCCTGCAGCAGATGTAAACCTTAAGGAAACGCTGATTAATTAACACTTATAACACAAGAGAACCGTCCCCTTGTGTTTTTTGCTAAGAAAATGCTAAGATTTTAAAAATTATATTGAAAGTTATTTTTATTTTTGATAACATTAAAAATGTTTAGGAATTTTTCGGAAGGCGTTTTCAGTCCCCGAAAAACTGAACAAAAATTGAGTTTTTTTGCGCTGATTTTACAGCAAATTGATTTTCTCGCAAGCTCTGCGGACTGTTCTGAAATACGCATAGCCACGTATTTTTAAGGATATATGCAGATATACATATACACTATTTCCGAAGCGCTGTTTAAGGCTTCGGGCAAGGTATAACAGCTCATGCATTGTCAAAAAAATAACAAATCGAGGTTTTCTGTAAATTTACATATTAACCTGATGAATTTGATGTGTATTTTGCTTTATACGGACCAATGGCTAATTTTTGAAAGGAGGCAGAAAACTATGACAATCACGTTGGAGGAAGCGGAAGCTTTCAGTAATCTTACTGTTTTTGGTTTTGGATTGGGACTTGTTTTTATCGGTCTTATCTGTATCATACTTATTTGTATGGTAATGGGAGCTATTTGCAAAAAATTTATTAAGGAAGACACACCCAAAGCTGCAGCGGCACCTGCGCCTGTGAGCGCGCCGGCAAAAAAAGCAGTTATAGCAAACAAGGGTGAGTTTATAGCCGCAGTTTCGGCAGCAATCGCCGAGGATATCGGTACAGACGTATCCGGAATACGTGTTTTATCCGTAAAACAGCTGTAGTAATTTAATTTGATTTCAGAAAGGATGAATTGGTTATGAAAAAGTATAAGGTAAATGTAAACGGAAATGAATATGAGGTTGAAATAGAGCTTGTAAGCGAAAGCGAAGCAAAATCAGCTGCAGCTCCGAAGGCTGCTCCCGCACCTGCCGCGCCCGCCGCAAGCGGAGCCGGTGAAAAGGTTACATCTCCGATGCCCGGAAATATCCTTGATATAAAGGTAAACGTAGGTGATACCGTAAAATCAGGGCAGGTACTTATGATTCTTGAAGCAATGAAGATGGAAAATGAAATTATGGCAGGAGCAGACGGAAAAGTAACTTCAATAGGTGTGACAAAGGGTCAGTCTGTTGAGTCGGGAAGCGTTCTTTGCACAATTGCATAAATCCCCGTAAAACTAAATAAAGGAGCGTAAAAATAATGGATACTTTAATTAAATTTGCGCAGGATACGGGATTTGCGATGGTAGCTTCAGACCCAAAGGTGCTGATTATGCTTCTTATATCGTTTGTTCTTTTGTATCTTGCCATTGTAAAGAAATTTGAACCGTTGCTGCTTTACCGATAGCCTTCGGTATGCTGCTTACAAATCTGCCGGGAGCGGAAATGTATCATACCGAGCTTTTCGAGGGCGGTCACGTTCATTGGGATATATTTGCGGGAGCGGGCGACATTACGCCGGGACTTATAGATTATTTATATCTTGGTGTTAAGCTTGGTATTTACCCCTGTCTTATCTTTTTGGGCGTCGGCGCAATGACGGATTTCGGTCCCCTTATCGCAAACCCCAAGAGTCTTCTGCTCGGCGCTGCTGCGCAGCTCGGTATTTTCATAACGTTTTTCGGAACGAGAATACTTTTCGGATTCACTCCGTTTGAAGCAGCTTCAACAGGTATAATCGGCGGAGCTGACGGTCCGACTGCGATTTTTGTAACATCAAAGCTTGCGCCTGATCTTCTCGGCCCGATAGCAGTTGCGGCATATTCGTATATGGCTCTTGTTCCGGTTATTCAGCCGCCAATTATGAAGCTTCTTACAACAAAGAAGGAGAGACAGATAGAAATGAAGCAGCTCAGAAATGTGTCAAAGACGGAAAAGATTATATTCCCGATTGTCATAACGGCTTTTGTAGCGCTTCTTCTTCCCTCGGCAGCTCCTCTTATCGGTTGTCTGATGCTCGGTAATCTCATGCGTGAGTGCGGCGTTACGGAAAGAATTTCAAAGACAGCTCAGAATGAGCTTATGAACATAGTAACAATATTCCTCGGAATTTCCGTAGGAGCAACGGCAACTGCCGACATATTCCTCAGCGCAAAGACACTGCAGATTATAATAATGGGTGTTATAGCATTCGGTTTCGGTACTGCCGGAGGAGTTCTTCTCGCAAAGTTTATGAACCTGTTCCTGAAAAACAAAATCAATCCGCTTATCGGTTCCGCCGGAGTTTCGGCAGTTCCGATGGCAGCAAGAGTTTCTCAAGTTGTCGGTCAGAAGGAAAATCCGAGGAACTTCCTGCTCATGCACGCGATGGGTCCGAACGTTTCCGGAGTTATCGGTTCGGCAATTGCTGCCGGTGCATTCCTTACTTTGTTTATGAAATAAGGATAGTTAATGATTTTAGAAAGGTAGGGATTTTGTATGAGCAAATTATATATAACTGATACAATACTTCGTGATGCGCATCAGTCTCAGGCTGCTACGCGTATGAAGCTGGAGGATATGCTGCCCGCCTGTGAAATTCTCGACAGCATAGGCTATTGGTCGCTTGAGTGCTGGGGCGGAGCAACCTTTGACTCCTGTATGAGATTTTTGAACGAGGATCCGTGGGAGCGGCTCAGAGCTCTTAAAAAGGCTATGCCGAACACAAAGCTTCAAATGCTTCTCCGCGGTCAGAATATACTTGGTTACAAGCATTACGCAGATGATGTTGTCGAAGCGTTCTGTAAAAAGTCAATTGAAAACGGAATTGATGTGGTAAGGATATTTGACGCTCTTAACGATCCGCGCAATATGTCTGCCGCAATGAAGTTTGTAAAGGAATACGGCGGAATCTGCGAAGCTGCGATCAGCTACACAATAAGCCCTGTTCATAACGAGGATTATTTTGTAAAGCTTGCATGTGAGCTTGAAAAGATGGGTGCTGACGTTATCTGTATAAAGGATATGGCGAACCTTCTTCTTCCGTTTGAGGCTTACAAGCTTGTGAAGAAGCTTAAGGAAAATGTTTCCGTGCCGATTCACCTTCATACTCATAACACTACAGGTACCGGTGACATGACATATCTTATGGCGTCACAGGCAGGCGTTGATATAGTAGACTGCGCGCTCTCACCTCTTGCCAACGGAACAAGCAACCCGGCGACTGAAGCCCTTGTTGCAACACTTAAGGGTCAGGACAGGGATACAGGTCTTGATCTTGAAAAGCTCAGCAAGGCAGCCGCTCATTTCAGAGGTGTTGCGAATAAGCTTAAGGAGCAGGGAATCCTTGACCCGAAGGTTCTCAGTGTTGATACAAACACACTGCTTTACCAGGTTCCGGGCGGAATGCTGTCAAACCTGATTTCTCAGCTTAAGCAGGCTCATGCTGAGGACAAATATTATGATGTGCTTGCTGAAGTGCCGAGGGTACGTGAGGATTTCGGATATCCTCCCCTTGTAACTCCGACCAGTCAGATTGTAGGCTCTCAGGCGGTGCTTAATGTGCTTGCCGGTGAAAGGTACAAGATGATAACAAAGGAATCAAAGGGACTTCTTCGCGGCGAGTACGGAAAGCTTCCCGCTCCCGTCAATGAAGAGGTTCAGAAAAAGGCTATCGGTAATGACGAGGTTATTACCTGCCGTCCTGCGGACCTTCTTAAGCCTGAGCTTGAACAGTACAGGGAGGAAATGAAGGGCATAGCAAAATCTGAGGAGGATGTGCTGAGCTACGCACTTTTCCCCCAGGTTGCGGAAAAGTTTTTTGCTGTCCGTGACGGAAGAGCACCTGCTCCTGAGACTCAGACGGCGAAGAAGGATGAGGTTAAAACGATTTACGTTCAGGACTTATCTTAGGATATTGCTGATTAATCAGAGGCTGTTCTTTACCGGGACAGCCTCTGTCCATATTCGGGACGGAGGATGAGTATGATTGATAAAATTAAGCTGATGCTTGAAAAATACCGTATGCTGATATTGTATATATTTTTCGGCGGTCTCACCACGCTTGTCAATATGGCCGTGTTTTTTGTCCTGCGCTTTTTCGGAGCCGGAACATGCTTTTCAAATGTGAGCGCATGGTTTCTGTCCGTTGTGTTTGCGTTTATTACAAATAAATATTTTGTGTTTGACACAAATAAAGACGCTGCCTCCGGATTTTTCTTTCAGCTTATAAGCTTTTTTGCCGCAAGGCTTTTGTCCGGAGCCATCGACACTGCTGTTGTTGTGATTTTTATTGACCGTCTCGGCTGTAATGAGCTTGCGGTGAAGCTTTTGTCAAATATATTTGTTATCGTTTTCAATTACGCGGCAAGCCGTCTTGTAATATTCAGAAAGCGCTGAGAATATTAATAACCTACGCGCAGATGTCCCCCGCCTATAAAGGCGGGCCCCATCTCAGGATTTCAGTGGGAGTTATAATCTCCCACTGAAATCCTGAGGAGCTGACGCTTCCTGCGCTTGCTTGCAATCTGTCGCAAGCTCTGCTCCTTGCAAGCAAAGCAGAGCATTGCTCCGATTTAAAAAAATTAATAAATTTATCATACTTTTGTATTGACTTTAAAATGCAGGAATGTTATAATTACTGTATCGGAATAAAGTAAAAAAATTAATGGAGGAAAAGGAATATGAAGAAAATGAGAAAATACATAGCATTGCTGCTGAGCGTTATGACAGCTGCAATGTCCGTAAATGTTCTTGCAGCGTCTGATGATGATATCAAGGCTGCAATGACCGAAAGTATAACAAGCGCAAATATGAAAATGACCATGGAGATTGGTATTGAGAAAATCAGTGATGAGATGAAGGAAGTGTTTGAAATTACAGGTGACGAGCTTCCTGCCATGAGCGCTGATTATGACATTGCACTTAAGGGAGCTGCTGACAGCCTTGTTATGCAGATGGCAATGAATGCTGTTGTAAAAATGACCGGTGAACCCGATGTTGATATTGAGACGTACATGGATATGGATATGAGTGATAAAAACGCTCCCAAGCTTGTTTATATCATGAAATCGCCGGATACGGATAAGTATATGGTTATGGATTACAGCAGGATTCCGGGCTATGACCAATTGATTGACAGCATGACTGCTTATTCACCCGAGAAGATTAAAGAGATTAATGAGCAGATATATTCCGCTGTACCCGATAAGAAATTTAAGGAAAAAGACGGCGTTTATACAATGACGTTCACGGAAAAGGAAATAAAGGATGTTATTGAAAGCATGATGCTGAATATGGAGGATTTAATGCTTTCAACTATAGCCGTATCCGTATCTTCTGCTGTGGAGGGTGAGGAAGTAAGCACCGGTGAAATCACAGATGAAATGCGCAGTAAATATGAAGAGGAAGTAAAAAAATGGGTCGGAGCCTTAAAGGATGTACAGTTCTTTGCTGATGATGCCATGGTGATAACCGCATCAATGGATGATGATAAGCATCTTAAAACCATGGGCGTTGAAATAAATTTTGACACTAACCTGTACAAGGTTATTAAAGCGGTTTCACCTATTATTGATGACATGGACGAAACTGAGGAAACAAAGGCCTTTATAGAGTCTGTAACAGAGAAAAATTCCGATATATCGGCTTATCTGAAGATTGATATGGATATTTCGAATGTAAACGGTGACGTTAAAGTTGAATTTCCGAAATTAACCGAGGATAATTCAATATACCTTGAGGATATGATGATTGATGAAACGAAAATCAATGTATTGTATAACGGTATCCGTGTAAAATTTGACGATGTTGAGCCGGTTATTGAAAATGACCGTACGCTTGTGCCTCTTAGAAAGTTCTGTAACGTAATAGGCATTTCCGATGAGAATATTTCCTATGAGGCGGGAGTTATCACAATTAAGGACGGCCGGACAACTCTTGTCCTTACAATAGATGATGACGAGGTTAAGAAGACAGTCGGTGATAAAACAGAGACTGTAAAGCTTGATGTACCTGCTACAATAAGAAATGACCGCACGCTTGTACCACTGCGTTTTGTAAGCGAAAATTTCAGCTGCAAAGTGGAGTATGAAAAGCTTGAGGATAATCCCGGTTCCGTAATTTATATCAATTCAATGCTGAAAGACGAAGGTCCTGCCGAGGCAGCGGAATAACCTACGCGCAGATGGGACCCGCCTCTTAGGCGGAGGGCCCCATCTCAGAATTTCAGTGGGAGTTATAATCTCCCACTGAAACCCTGAGGAGCTGACGCTTCCTGCGCTTGCTTGCAATCTGTCACAAGCTCTGCTCCTTGCAAGCAAAGCAGAGCATTGCTCCGATTTACATTAAATAAATTGGGTGTTGCGTTAAGCAACACCCAATTTATTATTGTGAAAGCTTTGCAAGCAGCGCAGCGCCGATTATACCGGCGTCATTCTGAAGCCTGGAAATCTTAACATTTATGTTTGCGGCAAGCTTTTTTTGAAGCGGCTTTAACAGTATATCTCCCTGAGCTGTTATCCCTCCTGCGAGAACTATTGTTTCCGGTCTGAATATGTTTGCAACGCTGTTTATACCGGTAGCAAGATATGAAAGGTATTTATCAAAAACCTCATTTGCAACAGGACAGCCTTTTTCCATTGCCTTGAATACCGTTTCACCGTCGGCGGCTCCGTTTTCCTCTTTAATAATCTGAGCCATTATACAGTCGGGATTTTTCTGAGCTGCGTCATTTATCTGTTCAATAAGCGCAGATACAGAGGCGTATTTCTCCCAGCAGCCTACAAGACCGCAGCTGCATCTGATTCCGTCAGACTGAATGCACATATGTCCGATTTCCCCGGCGTCGCCGCGCTTACCGGAATAAATCTTGCCGCCGAGTATTATTCCGCCGCCGATACCCGTCCCGAGAGTTATCATCAGCAGATCATCCTCATGGACGCCCGCCTTACATTCTGCAAGGGCTGCGCAGTTTGCGTCATTGTCAAGATAAATCGGTAAATCAATATATTCCTTAAGATAATCAACAATCGGGTCATTGTCAAAGGGCAGGTTAGCGGCGCTTACACGGTTATCCTTTTTATCGATTATGCCCGGAGTGCCGATACCTATGCCTGAAATCGGGTATTTTTTAATTATTTCTTTGCATGCGGCGCCGATTTCGCTCATGATAATCTGTGCCTTGCCTCTTTTTCTTGTTCTTATGCTGTCTTTATAAAGAACATGGTTCTCATCATCTATTACGCCGAACTTAATGTGGGTCCCGCCGATATCAACACCAAGATACATGCTTGTATATGCTTCCTTGTCGCATATAAGAACAACATCCGGATGAACCTTAAGCATTGATGCAGGTATACTTGTATTTATTTCACCGTTCAGAAGCTCCGACACAACCTTATGCTTAGCTCTGCCGCTGGCGAGAAGAATTATTTTTCTTGACTTTAAAATTGAGGCGATTCCCATTGTAAGCGCCATTGTCGGCACATCGTTTATATTTTCAAAAAATCTTGAGTTTGCCTTTATGGTGCTTTCCGTCAGCCGAGTTAAATGAGTAACCGTATTGAGATTGATGTCCGGCTCGTTAAAGCCTATATGTCCGTTCTGACCTATTCCGAGTATCTGTAAGTCAATTCCGCCCTCAGACTCAATTCTTTTTTCGTAATCGGTGCATTCCTTTTCCGGATCTGATGTCTCACCGTTTGGGATATAGTGGTTTTTCATCTTAACCTTTGAAAACAGATGCTTGTTCATGAAGTAATCATAGCTTTGATCATTATCCTTTGAAATCGGATAATATTCATCAAGGTTGAAGGTTGTTACCTCACTAAAATCCACATCTCCCGCGTCAGACATCTGAATGAGGTTATTATAAAGACCTATCGGGGTTGAGCCGGTTGCAAGACCGAGAACACAATTCGGCTTAAGATTAACCTGACCTGCCACGAGCTTGGCTGCCTGCTTTGACATTTCATCATAATTGCTGCAAACTATAACACGCATAGCTTTTCACCCTCCGCACATAAAATTTTATTCAAAATCCGTAAGGATTTTGTTCCTATGTTACAATTATTATAACATAAGTGCAAAGCCGCCATCGGCTTTGCTTCACACCGTTACAATAATTGCATAAATTCAAAATCCGTAAGGATTTTGTTCCTATGTTACAATTATTATAACATATGCAATTAAAACTTACAATCCCCAATAAAAGGTATGTCTGAATTCAAACATCCGTTATCTGCGGGCACGTGCAGGCTTCCCTGCCGGAGAAATATTTTTCGGGAAATTGTCTGAAAATCACTCATGAATATTGACAAAAACCTCAAGCTGTGATACACTGAATTAAGCTGTGAAGCATGAGGAGGAAGCTGTTTATGAAATCAGAGGATTTGCTGCTTTATGCGGTGACGGACAGAAGCTGGCATAGCTGCGAAAGCCTTTATGAGCAGGTGGAGAAGGCAATTGACGGAGGGGCTACTTTTGTGCAGCTCAGAGAAAAAAAACTGGGCTTTGACGAGTTTCTTGATGAGGCTCGTGAAATATGCAGTCTGTGCCGAAGTAAAAACGTTCCCTTTGTTATAAATGATAATGTTGAAATAGCAAGGCTCAGCGGAGCTGACGGGGTGCATCTCGGACAGGGGGATATGAATCCCGCAAAGGCGCGGAAAATCCTCGGCGCGGATAAGATAATCGGAGTTTCGGCAAGAACTGCGGAGCAGGCGCTTGAAGCCGAAAAAGCAGGTGCTGATTATCTTGGCTCAGGCGCGGTATTCTCCACATCAACAAAGGCGGATGCAAAAAATTTATCATATGAAGCTCTTAAGGAAATATGCTCTGCCGTAAAAATACCGGTAATTGCAATAGGCGGGGTTTCCGAAAAAAACATACTATCCCTTGCCGGCAGCGGTATATGCGGCGTTGCGGTTGTATCAGCCATATTCGGAGCAAAGGATATAAAGGCAGCCGCTGCTTCGCTGCGTATGCTTTCGGAAAAAACAGTGAAGGGGTGTTTGCCTGATGGGCTTTAAAGGCGCAATATTTGATATGGATGGCACACTTATTGATTCCATGCCGATATGGAAAACAATATGTGCGGACTATCTGAAAAGTATTGGCTATATACCGGAGGATAATCTTTATAAGCAGCTTATAAGCATGGACCTTCTTGAGGCGGGAGAGTATTTCCGTGAGCGCTACGGTGTGAAGCAAAGCGTTGATGAAATTTGCCGCGGCATTAACTCCATGCTTATGGATTTTTACTCAAACCGTGTAAAAACAAAGCCCGGGCTTCACAGGTATCTTGAAAAGCTGCGCCAAGGCGGTGTTAAGCTGTGCGTTGCAACGGCAACAGACCGGGTTCTTGCCGAAGCCGCTTTTAAAAACAATGGAATTCTTGAATATTTTGAGGGTATAATTACCTGCGGCGAAGCGGGTGCCGGGAAAAGCAGTCCCGATATATACATAAAGGCGCTTGATATAATCGGCACGGAAAAGGCCGACACCATGATTTTCGAAGACGCGCTTCACGCGGCTTGGACGGCAAAAAAAGCCGGATTTCGCGTAACGGGTATTTATGACGCAGCCGCAGAGGGACAGCATGAGCAAATAAAAATGCTCTGTGACAGGTATGTTTCTTCGTGGGAGGATTTACTGTGATAAAAAAGGTTCTTACAATAGCCGGCTCTGATTCAAGCGGCGGTGCGGGGATTCAGGCGGATATAAAAACGATTACCATGCACGGAATGTACGCCATGAGCGTTATAACTGCGCTTACTGCCCAGAACACCACCGGTGTTTACGGCGTTCTGGAAGCTGACAGCGGATTTGTTGCAAATCAGCTTGACTGTGTTTTTTCCGATATTCGTCCGGACAGCGTTAAAATCGGCATGGTTTCAAGCGCCGAAATCATACGCACAATAGCAAGGAAGCTTGCTGAGCACAAGGCGGAAAATATAGTACTTGATACAGTAATGGTATCAACCAGCGGCTGTTCGCTGCTGTCTGATGATGCTGTGGGGGCGCTTATAACAGAGCTGCTTCCCATTGCAGATATAATAACTCCGAATATTCCGGAGGCCGAGGTCTTGTCGGGCATAAAGCTGTCAGACCGCCAAGGTTTGGAACGTGCGGCACGGATTATTTCCGGAAAGACAAAAGCGGCAATCCTGATAAAGGGCGGACATATGGGATGTGATGCGTCCGATTACCTTTACAGCTGCGGCGCCGGAGAATGGATAGAAGGGAGGAAAATAAACAATCCAAATACTCATGGTACGGGCTGTACCCTGTCATCGGCAATAGCCTGCGGTCTTGCCGGCGGAAGCTCCGTATCTGACAGCGTAAGGGCGGCGAAGGATTACCTGACCGGAGCAATTGCGGCAGGACTTGACCTTGGCACCGGCAGCGGTCCGCTGCTTCACAATTATATTCTGAAAAAATAACTAAAACAATTTAAGGAGGAAAAAATTATGTTTGATGAATTTAAGAAGTTTGCGTTCAAGGGAAATGTTGTTGATATGGCAGTAGGTGTTATTATAGGCGGCGCCTTCGGAACAATTGTGTCCTCTCTTGTAAACGATATAATTATGCCTGTTTTTGGATTTATTACAGCGGGCATGGATTTCAAAAGCCTTAAAATAGTTTTAAGCGAAGCGGTAACTGAGGGAGATAAGGTTATTCGCCCCGAGGCGGCGATAGCTTACGGAAATTTTATTCAGAACATTGTTAATTTTCTGATTATTTCCATATCGATTTTTGCAGCGGTTAAGATAATCAGTAAAGCTATGAGCAGGGTTTCAAAGCCGGAGGAGGAGAAAGCGCCGGAGCCGAAGGGACCGACACAGGAGGAGCTGCTTGCGGAAATCAGGGATTTGCTGAAAAGCAAGGAAACCGAAAATATCTGATTTCATACATAACAAAAAAATTATCGTAGCTGTGAATGGTTTATTGCTTTTTCGGATACACTACCTCGTGAGGTGATTTTGTTGTTGGGATTTATAACGGCGATAATTGCAGGCGGAGCAATGAGTATTCAGGGAGTAATGAACACGCGGCTCGGCGAAAAAATAGGTATTTATGAATCAAATGCATTTGTTCAGGGCACGGCTTTTATCCTTTCTCTGATAACAGTCTGGATAATGGGAAAGGGAAGCTTCAGATCTATTGCCGATGTAAACAAGTTTTATTTGTTCGGAGGTGTTTTAGGTCTTGTTATAACGCTTACGGTTATGGTAAGCATCGGCAAGCTCAGCCCTACGGTTGCTATATCGGTTATTTTAATATCGCAGCTTGCTGTTGCGGCGATTATTGACGCCTTCGGGCTGATGGGCAGTGAAAAAACGGCCTTCGGATGGAATAAGTATGCAGGGCTTATTCTTATGATAGGCGGTGTTTTATTGTTCAAATGGAAAAACTGATTAATTAATAACGGGCGGTTGATGAAAGTCAGCCGCTCGTTTTTTTACCAATATTGAACAAAAGGAGTTGTAAGATATGAAAACAATAACAAATTTGCTTATAGAAAAATACAGGGAGTATTTAATGAATGAGGAAAAAGCGCCTGCAACAATTAACAAGTACATTCATGACATGCTTGTTTTTTCGGCATGGATTTCAGGAGCAGAGGTTACAAAGACGGAGGTTTTAAAATATAAACAGCAGCTTATAGAAGAATATGCTCCTGCCAGTGTTAATTCTGTAATTTCATCACTTAACAGCTTTTTTGTTTTTAACGAGTGGTATGACTGCAGGGTCAAGCTGCTGAAAATTCAGAAACAAATTTTTGCAGATAAAAATAAGGAGCTTACAAAAGCGGAATATTCAAGATTGCTGACAGCGGCGCAGAAGAAGAAAAATCAGAAGCTTTATTATCTTATGCAGACAATTTGTTCAAGCGGTATAAGGATATCGGAACTTAAATTTGTCACGGCGGAGGCAGTAAAGGCAAAACAGGCGGTTATAAGATGTAAAGGAAAAACAAGAATCGTTATTTTGCCGAAACAGCTTTGCAAAATACTTAAAATCTACATAAAGGAAAATAATATACACAACGGTCCTGTGTTTGTCACAAGGTCCGGAAAACCATTAGACCGCAGCAACATATGGCGTCTTATGAAAGGTCTTTGTGAAAGTGCCGGAGTGTCAAAGGATAAGGTGTTTCCCCATAATCTTCGTCATCTTTTCGCGCGTACATATTATTCAATTCAAAAGGATATAGTTCGCCTTGCAGATATTCTCGGCCACTCAAGCATAAATACAACACGTATATATACAAAGGAAACAGGAGAAATCCATAGAAGTCAAATTCAAAAGCTTGGATTGTTAAGATGCTGATTAACAACTTAATTCATATTATGTTGTTAATTAATATATAAAAGAACATACATCATCATTTTTAGTATATCATTTTTTTTTATATAAGTCAATATTTTGCGTCTAATTTTGTGAATGTTGTTAAAAAAGTATAGAGCAATGAGTACAGCCTGCTGACATTGCTCTGATAATCATGTTAATTTATTTTAATCAATCTCTTTTTTTTTCAAATTTTTAACGGATATTTTGTCAAATTTAGTTCTTACAACATAATATGAATTCTGTTGTTAATTTCAGGATAAATGCGGGGTGAGTATTTATGGCGATTCAGTTATTTGACTATAACCTGGAAGCGTATGCTTCTGCTGTTTCGATGCTTGAAATATGCAAAAAAGCCGCCGTTATTCATCCTACAGGAACAGGAAAATCTTTTATTGCCTTTAAATTATGTGAGGATAATCCCGGAAAAAGCATATGCTGGCTTTCTCCGAGTGAATATATTTTTAAAACGCAGCTTGAAAATATAAAGAATGCAAGCCCGGACTTCAATGCGGATAACATTGCTTTTTACACATATGCAAAGCTTATGAATATGCATGAGTGTGAAATAGAAGAAATTAAACCGGATTATATTGTTATGGACGAGTTCCACCGTGCCGGTGCGCAAATGTGGGGCAGGGGCGTACAAACCTTGCTTGACAAATATCCCGATGTACCTGTTCTCGGATTATCGGCAACGAATATACGCTACCTTGATAATCAGCGTGATATGGCGGATGAGCTTTTTGACGGGAACATTGCGTCCGAAATGACGCTGGGTGAGGCGATTGTCCGCGGGATACTGAATCCGCCCGAATATGTTATTTCCATGTTCTCATATCAGAAGGATTTGGAGAAATACGAAAAAAGAATAAAAAAGCTGAAAAATAAAACTGTTCGTGACAGAGGCGAAAGATACCTTCAGGAGCTGCGGCATACTCTTGAAAAGGCAGACGGACTTGATAAGGTTTTTGCAAAGCACATTCCGGAAAAAAACGGTAAATATATTGTTTTTTGCGCCGGCGTCGGGCATCTGAAGGAAATGATTGATGTGTCGGAGGGCTGGTTTTCTGAAATTGATGAAAATCCGCATATATATGCTGCATATTCAAGCGACCCTGAAACGAGTAAGGCATTTGCTGATTTCAAGGCGGACAACAGCTGTCACTTAAAGCTGTTATACTGCATTGATATGCTGAACGAGGGAATTCATGTTGAAGATGTATCAGGTGTTATTTTGCTGCGCCCGACTGTTTCTCCTATTATATATAAGCAGCAGATTGGCAGAGCCCTGTCGGCAAGCAAAAAAAAGAACGCCGTGATTTTTGATATAGTGCTTAATTTTGAAAACCTGTACAGCATAGGTGATATTAACGACGAAATGAGCGAAGCGATATATATGTATCGTGAATTCGGCAGGGACAGAGAGATAATAAATGAGCGTTTTAATGTAATTGATGAAATCAGGGACTGCAGGGAAATATTCAGCAAAATAGAAAAAACTCTGACAGTTTCGTGGGATAATATGTATCTTCTTGCAAAGCAGTATTACATGAAAAACGGGAATCTTCTCCCGAAATCCGATTATAAAACAGAAGAGGGCTATAACCTCGGACAATGGCTTGTTACACAGCGTATTCAATATATAAATAATACATTATCGGGCGAGAGGATAAAAAAGCTTGAGCAGATAGGCATGGATTGGAAAACCTTGAAGGAAAGGCAGTGGGAGAAAGGATTTTCACTGGCTGAAGCCTTTTACAAGGAACACGGAGATTTAAATGTTCCGACAAGTAACAGAGAGCTGTATCCGTGGATACTTTCCCAGAGAAGCAATTATAAAACTCACAGAATAAGCAATGAGCAATACTTAAGGCTTTCTGAAATAGGTATGGTCTGGGAGGTTGAAGATACCTGGATGCAGAAATACTATGAGGCAAAAAGGTATTATGAACAGAATGGTAATTTAGATATTCCGGCAGATTACTTTACAGAATCAGGCGTCAATCTCGGGAAATGGTACCGCAGTGTGCGCGGAAGCTACAAGGACGGAACTCTTTCCGAGGAAAGAAAAAAATTAATTGAGAATATAGGCATAAACTGGACCTCCGTAAAAATCCGCACATGGATGAACTATTATGATGAAGCAAAAAAATATTATGAAGAACACGGAAACCTGAATGTTAATGCAGAATATATAACGGAAAGCGGTTTAAATCTCGGCGTGTGGATTTCAAGCCAGAGATACAGCTATAAAAAAGGCAGATTAAACCGGGAGCAGGCAGAGCTTTTGGAAAAAATCGGAATGTGCTGGCACCGTGACAAAAGCCGATGGCAGACGGGCTTTGACCATGCTAAAAAATATTTTGATGAATTCGGAAACATCAACCCTCCTGTGGGATATGTCTGCGAGGATGATTTTGCGCTTGGCGCATGGATTAACGCACAAAGAATTAAATATAAAAAGTCGAAGCTGAAAAAAACCTATATTGAAATGCTTGAGAGCCTGAACATTATCTGGTTTCAGAATGATGCCGCATGGGATATCGGTTTTGAGCATATGGCAGAATATTATCGTATGAACGGGAATTGCTGCGTTCCGTCGGGGTTCGTCACAGATGACGGCTTCAGGCTCGGCGCATGGGCTTCCAATCAGCGGACAAAATACAGAACAAAAAAAATGTCGGAGGAAAGAATAAGGCGCTTGAATGAAATATCTTTTGAATGGAAGCCTCTGAATAACCGCTGGGAAAGCAATTATAAGCATGCAGAAAAATACTACCTGGAAAACGGAAACTTAAACGCCGCAAATGATTATATATCCCCCGACGGCTTTAAATTAGGACAATGGCTGGCTGTGCAAAAGAATGATTATAAAAAGGGCAGGCTTGATAAGAAAAAGGCAGAACTTTTAGAAAAAATCGGAATTGTCTGGAGCCCTCACGAGGAAAAATGGCTGCGCGCCTTTGAGTATGCAAGGGCTTATGCAGCGGAGCATGACATTATTGATATTCCTCAGACCTATACCACCTCAGACGGATTTAAGCTGGGCGAATGGTACCGAAGCCAGAAACGGTTGTATTCAAAAGGCAATTATGATAAAGCCAGATTGCTCTTGTTAAATCAGATTGGAATTGATTTGACAACCAATAGCCCTATGGAACCGGCTTATGTAAGGAGAGAGAGGGTTATATAAAAGTCCGGGCAGTACAAATCCGAAATTTTATGGTGTTAAAATATCAGAAAGGATAAGCAGATGACAAGAGCATTTAAAGATAAAGTGTGGCTTTCGTCTCCCACTATGCACGGGGAGGAACTTCAATACATGAAGGAAGCATATCAAACAAACTGGATGTCTACAATAGGTGAAAACATAAACGAAGTTGAAAGAATTATAAGCGAAAAGGTTGGCTGCAAATATGCAGTGGCGCTGTCATGCGGTACGGCGGCACTGCACTTGGCAGTAAAGCTTGCCGGAATAAAACCGGGGGATAATGTGTTTTGTTCCGATATGACTTTTGACGCTACCGTAAATCCTATTATGTACGAAAAAGGCAATCCTATATTTATTGATACAGAATATGAAACATGGAATATGGACCCTGTATCGCTTGAAAAAGCATTTAAACTATATCCGGATACTAAAGCGGTTGTTATTGCAAACCTGTACGGAACGCCGGGAGACCTTGATAAAATCTGCGGTATCTGCGAAAAGCACGGAGCAGTTCTAATTGAGGATGCGGCAGAATCTCTCGGCGCAACCTATAAGGGCAGGCAAACCGGTACATTCGGTACATATAATGCCATATCCTTTAACGGGAATAAAATTATTACAGGCTCCTCCGGCGGTATGCTTTTGACCGACAATCCGGATGCGGCAAATAAAGCGCGCAAATGGTCAACCCAAAGCAGAGAAGCCGCACCATGGTATCAGCATGAGGAAATTGGATATAACTATCGCATGAGCAATGTTGTTGCAGGCGTTGTACGCGGTCAGTTACCTTATTTGGAAGAGCATATTGCTCGGAAAAAAGCAATTTACATGCGTTACAAGGAAGGTTTTAAAAACCTTCCCGTATCAATGAATCCATATGATGATACTATTATGGAGCCTAACTTCTGGCTTTCATGCCTTCTTATCAATAAAGATGCCATGTGCAAGCAGGTGCGCTCGGATAGTGATGCCTGTTATGTTAGTGAGCAAGGTAAATCGTGTCCGACTGAGATTCTGGAAACCCTGTCAAAGTATAATGCGGAGGGCAGACCGATATGGAAGCCGATGCATATGCAGCCGATATACCGAATGAATCCGTTCATTACGAGAGATGGCAGCGGACGCGCAAGAACCAATGCATATATCGCGGGCGAAGGTGCAGATACCGGTGCTGATATTTTTGCAAGAGGTCTTTGTCTGCCAAGTGATATAAAGATGACAGAAGCAGAGCAGGATAAGATTATTGAAATTATAAAAAGTTGTTTTTAGGAGTGTGAAATATGTATGCAAAGCTGTTAAAGCGCCCTTTGGATTTTATTCTTTCTTTAATGGCAATGGTTGCCCTTTCTCCGCTGCTTGTTATACTGACCGTAATCGGTACAATAGCAATGAGAGGCAATCCGTTTTTTGTCCAGGAAAGGCCGGGAAAAATATCATCAAAAACAGGCGAGGAAAAAATCTTTAAGCTGGTTAAATTCAGAACAATGTCGGACAAAAGGGATTCAAACGGAATACTTCTGGCCGATGAACAAAGATTAAATGCTTACGGTCGATTTTTAAGAAGTACATCATGTGATGAATTACCATCTTTAATAAATATAATTTGCGGAGATCTTTCTATAGTAGGCCCAAGACCACTTTTAGTTCAATATATTCCTTTATACACGGAGGAACAACGAACGCGACATACTGTCCGCCCTGGATTAACAGGATATGCACAGGTTCATGGAAGAAATGCTATTTCGTGGGAAGAAAAATTTAAATATGATGTTGAATATGTCAAAAACGTCACTTTTTGCGGTGATGTAAAGATTATTTTTAAAACTATATTTTATGTGTTAAAGCGTGAAGGTATTTCACAGGAAGACGAAGCAACTATGGAATATTTCACAGGCACCGCCAATGGAGCTGCAAAGCAGGAATTACATAACGTGTAAGCTTTAAATAGGAGTGAAAATCATTATGAATATATTATTTACCTGTGTCGGCAGAAGAATTGAGTTGATACAAGCCTTTAAAACAGCAGCGGAGAACCTTAAAACAAATCTTGTTATACACGGAACCGACACAACAAATACAGCACCCGCATTATTTTTTTGTGATATACCGCATATAGTTCCCAAAATAAAGAATCCGGCTTATATTCCGAAGTTGCTGGAAATCTGCAGAGAAGGAAAAGTAGACGCTTTAATCCCAACCATTGATACAGATTTGCTTATTCTTTCGGAAAATAAAGAATCTTTTGAAAAAGTAGGAACAAAAGTGCTGATAAGCAATCCGGAAGCTATTAGAATATGCCGGGATAAAAGAATCACAGGAAATTTCTTTGGAAACTGTGGGCTGAGTTATCCACGCACATTTGATAATGCTGCGGATTATAGTATGAATTACCCATGTTTTATAAAGCCTAAAGACGGCAGTTCGAGCATATTTGCATATAAGGTTAATAATGAACGAGAACTGATGACATATGCAGTTCAGGTTCCCGACTATATAATTCAGCCGTATATTGAAGGAACTGAATATACTGTTGATATTTTCTGTGATTTTGAAGGAAATCCAATCTATATAACTCCAAGAGTAAGATTAGCTGTTCGTGCCGGTGAAGTGTTAAAAACACAGATATTGCATGATACAAGAATTATAGAGGAAGCATTGTCTATTACAGAAAAATTCAAGCCTTGCTGTGCAATAACAGTTCAGTTGATAAAAGAATCTGTAACTGGTGAGAATTACTACATAGAAATTAATCCAAGATTTGGTGGGGGTGCACCTCTTTCAATGAAAGCAGGAGCCAATTCTGCCGAGGCACTTATCCGATTACTTAAAAAGGAAAAACTGTCATATCAAAGCAATGCTGCTGAGAATAATGCTGTCTATTGCAGATTTGATCAAAGTATAAAGGTGAATTGATTGTGAAAAAAATTACTAATATAATTGATGTACCGTTATTCCTGGATGGAATATCGGTTGCTATTTTTGATTTGGATGATACATTATATTCTGAAAAGGAATATGTCAGAAGCGGATTTAATGCTGTTGCAAAGCAAATATCCTGTGTTGATAATATGGCAGAGAAATTATGGTGTGTTTTTGAAAACGGAGGAAGTGCTATTGATGAAGTGCTGAAATCCGAAGGGATTTACAGCGAAGAAAGGAAAGTAGAGTGTCTTAAAATATATCGTCTGCATACACCTGAGATAAATTTGTACGAAGGTGTGCGTGATATGTTGTTAGGTTTAAAAAACAATGGAATACGATTAGCAATGATCACTGACGGTAGGGCTGAAGGGCAGCGTGCAAAAATAAAGGCACTCAGGCTGCATGAGCTTTTTGATAAAATCATTATAACAGATGAGCTGGGCGGTGTGCAATACCGCAAACCTAATGAAAAATCTTTTGTTATGATGCAAAAACATTTTTCTGTTGGTTTCAATGAAATGTCATACGTTGGTGATAACTTGAAAAAAGATTTTATTGCCCCACAGAAACTCGGTATGAGAGTAATATTTTTTATTAATCCGGATGGGCTTTATACATATAAAAACGGGTGAATAGGAAATGAATATGCTTTTTTTAACTTTATTGGATTTTGATACGCTTGATGAGCAAAATATTTATACGGATCTTCTTCGTACATTTGTAAAAAAAGGACATAATATTACGGTAATTTCTCCTGTCGAGAGAAAAAAAAATAAGCAAACGCATCTTATGGATAAAAATGGTTATAGGCTGTTAAAATTAAAAATAGGGAATATACAAAAGACGAATATTATAGAAAAAGGATTGTCTACAATTCTTATTGAAAATCAGTTCAAGTCAGCGATAAAAAAGTATTTTAAGAATATAAAATTTGATTTGGTAATGTATTCCACACCTCCAATAACATTCGCTAATGTTGTAAAGTATGTAAAAAAAAGAGACAATGCAAAATCATATTTGTTGCTGAAAGATATTTTCCCGCAAAATGCTGTTGATTTGGGTATGTTTTCAAAACAAAGTCTATTGTACTGGTTTTTCAGATTAAAAGAAAGAAAACTATATAAAATATCTGACAGGATAGGGTGCATGTCAGAAGCTAATGTTCGGTACCTGTTAAATCACAATCTTGATTTGAACAAGAATAAGGTAGCAGTGTGTCCGAATGCTATTGAGGTAAAGGATACCTGCTTATCAGTTGATGAAAAGCAAATAATCCGTGAAAAATACGGAATTCCTTCAGATAAAACCGTATTTATATACGGCGGAAATCTTGGTAAACCTCAAGGTATTGACTTTTTAATAAATTGCATGAAAAGTCAAGAAAATAATGAAGACGTATTCTTTTTTCTTGTAGGTTCGGGTACGGAATATTCAAAGCTTAATAATTACCTGAGTGAAAGTGGTCAGAAAAATCTTTCTTTGATGGACTATGTATCACGAGAGGATTTCGATAAAATTGTAGCGTCCTGCGACATTGGAATGATTTTTCTTGATAAAAGATTTACCATTCCCAATTTTCCGTCAAGATTACTTTCTTATATGCAGGCCGGAATACCTACATATGCTATAACGGATGTTAATAGCGATGTGGGGGCGGTTATTAAAGACAATGATTTTGGCTGGTGGAGCGAAAGTGGGAATTTAGAAGCATTTATGTCTACAATTAAAGAAATATCAAAGATTGATTTCTCCGGAAAAGGGGAAAATGCAAGAAAATATCTGTTGGATAACTATACTGTTGAAAATAACTATAAAATAATTATGGAGCAATAATGTTATGAGGGTTTTTCAAATAAATAGTGTATGCGGAATAAGAAGTACTGGTAGAATTGCAACCGATATATATAACACATTAAAAAGTAACGGTCATGAATGTGTCATTGCATACGGTAGGGAAGAAGCGCAGAATATAGATAAAAATGATATTGTTAAAATCGGGAATAAATATGATGTGTTGTGCCATGCACTGCTTTCCAGATTAACAGACAGAACGGGATTTTATTCAAAAAAAGCAACATACGGCTTAGTGAAAAAAATAAAAGAATATAATCCGGATATAATACAGCTGCATAACATACATGGATATTATATAAATTTAGAAGTGTTGTTTGAATATTTTTCCAAAATTGATACTCCTGTTGTATGGACGCTGCATGATTGCTGGCCCTTTACAGGGCATTGTGCATATTATGATAATGCAGGGTGCAATAAATGGAAGACGGGATGTTTTAAATGCCCTCAAAAAAAAGAATATCCTACAAGTATATTACTTGACAATTCAAAAAAAAACTACTTAAAAAAATCAGAGTTCTTCAATTCAGTAAAGAATCTGCATTTTATAGCAATTTCTGAATGGATAGCGGCTCAGGCACGTCAGTCATTCTTAAAGGATAAAAGTATTACTGTAATTCATAATGGTATTGATTTAACACAATTTAAACCTACAGAAAGTAATTTTAGACAAAAGTACAGTATTGAAGGTAAAAAAATAATACTTGGTGTTGCAAATATTTGGGACAAAAGAAAAGGTTTTGATACTTTTATAGAGCTTGCAAAAAGAATAAGCAGTAAAGAAATAATTGTGATGGTGGGGTTAAGTGATAAACAGTTAAGTGAATTACCCCAAAATATTATAGGAGTTAAGAGGACAAACAGTATAAAAGAACTGGCAGAAATATATACTGAGGCTGACGTGTTTGTAAATCCAACCATGGAAGATAATTTGCCTACGGTCAATATTGAAGCCCTTGCATGTGGTACTCCTGTTATTACATATGATACAGGCGGCAGTCCTGAGTGTATATCGCCGGAAAGTGGAATTGTAGTGCCCAAAGGTGATATAGAAGGTCTTATAAATGGAATTACAAAAGCAAATTTTTCACAAGAAAATCTCTTAAAGCACTCACGGAATTTTGACAAAACAAAAAAATATAAAGAATATATTGATGTATATAAAAGGTGTTTAAATGATTAGTTTCAGCGGTATAGATTGTGGAGGTAAGTCCACGCAAATAGATAAAGTGTATGAAAAGCTTACAGAACAGCATATTAAGTGTAAAATTATACATAGCCGTATTGGCTATACACCTGTGCTTGAGTTTTTTAAAACCCTTATTCGCAGAGATAAGGGCTTATTGGATAGTGAAAAAGCTGATTACAGAGAAGCAATTCATACAAACTCAAAAAAACGCAGACTTTTACTATGGCTTTCAATAATGGATATATCATTATACTATGGAATATATTTCAGAATAATCGAGTTGTTTGGAACGACTATTCTTGCAGATAGATATTTTTGGGATTCGTATATAGATTTAAAGATGAAATATTTTGATATTGATTATGAAAAATGGATAGCTTGGAATATATGCAAAATAATTTATAAAAAACCGAAATATTCTATAATTTATGTAATTCCTGCAGAAGTATCAATGTATCGTTCAACATTAAAGGATGAGCCATGGCCCGAACCCATAGAAGTGCGTGAGAAAAGAATAAAAATGTATATGGAAGAAATAAAATCAAATAGATGGAAATATATTATTGATGCAACGAAGACCATAGATGAAGTCTTTTACGAAACAATGGAGATTATTAATAAATGAAAATATCTTATATGTTAAAGCGAGAGGATTTTTATAAAATTAATGATGAGACTTTGACAAGTTTTTTCCGAAACTCCGGGAAAAAAATCAAACTCTATATTTATCCCGAGCTTAATGCCATTATATGTAACAGGCCATCAAAAAAAGTTAAAGAGTATTTATATACCGAATATCATGTTACGGGTTCGTGGAAAAAAAGGCTTCTGGTGTGGTTATATACAAGAATTTGTCTTAATTCATTCGGCATATGTTCGTCAAAGAGAATACGAATTAATGCAGATATTACAAATGACGTATTGATTTACCCCTGCAACAGAAAATATCGTATTTTTGATTTTAAAAATGAAGTTGTGTCGGTTGTCGTAAAAGCCAGTTTTTCAAATAGCTGCCTGCAAAATGAAATTAAATTTCGTACAAAATGCAATGATTGTGATTTCATATTGCCCATAATCGAATTTGCTGATTTTTGTTATAAAGAAAAAATAATAGATGGTGTGCCGTTAGCAAGAATATCAGAAAACATAGATAAGTTAAAGAATGAGGCATTCAAATTGTGGACGGATTATGTGAAAAACACAAAAAAGACCATAAAAGCATCTGAATATTCAGGAAAACTATGTATTAAGATTGAGGAACTTAAAAAACAGATAAAGAAACTAAGGAAAAAAATTAATTACACAGCTTTGGACAAGGCTTGTGAGTATTACTTAAAGCAGCTTGAAAACAGCCATGAAAATATTGATTTGATACTGAGTCACGGAGATCTTCAGTCGGGCAATATATGGGTAGAAAATAACACCAATAAGATATATATAATTGATTGGGAGTCCGTATCAGTAAGAAGTATCTGGTATGATAATGTTGTTTTATATGATGGCATAAGAGAAATAAATAATTTTAAAAGCTTTGTTCAAAATGACAGTTTGAAACACGTAACGATTATTGCTGAAGAGCTTATTTACAGGATGGAGGAATTATGTCAATTGCCTATGAATTACGGTGTGGGTGATTTTGATAAATTTATAAATAATATTTTGGAGAGGAAAAATGTTTAATATTTTAAAGGATGAATATGTAAGGACAATGCTGTCATTGGCAAAAGAAAGCGGAAAATACGAAGATATTAAGCCTGTTTTATCGAGGCTTGATATGAAAAAGCTTTTTAACTTGGCTGTTCAGCATGAAATGGATGGCGTTATTGCATCAAAAATACAGAAATATAATTTATGTGACCTGCCTGATTATTGGGAGGAAAAATATTTAAAAGAAAAAGCGCGCCTTACGTTTTTGAAAAATAAAGCATCTGACATATGCAGCATTATGGATAAAAACGGAATAAAGATGGTTGTTTTGAAAAACGGTGGAATTATGTCAGACATGATTGATGATCCGGCAGCTTGTCCGATGGAGGATATTGACTCACTCGTAAAAAAAGAAGATTTTAAAAAAGCTCATAAGATACTTATTAACAATGGATTTGTTTTTAAATTCAGGAGTGAATTTGAATTTGAAAATCTTGAAGATGCCTATCGCGATGGCTCGACTGAATATTATATAGAAATGCCGGACGGTGATAAAATGTGGTTTGAATTGGCATGGAGAGCAATTGCGGGGCGATGGATACGGTTTGATAAAGAGCCTGATACAAGTGAGCTGATAAAGAATGCTTATTATGCCGATAATACGAAAATAGGAATATTATCTCCTGAGGATAATCTTCTGCAGGTATGTATTCATACTGCAAAGCATTCCTATGTTAGAGCCCCGGGATTAAGACTTCATATGGATGTAGACAGAATAGTAAATCATAAAGAAATTAACTGGGATTTGTTTGTAAAGAAAGCATGTGATGCACACGTAACAGTAGCTGTTTATTTTTCTTTGATGATTCCGCATATGCTTTTCAACACAGCGATTCCCGAAAATGTGCTGACACAGCTCAGACCAAAGAAAATAAAGGAAAAGAGAATATATACTGTCTTGTCAAGTGTCGGATTGTTGCATCCTGAAAAGAGAAAATTTTCAAAATTGCAATTTTTGAGATTTCAGATTTCTCTGTATGATTCCTTTGGAGATATGCTCACAGTTTTGTATCCTAAAAACGGATATTTACATGAATTATATCAATATAAATGCCTTTTATTAACTCCATATTATATTTTGTTGAGAGGCTTGGATTTGATTGGAGTGAGAAAAAAGAAAAAATGAAATATTTATTTATCGGATACATCTATGATCAGGATGCAGAAAAATTTTTACTCAAAAAAAACGGTCATCATCTGCAACCCCAGAACAATCAATATGCGTGGGGAATTATAAATGGATTAAATGAGTGCACAGGTGCCAATGTTGATGTGATTGGTTCCATTTCATGTGGTTCTTATCCTAAAAATTCCCAGATGTTGATAGTAAAAAGAAATTTTTTTGTATCATCATACGGAATTGATTATGTAGGGTTTATAAATTTTTATGATATTCGAGAAATGTGCAGATATTACGGATTTTTAAAAAAAATCCGTAAGTATATTAAAGAAACAAATGATGAAATTACAATTATTGTTGACGGAATGTGCCATACATTTACGAAATTAATACATAGGTTAAAGCGTGAGTACAAAGACAGAATAAAGATTGTGCTTATTGTTTTGGATTTGGTGGGAAAATACGCTATACAATATCCGAATAAATTTCAGAATTGGTATTATCAAAGACATGCTGCCGAACAAATGGAAGCTGCGAGGCTTGCTGATGGATATATATTACTGACAGAGGCAATGAAAGGACCGCTGAATATTGGCAATAAACCATATACGGTTATTGAGGGTTTTTTGCCAAAGACAGAAGATGATACAGATTTACCCGAAATTAAAAGGTCAAAGAATAAGGTGGTGCTGTACACCGGTTCACTCAATAAAAAATTTGGTTTAATTGACTTGCTGGAACAGTTTGTAACGATAGATGATGATTCGTATGAGCTGTGGATATGCGGACCTCAAATGGGTGATATAAAGATTGTAGAAGCATATGCGAAAAAAGACCGGAGAATCAAGTATCTGGGATTTTTGCCTAAAAGTAAAATATTAAAATTACAACGCTAGGCGACTGTGTTGGTAAATCCGAGATCGGCAACAGATGAGTTTACAAAGTATAGCTTTCCGTCTAAGACAATGGAGTATATGTTAAGCGGTACTCCTGTTGTTATGTACAAGCTTGCAGGAATTCCTGATGAGTATGATGAATATTTAAACTATTTTGATGTGACGAGCAAAGCTTGTATAAAGGATAAAATAGTTGAAATATGTGAAATGAGTTTATGCGAAAGAGGAATGATTGGAAACAGGGCCAGACAATTTATTTTAACAAAAAGTAACAAGACACAAATGAAAAAGTTTATGGATATGATGAAGCTTTTATAGATGAAGAATTTAAAGAACTAAATTATCAGATTAGAGTAATTGTTATGAAAGTATTATTTGTTAATTGTACTGACGGCGGAAGTACGGGAAAACTTATAAATTCAATATGTAAATATCTCAACAGCAGAGGTGATACAGGTATTGTCGCATATGAAACAGGTTCACCTACAAATAAGGATGACCGTAGATACAGGTTGGGATTAAAGTATGAATCAGGTATATACAGAAGAATTCACTATATAACCGGTATGAATTATGGCTTTGCACCGTTACCGACATATAAATTAAAAGGACTGATAAAAAAAGAAAAGCCTGATATAGTGCATTTTCATTGTCCGAACAGCAGCTCGCTGAATTTATATAGGCTTATTACATATCTTGGAAAGCATAACTATCCGGTAGTTGTGACTAATCATTGTGAGATGTTTTATACTGGGAATTGCCCACATTCATATGAATGTAAAAAATGGGTTAAGGCCGGATGTGGAAACTGTGAGCATTTAAAATCGTATGTTGGACCTATGAAAAGGGATAATACAGCAAAATCATGGAAGAAGATGTATGATGCATTTGGCTGCTGTGAAAGGTTAAGTGTAACCTCAGTATCTGGATGGGTATATGATAATTCAAGACAGTCAGCAATTTTAGGGCGTTTTCCGAATTATATTGTAGAAAACGGTATTAATACGAATATCTATAAGAAATTGAGCATTAATCACAATGAAGTAAAAAGAAAGTATAATATAGATAATGACAAAAAAATTGTTTTGTTTGTAACCGCACAATTTTCTACTGACAAGTATAATAATAAAGGCGGATATTATTTTGTGGAGCTTGCAAAGCTGATGTATCATGAAAATATTCGATTTATTCTGGTTGGTTCAAATAACAGCATCAATGGTCTGCCGTCAAATATAATAAATATCGGACGGGTTGAGAATGAAAATGAGTTGGCAAAAATATATAATATTGCAGATTTGTCTTTAGTATTAAGTATGCGGGAAACGTTTTCAATGACAACAGCGGAATCACTGTGTTGCGGGACACCGGCAGTCGGGTTCAAATCATGGGGACCTGAAAGCATAGGGATAAAAGAATACACCGATTTTTGTGACTTTGGGAATGTTGCGGATTTGGCATCAATAATCAAAAAGTATTTAATGTCGGAGCCTGATAGGGAGCATATATCAATGATGGCTCAGCAAAGATACAGTGTTGATGTTATGGTAAATGCATATATGAATGTATATACAGAATTAATTAAATTAGATAAAAATATCTTTAAGTAAAAAAAAGATTTATAAGGAATGAGATAATGTTAAGAGTTCAAGAAGAACGAATAATTTGGCATCTGCCTACTGTTTTCTTTCTGTTGGCAATAATAAGAACTGCACTTGTTATGTCAGTGGGCGTTTATAAAATAGTATTCATGATTGGTTTTATTGGGATTGCATCTGCTGCAATGCTTGTATCGGATAAGAAATATTGCAGAGAATCATTGAAGTGGAATGTTTTTTACGGAATAGTATTGTTTGCAGTGACGTATCTGTATTGTATGATGCTTACGGTAGAAAAAAGTATTTTTTATGCAAAAGAGTTCAATAATAATGTATTGATTTTAATGTTGTATTGGTTTACGTATTCATATATAAGAAGTGTAAATACAAAAACAAGAAATTTCATTTTGTATTTTTATCTGGTATTAATAGTAATAAGCTTGGTATATACACTCTTTTTTGTTTCATCGTATGATGGGGATTTTATTCGGGAAAATACAACCGGCATTAACGAGCAGGGACGTTTTCGAGTCGGAGGATTTGATTTTATATATGCAACGGTATTAATATATATTGCTATTATATCCTCGATAAGAAACGTAAAAGGGAAAAAAATAAAAAAGATATTTTTTATCTTTTTAGAAATATTAATTTTTGTTGTAGTCGCAAAATCTGCGTATTCAACTGCATTTGTATTGATTGTCGGATTTACTTTGTTTGAGATTTTGCCAAACAGGAATAAATGGATATATATTATTATAGCTTTAATTATTTTAAGATATATGCTTAATATTATTGCAGATATAATATATGACTGGAGATTTTTGCCTGACCTTACGAGAGTAAGACTTTCGTCAATTTTACGTAGTCTGACTGGAAGTGAAACCACAGGCGTATCATATTACACAGGAAAAGGTCAAAGGTTTGACCGTATGATATGGAGTTTGCGAATTTTTGCAGAGCATCCTTTTATCGGCGGTTTTCTGGGGAAAACAAAGAATTCTTTTGGTTGGCACACAGAATGGGTTGATACGCTTGCAAGGTATGGGGTATTTGTGACTTCTTTGCTTGTTGCCTTCTGGAAAAATACATATATGAATATAAAAAACAGCATTATATCAAGGAATAGAAGCCTGGAGCCTTATAAAAGAACATTTATAGCTTTTGTAATTTTAGGATTTTTGAATCCCATCTCAGTTGTTGTAACATGTGCACCGTTATTTATACTTGCACCGTTTATAAATGATCTGTTAAGTGGGAATAAAGAGGAGAAAGAGAGCAATGAGAGCAAATAAAATAGATTTATCAATAGCATTGGTTTTTTTTAATAGACCTGACCATTTTAAACAGGTTTTTGAACGAGTGAGAGAAATTGCTCCTTCAGAATTGTTTTTAATACAGGATGGACCGCGAAATGACCATGATATAGAAAAAATACTTTCCTGCAGAGAAATAGTCAATAACATTGACTGGGAATGTAAGGTGCATAAAAATTTTTCCGAGAAAAATCTCGGATGCGGATTGCGTGTATCCACAGGGTTGGACTGGGCGTTTCAATCTACTGAAAAACTGGTAATATTAGAAGATGACTGCGTACCTAATGAATCCTTTTTTTACTTTTGTAAAGAAATGCTTGACAGATATGAAAATGATTTGCGTATTAATATGATAAGTGGTATGAATCATGCCGGCAAGTATGATTTTGGCGGAGATAGCTATTGCTTTTGCAAAACAGGATCAATTTGGGGATGGGCAACATGGAAAAGGGTCTGGGATAACTATGATTGGGAAATGTCATTCAGAGAAAATAAGCATGTAATGGAAGCATACAAAAACCTCGGACTCCCTAAATATTATTTAGACCATTATGAAAAAATAGGAAAGGAACGTTGGAAATCGATGATGAATAACGGAAAATTACAGGCATGGACATATCAGTTTGCAATGCTGCGTCACCTATATTCACAGCTAGTCATTGTACCAAAATACAACTTGATAAATAATGTTGGATTTTTATCAAGGTCTGTATATAAAAAAAGTGGGCTGAAAACACGACCGAAGGGGCTTCATTGGATTGTTACACTAAAGAGCTATGATTTGGAATTCCCACTTAAGCATCCGGTTTATATTATGGGAAATTGTGAATATGACAAGATGGTATTCAGAAAAATGGGATTACCGAAAAGAATTGCGATATACAGAAAATTTGAAACAAAAATCAGAGTAATACTGTTTGGTAAAAGGGAAAGATAGAAATGTTTGTAAAAATCATTCAAAGCATATCTGGTATAAGAGAATCAAAAGTAGCAAGAAATTCAGCTGCAATAATTGCCGGAAAAATTATACAAATGGTGCTGTCCTTTATAATATCTATTTTTTCTGCCCGATATTTGGGACCAGGTAATTTTGGTATTATCGGTTATGCCGCAGCCGTTGTAACATTTTTAATCCCTGTCGCAAATCTCGGTTTATCGAGTATAATGGCATATGAATGTATACACGATCCAAAAGCAGAGGGTGAAATTTTCGGAACAGCTGTTTTTATGCGGTTGATGAGCGGAATACTGTGTGTTTTGGGAACAATTGCTTTTTCAGCATTTTTCGATACCGGTGAAATGACAACAAAGCTTGTGCTTGTTTTGTACAGCACAGAATTGCTTTTTAAAAGCTTCGAGATATTCGAATCATGGTTTCAGATTCACTATATATCTAAGTACACGGCAATTTCAACATTTATTGCATATATAGTGGTTTCTATTTATAAGATATATCTGTTGGCAACCGGCGCTAAGGTAACATGGTTTGCATTGGCAATGGCATTGGATTATTTTGTCCTTAGTTTTTTATACTTTATTTTTTATAAAGTAAACGGCGGGCAAAAGCTAACGATTTCAACGGAACGGGCAAAGCATTTGTGGATGCGTGGCAAAAGCTTTATTATTTCAGGCTTGATGGTTGCTGTTTATTTACAAACAGACAAAATCATGTTGAAAAATATGTTGAGCGAAACCGAAGTGGGCTATTACACACTTTCTTCCTCGTTGATAACATATTGGGCATTTGTTTTGGCGGCTATTATAAATGCAACAACACCGGTTATTCTTGAATATTTTGAAGTAGATAAAAGTAAATTTGAAAAAGCGTTAGTGGGAAGATATTCTCTTATATTTTACTTATGTATGACAGTAGCAATAATTATATTTGTATTAATAAAACCGGTTATATTGGTATTATACGGCGATGCATATCTTCCGGCATGCGGCATAGCACGTGTTTTGACATTTGGTTCACTTTTTACATATTGGGGAGTTGCCAAGGGAGATTGGTTTGTTGCAACCAATAATCAAAGATATGTTAAATGGCTATCCTTTTCCGGTGCTGTAATAAATGTTGTTTTAAATTATATATTGATAAAATCTATTGGGGTAATAGGTGCTGCTGCTGCAACAGTATTCTCTGAAATGACCGTTAATTTTATTACAAGCATCTTTATTAAGGATATACGAATAAGCAGTATATACATGTTAAAAAGCATCAATCCAAAATCGTTGAAAAATATAAAGCTTCTGCTGAAATAGACAGAATGGAGGTGTTTTTGTGAAAATAGGAATTATGACATTTCATTGGGCTGCAAATCATGGTGCAATTCTGCAGGCATATGCTCTGCAAAAGTATTTAAGTATATCTATTCCTGATGCAAAGGTGTATATTATTAACTACTATCCAAAACACTTTGAGCCTTCGTTTTTTAGGGCGATATACACTAAAAATATTAAGGTTGCATGGAAAAGAGTTACGGAATTAAAAAAAGAAAAGCTTTTAAAACCATTCCGTGAAAAATTACTTTTAACAAAAAGATTTTACACAACAGAACAATTATATAATGAGGCAAGTGATTTTGACGTTTTAATAACAGGCAGTGACCAAATATGGAATAAGTATTTCACATTGCAAGGCGAGGGAAAACCTACGCTTGCATACTATTTACCGTTTTCTCCCGGGGCCAAACGTATTTCCTATGCGGCAAGCTTCGGATATGTAGCCAAAAATAAAAGAATCGAGGAGTTTATCAAGCCGGCTCTTTCAAGATTTGACGCTTTCGGAGTTCGTGAAAATATAGGTAAAGCATTATTGGAACAAATGGGATTTGAAGGTACGGTGGTGTGTGATCCCACAGCGTTACTTAAAGTCGATGATTACAGTAGCTTAGCATCGCAAAAAAAGACAAAACCATTTGTGGCAAAATATATACTTCGCATCCAGAATGAAAAAACTCGGCAATTAATCGATAACGTAGCAGATGCTATGTCGGAAAAAGGAAGTATTGTCAATATTGAATTATCCTCCATGGAGGATTGGCTCAGGCAAATTCGTGACGCAAAATTTTTGATTACCAATTCGTTTCACGGAACAATGCTTGCAATAAAGTTTCATACACCGTTTGCAATAATTTTGCAGGATGGCAATTTATCGGAAATGAATGACAGATTTGATACATTGTTAAGCGTACTCGGCATGAAGGACAGGATTATAAAGAATGAAGACTATGAAAGTACATTGAATAAAGAAATTAACTGGGCACAGGCAGACAAAAAAATGGAAGATTACGTAAGGATGTCTAAAAACTTTTTAAATGAAGAATGTAAAAAAACAGATGCGGTGGAATTGGCTTCAGTTGATTCATGCACCGGGTGCAGTGCGTGTACAGCTGTATGCAGCAATGAAGCTATTAAAATGTTGCCCGATTTGCACGGATTCATCACTCCGGTTATTGACAGAAATAAATGTATAGAATGTAAAGTGTGCCGAAAGGTATGTCCGGTAATCAATAAAAAGAGGGGGAACAGTGTTGTTGCTTCCTACGCCTGTATTAATTCTGATGAATCAGTTAGAGAAGACAGCTCATCGGGGGGTGTGTTTTATTTATTGGCAGAAAGCATAATTAAATCGGGCGGCGTTGTTTTCGGTGCAGCATTTGACGAAGAATTTGATGTAAAGCATATACTTGTTGATAATATGGATGATTTATCGAGGCTGTGTGGTTCAAAGTATGTTCAAAGCATAACAGGAGATACCTTCAAGCAGGCGAAGATATGTTTGTCCCAGGGGAAAAAGGTTTTGTTTTCCGGAACTTCCTGCCAAATTTCGGGGCTTGTATCATATTTAGGGAAGTCTTATGACAATCTGGTGACAGTTGATTTTGCCTGTCACGGAGTGCCATCGCCGAAGGTTTGGCATCACTATGTTAAATATAAAGAAAGTATTTCGAGAAGTAAAATTCGAGAGATTAAATTCAGACATAAAACCCCCGGATGGAAAAGATACTCTTTATTATTTAAACTTGAAGACGGAACGCAGCATACTGAATTAAACAGTGATAATTTATATATGAAAGTGTTTTTAAACAATTTGTCATTAAGGGAATCTTGTTATGACTGTCAGTTCAAAGGAACGGAAAGACATAGTGATATTACACTGGCGGATTTTTGGGGAATTGAGAAGGTTCGTCCCGATATGGATGATGATAATGGCACATCTTTTGTTGTATTAAATTCAGATAAGGGACAGGCTTTGTTTAAAGGCATGAAAGAAAAAATGGTATGTGAAGCAGTAAAAACTGATGAAGCAATAAAATATAATCCTGCTTTTACAAAGTCTTCGGCTAAACACAGAAATTATGATTTGTTTTTTGATATGTATGAAAGAGCGGGATTTAATAAATCCGTACAAAAATGCTTAGGTGAAAGTACATTAAAAAAATTCATAAAAAAAGGGAAACGGTGTGTAAAACAGCTTCCTAAAATTTATATATAAGTAGCTTTTTAGTATAAACTATTAATAAAAATATTTTTATGGATAAGGAGAACGGTAAATTGTCAGTTTCAATTTTCAAAAATAAAACATTAATGATAACAGGGGGAACCGGTTCATTCGGAAATGCAGTTTTAAATCGATTTCTTAAAACAGATATCGGGGAAATACGTATTTTTTCACGAGATGAAAAGAAGCAAGATGATATGCGACATGAGTTTCAAGCGAAATTCCCCGAAGCGGCAGAAAAGGTTACATTTTATATAGGTGATGTGCGTGATATGCAGAGCGTAAAAAATGCAATGCACAATGTGGATTACATATTTCATGCAGCGGCGCTGAAGCAAGTGCCGTCTTGTGAGTTTTTCCCTATCGAAGCGGTAAAGACAAATGTGTTAGGTACTGAAAATGTACTGACTGCAGCTATTGAAGAGGGAGTGGAAAAGGTAATTTGTTTATCAACAGATAAAGCGGCATATCCTGTAAATGCCATGGGAACATCAAAAGCGATGATGGAAAAGGTTATTGTTGCAAAATCCCGTACAACTGCAAATACAAAAATCTGTTGTACCCGTTACGGAAATGTTATGTGTTCTCGCGGCAGCGTTATTCCTTTATGGATAGACCAGATAAGATACGGACAGCCTATAACTGTTACCGATGGCTCAATGACCAGATTTATTATGTCTCTTGATGAGGCGGTTGATCTTGTTTTATTTGCGTTTGAGAAGGGTGAAAGCGGGGATATATTGGTTCAAAAAGCACCCGCTTGCACAATTCAGACTCAGGCAGAAGCGGTTTGTGAGCTGTTCGGAGGAGATAAGAAGAATATAAAAACTATTGGTATTCGTCACGGAGAAAAAATGTATGAAACCCTTCTTACCAATGAGGAATGTGCGAATGCTGTTGATATGGGGAATTTCTATCGCGTTCCAAGTGACAAACGCGGATTGAATTATGATAAATACTTTAGTCAAGGTGATAAGGAAAGAAATAAGCTTACCGAATTTAATTCAAATAATACGCAGCTTCTTACAGTAGAGGAAACGAAGGAAAAGATAGCAAGCCTTAAGTATATTCAGGAAGAACTGAAAAAGGGATAATTATGGAATTAACGTTGTACGGCAAATACCTGATAGATTTAATAAAAGCAGCTTTTAATGGAACAGAACCTTCTGAATCATATGAGAATGTTGATTTTTCTGTTTTATTTGAATTGTCAATAATGCATAACATAGCCAATTTGTTATATGAGCCTTTATCAAAGCTTGAAAATGTTGATAAAGAAACGCTTGAAAAATTCAAGGTGGTTTACCATGCTAAAATTGCAAATGACACAATTCAAACATACTATCTTGAAAAAATCACAGATCTGTTTGAAAAAAACGCCGTTCCCTATAGTGTTATGAAGGGACCTGTTATAAAAAAGCTATATCCGAGACCTGATTACAGGCAATCCGGAGATTTGGATATTTTTGTAGATGAGAAATACAGAGAAGAAGCACGTGCAATAATGGAAGGTATTGGTTTTCAAATTGAACGATACAACCTTGATGACGCGGATGACGTGTATTTTATCGACAAAAAAATTCATGTTGAGTTGCATAGAATACTTGTTTCCAATAAAACCCCATGGCAGGAGGAATGTCAGAAAATAACTGACAGGCTTATTTTGACAGAGGGTAAAAAGTATTCTTATGAAATGAGTCTTGAAGATTATTACCTTTATACTATTGCTCATATGGCAAAACATATGAAGTATTCAGGTATGGGTATAAAAATGGTTTTGGATGTCTGGGTTTACATAAATAAATACAGAAGCTCTCTTGATTGGGATGTGCTCAAACATCGCCTTGACTGCTGTGGCTTGACAACATTTGAAGAGAATATTCGTAAGTTGACGAATTATTGGTTTAATAATGGTGAATCAGACGAAATTATAAAAGATCTGAGCAATTATATTCTTTTAAGCGGCACATTCGGGACGCAGAAGCAGTTGAAAATGTGTTCTATGGCTGAAAAGTCACAAAATATTAATAACCGTTTTGTGTTTAACGCAGTTTATTATACAAAATTTTTCTTTCAGCCGTATGAATGGATGTGTGGCAGATATCCGGTATTGAGAAAGCTGCCTTTTTTACTTCCGTTTTGTTGGATTCATCGTGCCGTAAAAACAATTTTGTTTGACCGGGAGAAAGCTAAAAGAATTGCTTCAGAATATGACGGTGTGGAAATCGATGAAAGCAAAAAAGTACAGGAGTTTAAAAGGAAAATCGGATTATAACTATTATGGGTTTTCAGCCCTTATTGAATATAGTGTCAGTATAAGGAGATTATCATGAGTAGTAGTGCAAAATGGAAAAATAACGGAAAACTGAAATTATTAATTATTGTAGGAACAAGACCGGAGATAATTCGCCTTGCTGCTGTAATAAATAAATGCCGTGAGTATTTTGATACAATACTTGCACACACCGGACAGAATTATGATTATAATCTGAACGGAGTATTTTTTAAAGATTTGGGTCTTGCCGACCCTGAGGTATATCTAAATGCGGTAGGCGACACTTTAGGAGATACAATGGGAAATATTATTGCATCGTCATATAATTTAATGACAGAAATAAAACCTGACGCAGTTCTGGTTTTGGGAGATACAAACTCTTGTTTGTCCGTAATTGGAGCAAAACGTTTGCATATACCAATTTTCCACATGGAAGCAGGGAACAGATGTAAAGATGAGTGTCTGCCGGAGGAAACTAACAGGCGCATTGTAGATATCATTTCCGATGTCAATCTTGCATATTCCGAACACGCACGCCGCTATCTTGCAGAATGCGGATTGCCAAAGGAGCGAACATATGTAACCGGCTCACCTATGGCAGAGGTGTTACATAACAATTTAGAAGCCATTAAGGCTTCTGACATTCATGAGAGGCTTGGTCTTGAAAGGGGCAAATATATTCTTTTGTCTGCTCACAGAGAAGAAAACATCGATACCGAAAAGAATTTTACGTCACTTTTTAACGCAATTAATAAAATGGCGGAAAAATATGATATGCCGATACTCTATTCCTGCCATCCGAGGTCAAAGAAACGTATATATCAAAGCGGTTTTAAGCTTGACAGCAGAGTAATCAGGCATGAGCCTTTAGGCTTCCATGATTATAACTGCTTACAGATGAATGCATTCTGCGTAGTTTCCGATTCGGGAACCTTACCGGAGGAAAGCTCTTTTTTCACTTCTGTGGGAAATTCCTTCCCTGCTGTGTGCATCAGAACATCTACCGAACGACCTGAGGCTTTGGATAAAGCATGCTTTATACTTTCCGGTATAGATGAAGTCGGACTTCTGCAAGCGGTTGATTTAGCGGTAGAAATGAATAAAAATAACGATAACGGCATACCTGTACCGAATTATGTTGATGAAAATGTCAGCACAAAGGTGGTTAAGATAATACAGTCATATATGGGTGTTGTGAATAAGATGGTATGGAGAAAAGACTCATGAACATATTAGTAACTGGAGCAAAGGGTTTTGTCGGACGTAATCTTGTAGAAAATCTGAAAACCATACAAGACGGCAGAAATAAAACAAGGCCGAATTTATGTATTGATAAAATATATGAATATGACATAGATAATAAAGAAGAAGAGCTGTATGAATTTTGCTCGGACTGCGACTTTGTGTTCAACCTGGCAGGTGTAAACCGGCCGAAGAATCCGGAGGGATTCCAAAGCGGCAATTTTGGATTTGCATCAATGCTTTTAGATACTTTAAAAAAGCACAACAATACGTGTCCTGTTATGATTTCATCATCTATCCAAGCAACGCTTATCGGAAGATATGACGGTGAATACGGAAGAAGCAAAAAAGCAGGCGAGGATTTATTCTTTGAATATGGTCAAAGAAATGATGTAAAGGTTTTGGTGTACCGTTTTCCAAATCTTGTGGGGAAGTGGGTAAGGCCGAACTACAATTCTTTTGTGGCAACCATGTGTTATAATACAGCCAATGATTTGCCGGTAACAATAAATGATGAATCCACAGAACTTGAGCTTTTGTTTATCGATGATTTGATTGATGAAATGCTGGATTGCTTAGAAGGCAGAGAGCATCATTGTGAATTTGACGGCATAGATACTGTTTTGAAGAAGGATGGGAAATATTGTGCCGCACCCGTAACCCACAAGGTTACTCTTGGACATATTAAGGAATGTCTTGACAGCTTCAGAACACAGCCGCAAACACTTATTATTCCGGAAATTCCGAATGGTTCATTTGAGAAAAAACTGTATTCTATGTATTTGTCTTACCTCCCTGAGGAAAAGGCAGCATTTGATTTGAAAATGAATGTGGATGATAGGGGCAGTTTTACTGAATTGATAAAGACGCTTAATTGCGGACAGGTTTCTGTGAATATTTCAAAGCCCGGCATAACAAAGGGACAGCATTGGCATAATTCCAAATGGGAATTCTTTATTGTTGTCAGTGGACATGGTTTAATTCAGGAGAGGAAAATCAGAACAGATGAAGTGATTGAATTTGAGGTGTCCGGTGATAAAATTCAAGCCGTACATATGTTGCCGGGATATACGCACAATATTATAAATTTGAGTGATACGGAAAATTTGGTTACAGTTATGTGGGCGAACGAGCAGTTTAATTCTGATAAACCAGATACATTTTTTGAAAAGGTATAAAAATAAGGAGAAGATGTTATGAAGATTGCAGTAGCCGGAACAGGATATGTGGGTCTGTCAATTGCGGTGCTTTTATCACAGCATAACAGCGTAACAGCAGTTGATATATTACCGGAAAAGGTAAATATGATTAACAATAGGAAATCTCCTATTGTTGATAAGGAGATTGAGGAATATCTTTTGGAAAAGGAGCTTAAGCTTACTGCAACTACGGATGGTGAAAGTGCATACAAGGATGCTGATTTTGTTGTTATATCAACTCCGACAAACTATGACCCGAAGTTGAATTACTTTGATACTTCAAGCGTAGAAAGCGTTATTCAGCTTGTTATGAAGCAGAATCCCAATGCGATTATGGTTGTAAAGTCTACAGTACCTGTGGGGTTTACAGAAGAGATGAAGGAAAAATACGGCTGCAATAAGCTGATGTTCTCCCCGGAATTTCTTCGTGAGGGACGAGCATTATACGATAATCTTTATCCATCAAGAATTATTGTAGGTGCAAGTGAGGAGCTGTCGGACAAGGCGCATGAGTTTGCCGAACTTATAAAAAACGGTGCAATAAAAGAGGATGTTCCCATATTATTTATGCACACAACAGAGGCAGAGGCAGTAAAGCTTTTTTCAAATACATATCTTGCCCTGCGTGTTTCGTATTTTAATGAGCTTGATACATATGCAGAAATAAGAGGACTTAATACGAGATCCATTATAGACGGTGTTTGTCTTGACCCTCGAATCGGAAGTCATTATAATAATCCGTCCTTCGGTTACGGCGGATATTGTCTGCCAAAGGATACAAAGCAGCTGCTTGCAAATTATGATAACGTTCCGAATAATATAATCGGCGCAATAGTAGATGCAAACCGTACGAGAAAGGATTATATCGCAGAAAGAATTCTTCAGCTTGCAGGCTTTGGAACAAAGAAAAACCCTGTTGTCGGTATTTACCGGCTTACCATGAAATCCGGCAGCGATAATTTCAGGCAAAGCTCCATACAGGGAGTAATGAAGCGTATAAAGGCAAAAGGTGTTAGGGTAGTAGTATATGAGCCGACTCTAAACGAAAAGGATTTTTTCAATTCAGAGGTAACTCATGACTTGAAATACTTTAAGGATTTATGTGATGTGATTGTTGCAAACCGTTACAATAAAGAAATTGAAGATGTTATGGATAAGGTTTATACAAGAGACCTGTTTTTCAGAGATTAGAAAAAACTGAACTCCCGCCTGTCAAAGGCAGCGTTACCGGGCATACCGCCATAAAATGGCGATATGCCCTTTAGTTTCATTCGACGTTTATTATATCGCTCAATTCAACAAGAATAATGTTATCATCGTTTTTTGCCTCGTTTTTTACTGCATCTGTGAAGCCTGACTTTGAGAATAAAATATACCAGGTATTACTTCTTTTTTTGGTAAACAAATCAGCTTTTTTCCTGAGCTCTTTTAAGACTGAAAGATCAAGCTTCTCATTTCTCCATTTACACTCACAAATTAAATAATCATTGCCTTCATTTGCAACAATATCAATTTCGACCTGCGAATGATTGGAGGAATCGGACCCCCACCATCTGCCGATCCTTGTAAACAATATGGGAAGATTTCCGCGTATGTTTTGCAGCATTAAATATTCGCGGCATATCTTTTCAAAAATCAACCCCATATAATCACTATAGGTTGTTTCAATTCTTTTTTTCCATATTACCTCCTGAGCTCCGGTTTCAATCAGGGTTCTGTTGGTAAATATATAACGATACCAAAAACGAAACATAAAATCAGAAATACCGTAAATGGTTTTTCTGGATGACTGCTTTTCACCGAAGGGCGTTTCTTTATATAAAATCCCAAGCTCGCAAAGGGTGTTAATATACTTCAGACATTTTGCCGGCTCTTCATTTATTTTTGTTGTAATTTCGTTGGACTTTGCGGCACCGCCGGCGATTGCTTCTATAATTGCATTGTATACACCCGGCTCCTGCACTTCCTGACGGAGCAGAAGCAAAGGTTCTTCATACAGATAGGCTGTAGTTCTCAAAAATGTATTTTTGATATTATCTTCAAAGCTCTTGTTTTTCTGTACCTGCTGCAAATATAATGCGGTTCCGCCGAAAGCACCGTATAAATTTATTTTTTCCTCATTTGAAAACCCTTCAAGAAAACGCAGACTTGTATGGTAATCAAAGGATTTCATGTGAAGTTGTCCCGTACGGCGTCCAAACAGGGGACTTTTTGAGCTTAGTACTTCTTTTTCCATAAACCCCATGTAGCTGCCGCAGAGAATTATAAAAAGATTTCCATACTGAAGCTTGTGATCTATTAAATGCTGAAGCTCAAATAAAAGAGCTTTATTTTTTTTAGCCAAATAAGGAAACTCATCAAACACAAGTATAAGTCTTTTATCATTTTGTCTGTCGTTGATGTATGATAACGCGTTTCCCCAGGAAGAAAATGGCTCAAGTGTGCTTTCCCCGTAAAACTGAAAAACAAGGCTTGAGAATTTTTCAAGATTCAGTTTGTTATTGCTCTGTTCGGCAGAATAGAAAATAGCGTCCTTATCCTTGCAAAATTCATTAAGCAGCGTAGTTTTTCCCACACGCCTGCGTCCATACAGCACAAATAATTGAAATTTATCTTGCTTATACATTTCATTAAGAGCCGCAAGTTCTTTTTCTCTTCCGATAAACATTATATCACCTCATCATATAATTAACTTTAAAGTAATTTACTTTAAAGTTAATTATAACACATCCTTTGATATTTGTCAATAGTTAAATATTTTTTTAAAATTAAAGAACACAAGAGAACCGTCCCCTTGTGTTCTGTTATTCCGTGCCGAAGCTGTTTTCTATCATTTTTGTTCTTCTCCATTTAGCGGGAGATGTACCTGTATGTTTTTTGAAGAATCTGTAAAAGGTATCGTAATTAAAAAATCCGCAGCGTTCGGAAATAACTCTTATTTCCTCACCGGACTCCTCCAGCAGCTGTTTTGCAAGCATAAGCCTATGCTCCTCAACATATTCCGTAAAGGTTCTGCCGGTGCTGTTTTTTACAATTTTATTTATGGTTTTACCCGTGACTCCGAACTGAGCCTCCACATCGGGTATACCGAAGTCTATCTTGGCGAAATTATCCTTGATATACAGAAGAACCTTGTCATATTCCGAATTATGCTGTCTGCTGCTGTCTATCAGCTCACAGATTGAATCAATGTTATCCGCAACAGAAAATGCAAGCTCGTTAATTTTCTTTTTTCTGCTGTACCGGACAAGCTCACCGTTATAATGAACCTTAATCGCCACCTCGGCAAGAATGCCTATCTGACTGTAAAACATTTTTTCTATATCGGCATCACTTATGGAGTTCCCGATCATCAGACTGTACCATTGCTCATAAACAAGCTTTTTCGCTTCAAAGGCTTCGCCGCACATCACGGCCTCCCGAAGCCTTATACCCGTCAAATCAGCCGTTTCATCCGACGTGCTATCCTCAGACGGAGCCTTCATCTCAAACACACCTTCATAATCTATGAAACGGTAATAGCTTTGAATATGGGTATACATCTGATAAAAATCCCCAAGCCTGCTGCAGGGAATACTTATCAGTACAGTAAGATTAACACCCTTTTTTCTTGCCTCAAAGCACAGCTCGTCAAGAGAGCGGCGCAGCCGTGGTATATCAACGGTATCGGAATATTCAAAAAACACAACAACCTCGCCCTTTTCCGGCGAAATTGCAAACCTTCTGTCTATTCCGAATCTGTCCATAAGCAGCTCCAATATACCGACACTGAGCTTATCACCGTAAAACACGGCGAAAAGGAAGGGCTCGGGGAAATCCGGCTGCTTACTGCGCACCAGCTTGCATTCATCCTCGTCAAGAGGCTTTAAAAACAGCATCATAAGCAAGGTTTTTTCATAATTTTTCTGGTTTTCGTTAAGCCTGCCGAGAGACGCCATTACATCCTCTTCACTGTGAATTTCTTCATCGGAAACACTTGCCACAAGGCGCACCATGTTCCGCATCGACCTGCCGGTATACCAGCTCACAAAAAATTCCAAGCATAAAACTATAAGGAAAAGAGCCGCAACATAAATAACGGCAAACCGTGTAAAGCCCCGCATATAGCTGCCGAGATATGATTCCGAAATAACAAGCGTAAGCCTGAGCTCTGCGTTTGAACACATGGTTACAACGGCCTCCGATAAATCCGGCTTACTGCCTCCGGAGTATACCACAGCGTCATTTATTGCAACGTAATCAAAAACCTCACGATAACCGCCGCCTATCTGTTCAAACAGGGCGTCAGTACTGTAAATTCCAATCATAACAGCCTCAGGCGGCTGACCCACATTAAAGTTTACAGGATGAAAAACAACAATTGACGGTGAAAGCTCACCGTCAAGCCTTACATCATTTACATATCTGACCGAAACCCCCGTTCCGGCACGGAAAATACTGTTTCTGAAATCCTCGTATCCCATGCCGTCAATTTTCAGATAGCTGTCCGCATGAGCGGAAAAGCTATCAAAAATCCTGTCCTTGGATATAACGGTATCATTGTTCCTGAAAAAGATAAACGTGTTATCATTCAAATTCATCATAGCAGCGCGCCCGATAAAAAAATCGGCAAAATCCTTCAGATATATATACTGTGCAGAGCTTTCAAACTGCTTCAGATTTTTCATTTTTATATATCTTGCGTCGGACATCATTTCCATTTTTATCGTATGGTACATGACCATTTCCGAATCTATCGCCTCTGTAACGCGCTGCGCTTCAGAGGATATCTGACTGTATATTCTGTCCTTTGCCGCACTGTAGGATATTTTGTAAAGAGGGATAATAAGGAGAAAAACGGCACAGAACAATATAAAAAACAAAACTATATGGCTGAACCGTCCGTAGTCCTTTTTGCCTTTTCTCAAAACTATCCCTCCAAATCCCAATTCAATATGAGGCGCCGCCCCTATGTTGCTTATTTATATATCATAACCGCAATTATCCAGCCCGAACGGGAATGCACAAATACCCTTGACACCGAGGAAATATCATGACAGCTGCTCCACGGCGTTATCTCGTCAAAATGGCCCATATAAACCTTATCCTTTTTACGGCTTTCATCATACACAATAAACCTTGTTGTTGCCGCGGAGCTTGTGTCTATCTGATAAATATCATCGGTTTCTCCGGGGTTTTTCCCTACCTGAATCACGCTGTTAAGACCGGTTGTGTACGGCGCGATATATAAATCATTCACATATCCGAACACATACCTCAGTCCGGAGGCTACCGCTGATGTATTATTTGTATATTCGTCCGCAGTGCTTCCCTGCTTCCACATCACCTTATCCTCGCTCCGGTCATAAACAATTTCATAATCACCCACATAACCGCGCACATCGGTTGCAAAGCGAATGATATCCCCCGTTTCAACATCGTTTCTGTAAACGCTGTCCTCAACATATGCCGTAACCTCATTTCCACGCCTGTAGCCGTGTATTGCCGTTACAGCAGTGTCATCAGGTCCGATTGCGGCGTTTACCGAGGAAACCATCGTCAGCTCGGTTTGATTTGTCAGGGTTGTACCCTCCGTATTGCTGACAAGAAGAATATCGGTATACGGCGTATCGTCATTTGTTTTGTACAGCCCGAGAATACTTCTTGAGCCGTTGGTATTATACCAGGTTACGGCGCTGAAGGGCTGACATCCGAAAAGCGAATCGTCAGGGTTTGGGTCGTTTTCGGGAGGTACGCGCATATAATATGTATTATTCGATAAAATACATTTTCTGTTAAATGACTTCACCTGATAATACCAGGTGTATGAGCCTGCGGAAAGCTGTCTGTAAAGAGTATTTTCCTTTTCGCGGCTGTCCTTGGTTTCCGCCGCAAGATCAATACCGGTTATTTTTCCGTTCTTATCGAGACTGTACATCACAAGCTGCCTTTTAAGGGCAGCGCCTGCTCCGGTGCAAAGGGCGCGCTTTACCTCCTGTGCAGTCCGTGTAACGCCGTCCAGCCTGACGCGGTCTGCAAGCTCGGCAAAAATATGCTGACGGCTTGTGTTGAAAATCTTGACGCGTATTATGTTGTCATTTTCATCCTCACTCAGAAAATAAACATAGCCGGCAGTCATTCCGGATTCCGATCGGGAATATGCCGCTATCCGTCCGGCAGCGTCAAGAACAAAGCTGCCGCTGTCGCCGGGCGCCGGCTTCTTGTCCGCATAAAACGCCGGGTCAGCCTCATACTCCGTACCGTCTATCGTTATATAAGCTTTTCCGTCCTCGGAAACCGCTTCTATTCGTCCGCTGACGGTTTCAGTGCACAGATATCCCCTTATAACGCTCCGGTCCGCGGAAATGGCAAGGCTTAAGAGATCCTTGGGCAAAATGGTGTTTTCATTTACGGGCTTTCCGTAGGGGAGCATTCTTATATCCACGTAATCCGCATCATCAAGATTAATTGCAGCAAAGCTTCCGTTACTTTTCTTTGTTTCAGTATACAATATTTTTTTGCTTATGTCAATACTTGAAACCGTATAATTTTCATAGGACTCTATAATAATTACACTGTATTTACCGTCCGAACCGAGACATGTTACGGTTCCGAAATCAAAATCAAAAGCGCCTTCATAATCTGTTTCAACAAGAACGGAATTTTTTATAACGGCAACGTCCGGGGTCAGCTTAAGGGTTTTCGACCTGCTGCCGGAGGGCGTATAGCTGAGTACCCCTGTTTCAAAGCCGTCAAGCTCACCGGATTCTATCGTAACCTCGTCATTGTCCGAGTCGGGAGCTATGTAAACAACCGTGTCGTCCTCAGAGCAGTATGCAGCTATTTCATAGCCAAGCCATATATATGCGTCTTCAATAGCCGTGTTATACAAAACTCCGTCTATTCTGATATCCTCAGGCTTAAGTGTTTTTTCTCCGTCAAAGCCGGTATACACATTTGCCGTAACCCGTCCGAGAAAATATTTAAGACCAAACACCTTTTCGAGCAACGGCTTTTCTTCCCTTTTTTCAAAGGCTGTACCGGAGCGCATGTATGTCACCGTATTCGCATGAAGCGTGTTATAAAGCAAAACAATGCAGTCAGACATGGAAGCTGTTTCACTTAAATTTACTCCCTTTAAAATTCCTTCCTGTCTTGCAAGAGCGGTATAATCTGCGCTTTCCGCCGCCGGAAAGGTATTGAAGCCTATGGCGCGAAGTGCCGCGACAGCCATTTCCGCCGTCTTTATCCGGGCTTCGGGACGAAGACTTCCGTCCTCATAGCCACGAAGAACCCCTATATCCGCAAGCTTTTGAGAAGCCTCCTCCTCAGATACGCTCATACCGAGCATACGGGCAAGATAAAGGGAAAAATCGCCTCTTGTAACCGCATTGTTTTTGATAAGCTCATATGAAGCATCCGACGTAATAATCCCAAGATGATTCAAAAGACCGTAGGCAAGCTCCGCCGAAGCCACAGATGTTTTTTCCGCGCCGCTCACGCAGGGTACTGCATAAACCGCAGACAGGCAAACGGATAAAATCAGCGCTGTAAGTTTTTTTCGTATCATATCGCTTCTATCCTTTCATCTGTTTCAAAAAGAATTTTTGCTGCCTCAGCGCGCGTTATCGGATTAAGCGGCAAAAAGCTTCCGTCCTCATAACCGGAAATTATCCCAGCGGCCTTTATTTTTTTAACGGCTTCGCGGGCATATTCCGAAATATTCTCATTGTCGGTAAACTCTGCCGCGCTGCTGTCCGGAAGGCTGTAGGCTGAAATGCAGTTATTCAGCATTACAGCAGCGTCCTGTCTTGTAACAGGCTCTCCCACACCGAAGCTGCCGTCTGTTTTTCCGCTTATTATTCCTGCAAGGTATGCCGCATTAAGATACGGATAATACCAGGCTCCGCTGTCTGCGTCCGTAAATTTATGCTCCGGCACATCATCTGCCGGAAGCCGGAAAAGCATAACAAGGAGCTTGACAAATTCTTCTCTTGTTACATTTTCCCGGGGGCAGAACATGTTATCGCCTCTGCCGGAGACAATGCCCTTTTCCGAAAGCGCTTCAATTGCGGCAGCTGCCCACGGAACAGCTTCAATATCGTTAAAGCCTCTTTTCGGCGCCGGCAAAGTATCTCCGGAAGACGTTCCGGGGGATAATGCCTTTCCGTCGGAAACCGCAGTAAACGGCGGTTTTGATGATCCGGCGGATGAGCCGCCGCCGCCTCCGCCGCCTGAGCCCACTGAGCTTCCGCCTGCGGCTGCTTTCAGAGCGGCTTCTAAGTCCGCAAAGGTTTTAAAATCCCTGTACGCAACGCTTCTGCAGCACTGAGCGGTAAGATATTCCGAGGGATAGCCGGGATAAACCGCTCTAATCACGGAGGCAACGTCCCCGGAGCCTGTGGGATAAAGCGTTACCGATAGAATAAACCCGTCCTTGACTGCCGCGTCAAACTCCTCAAAGGTTTCAAAGCCGCCGAGACCGTATATCTTACCGGGCAAAGCAGACCTTGCAGACTCCGTAAGCCATGCGGACGCCCATATTTCCTTAATGGGACTTTCCTTAAGCATATCAGCTCCCGCCGCTTCAAAATCCGTTATCATGTTTCCTGCAAATGCAGCAGCAAGCATGGCTTTTTTATAAACAAGGGAGCATGCTGACTTGTCATTCGTATCAAAGGGCGCACGGTTTTTTATAAGAACAGCTGCGGCAGAAAGGTCTGCCTTTCCGTCATAATCACTTGAAAATTCAAGAGCTGTCATGTTTGCGGCAATATAGCTTTTAACTGCATCAACACCTATGGCAGCCGCAGCATTGAGCCCCTCTATGGCGATCTTGCTGTCAGCATTATCCGCATACGGAAATTTACGATTCATAATTTCCGCTCCGCCCTGATAAACAGAGATTTCATATTCACCTGTCGGGCAATCCTTCATATTGACGGGAAAGGAAAAAGCTCCGTTTCCGTCAGGCATAATCTGGTTTGCGTAAATCAATGCACCCGGCACCATCGCTTCGGCGTCCTCAGCCCCCAGTCCGGAGGCGAATACGGCAGCGGAAACATACTTGTTTCCGCTGTCCGCAGTGCCCGTAACAACAGCGCGGTCATCGGCGTCAAAAGCACCGAGATCGGCGGTGGCAGCAAAAACGCAGCCATTAGTCCAAAGCAGCGCCGCCGCAATAATCAGCAGTGTTCTAAGCTTAGCCATTTATTAAACCTTACCTTTCAAAAAGCATTTTTAATTACGGTCAATTTAGTGTTTTCTCAGCCGGTGCACAGTACGGCTCAAGCGTTTTAAAGCTGTTCCATACGAAAACCTTAAGCTTTGAAGCTCCGGTGATATCCGGCACTCCGATACTGTAATTACCTGTAGTCCCCGGCTGAACGGTTTCTATCTTATAAGTCAGGTCTATAAGATTATCCTGTGCGTCAAAGGAAGCGCTTATAATATACATTGTTTTCGGCGAAGCTTCTGTATTGCTTACCGTAACCGAAGCTGTATTATCATTATTTATTACCGGAATCGCTACCGTAAAGGCTCCGCTTCCCGTTGTGAAGGTACCGTAAACAGAACCGTTTACCGTAACCGGATATTCAGTTCCGGCACTGAGGGGCTGTGCGGATAAATCAAAGCTGTATTCTCCGTCCTTTTCCGTTGCCTGAAGCTCTCCGATTGAAACGCCGCCTGTTACATAGCCCTCAGGGAACATAAAGCTTATCTTCGCCGCATTTGCCGGCCAAAGACCGTTTGAATCAGCTGTCATTGTCTCGCCGTTAATGTCATAAATCGATGTTTTTATAAGTCCCGCAGGGCTTGCTGCCGCCTTAAAGCAGCAGGTGGCAAGGCTTTCGCCCGTAAAGCTCTTTACTGAGCCGGGCTCAAGCTCTATCGTATAAACCTTACTGTCGTCAAGACCGGATATGGTAAAGGTGTCCTTATCAAAATTAAAATCGCTGACCGGTGTTGGTGAAGCAAGCAGTACATCCGAAGGCTCATATGCGTTTACAATAATACCGCTCTTATCAACAGTGCTTATATATTTCGCTTTCGTAAGCTCCGCATCCGTGCCGTCCTCAAATACAACGCTGCTCTTTATTTCCGGTGTTGCCGTTCCGCCCACGGTTTTTATAAGACTTGACGCAGTTATTTTATCTATTGTTGTAACGGAGATATTGTCAAACAGCATACCGCCGTCCGCAAAATTTCTGCCTGCAAGCCTGAATTTAATATTTCCCTGAAGATCCTCCTCCGTAACAGAGATAAAATATTCGGGAAGCGGCGCACCGTCACGGTCAAGAAGAATTTCATCACCCTTAAACTGGGTTACTCCGATTGCCTGCTTCTCGGGATAATATTTTAACAAAGCACGCAGGGTATAACTCGTTCCAGGCTTCATTGCCGCCGCACCAACTGCGGTTCCGGTGTTTCTGACATATCCGCCTGCCGATGATAATGTTATACCGTATATTCCGCCGTGCTCAAGAGCAGGAAGCATTCCCACCGACTTTGAACCTGCCAGAACCTCGGGCAAAATCAGATGTGAGCCTGAGCCCAGCCATGGGAGGGACTGATTTGCTTCCGCATCAAAGGAAACAAGCATTGCGCCTTTGGAAAAATCAAAGGGCATTCCGAGGTCCAGTGTAACATTTGCAGTTCCCGTTGTTTTTTTGTTCTCATACTTCAGCTTTCCGTCAGAATATGAAAGGGTTATATCTGCAGGATCCCCATTATCATACTTGCTGACAGCGTCCGCAGTATCTATCCTGTCAATATACGCAAAGGCATACGGGCTTGTTCCGGTTGTCATCAAACTCTGCGATGCATCTCCCGCAGTTACGGTATAGGCGTGAGCCTCCTTAAGGGTATATCCCGACAAATCAATCACATAGGCGTTACCCTCAGCAACAGCAGCGGCGCTAATCCCTTCGCCTGTAAAGGTCACGTCCTCTGCAGATATTGACGCTCCTTCCTCAAATCTGAATTCAAGCTTTCCGATATCTGTGGGAAGCTTTCCGTTGTCAAGCGATACCTGATTCCCGGATTTATCAAAAATCAGAGTTTCCCGGAGCTGAGGTGTATGAAGTCCGCTCCTTTGTATTACCATATAATCTCCGTTTATCGCCTTTCTGCCAAAAGTATTTGTTACACTTTCCGGATTGGTCAATTTGAGAACATAAAAATCATTGTTAGCTGCTGCAAAGTCAATGCCTGAAATTGTTACTCCGGTTGGCGCGCTCCAGCTGATTTTAGAGCTTGAAACCGTTCCGTCCATAAGAAGGGGGTCATCGGCAAGGCTGTATTTTTTCAAAACATAATCGCTTACAGCAAGATTATTTCTCGACTTAGTATACGTAAGAGAAACCTCTTCACCGGCATCATTCTTGTACACAACAGAATCTAAAAATGATACTCCAACGGTAGAAGCTCCTGCCCATGCTATTTTAGGAAGACTCAGCTCACCCTCGGTTCGGAGCATTATGTTATCAATTACAGCTGTTTTCCCGCTTCCCATATTAAATCTCAGAACCATGCTGCTTCCCATTGCCGCTGCCATGTCAGCTCTTTTCATTTTATAGCCGTACTGTTCCCCGGCACTGTTTACAAGGGGCTCACCGTTTATAAATTCTTTAACGGTAAGAATTTCCGAATCACTGTCATAATCAAGATATACCTGAACTGTACATGATTTTCCCGCAGCGTATTTTGAAGCCGAGTTGGAACTTGCAAGACCGTTCGGATATGAAGCGTTATCAGGCGCCCCCACCTCTGCGTATGGGTCAGACGGAGTTTTCTGTGAATATCCCTTTATAACATATGAATTATCAAACCTCGGCAGATACGCCAGAGCTATTCCGGCGCTGCCGTAGTTCAGAGTACCATAGGTTATTGTAGTTCCGGACGGTGAAATAACATCATATGACAAAACAAGAGGTCCTTTTGAAAAATCAAGCTTACCGAGGGTAACGTATCCCATTTTACCTCCTGCCGTTGTTGTGATTTTAACAGCCTGATTGCCGGATTCAACCTCATATCTTGCCAAAGCAGCGCCGGAGCTGCTCTTTTTCATAAAACAGCTGCCGATATTGCTGTCTGTCAGGTCGTTGAAGTCCTCATATAAATAAAATCCCGATTCCGTGCCGTCACCGCCGCCTTTTATCACCGCCGCCAATGCGGTGCAGCTTAAAATCTGCGCCGCCGCAGCCAATGCGGAAACTAATTTTAATAATACTTTCTTTTTCACTTTAATTACCTCCTGAAATTTTACTTTTGGATTTCTCCCCTTATATAAAGACGCTTGAAGAGACTGCTGTTTTTAGTTGCCGCAATCCCGTCTCCGAACGCCATATATCCTACACGGCCCACGCCGTCGTTTTCATTTACTATCATTGCAAACTTAAGCTCTGTACCCGGCTGTATGTCAACCTTTTCTGTCATAAGACTGCTCCAGGGCATTTTAAGCTCATAATATGTGTGAACTCCGTCTACTCTGACGGCAAGCTCACTGCCCTCAACCTTTGTATAATCGCCGTCGCCCTTGAACCTTGTTTTATGCCGGTAAAGCACGGGTCTTGAGTCAAGCTCCCCTATTGCTATTTCCTCAAATTCACTGCGTTCAAGCTCAGAAAGAGGGTCATATACAAGTGCCAGCTGTATGCTGTCCATCTGCCATATGTTAACATCCTTCACTCCGGTTGAAAAATGCTTGTTGTCAACAACATCGGCATAGAAATAGAAATTGTCCTCATCCCATTTTACCGCCGCGCTGACGCTGAGGTCATCAGGTCCTGCATAGGTACTGCCGAGGCTCAAAAGACTCATGAACTGATCGCTTCGGGTCATGGTCATAAAGCCCTCCGTCCATTCATCGCCCCGGGCGTCGATAACAATCGGACCTTCCGCCTTCTGTGCCGCACTGAAATTATACGTGCGGCTCACATAGCTTCCCATTCCGCTGCTTTCGTCAGTGACAAAGCCCATTTCAATTACATGGTCGTCAGCCGCAGGCGCAACCGGAAGCTCTATATCTACAGTTTCCGTCTCTCCCGGTTTTAGTGATATCTGCCTGTCCGGCGCTTTTTCCCGCCATTCATAGGGCGTCAAAAGCGTAAGCCTTCCCGAAACCTCCGACTTCTCCGACAGATTTGTAACCGTACAGCGCATTGACCAGCCGTCAGAGGTCGGCAAAAGCGTTGTTCTCAGCATGGCGCGGGGATGGTAATTTACATAGACAAAGCCGCAGAACAATGTGCTGGTCCCGTCCGTCACCGTAAGCCGCACCCGCTCCGTGCCGCTCACCGAGGAAACGCCGCCAAGCATTACCGTTCCGCTTTCACCGTCTATACGCGCCTCACCGCCCTTAAGCTCACTGCCGCACATGGGCTCAGCCTTTACAAAAACGCTTTTTCCGCTGTAGTTCATAACCGGGATTTCCGCATCTTCGCCGCAGACGGCATCAATATCCGTTCTTCCAGGATATACTCCGCCGATTACTCTTTCAAAGCTGTTAAAGCAGCCCTCAATATAAATCAGGCGCTTGCTGAGGTCAAAGCTGAAAACACCGTTGCTGCCGTAAACCTCACTCGAATTTCCGTAGGCGTCATAAACCTTTATTTTATCCGTGCCGAGATTCAGCGTTACAAGCTCGCCCCCCTCACGGTTTGAAAACAGCATGGCAAACTGACTGCCGTCCGTTTTATGTCTGCTGCGTATTACCCTGCCGGTTTCACCTAACTTTATCGTGTCCATATACTCCGCGTCATGGTACATAAGATTAAGCTGACTAAGCATAAGGTAGCCGGGCTTTGCGCCGTAGGGAACCATATACGGGATAGGATTGTTTATCCTGTCTCTTATCATTCCGAAATTCGTTTCTCTGTCTGCTCTTATGTTGTTATCCTTATCAAGCAGACAATAGAAATAATATCTGTCTATTTTCTCTGTCGCCATTATCATGGCATATGCCTGAGCGTTATAAAGCCCCTGCTCAAGGTCGGAATTAACGTCCTCATAATGGGAGGAATAGCCGTATTCCGTTATCCAAATGGGAATATCCGACATGCCGTACTTTTCAAGGACGTCAAGCAGCGGGTTAATTCCTAGCTCCACAGTATTGTAAGTAATGGGGTCGCCGTACCACTGATACGGATGTATGGAAATCACGTCAACATCACGAAGGCCGGTATCAAGAACCTGACTTATCCACGAAGCGGCCGCCCCCGACGTATTAAAGCCTATAACCGGGATATCGGGATTGACCTCCTTGATCGCCTTTTTTGACACCTCGTACATTTTTCCGTAATCCGCCGCCGGACGGTTTTCCATGTTAAAGCTGTGGTTCGGCCCTAAGTTATATTCGTTCCATATCTCAAACTGGTCAACCGTGTCCCCGAAAAGCAGCGCCATTCTCGCACAGTAATCAGCCCAGCGCCTGAGCCCTGCCTCCGTATACGGCGGCGTTCGCTCAATGGGACTGAAATTATATGCGGCGCCCATCCATGAAGCGGAGTGAAGATTTGCATCAATCTCAAGACCTGCCTTTTTAAATGCCCTAAAAAGAGATTTGTGGCTCTCGGGCACGGCAGTATTTGTAATCTCATATTGCTCGGCGCTTTTGCGGTAGTTATAGTAATACAGCATCATTCTTACATTGGGGACTCCCGCGTATCTTGTCAGACGTGAAATGCGTTCATCCTCCGGATTTGTAAGAGCTATCTGAATCCCCGCCTTTGGATTAACGGTTTTCCCCTTGTCAGAGCGCACATATGAAAACTCGGTTCCCATGTGGCTGTATATTTTCTTTTCGCCGCACACGGCTTCTATATCGACCCGGTATATACCGAACCGGTCAACGCGAAGCTTCCATTTGCGCTCCGCCTCGCTGAGCGGTGACAGCGTAAAGCTGTCGCTGCCCTCTGCAACAATATCCCCGTCTTCATTTCTTGCGGTATATTTTATATCAAGAGGATAGCTGCCGTCAATTTGAGAAAAATGAGGATAAATACAGCTTGAAAACTTTGTGCTCAGCTCTATTTCATCACCCTCAAAAAAGATATTGCCTAAATTTTCTCCCGTTACGTGGGATATTTCCACTCTGCTTTTTGTATCAAGCCTGTATATCCGCACTGCGGATATCATAACCTCTCCGCCTCTTGAATACTTCATCGTATCGCTGTAAATTCCTATGCGAAGATCAAAGTCGTCAAGACCGTCCGCAAATTTCGGATTGGGCAAAAACCATGTATATGTTTTCCACATTCCCGTACCGTTAAAGACGAGATATTCGCCCTCGCCCACAGCAGGATCTATGTTCAGCTGAGGCTGTGAGGTTTCGCCGCTGCTTTCCGTCTTGACAAGAGGCTGGTAGTCCATGGAATGATACTCACACGCAAGGCTTGACATGGCATTGTCGTCATAATAGTCTACCTCCACGGCAAAGCTCTGACCGTCCGTAACATTGTATGCCACGCTCTTGTCTATATCGATATTTATATACCGTGCCTTTTCTCCCTTATTCGGCGTTATAACCCAGCCCTCTCTTCCGAGAAGCCGCGATACGGAAACAGCCTCCGGGTCGTCTCCCACCCGGGCTGTAAGTCCTGAAAATACCGGGCTTGAGCCGAATGTTCCTGCCGCGGCAAGCGTCCGTCCGATATGGTCATTGTGCCATCCGCCGTTAAGCGATGAGGTGATTGCATACTCCGTTTCCGATGCAAGGCAGACGGCGCTTCCCGGAAGTGCAAGACAGACAGCCGCAAACAAAGCTGTTATTTTCTTAAACAAATTCATTAATTATATCATCCCCCTTGCATCAGCCCTTGACCGCACCAATCATAACGCCGTTTACAAAATGCTTCTGTACAAAGGGGTACATCAGGAGCACGGGCAGAGAGCTCACGACAATAAGTGAATATTTAAGCAAATCTGCAAGCCCTTGTTTAGACGTCATGCTGTCAAAATCCGTTGTCATTGCCGAATCCATCTGATTGGCTATCAGTATATTCCGGAGAACAAGCTGCAGCGGATACAGGCGCGAATCGGTTATATACAAAAATGCGTTAAAATACGAATTCCAGTGCGCCACCGCATAATACAGCGTTATAACTGCAATTACCGGCGCCGAAAGAGGAAGCAGTATTTTGAAAAAGTACCCGAAATCATCACAGCCGTCAATGACCGCCGCTTCCAAAAGCTCACCCGGTATGCTGTTCTCGATAAATGTCCGTGTTATAATCAGGTTATACACCGAAAGAGCCGTTGGCAGTATCATCGCAAGAGGCGAATTCAGCAAATGCAGCTCGCTGACGATAATATATGTAGGTATCATACCTCCCGAAAAAATCATGGTAAATGTAAATACAAACATAAACCCGCGTCTGTACGGCATGTCACGTCTTGATAAGGGATATGCCGCGATAAGCGTCAGCAGCACGTTCAGCGTTGTTCCGAACAGGGTATATAAAATTGTGTTCCTGTAGCCCGTCAGAACCTCGCCCGTTTTAAAAACCGCCCGATACCCTTCAAGGCTGAAATCCACCGGCAGAAGCAGTACACGCCCGGCAAGCACGGCTTCCTTTGATGAAAACGAGGAGGAAACTATAAATATAAGAGGCCACAGGACAACGACAAGAACCGCCGCGATAATTATATTTACCGCCGCATAAAATATCCTGTCCTCCGTCGAATTTTTTACTTTCTTTCTCATTGGCTTCCCCCTCCTACCACAGGCTCGTATTATTGCATTTTGACGCAATTTTATTTACGGTTACAACAAGAACAAAATTAACAACCGAATTAAAAAGCCCTATTGCCGTTGCGTAGGAATAGTTCCCGCCGCTTGATGAAATTCCGGTTTTATACACATATGTTGATATGACCTCGCTCAGCCTGAGATTGATATTGTTCTGCATAAGATATATCTTTTCAAAGCCGAGATTCATAACCTGACCTATGTTTAAAATAAGAAGTATTACAATCGTCGGCACAATAGCGGGAAAATCAATGCTGAATACACGTCTCAGTCTTGAAGCTCCGTCCACCTGCGCCGCCTCATGCAGATCCGGTGATACGGAGGACAGGGCAGCAAGATATATTATGGAATCCCAGCCCATGTTCTGCCAGATTCCCGACCACACATACATGTGCAGAAAGGAGGAGGGATTTGTCATAATGTCAGGTGCGTTTGAGCTGTAAATCATTTTATAAATATTGCCGTACAGCCCCACAAACGGATTGAAAAACTGATTTATCATTCCCACAAGCACAACAACCGATATGAAATGGGGAATGTATACTATCATCTGCGCCGCCTTTTTATAAAAGCGGCAGCGCATTACGTTTATGCATATGGCAAGGATAATCGGCACGGGAAACCGTGCCGCCAGCGAATACAGCGAAATAACAAAGGTATTCCTTATTATCCTTCCGAACTGATACGACTTTATAAATTTTTGAAAATGATCAAGCCCTATCCACGGACTGCCGAATATGCCCTTTGACGCGTCAAAGTCTTTAAAAGCAATCTGAAGTCCGGCCATTGGACCGTATGCGAATATTATTATGTATGCAAGGGGCAGAATCAGAAACACAAAAAGCTGCCAATGCTTTCTTATTTCTGCAAAAGACCTGCTCCTGCCTGACTTTATGCCGGTTTTAGCTCTCATTTTAATCCTCCATGAAGCCGCCTTGCGACTTCTCAAACACATAACGTGGAAAAGAAGCAAGCAGGTTGCCTTCTTGAGAGACGACGGCGTATGTTTATACTCCGAGTCCCGAAAGGAGGTAAGATGCGCCGCTTATTTTTCACGTTAATCCTCCGTACGCGGAAAAGAAGCAAGCAGACGCCGCTTATTTCCCCGTTTTATTTCATTCTGTTATATGCATCCTGGGATATCTTAAGCATTTCATCAACGCCGATTGCTTTCAGCTCTTCCAAATAGCCGTCCCAGCCGCTTTCAATGTCCATGTCTCCGATTATAAACCGCGTCAGGCTGTCCTTAAGATATGCTTCAACATTCTGCTGAATTTCATTTACCGTATCCATTTCCTCCTCGGTATAAATCAGCTTTGTGATATATTCCTTCGGCATCTTATCGATATAAAACTGAAGCTTATTCGCTATTTCCGTTTCAAAAATATTTGTTCCGCTGTCAACCGTTGAGAAGGAAATCTCATAGCTTCTGTAGCCCGGAGCGCCGTTCTGCCAATGAGAATTCTGAGGCGCACCCCAGGTAAGCACAGGCTTGATTTTAGCCTCATAGCCCATAGCGTCAAACATGCTCTTTTCTCCCTCGGCAGGCTCAAGCCAGTCTGTACCCTTCTGTCCGAAGCGCGAATGAATCGTCATTTCCTCGCTCATCATTATATCACCCATACGGAAAGCAGCCTCCGGGTTCTGACAGTTTTTCGTAATGAAAAATGCGTTTACCGGAATGCTTGCGGCGTAAACCGCATATCCCGTACCGTCTGCCTTGGCAAGAGGCGGAAGAATTTTATAGCCGTCCTTCCTGTCGTCCGCGCCTGACAAGTATGTCGGCGCCATAGTTGTAAAGCAGCCTACCTGAACACCGTTCGGATTCTGAACAGTCTGTCTCGCCTGTGCGCCGTCAGCAGTAAAGGAAGAAGGTGACAGAAGCCCTTCGCTGCAAAGCTTATTGAGATATTTAATGGCCTCCTTATATTCAGGCTCCATATACGCCGCCTTAATGGTTCCGTTATCGGGATACAGGTACTTGCTTTGCGGGTCTATGGGGATATATGCCGCCGTTATAAAATCTCTGAACCACGATTCACCGCCGTTGGTTGCGCCGAGGAAGGGAACCTCATCCGCTATTCCGTTGCCGTTCGGATCCTTCTCCTTAAACGCTTTCAGCACATTGTAAAAATCGTCAATTGTTTTCGGCGTTTCAAGACCAAGCTTTTCAAGCCACGGCTCATAAATCCACATGCGATAACCAAGCTCGTTCTGCATAATTTTCTGATATCTCGGAATTACATAGATATTTCCGTCCGTCATGGTTATCATCTTTTCAAGCTCCGGTTCTTTTTCAAGAATGTCCTTGAGATAATATGAGGACTTTTCATAATAATCGTTTAATTTCCTGATAAAGCCCTTTGAGGCGTATCTTGAAATTGTGCTGTCGCTCAGCGGCACATTTACGATTACATCCGGAAGGTCGCCTCCCCCGGCTGAAATCATAAGCTCAACCTTCTGCTTCGCCTCCTCGACAGAAGCCGGAAGATAAGAAAACTCAACATTGCAGTTCATTTTTTCCTCAATAGCTTTTGTATAAAGATTTGTTTCATAGTCGGTTACAAGGGGATCCTTCGGAATACCGACCTTTATTGTAACTTCTTTTTTACACACAGGAAATTCGCCGGGTGCATTAAGATTTTCGTCCGGAGTGTAAACCTCGTTTGTTGACGCCGTATCGGACGGCTTATCTCCGCAGCCGGTGCACAAAAGAGCTGCAGCAGCTGCTGCTGCAAAAATTCTGCTTATTTTTTTCATTACAATACCTCCACTATATATAAGTTTTCCGATTTCCTATAATAACAGTCTAACATCCGGCAGCAGCAAAGTCAACCGGAAAAAAAGGAAATCTGTCTGAAAATTAAAACCGCATGTTAAATCCCTTCTCCGAGAATAAAGCTGCAGCCTGTGCCAAGAGGCTTCAGCTCATTTTTGTCCCAGATGAAAAGCCTTACGTTAAAGCTTTCCCCCGTTTCCGGAAGCTTGATATTAAGATCCTTGCTTCCGTTTTCCGTAATCTCCGAAACTGCCGCTCCGGCAAATCTTCCGGCACTGTCATAAACCGCGGCAATTATCACCTGCATACCGTTTAATCCTGCCGGATTTCCAGCAACAACCTCGGCATTTATAACAGCTTTATCTCCTGATTTTTCGCTGAGGGCACCGGTAATTGTATATCCGTCCTCAAATACTATTTCCGTTTCCATTCCGGAAAGAGTATAAAGACCGCCGTACTGCTTTACCCCGTTTGCAACAGCCGCTTTTCCGGCGTCGGGGATTATGCGTATGTCAGATTTGTTTTCGGGGACAACCCTGCCCCCCGCTCCGGCACGCACAAGATAATCATGATGGGATAAAAGCGCATTTGCAAAATACCCGCTCTGCTCGCCGATTTTATCGCCGTGAGCCTTATAAGCGTCATTTTCAAAAATCAGTATGCCCGTTTCCTCACCGTGATTTGCCGCCGCGCGGCTTCCGCCGAATATGCCGGAATTCATCGTGTTAAACACACTGAGATCCCCTTTGGTTATAAGCCTTGCCTCCGGTCCTATAACAACCGCACAGCTTCCGGTTACGAAATGATCACTGCCCCAGCCGCCGTCATAATCATTATAGCAGCCGCCGTAAATCCTCCGCAGAATTTCTCCTCCGCACACCCTGATAAACGTGTTTCCTTTAAAGCCGATTCTGGAAGAGCCTCCGAAAATCGATTCCGCAGTTCCTCCCGTCATTTCAATATACGTATTTCCCGAATGAACCGTTTTTTCGTCAACGCTTCCTCCGTAAATGTTCATAACTCTGCCGCCGCTTACAAAAATGTGCGTATCTCCCGACAGAGACGAAGCGCTTGAGCAGCCGGATATATATGCTGCCGTTCCGCCGAGGAAATTAATATATGAGCTGCCGTCTACATCTGAGCCTGGATTTTTTCCGCCTCCGTAAATACGGCTGTCATAGTATGCCTTGGAGCTGTCATTCGCAGACATGCCTACATTCATATTTTTTATTGTCACATGCGTATCTCCGTAGGTCGGGGAATTTTCTCCGCCGCCGAAAATTCTGCGATATAAGCCGCTCATTATTGTAAGCTCCGTACCGTTTGCCGAATTGTTTATGGTATTTCCTCCGAAAATATCTATGGGATTTGTCATGGTAAGCCCTTCACCCATAACAATACGGTTTCCGCAGGCAAAAAGCTTATTTGCATTTTCGGAAATTGAATTTGTCTTAAGCGTTTCAAGGGTCATATTCTCAAATACTGCTTCCGAAAGTATTCTCAAGGAAACCGTGCCTGTGAGATTGAGACCGCCCGTAATCTGCCCGGTGACGGGATTTTTTCCTGTAAGCGTCACCTTTTTATCCGTTCGCCAGACCATGTTTTTCGGAACCGAAACCATATCGGTCAAAACTATAGTATCTCCTTCTCCGGCGCGTGCAAGGGCGGCGTTAAGGGTCTTTACGGGCGTTTGCTCCCCGCCGTTTGCCGTATCTGAGCCCTGCAGTTCGCTTACATAGATTTTATTCACAAAAGCTATGGACGAAAGAAGCTCAAATTCTCCGCCAAACTGAGATGCAGGTATTTTTATGCTGTAGCTTCCGTTCTTCGATATACGCTCCTGTCCTATCCAGCCTATATCCTCCGCAGCCGGCGTTTCCGTATCGGCGCCGTTTTTTACCGTCATACATGTCAGCCATTTGCCCGAATAGCCTGCCGGTGCCTGACCGGAAAAGCTTATATAGCCCTCAGCTCCGGCAACAGCCATTTGGAAAACCAATGCGGCGGCAATAACCGCCGATAAAACTCTTTTCATTGTAATCCTCCATTTCTGAAAAAAATTGAGATGCGCAGCTTATTTTTCACGTTATCACTTCTCCACCCTGTCAAACACACGTACATGGTCAACTGTAAACTCATCGGGAAGCACAGCCCTTTTCAGCTCTTCAACCGGACTTCCCGCCCAGACGTCTCCGGAGCCCTCAAAGCCGCAGTTTTCGCCGAAGCATCTGTGATAACCGTGACATTCGGTACTCACAAGAATAAACTGCTCAACATGGGAAACGGGAACCTCCGGCGGTCCTTGTCTGCCTATCATTTCACCGTCAGCATAGAATATATACCCCTCAGGGCTCCAGTCAACGCCGTAATAGTGCCATCCGTCCGCCGTTTCCTTATACGGAAATGCGAAATGCCCAGGCCAGACAGTGTTTTTCCCGTAGCCGCCGTAACCGTTTCCGCACAGCAATTGTCCCTTTGTGTGCTGCGGATAGTTTTCCATAATATCCGTTTCCACACCGCACTGCCCCGGGTCGGGATGACTGCCGATTCCGGGAGCCTGCAGCCAGAACGCCGCATGCCATCCGGAATTTTTCGGCAGGATACACCGTATTTCGTAATATCCGTACCGATGCATGAACTTCGCCGGCTGAAATTCCCCAAAGGGCCAGAAGCCGTCTGTGTCCTTTGGCATATCATATGTAAGCGAGCCCGTCTGCAAATGAGCGGAATAAAAGTTTCCGTCCTTTTTTATAAGGCTGATATGAAGGCTTCCGTCTCTGACCTCCACCCCTTCATCGGTAAAGGTGGGTGATTTCCTGCCCCAGAAAAAGCGGCGGAAATTCCATTTTGATTCATCAAGGGTGTCACCGTCAAACTCATCGCTCCATGCAAGCTTCCAGTGCTTCCCCTCCGGAAGAAAGCTGTCCGCGTGTCCGTCTACCTTAAATCTTTCCATAGCAAATTACTCTCCTTGGTTTTTTGTTTCTTAAATAATTTTATCACCACTTCCGCAAGGTGCGCAATAGGAAAAAAAGGAATAAAAACGGAATATTAAAACCGGCTCCCGTTTCCGCGCAAAAAAATAAGGCCATAAGACCTTATTTAACACAGCGAACACAGGTGGGACGGTTCGCTGCGCTGCAGCAGTTTTATTTGTCATAAACATCACGTCTGTGTCCAACATTTAATATCAGAATCGTTACAACACTATCTTTGATTTCGGCAAGAAGCCTGTAATCTCCTACACGGTAACGCCACTCACCGCTTCTGTTTGCGGTCAATCCCTTGCCGTGCTGTCTTGGATTTTCGCACCCATCAAGATTTTTGCGTATCCAACCCAAAATCAACGCTGCAGTTTGTTTATCAAGCTTTTTCAAATCTTTTAATGCTCGTTCCGTAAACTCAACCTTATACATTACTTAAGCCCCAATTCCTTTTCAACTTCATCAAGCGAATAAGTAACAGGGTTCGCTTTGTATTCAGCCATAGCTTTATCAAACATTTCAAGATCATATTCGTTTTCAATATGCTCCAAAACAGACTGCCGAATCAACTCTGAAACTGACATATTGTTAATTTCAGCGTATTTTTTGATAAGCATTGTATCGTCATTTGATAATCTTAAAGAAATCGTCATTTTACTTCACCTCTCGTATTACATTGTATTACAAAGCTTTGAATTTGTCAATAGTTTTTGCAAAAATATTTCAAATAATTTATTTCTCTTATTTGCAATTTAAGGATTGGTTTAATTTGCGTGCAATAAATTATTCAGTCGGTATGGTATTCATACTACCCTTCCCCTTGTGTTATACCGTCAAAATCAAATTTATCAGCAAGATAATAAATATCATAATAATCCTTCATTCTGCTTGAAAATTCCATTAAGCTGAGAATTGCATCTATTTTTTCAGCAACGGTAGTTTCAATGGAATATGTGTTTATAACAGGTGAATCTCGCCTACACCAAAATCAATACTGAATGGTGTTTTTGTATTCTTTATATGGGTGATTATTGATACCCCAATTCCCGCGTATTTCTTAGCAACGGCAATAGGTGAAATATCCTTGATTTCAAATGTCACAAAGTCATTTCCGGTATCTACCGCTATAACCTACGCGCAGATGTCCCCCGCCTATAAAGGCGGGTCCCATCTCAGAATTTCAGTGGGAGTTATAATCTCCCACTGACGCTTCCTGCGCTTGCTTGCAATCTGTCGCAAGCTCTGCTCCTTGCAAGCAAAGCAGAGCATTGCTCCGATTTAAATTTTTTCGAGAATCACCTTTAATTGTTCAGGTGTGTTGGGTATTTTACGAAGCAAAAAGTCAACATCAACAGTTACTCTGCTGTCAAAATCGGTAAGTGAATAGATAAACAAACCGCCTTTAAGAACAAGGTTTTCAGCATACTCAGATTTTTCCAAGCGACGCAAAAATTCTTCCTGACAAAAGAGTTGCAAGCATAGTTGATGGCTTCTTCCTGATTCTTTTGCTTTGTTTTTAAGCCGTGCAAGCACAGATGCAGCCATATCAGCCATTGAGTAGCACCTCCATCAAGTCCATAACTTTTTTGTATATCTTCATTTCTTTTGCATATTTAGAAAGGTTTGAAAGATTTTTGTTATCATCAACGACATAGGCATTTACTGCTTTGTTGAAAATTTCATTATCAAGCTTTGTCCTGTATTTGAAACAATCACATATTGTTCGTTCGCGATCGTAAACAGGAAGTTTTACTCCATCGAAATCTGCAAATGTTTTCCCGAGTTCGTGCAATTTATTCTGAATGTAATATGGTTTATAAACAATTGCATCCATATTTATTTTTGTTTTTGTCATTGTGCGGGGAACAGCAAGTGTCCATATGCGAGGAGCAAAGTCGCTATATCCGTAATGGAACAGCGCTGATTCTACACACACAATAGCTTCAGGGAGCAGAGTTTGTATCAACTGTTCTTCTTGAACATCATTTGCATCTGCAAGAGAATAATATCCATGTCTTACACGTACAATATATCCGTTACCCAAAAGATTGCTTATATCAGATTTACTAAGTCCTGCAGCAATAAGCTTTGTTGTTTTTGCTATGCCTTTTGAATTTTCTATTACGTTTTTTGCAATTATTTTTTTGCTCACGGTTTCACCGACTTTCCAAACAAAAATCAAATTATTAGTGTTCAAAAAGTATTATACCATAAAATCTATTGTTCGTCAATGACTTTTTGAACACAAAATTCAAAATTTGGGTACGAGATTGCATTATATGACATATTTAGTTTTAAACAATAGAGGCTATCACTTAAATGCAGTAGCCTACTGACTATGACACAAGGGGACGGTTCTGCGCAAAAAAATAAGGCCATAAAGCCTTATTTCTAACACAAGGGGACGTAACACAAGACCTCATTTCTTATGATAAACATTGCCGGGAAGTCTCATTATCTTTCCCGAAATTTCAAGCATAAGGCAGCAGGAATTACATTCCGTCATAGGCATTCCCGTTTCAGACGATAAGTCATCTGTATTCATATCACGTTTTTCAAGAGCCGACAAAATTGCGCCCTCAGCGTCCGTAACCGGCTGCGGGGGCTTGTCAGCCTCAGGCGGAGAAGCCTGAATCTCCGCTTTTCTTTTTCGCCGTTCCTCAAACACCGGATATTTTCCTATAATATCCCGGCTGTCAAGAACGGGATAAGCACCCTCCTGAATAAGCATGTTTGCTCCTTTTGACGAAGAGGCATTAATCGCTCCCGGAACAACAAACACATCACGTCCCTGATCAGACGCCATATGCGCGGTTATTATGGCACCGCTGACCTCCGGCGCCTCCGTTATCAGCACCGCGCGGCATATCCCCGACAGAATTCTGTTGCGCTTCGGAAAATTGTATCCATAGGGAGGAGTGCCCGGCGGCTGCTCTGAAAGAAACAAGCCGCAGCTTACCATTTTATTATAAAGCTGCTCATGTATACGGGGATAAATAACATCAACCCCGCCGCCGAGAAGGGCGATTGAAAACACGCCCCTCTCTACTGCAAGCCTTGTTGCGGATATATCGTTTCCGTATGCAAAGCCTGTTACTATGGTGACGCCTTCGTTTATAAGTCCCGAGGCAAATTTCTCCGTAACCTCCCGTCCGTAATTTGTCATAGACCTTGTTCCGACTATTCCAACCGTGAAAATCGATCTCCAATCCGGAATAATTCCGCGGGCGTACAAAATAAGCGGAGGCTCGGAAATATGGCGAAGCAGCGGCGGATAATCGTGACTGTCCCAAACAATAATTCTTATCCCCTTCTGCAGACAAAGGTTATAACGCAGCTTCGCATTGTCAAGACTCTTATCCTTAAGCTTTAAAGTGTCCTCCGCCTTAAGATACGGAAAATCGGTATAATCACTCTGTTCATATATTTTCTCTGCATTCCCGAAATATTTATGCAGCCGTTTTATCTTTGAAAAGGATATCGCATCCGTAAGCCATAACCAATAAAGTATATGCTCCATTTTTATATTCCGAACTCCTTTCACCAATGCCGTTTGGAGAAAGAGAAGCAAGCAGATTACCGCCGGAAGCGATGCCGACGTATGTTTATACTTCAAGTCGCTGATGGCGGTGAGATGCGACGCTTATCTTTTTCCAAACTTATCTCTCCGGCATCATTGTATCTCAACAGCCTGAATGTAACTGTCATTCTCAATAATCTCAAGATAATCCTTCGGATTAAATCCCGCAGGCACCGTCATATCCATGCTGATGTCAACAAGTCCGTCATGGCGCTTTGTCTTCAGCTTATCAATCTGCCAGCCTGAGCCGCTGATGCGCTCATTTATAAATGATACCGCCTCAGGCGTGTCAAGCACCGATATTGTTACGGATGCCTCCTGAGGCATCTGCATAAATTTCAGATTCTTATGGAGAATTATCTGTGAAATGAAAATCACAGCAGTTGTTGCAATACCGATAAAATACATTCCGGCACCTACTGCCATGCCTATTCCCGACGTTGCCCAGATTCCCGCCGCTGTTGTAAGTCCGTTTATAGAGTTTTTATGTACGTAAATCATTCCCGCTCCGAGAAATCCCACGCCGCTTACAATCTGAGACGCAATTCGGGAGGAATCAGCGCCCCTTGAACCAACGACGTCAGCCATATCGGTAAATCCGTACTTTGAAATAACCATCATCAGCGACGCTGCAAGCGCCACAATCATATGCGTCCGCACTCCGGCTCCCTTTCCCCTCGTTTTGCGTTCATAGCCTATTATAACGCCGCAGATTCCGGAAAGTATTACACGCAGCAAAAGCTCAAAATCAAAAAAAATACTTAAACTACTCAATTCTTTTTATCCCGTCCTTTACCTTATTATTTTCAATAGTGTAACATAATTTTTCAGCATTGTCAAGCAAATATTTCACATTCAGCTATCTCTGCCGCGAAGAAATTTTTCAATATTTTCTATTGTCTCCGCATTAAGATAATGCTCTATTTTTTCAACCTGCTCCAATTCATCGTCACTGCCGTTTATCATGCAAAGCAGCCGCTCTATAACATTATGGCGATGAATAAGATATTCACCTGTCAATATGCCCTTTTCCGTCGGGCGAATATAACCGTATCTTTCAAATTGCACAAGCCCTGCATTTTTCAGATTATTTGCCATCTTTGTCACCGAGGAGGGCTTTACGTTAAGCTTTTCCGAAAGCTCGCTGCTCCTGACAACCCCGCTATCACCTGCAAGCCTGCAAATCATTTCAAGATAATCCTCCATAGCGTATGTAACAGACTTGCCCTCTAAAATATCATAACCCTTTAAAGTGTGAAATTCCTTGCTCATCAGACCACCCCATAGTTATTGTTATGACAGTCTGCGCCGAAATATGCTCAAAACACAAGGGGACGGTTCTCTTGTGTTCAATATTTTCTGACAATCCCGACACCCAGGCCGGTTAATCGGCTTATTTGCCTTATTGACATACCTGCCGATTTCATCTTTCTTATTAATTCCTGTTTTTCATTTTCCTCAAAATTAACTATATCATTCACATTGCGGGTTTTCAGTATCCGCTTAAGCACAGACATTCCTTCTTTATCTGTAATTCTGGATTTTTTCTCACAATCAAGACATTCATCATTATTTGCTTCATTATGAAATTCCGCAAAATCCATATCACCAAGTATTGAAGCTGCAAAGCTTATATCAACTAAATCATCATTTTTGTTAATATAATCCCAGTAGCTGCTGTATGCATAGCCCTCCGGAGCTTCAGCAAAGCCTGCTTTCACCGGATTTTGATGAATATATCTTAATACTGTCAGAAAATATGTATCATCATCTACGGGTTCACTCCTGAATCTGTCCTGAAATAAATGTCCGACTCTGCCATATTTCAAATTATACCAATACACATAGCTTCCCGATATGCGCTTTAATATCATGCTCAGATCCTCTTTACCCGTTTTAAGAAGTATATGCGCATGATTTTTCATAAGACAGTAGGCATAAATCGTATATCCGCTTTCAGCCTTGTACTTGCCTAAGGTTTCAAGAAACCTCCAATAGTCCTGTTTGTCCCTGAATATTTTCTGTTTGTTTATTCCCCGAAGCATTATATGGTATATTCCACTCTCGCTTTTTTTTCTCGCTTGTCTTGGCATTTTTTATCACCTCAGTAACAGTATAACATATTAATAGCATTTTGTCAACAAAATTCACAGGATGTTAACTGTTTCAAAAGCCGTAGTACCATAACATAAGAGAGTTGACATTCTAAAATAAATATGATAAAATAGGAACAAGATAAATATACACAGGTATAGGGGGTATATGGAAAAACAGAGAAACTTTTGTGCGGTTACTTGTTATTGATGCTTGGAAAGATCCGGATTAAAAAGTTATGAAATATAAAGATGCGAGTTAAGGAGAAATATAGGGGGAGAGATTTATGCGGTTTACGAAAATGCTGAAAAAGAACATTTATTTTTATCTGTTTCTTTTATTTCTGGCGATGATAACACTGACTATTGTAATAGGATACATTATGCCACGTAATAAGCTCAAGGATGAGTATACAGATATTAATCTCACCTTATTAAATCAGGTTAATGACAATATAGATCAGGTACTGAAGGTAATCGATAACGAAATCATCAATTTTATGCAGTGCGAAGAAATCAATGATCTGATGAACGGAGAGTATAACGGGACACTTGAACGGATCAATACTTTGGATGATTTGCAGGACAGGATGCGTAACATTAAATATGTCAATGATAATATTGAGTCCATTTATGCTTATTCCATCAAGACGCAGAAAATTTTGACAGAAAGCAGTTACAAGCCCAGAGAAAAATTTTACGATACGGTTTGGATTGATGAATTTTTAAAAAATCCTACGATATATCAGGTGATGTATACAAGAAAAGTAAAAGTGGAGAGTACTGGCAATGACAAAAATATTATCAGTATTATTCGGCCTTATCCCATTACCGCATACCGTGATAAGGTTCAGGGCGCGGTAGTGGTCAACATTGACGAGAAGTTGCTAAATGAGGTTATTTCTCAAAATCATGAGGAGCGTGCCTTTAATATTTTTATTGCAAATGAGGATGGAATTATCGTTTCACATACGGATAAGAACGAAATTAACGCAGATTATGCTAACAAGGATTATATGAAGTGTGTTCTGAACAGTGATGAAACAGGGTATCAAAACTTGGGCGGTAATTTTGTGTTTTATGCCACATCAAAACAGACTAAGTGGAAGTATATTAGCGTGATACCGGATGCGGAGATGGGAAAACTGTATGGGGCAGCAAGGATTATCATACTGTGGGGTTTACTGCTGCTTTTAATTGGTGTTGTCGCATTGGTGATTATTGTGTTGAAAATGGTGCTTATGCCCATGGATAAATTTGTGACTTCTGTTGCAAATAAAATGTCGACTGTTCATACAATAAAGGATAAGGCACATGGAGAAGCGGCATCCATACAGGAATTAGAGGGAATGTTCGGAGATTTTATTTTAGATTATGAAAAAGTTAAAGATGAAATGAAGAATTATATTCCCATTATGAAATCTCGCGTAATCATGGACGTATTGATGCACAATATTACAAATTATACAGAAGTTGAGTCAAAGCTGGAATATTTGGATATTACATTGTACCAAAACTCGTTTTGTGTTATGGTTGCGGAAATGACAAAGCATGCTGCAGCAGAGGATATTTTGTCATTGTGCGACGCGGTTGAAGAAATCGTCAATCAGGATAATAAAGGCGTTGCAGTTTCTCTGTATGAAGAACGTATCGGCGTCATATTGAGCTTTGAAGAATATGAGGAAGACAAAAATATGCTGGTCGCTATTGCTATTGCCGATATGATTAAAAATCTTATCAACATCAAACAGAATGCCAATGTCACCATCGGTATCGGAAACATTAAAAGTGCCTTTCCCGATATCAGTGATTCCTATTATGAAGCACTGGAGGCAATGAAGTACAGCGTTCTAATGGGTAAAAACTCAATTATCAGTATGGAGGACATTGCAAGTCCGGACGATACGGAACTCTATGATATCATGAATTTTGCCCCCCGTATTGTAGAATTCGTGAAAAAGGGTGACACAGAGGGCTGCACAAAAGAAGCGGGGCGGATGTTTGATAAAATCGTGGGATCTAAACTTTCGCCGGAGTTGATTTATCAGGTATGTATTCATCTGATGATTCTAAGCATTCGCGAATTGAAGGATATGGGAATCGAAACAAATATGGTAGTGGAGGATGTCAGCATTTATGAAGTGTTAAATCGCTGTAAGGACTTAGATGGAATGAAAAACTTTATCTGTACTGTACTGAGGGATTTCACAAATTTGGTGGTTCAGTTCAGGCAGAACAAGCCGTCCGGCGACGCATCTGCAGAGTTGATTTCCTCTGTGATGCAATATATCCGGAAAAATTATAAGGAGCCGGAGATGTCCCTTAATTTGCTGGCTGATACGTTTCATATCAGTGCACCGTACCTGAGTAAAATATTTAAGGAAACAACTGAGATGAATTTTATTGATTATCTGATTCGCACAAGATTAGAAGCTGCTAAAAAATCTTTGATTAATACCAATATGAAGATTAATGAAATTGCGGAGCAAGTCGGATATACCAGTCTGCCGAGTTTTATTAAAATATTTAAAAAATACACGGGCAAGACACCCGGAGAATACCGTCGAGAAGCTGTAAATTATGATCAGGCATGGGAGAAGACGACTCCTATACAGTAATTATGTCATTTATACCGCAAACTGCGGACAAGGCCGCATTATGCTTCGCTTCGTCTGTTCTGTATCTAAACTCGTTCAGTCCCAGCAGGGGGTGTTGCTTATCGTAACACCCTCTTTTCGATTTTTAAAGTAAAAAATGTGGTTGCATCTTAAAGATGGATAAGAATAATCGAAATGGAACATTTCTGCGAAAAGTACTGTCTTAATCATATTTTTAAGAATTATAATAAAACTGAATAACAATCTTAAATTTGTCATATTGTCAAAGTTTATGTCTCGTGTTATAATCTGATTATAACAACGAGGAGGTGAAAGCTTTGTTTTTAAAACAGACAACAGTAGAAGAAAGCCGCAAGGTGTTGCCAAAGGCAAAAGAGAAAAGAGCAAGAAAAACTCTGGGACGTATGTATAAAGACAGATACCTCTATCTGATGATGTTTCCGGTTTTAGTGTTCTTTTTCATATTTAAGTATATACCGATGTACGGCACAATCATTGCATTTAAGGATTTTCGGTTTGTAGACGGAATTATGGGAAGTGAATTCGTTGGCCTGAAACATTTTATTCGGTTGTTTTCCAGTGAGGATTTTTACAGAATATTTGCCAACACATTGCTTCTTAATGTGTACAATGTCATCTTTTCCTTCCCTGTACCGATTATTTTGGCAATTCTTTTAAATGAAGTGAGGAATAGATGGTTTAAAAAATCCATCCAAAGTATTTTGTATATTCCCCATTTTATTTCGTGGGTTGTGCTGGGCGGTATTATTATCAACATTTTATCGCCGAGCTCCGGTGTAATCAATCAGATTTTGAAAGCGTGCGGAGCAGAGCCTATTTACTTTATGCGCAGCAGCTTTTGGTGGATCGTAGTATTTGTATGTTCTACCATATGGCAGACCGCCGGGTGGGGGACTATCGTCTATTTGGCGGCAATTACTTCTATCGACGCAGAGCAGTATGATGCGGCGGTCATTGACGGGGCAAATAAGTGGCAGCAAATTACAAAAATCACTTTGCCAAGTATTCGCGGGACAATAGCAATTATGTTGATTCTGCGTATGGGTCAGATGCTGGACGTTGGATTTGAGCAGATTTATATGCTGCAAAATGATGCAGTGTTGAATGTGTCTGATGTAATCAGTACTTATGAGTACCGCGTCGGCTTGGAAGGAATGCAGTACAGCTATACTGCTGCATTGGGATTATTCAAAGGACTGATAGGCTTGATTTTGATAACGAGCACAAATTATATTGTCCGCAGGTTGGGCGAAAACGGATTATGGTAAAGGAGGCGAATGAGTTATGCGGCATAGAATAACGACAGGAGAAAAAATATTCCACGCGATCAATTACATATTTCTTGCTTTGGCGGCCGGTATCGCGCTTTTTCCATTCATCAATGTGATTGCGGTTTCCCTGAGCAGCAGTCAGGCAATTATGACCGGAAAGGTTTTTCTTTGGCCTGTTGATGTAACGGTGAGAGCGTATAAAAATCTGATTGAAGACGGGCAGCTGTTTTATGCGTTGAAAAACACGGTGATAGTTACATTGGTCGGAACACTCTTTAACATTCTTGGAACTGTAATGATTGCATATCCGTTATCCAGAAAGCATTTGGTTGGCGGAAAGCTGATTACCGCGCTTATAGTATTTACGATGCTATTTAACGGCGGATTGATTCCAAGCTTTGTTCTGGTCAAAAATCTGAACATTATGAACTCTTTTTGGGCGTTGTGGCTGCCCGCTCTGGTTAGCGTGTACAATATGATTATTATGAAAAACTTTTTTGAAAATCTTCCGCCAAGTCTGATTGAGGCGGTACAGATTGACGGTGCAAACGATATCTGCATTTTATTCCAAATAGTTTTACCGCTGTCTGTGCCTGTAATTGCGACAGTCTCCCTATTCTATTGCGTTGGCTGGTGGAACAACTATTTTAATGTTATGATTTATATTACAGACAGTGAAAAGATAACTATGACGGTAAAAATCATGCAAATGATAAATAATTTTAATGATACCCTGCTGCAGAGCGGAGAAGGAGTAACGAGCGATCAGCAGCTTGTGCCGGAGGCGGTTAAATCGGCGGCAATTGTTATTACAACCATTCCTATCATGTGTGTCTATCCGTTTTTACAAAAATATTTTGTGAAGGGTGTTATGATAGGTTCAGTAAAAGGATAAAAATAGGAGGATAAAAGATGCAGGATAATTTTTCTACCATAAAAAGAAGGAGGAAAAGGTAATGAAAAAGAAAATCTTAGTAGGAGGAATCGCGTGTATCGCGCTTGCGGGTTTTATGCTGGTCGGCTGCGGTACAGACGAAGAAAAGAAGGAGATAAAGGAGCTGTCTGTTTCCGTATATGACCGCGGAACAATTTCAACATCGGAGGGGACATATTCGGACAATCGTTGGACAAGATGGATTGAGGAAGAGACCGGAATTAAAGTAAAGTGGGTACCCATTCCGAGAAACGACGCCAAGCAAAAGCTGAGTCTTTTAGTAGCTTCCGGCGATGCACCGAATATCATTACGGAGTACGAGCAGGGCTTTATCAACTCTTTATATGAACAGGGCGTTCTTTTACCGGTTGATGATTATATTCAGCAATACAGTACCGCTTATAAAGAATATCTGCAAAATCATCCGGAGCTGCTGCCATATGTTGTATTTGGCGATGGAAAGATGTACGCTTTTACAGATAGGCGTTCTATTGATTCTATCGCAAATCATGGATTGTGGATTCGACAGGATTGGTTGGATAAGCTGGGACTTTCCGCTCCGACCACGGACAAAGAATTGATTGAAGTGGCAAAAGCGTTCCGTGACCGAGATCCGGACGAAAATGGAGTAAATGATACGCTTGGGTTGTCTGTCATACAGTGGCAGGAAATTACGCAAGCAATGTATCAGGCGTCATCATTGTGGTATTTGGAAGACGGCAAGCTGGTATACGGACCGTTGACAGACCGTTTTGCGGATTCTATGGCGCTGTTTAAAACCTTGTATGATGAAAAGCTGATCGATCAAGAATTTATCACCGACAAGGATTCCAGCAATCAAAAGCAGCTTTGGGTTACGGGAAAGACCGGTATTTTGACCAATAACTATAATACGGATTTGGCAAGGGATTTGATGGAGAATGATCCGGCTGCAAGACCTGTTCCTTTGGAGAATATTTCTACACAATATGGTAAAAACGGTTTATGGCAGGAGACGGTTGCCAATAGGTATTGTGTATTCACCAATACGCTTAAAAACCCACAAACCGCGGTTGAGTTTATGGATTGGATGATTGATAAGGGCTGGTTTACTCTGAAATTCGGTATTGAGGGTGAACATTATCAAATGGCAGACAATGTACCACAGGTAATTAATGCGGATAAGAATAAAAAGGAACTGAACTATGCTATTGACTATGGAATTTTGACACAGTGGAACGTCAAGCCGGAGTGGATTCCCAAAATGGCAGCCAAGGACGAGTTTTCGCAGAAGATTGCAGCGCTGAGAGCACAGAGCTTGGAAACCGCGCTCAAGAATGAGTTCAGACGGGATATTCCGTACGAGCCCGCAGTTCCGGAATTTACAAAAATCAATACTGAATTTGCGCCGATTAAGGATAAGGTGAGAATGGATGTTATCGTTGGCGGTTCGGCAATGACGCCGGAGCAGGGATTGGAAAAAATGAGAGCGGAATGGAAACGGTTAGGCGGTGAAGATGTGGAAAAGGCCGTTAATGAATGGTATCAAAAAAATAAGGATTTATTGACTACGAAATAAGGAGTGTAATGTAAAATGAAAAAATTTTTTAAACATTTTTGTGCGGTTGCCTGCTCGGCGGCACTTGCCGTTTCCGGTTTGGTTTGCGTTCCTCCGGAAATCTCTGCGGAGGGTGAGAACTATTTACTTAGCGACAACAAATTGTCTGATGATGATAAAACAACATCCTATCCCGGTTTAAAGGAGCTGAAAACAGGAGCTGCGTATTCATGGCTGACGAAGGAGTGTGACGATGCCAATTTGCCGGATAACGACAGTAAGTGCGAAAAACTGCAAAATGGTAACCTGAAAGGTCAGAGTAATGATGACGCTATGATAGGAGAATGGAGAAAAGCGACCTTTGCCACAGCGGTGTTTGATTTGAAAAGCAGCTATATCATCAATCGAGTGGATGTATGGTCATTGTGCGGCAAACCGGGCGGCTATATAAAAAAGATGGCTAATTTTACGGTTTCCGTAAGTGCGGATGGCATTAACTATACGGAGCTTAGTACAATAACAAATACCACTCCTTCTACGGAATATCCCGGCGGGGAAATGGTAAATACCTCTGGCGATTTCAGCGCTCAGAACGCCAAGGGACGGTATGTAAAGGTGCGGATGAATAATAACAAGGATGCTTCTTGGCAGAACGTTCTTGGCGAAGTGTTGATTTTCGGACAGGAGGACCCCGATAGTTCGGTAGCTGAGGTTAATACGTCGCAGCTGGAGCTGCTGCTCACAACAGTACACGACTACAGCAGCACGCACTATACGCCGGTGAGTTATCAGACGTTTTCCGATGCGGTCAGCAAGGCAGAAGCTGCGCTGACGAAGAAGGAATCTCAGGAGGAGGTTAATACCGCCGTTTCGGATTTGGAAAAGGCGATAGCAGGCTTGGAGCCCTCCTTTGAACAATTTGTGCTGAGTGAAAATAAATTTACATCAACTGACCAGGACATATATCTATATCCTAAAACTAAGCTGGATACGGGTGCGACATATTCCTGGATTACCTACGAGCCTTATGATGCAGCGTTTTCTGCAAGCGATCCCCAAAACAGTAAAATGACAGGCGGAACAGTAGCGGGGACAAGCGGCAGCGATCTCGTTTTCGGAACATGGCAATCATATAAAAGCGGTGCGGTTGTCTTTGATCTGAAAAAAGTATATGATGTCAGCCAAGTAGATGTTTGGTCAAATTATTATCCGGGATATGGCAAAATGTTAGATTTTTCCGCAGCATTCAGTACGGACGGAGAGACATTTTCTGAGCCGATAACCTTTACAAATCACAGAAATACTGCCGGATATCTCGAAACGGGCAAGATCTCTGTCGGGGTAAAGACAGTCGGACAGTTTGAGCCGCAGAAGGCGCGGTATGTAAAGATAGTTATGAATCCCGCAGCAGGAAGCAAACAATTCAATTTGGGTGAGATTGTCATTTACGGAGCTGACAACACAGCTGATAAAACAGAGCTGAACCGATTGATTGCCAAAGGTGAGGATTGCAAGGCATATTTATATACTCCCGACAGCTTTGCAGTATTGACTGCGCAGCTTGAACAGGCTAAGAATGTTGCGCACAATGATGAGGCAAGCAAGGACGAAGTCAACGCTGCGTGTACGGCATTGTCCTCCGCCATCAGCGGATTGGTTGCGAATGTAAAAACCGGAATTTTGTCGGATAACAGCTTTGCATCTAATGTTGACAATCAGCAGTACGGCAGTGTAGATATAATAACGACAGGTGTAACCTACAGCTACGGCGAAGGAACAGACGCCGATATTATCAAGATTGATTCAAAGAATGACAAATTGAAAAATGGAAATGTTGCCGGTACAGAGGGCAAGGATGTTACCAATTCCAAATGGGAAAACAGTCCGTCAAAAGCGGATATCATCTATAAGTTTAACAAGCTGTACTATATTAATCGGGTGGATGTATGGAGCAAATACGTCATCAGTTCCCGACAGGCAGTAGACGAATTTACCGTTTCGGTAAGCATCAACGGTGTTGACTGGACAGAAGTGGCAAAGGCGACCAACGAATCCAATGTTGCTGAAAATAACAACATAATGGTAGTGACAAAAGCAGAATTTCCGCTTTCACGGGCTAAATTTGTCAAGGTTTCGATTCCGAAAGGTAAAGGCGCAGTTATGTTCACCTTAGGCGAAATCGTTTTATTCGGAACAGAGGCCGTAGGGGAGTATGTTAAGGATTTTGACTTCACAGAGTTAAAGTTTACAGACGCCGACGGCGCGCAGTTAACCGAGTTGAACGGAGTGACCGACATCAATATTGATGCCGTTGTTAAAAACGATTCTGCTGCTGCCAAGGATGTAACCGTGATTACAGGGTTATATAATGCGGAGGGGCTTTTGGTGGCAATGGATTTTAATACGCAGAATATAGAGGTAGGCGGAGCAGGAAGCACTTATCATTTAAAGCTGGGCGGTTTGTCTGGTGTGACCGAACAGTACAGGCTGAGGGTCTTTGCATGGGATAGCTTGGAGCAATGCATTCCGCTGACCGTGGTACAGGAATTTGGAAAATAAAGAGAAATGGGCAAGGGCGTGGACTCCGCGCCCTGCAAATCACAATATATTATCAGGCTCACAGTAAGAATGTAATAACTTTGAATTAAGTGAGTCGGAAAGGCGAAGGATGCTTGCTATGCAATCGATGATAAAAAGAGGAATAAAAACCGCTGCGATATTTGCTGCATATTTGGCGGTATCTGTTACGGCTTTTGCCGCACCTATTGATAAGCTGAACTTTGATGAGGCGACACAGGTTTTGACGGTACAGGGGAGCATTTCTCCGAATACAGCCTCCTATCTCAATGATATTACATTGCAGGTGTTAAAGCCCGGCAAGGCGGGAGAAGATTTGAAAAATATCACTCCGTCCTATTGGAATGATATCATTGCGCATCAGGATCAGGTGACTCCTGATGTGAACGGGAATTACACATATTCCTGCCATATAGACAGTGTGCAGGGAACTCATTTGGTGCGCGTCTTTTTAACGAACAGCACCGTGCCGTATACGGACAGCTTTGTATATATTGATAAAAAGATGGCAGACAGCTTGATTCGGGATATCAATATTGCTGTGAGGGAACGGGATATTAATAAAATGAAAACAATTTTCACGGAGTATGATGTACTTCTGAGTGAAATTACAGTATATAAAGAGTTACAGGCGGCAGATCCCGAAAAAACATTTTTGGATAATGTCGCAAAAGGGATGCTTACCTATGACGGGTACACAACGACCGAGCAGGTGATAGAATGTTTTGAGCGGGAATTGCTGCTGAAAAAAGCTGTTGGTCTGTCAGCACAAGACTTGCCGGGCTTTTTGGACAGCAATGCGGCAAAGTTAGGATTTGCCGATCAGCCGATATATACACAGGTATTCAGGAAAATTTTATCAGGTGCACAGCAGATAGAATTTTGCCGCGGGATTGCGGGGCAGGCGTATGAAAGTATGCACGCGTTCGAAAAGGACTTTTTTGACAAGGTTATTTTATACAGTCTGCGGCAAATGAACAATTATGTTCAAGTGCGCCCGATGCTGGAGCATTGTGAGACATATTTGCAGGGCTTTAATTTCGAAGGGTACCTCAGTTCAGATTTGACAAACAATCAGCGATATCTGATTGATACCGCAATTTTAGAAGGAAAAAATGCAGATACGATAGCTGAGCTAAAGCAGATATTTAACAACGCGATAAGACAGGTAGAAAATACTCCGGACAAACAGCCTTCCGGCAATAACGGCGGCGGAGGCGGCTCCGGTGGTGACAAGTATAATACCAGTGTATTTATGCCGCAGACACAGCCTCCCGCGAATACACCGGAAGCTGAGAAAACCGAGGCTTTTTCGGATTTAGACAGCGTTTATTGGGCTAAAGAGAGCATTGAGGCTTTATATCATGCAGGAATCATATCCGGGAACGGCGACGGAACCTTTGCACCGGAGAAAGCTGTCACACGTGCGGAGTTTACTAAGATGCTGATTCTTGCTTTTGACTTGCTGGAGGAAGATGCGGCTTGCAGCTTCAGCGATGTATCAAGGGATGACTGGTCATATCCGTATGTTGCGAGCGCACAGGTGAAAGGGATTACAGCGGGATATGACAACGGAATGTTTGGCGGCGGTGATTTGATTTCCCGTCAGGACTTAGCAACATTGGCATATCGGGTAATACTTGACAAAGCGAAAATAACGCCGGACACAAGCAAATATGAGCCGTTTAGTGATGATACATCAATCAGCGAGTATGCGCAAGAAGGAGTTTATGCAATGAAGAACAGCGGTGTAATTCAGGGCAGAGAGAAGAACTGTTTTGCTCCTAAGGAGAACGCCACCAGAGCGGAAGCAGCAAAGATTCTGTTTGGGCTAATCAATTTGCAGAAGTAAGGAGGAAGCGGAAATGAAATATAAGACAAAAATAACAGCGTTGCTGCTTTGTGCGCTCATGTGTCTGCCGCTTTTTTCGGTTCAGGCAGCTGCGGACAGCCGTGTTTTGCAAAAAGAGATTGAGATTTTAACGGGACTTGGTTTTTTAAAGGATAAAGCTTTTCATGCAGAGACAGGACAACTGGAGCTGACAAAGGCGCAGTTTGTTGCTATCCTGATGGGAGGAGTATCCGATGATTTGAAGTCGCACTATGATCAAACAAACAGCGTATTTACGGATGTTTTGCCTAACAGTATGTATGCGGAGGAGATTTACTGCGCAAGTAAAATGAACTTTATTTCCGGTGATGGGGGAAGCTTTTATCCCAATCAGTTTATCACCCTTGACGAGGCAGTGACGATTTTGGTCAAAGCACTGGGATATCGGACGACAGCTGAAGGAAAAGGAGGATACCCACAGGGGTATCTGTCAGTGGCGCGAGCTCTGGGATTATTGAAAGGGGTAACGGCTCAGATAGGAGAGGCGATAAATCTCAGCAGTGCGGTTAAGCTTATTTTTAACTGCTTGGATGTTGACGTATTAGAGGCAAGAATGTCCGGCAGCAATATTGTTTATGAAACACAAGAAGGTAATACATTTTTATTGCGCGTATGTGAGGTGGGACACGAAAAAGGAATTGTTTCCGCCACTGATGTGACACAGTTTCCGGGCGGAGGAGAGCTGGGAGACGGATATGTGAAAATCGGAGGAACAGAATACCTTGCGGGCAGCTCCGGTGCGGAAAAATATTTAGGATATAACGTTGATTTTTACTACACCAATCCGGAGGGTGAGAAGGACGAGCAGTTTATCCTATATATAAGACCTTATGAGAACAACAAAATTCTGGAAATTAAATCAGAAGATTTAATGGGGTTTGAAAATCAGCAATACTCCTACACAGATCCCGGCAGCGGAAGGACGAAAACTGTAAAGATAGGCGGCGGAATGCACGTTATTTATAACGGAAAAACGATCGAAGGGAATTTTGAACAATATGTTCCGTCTGTGGGAACAATAACGCTGTTGGATAATGACGGCGGCGGCTATGATGTGTTATTTATTGAAGATTATGAGGAATATGTAGTCGGAGGACTGGATCAGGCCTCCTATGAGGTAGTGGATCAAAACGGCAATTACCGCGTTCTGAAGTTGGATCCGACAGATCCGACGGTTCGCTGCACAATGCAGGATAATCAGGGCAATCCGATATATTTTTCCAATATCGCTGTCGGTGATGTCCTTTCTGTTGCAAAGAGTCAGGACGAGACTTATATTAATATACTTGTGTCAAAAAAGAGGATTGATGCAACTGTTACACAGGTGAGTGATGGGGACGGATATGTATATCTGGATGGAAAGCCATATCCATATTTTGCTCAACTGATAAAAGAACGGCTGCAGGCAGGAAATGCAGGTACGTTTTATTTGGATACAGACGGCAGAGTCGTCGGTTTTGAGAAAAAAAGGAAAAACGGAATGCATGTTGGATATGTCATTAGCGCAGGTCTAAACGAGATGGATGAGGTCCTGACACTGCGAATCCTGACTTCACAGAACAGCATTGAGATATATGACGCGACACCGTCTGTGAAACTGAACGGCAAAAAGGTTACAGACCATCGGAATATTCTGAATACGATGGCAGAAACTGCCGTGAATGCAGATGCAGCTCCTGCGCAGTTAATTGGGTATGAGCTGAATACGGAGAATAAGGTATGTACGATACAGCTGGTGCCGCCTTATGACCCGGCAGCGCTGGAAGAAACGGAAGGGCTGCATTATGATTTTACGCCGATGTCCGCCTCCGGAAAGTATAAATCAGCGGCACAGAATTTTGCGCAAAATGTTAAAATTGATCCGAGTACCGTCATTTTCATCGTACCAAGAGATAAAACACAAACGGATGAATATCGGATAGAAAAATTAGGATACTTAAAAAATGATACATCGTATACCATTTCGGCTTACAGTACTTCTTATACGCAGCCGTATTCGGAATATCTTATTATTCACCTTTCCGACGGCGGTGAGGCAATAGGACACCGGTCAGAGTTATTTGTTGTAGAAAATGTCGGTTTCGCACTAAATTCAGATGATGAGGAAACCTACTCTCTTACCGGGATGCAGGCGGGAAAGGTTACAACCGTACTGACAAAGAACAAACCGGTTTTGGACAGTGTGATGCCGGTCGAGCCGGGTGACATTCTGCGTTTTAACACAAATTCAAAAGGCGAGCTAACCAGAGTAGAGAAAACCTTTGATGAAAGCGAACGCAAAATGGTCGGTTCCAATCCTTCCAAAACCACTTACGACGATTTAAACAGAAATATTTACGGTGAGGTTTACAGCAATGTAAAAGGACTGGTGCGGCTTACAACAAAAAACATTGCCGAGACCATTAACAGTAACGATCCGGTTCAAAAGCTGAAAAAGACGGATATGGAGTTTGTTTACGCCGGTCAATACCCGCAGATTTATCGATTCGACAGTGAGACGAAAAAGGTAAGCAAAGGGACGGCAAACGATATCTGCGATTATCTCCATTTTTATGACGGATGCAGCAAGCTGTTTGTATTTACGTTATTTGGGGACCCGCACACTTTGGTAATCTATGAATAAAAGGAGATCAGAGATGAAACGAATACTTCTTATTTTTTGTTCAATATTAATTTTGTGCTGTTTTTCGGCTTATGCTGAGCAGGATGATATGCCGATCATGGTGATTGTAAATGGTGAACAGGTGGTATTTCCTGATCAGCAGCCGGTAATCATCAAGGACAGAACACTGGTACCGATGAGAGGAATCTTTGATGCGTTGAACCTTCCGCTCAGGTGGCTGGAGGATCCGCAAATGATTAAAACCAAAACGGCGCAAGGGGATTTGACGTTTCGCATTGGCAGCAGGATGGTAAATAAGAATAGCAATCAGGTGATTATGCTGGAGGTGGCTCCGCAAATCATCAACAACAGAACAATGGTTCCCGTTCGCTTCATTGCGGAATCAACGGGGGCAACGGCAGAGTGGATAGAATCAACGAAAACGGTAGAAATTTCAACAAAGTAGGGGGAGCAAAAAAAATGAAACAAACAATCATAGGCAATTCATTGCCGAATATTCCGTGGGAGGAAAAGCCGGAAGGATACAAAGGAGTTGTCTGGCGCTCGGCGCATAATCCGATTATACCGAGAGACTTTTTGCCCAATTCCAACAGTATTTTCAACAGTGCTGCGGTTCCGTTTGAAAATGGATTTGCAGGGGTATTCCGCGTGGACGATACCGCAAGGATGCTTCGTCTGCACAAAGGAAAAAGCAAAGACGGGTATAATTGGGAGCTGGACGAAGAGCCTATCCGTTTAATCGGTAAGGATGGTGTCAGGCATAAAGTGATGGGCTATGACCCGCGTGTATGTAAGATTGAAGATACTTATTACATCTCGTTTTGTAACTGTGTAGGAGGGCCGACTGTTGCACTGGCATATACCAAGGATTTTGAGGATTTTTATGAAATTGGCAACGTTTTGCTTCCATTTAACAGAAACGGTGTTTTGTTCCCCCGTAAAATCGGTGGAAAATATGCAATGTTCAGCAGACCGAGTGATAACGGAAGCACACCGTTTGGGGATATCTTTTATAGTGAAAGTCCGGATCTCGTTCACTGGGGCGAGCACAAGCACGTTATGGCGCCAACGGGAGTTTGGCAGAATTTAAAAGTGGGAGCGGGACCTGTTCCTATAGAGACAACGGAGGGCTGGCTGCTGATTTACCATGGTGTCAATCAATCATGCAGCGGCTTTGTCTACAGTGTCGGCGCGGCAATTTTGGATATTGACAAGCCGTGGAAAGTGAAGTACCGATGTGAACCATACCTGCTTGCGCCCAAGGAATTATACGAGTGTGTCGGTGATGTACCGAATGTTGTGTTCCCGTGCGCGGCGCTCACTGACGCGGAGACCGGACGGATTGCGATATATTACGGAGGAGCAGATACTGTAGTATGCCTTGCATATGCTCAAGTAGACGAATTGATTGCCTTTATCAAGGCAAATGCAATTCGGGAGTAGGTCGGAAAAAAACGCAGAAGGTTTCTGCTACAGGAAAAACTTTTATCGGAAGGAATAGGAGTCTGATGATGAAAAGGAATATCATTGCATTTTTATGTGCGTGTGTTATTGGATTAAATTTTGTTACCGTCGCTGCAGCCACAGAGAAAAATGTTTCACCGGAGGAAGGCACGGTATTTTTGCTGAGCGGCAATGCTGTCGGCAGCTTGTTCGGGGAGGACATCCCCAGACCGGATACAAAGGCGGAATATACGTGGCAGAAATACGGAAACAGTGCTGCGCCGGACGATTTGCTGTCTGCTGACAGCGAGCAAGCCTTAATCAACGGAAACGGCAGGGATATGCTATGCTGTACGAGCGGGCAGGCCGCAGTAGTATTTGATATGAAGGATACTTACGAAATTTCGAAAATTGATGTTTGGACAGAGTGCAACAGCGGTAACTGCATGGGATGCTTTGAGGTTTACGCAAGCATTAACGGGGAAGATTATCAGTTTATTGCCACAAAAGAAAATGCGAATCAGAAAAGCGGCGCTGTAGAACTTTTGTCTTTACAGGATATGCCTGTTTTTTTCGCACGGTATATTAAGCTAATATTTCAAAAAGACGAGTCTGCCGGACAGTTTCGGGTAAGCGAAACCGCGATTTACGGAAAACAGGCGCCTCAGACTGCTTTGCTTAGCCGAAATGCAGACTATTCCTATGTGACCGAGCTGCCCTTTGCCACCGGCGAAGATATGATTGACTGTGATACAGAGCAAGCATTGCTCCATGACGGCGATACCAATGTAACAGCAGATACCGAGGGAGAATACGCGAACATTCTTTTTGATTTGGGCGAGCACTATCAAATTGATACCGCGGAGGTTTGGTCAAAAATTGAAGCCAATAGCTTTATGGATGGATTCGAGTTAAAGTTCAGCAGTGATGGGTTTAAATATTTTTCTGTCGGTTATTTTGCCAATTCCAATGACAAGCAGTCTGCACGGATATGCAAAACTGTCGGATATGGTGTTCCTGGGAGAAATGCACGATATGTCAAAGTTATTCCACATAGTAATGCTCAAAAAATGTCTATCAGTGAAATTGCAATTTATGGCCGGCCGCTGTATGACGGCAGTGTAAAAACAACAGAGACGGAGCGGGTTATTCTGTCCTATTACAGAAAAAACTATGATACCGTGTATTTGGACTGGTCAGCGTATAACGCTGAAGGGAACAACGTAAACAAATATGCGCTTTATGTTGAAACAAGCGACTTTTCCAATGTGAACGGAAGAACTCCGAAAAAGATATTTGAGGCAGATAGCCGGGAAGCGTTGGGAAAGGCAAGTATTTATTTTGATTTAAAGCCGGAGACCACTTATTATGCAGCGGTGACCCCATTTACTGTTGACGGTGAAGAGAGAAAGGATGTAACGACTACGAAGCTGCAGCCGCTTGGTGTACTGGGAGGAGGAAAGGTTGGAGATATCTTCAGCATTAATCAGCCTCCTGCCGGCGGCGGTAACTATAACAAGCATGGTACTGAGGAGGAAAACGTAAAGGCAGAGGTTTTGCGGCTTCTCAGTGAAATAGACGGAATCAACAACAATCGTTGGTGGGAACACGGGAAAGCCACCATGGACAGCTATGGAAAATACGGAATGAATTTTCACACATATTGGCATGGAACGCAGAATTTACCTGTAGATAACGGAAGCGGTGTCTATAGCTTTTCAACTCGTAACGAACCCGACTTAAAGGGAACAGATGTTAATGAATATTACAGATCGATTGAAAAGGCGTATAAAGAGATGAAGCAGGTGGATTCCCGCAATATTCTGATAGAACCCGCGCTCGGAGGAACAGAGCCGGCGTGTATGACCTGGCTGGAGAATATGTATAACGCGGACGGACAAAACGGCGCGTTGACCAAAACATATTTTGATGCGATGGATATTCATTTGTATTGTAAAATTATTGATGGCAAGCTTCCCGGCTTGGTGGAAGGCGCGCCTGAGATGCTGCTTGGGAAGATTGATGAGGTGCGGGAGCTGATGGCACGTCACGGTGACGCGGATAAACCACTGCTTTCTACCGAGCTTGGATGGAGTACTTATACAGGCAAGAGCTATTTACGAATTGTGGATAGGGAGACGCAGCGTAAGTATTTGCTGCGGGGCTATATGCATTGTATCGCGAAGGATTTGAAAGCGGTGTATTGGTATTCCGGTATTGATGATGGTGTGGACGAGACAAATCTGGAGCATAATTTGGGAGTCATTGACTGGTTCGGTGTACCCAAGCCCGCGTATTACGGCTGGTATATCCTGTCTAATGTTCTTAAGGATGCACAATATGTACGCGCAGTGCCGTATATCAGCCATCCGTACTATGGATATGAATTTTGGGATGAGGGAAAAAATCGATGTATTACTTCCGTTTGGGCGGCAAATGAGGAGGTCAAGACAATGACTTTTTCCACCTTGGATAAGAATGAGACGGAACTGCTGATGGTGGGCGGAGACGGAACAAATCAAACCATTCCTGTGGAAAACGGAACAGGCAGAGTTACCATTTCCGGAATGCCCGGATTTATTTATTCCAAAGGCGGTATCAAGATACACTCTGCAGATGATACATTTACCTTGCGTGATAATACCTTTGCGGTCAAACGCGGCGATACCGTGACGCTTTGCGTGGACAGAACCTCCAATGGTGCAGGAATTGCAGGCGATTTACGGCTTAAACTGCCGGAGGGCTGGAGCGTACTTAGCGGGACAACAGTCGAGAAAAATGCCTCCAATATTGAGGTAAAGCTGCAGGTACCGCTAAATACGGAAGAAAAAATATATGATATTAAACTGCAGGTAGTTTCCGGCGGCAATATTGAGGCGTCCATGATGGCATCGGTTGAGGTTGTGCAATCGCTTGAGATAAAAATTACCCCTTATACTGCACAAAAAACCGCGCCGGAGGAATGGTTTGTAAATATTGCGCTGGAAAATCTGACTGATGAAGCAATGGAAGTGAAGATTGCTAAAATTGAGACCGAAAATTTTGCGGTTGATCAGTCAAAGGCATTTGAAACAATCGTTTTACCTCCAAAAGAGTCAGAACAAATACAGATTCCTATTACAAAAATGCCGGAGAATAATACGGTAAGGTTAAAGGTAAGTATCGATGCGGGAGGATACGTGAAAAAGATACAGCGTATGTTTAATTTTACTGCTTCAATCAACGATGGAAAAACGCCGGCAGTGGACGGCGTGATTTCGGACGGTGAATGGACATCAGCCATACCGATAAAGGTCAACAGACAGGATCAGGCTGCCAGAATTGCAAATTGGGACGGTGAAGATGATTTGAGCTTTACGGTGTATAATAAATGGGATGAGAAAAATCTGTATCTTGCAGTGGATGCGAAGGATAACAAGCATAATCCTGTCAGCTCCGGCGCTGAAATGTGGCAAGGGGACAGCGTTCAGTTTGCTTTGGACGTTTCAAGAGAAAACGGAACAGGCGGGACGGTATACCATGAAATCGGAATATCTTTAAGTGATAACGGTTTTTCCGCCTGGAGGTGGACGGCACCTGAAAAGGCGCAGGAAGGAAAGCTGACCTCCGCAAAAGGAGAGGCGGTTCGCACAGACGGACATACTGTTTATGAGATAGCAATACCATGGAGTGATTTAATGCCGAATCGTTCCGCTCCGTCCGCCGGGGATATATTGGGCTTTTCTATTCTGTTAAATGACAATGACGGTTCCGGAAGACGGGGTTGGGCTGAGTACGCAGGCGGAATCGGCTCCAGCAAAAATACCAACCAGTTTGCGGATTTGATTTTTATAAAATAGGCAGGTACGATGTGTGAAAGTTATTTCAGGTGTTTGATGGGAGGAAACCAAATGAAAAAACAACTATGTTTGATATTGACTGTAAGTGCAGCCCTGAATTTATATTACCCCGTGGTATTTGGAGCTGACAGTATGCACGTTGATCAGATATATGCGACATCTTCCACGGACCGGTATCAGAACAGGATAGGATATCTGCCCGAGGACGGGGAATGGCGAATTACAGCTACGGGCACGGGGTTGGATGAAGCAGCTTTAGTGGTCGGTATTTACGATCGGGAAAAAAAGCTGAAAGAGGCTGTATTTTCTCCCTCAGCTTCCGCGGTAGAAATGACTGCTGACATTGATGTAAAAGGGATAGAGAACGGCGATTTTGCAAAGATAATGACATGGGAACAGAACTCCTTGAGACCCATCAGAGATTATGTAATATTGCAGCAAAAGTCACAGAATAAACAAAAGCTGTTGAGCGGAAATCGTTTGGATACGCCTTTGTTTCCCTTGGGCACTCCGTCTGTTTACACCGGCGGAAACTCCGTTTTGCAGCAAAACGGAGTTTCCTTTCAGGAAGAGGATTTTGCCATACCGGCGGCGCTTTCAGACGGGAAAGAAGATAATCTCATACAATTTATCGGTAATCAATGTAATGTGATTTACGACTTGCAGAATGCCTATGAAGTATCAGAGGTCAGGCTTTGGATTGACGCAAAGAGCGTTAAAAAGATTAAAGTCTTTACCGGCTTTGATAATTTACATTACACGCAGGCAGTTCAGTTACAGGAGGGTTTTGAGCCTGTTATGAATATTCCGCTTTCTCCCGGGGTCACAGGGCGTTACGTAAAAGTGCTTATGGAAAAGGCTGACGGGGCGCAGAACTTATGTGTAAATGAGATAGCGCTCTATGGCTGTGAAAAGGAGTCGGAGGAGCTTCTCTATTCAGAGAAAGCACAAAACACGGCAATAGACAGGTATGAGTCAAAAGTAATTGATTTACAGGAGTGTTATTCGATTTCCTCAATTGATGTAGATGCCGTTATGAATCCGTCTTCAGGATTGGAAGCTCAGTACAGTGTAGACGGAAAAAAGTATTTTTCGGGAGGATATTATCTGCCGGAGCCGGACGGCAGAATAGTAATACCCGGACTTTCCGGACAAAACGCACGCTATGTTAAGCTGACTCTTCATCAAGAACAGGCTGAGAAATCCGCATTATACACAGGAATGGAAATACATGGGTGGAAGGCGGAGCAGGGAACTGCTTATGGAGAAAAGATTGCGGTAAGACCTACGGTGAAAAATTTTTCGACGGTATATCTGGACTGGTCCGGTTATTCTAACGATAAAGTTAAGACGTATAATATTTATATTGAGGAGAAACCGTTTCAATCTGTGGAAGGGTTAGCCGCTAAAGTGAGCGGAAAAACGCTCCGGTTTCACACCTATGCGGGACTAAAACCGGAACAGAAATATTATGCTGCAGTTACGCCTGTACTAAAAGACGGAACAGAAGATAAGGCGGTAACCCCTGTCACATTTTATACTCCCGCCGTTTTAGATGCGGACCGCTTCGGAGATATAATGCATATCAATGACTCTCCCTATGGCGGAGGAAATTATGTCAGCCATAACACAGCGGAGGACAATACGCTAGAAGAAAAAAACCTGATGAAAAAATTGGAGCTTTTGGGACAGTTGGACGGTGTTAACCGAAACAGATGGTATAACCATGATATAAATACATATAAAAAATATGCTTCGGTGGGAATTAATTTCCAGATGTTTTATCATGGGACAGAGTACCTTGAGAAAGATCATATGTATGGAATATGGAGTTTTTCCACTGCCAATGAGCCGGATTTAAAAGGCACTTCACCTGAGGCGTATGCCAAAGCTGTAAAAAAGAACGGGGCAGAGCTTAAAGCGCAGGATAGCCGTAATGTTCTGCTGGAACCTGCGTTAGGCGGGACAGAGCAGAGATCGTTAGACTTTTTGGAGAGGTTTTATCAGAGTGAAAGTGACGTCAAGGATTATTTTGATGCTGTTGATATTCATCCGTATTGCAAGTATGAGAACGGCACTTTGGAAGGACTGAGCGCGGGGGCGCCCGAAATGCTGCTTGGAAAAACAGATGATGTCAGATCAGTGATGCGTAAATATGGGGATGAAGAAAAACCTATCGTATTTACCGAACTCGGTTGGAGTACATATACCGGAGGCAGTCATTTAAAGGCTGTGGATCGGGAGACGCAGCGTAACTATTTGGCGCGGGCGTATATGCACGCTTATGCTAAAGGAGTAAAGGGACTGCACTGGTATTCTTTTCAGGATGATGGGCTAAACACTGCCAATATGGAGCATAATTTCGGACTTATTGATTGGAACGGAAATCCAAAGGAGTCCTATTATGGGTACTATATCTTATCCCGTGTATTGAATAATGCGCAGTTTATCGGTGCGGCGGATAATATCACACATCCAAATTACGGGTACCGTTATTGGTCAGAAGAAAACAATCAGTATATTACTGCGTTATGGGCGGCGGATGAGAAGCAAAGGACAGTGAAAATCTCTGTGCAGCCGAATGAGACAAATTTGAAAGTGATAGGGATTGACGGACGTGTTTTTTACGCTGCGGCGGAGAATTGTTCTGCAACAGTAAAAATTAACGGTGCACCGATTTTTGTTTACTCAAATGAATGGACAAATTATGAAGTGGAATAGAATTAAAGGCTCAATGTTGCCGGAGGGTGCTTTTCAGATGAGAGTGCAGTGTTGTGTATATACTTAGCTATAATACACACAGCCGAACCCCGCCTGAAAACGTGCGTTATGGCTACCAGGCTTGTAGTAAGGCACAAGGGAAATTTTAGTTTTATAGGTTGGAAGGGCGGAATGATGATGAATAATATTACAGACGAGAATCGCGCACTGTTCTTAAACTGTGTGCAAACTTATCATAAAATGTATGAGGAAGATTACCACATGGTGCGGCAAAAATATGTTCCCAAGGGATATCATACACATTATAATGGGGATACGGTGCATCCCACCTTTGAGAGTACAGTATATGCGTTGGCTCTTTTGGATACAGAAACAGAGGCGTATTACGACCGGGCAAACAACATCATTGATCAGATATTGTCTTTGCAGAATACCGACCCGGACAGTGATACATTTGGGATTTGGTCGTGGTATTTTGAGGAGCCCTTAGAGAAGATGGACCCACCGGATTGGAATTGGGCGGATTTTTTAGGAAAAATTTTTTTACAGATTGCCTCTGATTATCCCGAGATACTTGGCGCACAGCGGTTAAACGAAGTGCGGCAATGCATTTATCGGTGCTGTCGTTCTATTATCAGGCGCAATGCTGCAATAAATTATACCAATATTGCCGTGATGGATTCGGTCGTTACAATTTTTGCAGGTGAACTATTAGAAAATGCTGAATTTTTACAGTATGGAAGAGAAAAGATACAGCGGGTATGGCAGCACATCTCAACAGAGGGGTTAAACGAGTATAACAGTCCTACTTATACATTGATTGTATTGAAAGATATCAGTATTGCTTTGCAATATATCAAGGATACAGATGCAAAGGAAAACCTTCAGCAGCTTTCCGATTTTTGCTGGAAATGTGTCGCAGAGCATTTTTTCTATCCGGCGTTTGAATGGTCAGGTCCTCACGGCAGAGCCTATGCACCGCTAATGACAAAGGATATCAAGACCTATATTAAATATGCTGTTGGGCTGCCTATTACAGAGGCAACCATAGAATTATTCCGAATAAATTTAAAATGTCCTCCCGGTTATTTGTGCTATTTTCAGCAGGCACGGGAAAAGTGTGTAGAATTTGATTTTAAGAAAGAGAATCGTTCCGCACCAACTCGCAGCGGTTATTGTTATATGAATGATAAATTCTCTTTAGGAACCTTTTTCTGTAATATTATGTGGAATCAAAACGGTAACCTTATTGCACATTGGGGAAGCGAAGAAAAACCGTTTTATCTGCGTCTGCGGTGTTTACATAATGACTATGATTTTTGCGGGGTCAAGTGCAATGCGATGCAGGATACAAATAGGGTGCTTACTGTCTTGAATTTTGCATATGATTGCGGAGACACGCACCCATCATTGGATAAAATAGAGAATGCTGTCATTCATACGAGAGATTTGCGACTGCGCTTTGAGGTAGGCGGAAATTTGGAGGGAATACAACAAATACATTCATGGCAAAACGGAATGCTATCCTTTGTTTCCGGTGGACTGTGTTTTAAAATAAAGAATGTTGCCACTGTTATGGATGACTGGCAAATAAGGACAGAGTTTCATAAAGATGAGAAACATTTATTTTTTGATATCGTATTGTATAGCGGTGAGGAACGGGAAATTAATCTTTTGGGGTTTAGCCGGGCGTTTTCTATATTGACGTTGGCTATAGAAGAGGCAGGAAAACCTGAGAACGAATCTTTGATACAATGGCATGAAACAAATCAATCAATCCATGCCGAATGGGCTAATCTTGTTGTGGATACGCTTTCCTGCCCATCTACGTTGGATGAAATATGGGAGCATACCACCGGGCATAGGTAATGAACTTTTTATATGGATATTTTGTAAGATAAATAATAATTATAAAGGAGCTATTGCAATGAAAACACCTTTGGAGTATGGAAAATTAGCTTGTGACACATTTATGGATATGTATCTCCCGGAACAACTGCCTCCGGCAGGAACATTATTTTATCATCAAGGTGTACTTTTATCCGGTATGCAAAGAATTTATCTTATAAGCCGGGAGAAAAAGTATTTTGATTATATCAGAACATATGTAGATAGTGTGATAGGAGAGAATGGTGAAATCATTGGCTTTTGTCATGAACTGTGTAATGATAAAACGCCAAGTCTTGCTAAACAGGCATTAACGATGCTTGATCACAAACAGCCAAGCATTTTGTTTTATAATCTTTATGACGAAACAGGGGAAAAAAAGTATCTTACTGCACTAAAGGTTATTGCTGAGTCTATGTATTTTTGGCCTGTAAATGACTATGGCGGATATTGGCATATGATGACTCAGCATAATCAAATGTGGCTTGATGGCGCATATATGGCAGGACCTCTGTCTGTTATGTACGCAAAGAGATTTAATGATGATGTTCTTCGTGAAAGGGCAATAAATCAAGTATTCCTCATGGATGATTATATGAAAGATAGAACAACCGGATTATATTATCATGGCTGGGATGCTTCAAAGGAAGCGGATTGGGCGGACAAAAAAACCGGATTGTCAGGTCAGATTTGGGGAAGAGCGGTCGGTTGGTATGTTGTTGCAATTCTCGATATGCTTGATTATATTTCTCCCGATCATCCTGCCGTTTGCCGATTGAAGCAGATAGTAAGAGATTTATTGAAGGCGCTTGCGAAGGTGCAGGATAAAGAAAGCGGTATGTGGTATGAGGTGCTTGATAAACCGAAGAAAAAGGGAAATTGGACGGAAAGCTCATGCACCAATCTCTTTATATATTCTTATGCCAAAGCTGTCCGTAAAGGAATTATCAGTATAGAGGAATACGGAGAGATAATAGAAAAAGCTTACGAGGGGAGCATACAATCTACTTACATAGATGATAGAGGTAATTTAATTATAGATAAAATATGTGCAGGCACTTGTATAGATGAAGGAACATACGAACATTATATAAGCCGAGGGCAGGTAAAGAACGACCTTCATGGCGGAGGAGCGTTTATATTGATGTGCTCTGAGATGGAAAACTACAGATGCTTTGTGGAAAAACTATTTCATAACACAAACATATAAAATAGTCGAAAGATTGAGCCTCGCTTTTATAACCTTATCATGGCACTTCACGGAAAGGCGAATTATAGATAAAGTAGATTTATATGTAATTGGCGGAGCATTGCTTGACGCAAACTACGGTTAAGAAGGGAAGTTCGGGTTGCTTATTGCCCGAGCCGGAAAGCGCCGGATATGTATTTGGCAGGTGGTATTCAGACTAACCGTCCCCTTGTGTTTTTTTTAATTGAAATATTGAACGTTCTTCCACCCTCGGGCATGGTATAATTAAATATATATAGATTCTTGTGTTTGAGAAGGGAGTTTTTTGAGATGAAAAAACAGACGTTTAAAAATTCCGATGAGCTGCAGGGGCTTATTGATAATTATTTTTCCGGGCTTGAACCGGAATTCATGTATGATTCGAACGGTGAAATCATAACCGACAAATCGGGAGCACCGGTTATGACGGAGCGAAAGCCGGCAACCATATCATCAATGGCATATGCAGTCGGTCTTACCTCCAAGGAGGAGTTTATGGAGCTGCGCAAAAAAAGGGCATACGCCAATATCATAGCAAGAGCTCTGCTCAGGGTAGAGGCGTATACTGAAATAATGCTGTTTGACAAATCCGCAGCCTCCGGCGCAAAATTTCTGCTGCAGTCCGATTTCGGATGGTGCGAGCCCCCCGCAGACGCGGAAAGCAGCCCGGGCGGCGTTGTTATTCTTGCAGATATTGAAAATAAGGAGGAGCAGTAAAATTGCTGTTCCTCCTTATTTTTAAATGCCGACAATTTCCGCAGACTTTATTCCCAGCGGTATAAACCTGTAGGTGTCGGTATATTTTTCATCATTCACAAAAACCTCAGGCGAGACGTAAAGAATCTCATCAAGCCCGTCTATCCAGTTCGGGCCGAGAAGATTAAAAAGCGTGGACGAGATTTCAATCTCTATTATGTTTTTCCCATCCTTCAGCTCTGCATCGTAAATAAACGGCCGCATATATCTTAAGCCGCAGTCCTTTCCGTTTATCTTGACTCTTGCATATGTACAATTTGCGCTGTTTAAACGCAGGTACGGCTTTTTATCACCCTTTTTATAATCTGCCTCATACCTGTACACCGCACTGCCGGCATAAAAAGGATAACCGCTGTCGGTAAGATTTTTCCCGTCGCAGCCGCCGATGCCGAAATTAATCCGGAAGTCCGAATTATCCCTTTCCGTAACCTTAAAATCACCGAGAATATAAACAGCGTCAAGCTCGGTTGAATTATAACCTTCAAAATCAGCTATTCTCCTGTGTCCGCCCATACCGTTGGTGTTATTTATCTTTACTCCCTCTATGCGAAGGACGTTCTTCCCGTTTACAACACCATTCATTGGAACCCTTACAAAATTGACGTCCTTATAATTTTCGGCATCATTAAACACCTCCGGCGCATTTTTTCTGCGCAGCGGCGTCAGTTCGGTTCCGTTCAGGGAAATCCTGCCGAGATTCTGTGCACATTCGATTACAGCCGTCAGCCGCTGACTATCGAAATTATCAACATAAAAGGTATACTCACACGCAAATTCCGTTCCGTCCGGCTTCCTGTAAAAATACTCGTTCCACAGGAGGGCAAGAGGCTTGTTCTCAGCAACACATTCACCATTGACATAAAGTGTTGCCTTGTTTACAGGCATAACGTTTTCCTCTGAAAAGGTGATATCCTTCAGGCTGCACTGTGCCATTGTTTCATAAGCTTCACAAAAGCTTACTCCGCTGCCTGTACTGTAAACAGTACCATCAGCCTCGTATTCGCTGCCGGTCAGAAGCAAGGCAAGAGAGCCTGCCGAAAAGAACCTTGCGCTTATATGAATTTCCCTGCCATTTCTCTTATACGGAAAATTGCATATTCTGCCCTCAAGCAAGTCGATAAGATAAGGCGTCCTGTCGTCCGTTATAACGATATCGGCGAAAATATCCCTCGTCCGCTCAACGTTTGCAAACAGAACAAGCTTCTCATCACCGCATATTTTTGATGACGTGTAAAGCTTTTTGGCATTTTTCCCGCTGCAGCGGTCTATGGTTTTTATTCTGTCCTCATAAAATCCGCATGCAAGCTCTGCCGCTTCCGCCGGGTTTTCCGCCCTTACGGCGTTTGACGGAATAAAGCTATCGGCTGCAAGCTCTCCGTCAAGCCTTTCGGGAAGCTCGCCGATAAATATTATTCTGCTGTTTCCGCATTTGCCGAGAAGCTCCGCTGTGCTTTTTTTCAGCGTACATGACGGCGGTACTATTACAGTAGAATACGTATAATCATTTACACTGATTTTACCGTCCGTAATTTTTCCGTGTCTTTTCAGTATTGACTCATCGCCGAAATGAAAATCAAGATTGGCTTCGATAAGCAAATCAACAATTTCATTAAACGGCCGGTCATAGGGGGTTTCCTTCCATTCTATTGAATCAAATTCACACCATGCCGATTCAACAGTATGAATAACAAGAATATCCGTATCCCGTTTCCCCTTTGAAACAAGCTTTGAGATTCTTGCTGCGTAATCGGAGAAATTCTTTTCTTCCTTCCAGTACGGCTGCTGATAATATAAGTTTGCCGGAAAATCCCTTTTCCTTTCTCCCCTCATGGAATAAAGGGAAAGGTGAGGGGTTATGAAATTAATCCCCAGTACTGCCTGCCAGTCCACAAGCCATTTTCTTTCCTTGAATCCGCACTGCTGACCGATGCAGCCGAATACCTCGCTTAAGGTACGTTCCTTATTAAGCTGCTCCGCCACGGTGGAAACCTGCTTGACGGTTATGTTCTGATTAACGCGCCTGCCAAGCTTATCTATACCGGGGTAGTGCATAAACTCATAATGAGGCATTATAAATCCTGTCCAGCCTATCTGGTAATTCAGAGAATCCTCTGCCATGAAATGTCCCACAAGCTTAAGATTGTTTTTCTCACACCAGCTGTAATACTGTTTCGTAAAGCTTTCAAGCAGAAGATTTGAAGCCGAGTCAAAAAAATCATGCCTTATTTTTCTGTAGTCACCAAGCTTAAAAAACAGCTCCTTTAAATGCTCCCTGAGCCGGTACCCGTGACGCTTGAAGAAAAAATCCTCAAGGTCCTCACTCCACGGAAGTACCGGGCAGCTGTAGCTGTTTCTGATAAGATAATTCGGCTCATCCGTAAATATTCCGGGTATTTCCCTGCCGAATTTTTCACCCATGCGCTTCTTGTATCTTTCATGGGTTACCTCAAGAAATTTCCGAACGGCTTTTTTGTTCATTAAATCAACATAGCAAAAACCGTTATACCATTCATCGCCTATGGCTGTGACGCGCTTCGCAATAAAATACCTCGTTTGATTCTCCTCATAGGTATCAAGGACTGTATCAGTCTCCGTTAATTCGTTTTCCTTTACAAGCACAAGCGCACGGGCGCGGAATTCCTCTGTTTCGGGAACCTCACCTCCGGCAAAGCCCGACGGCCACCTGTCCTCATCATAGAGCCAGGGACTGATCCCAAGCTCCGCCGCCTTTTCCGCGCATTTTTCCACAAGACGATACCACTCGTCCGATCCGTAAGCCGTAAGAAGCCCGACCCTCGGGTGCATAAAAAATCCGCCCAGCCCCTTATCCGCCATTTCCTCCGCCTGACGCATAAGCTCAGCTTCATTTAATTTATCGTTCCAGCTCCAGAACGGAACGGGTGCAAAGCTTCTGTCCGCTTTTATAATTGATTCAATATCCATTTTAAACAGTCTCCATACACATTGCCGGGAAAGATGCTCAGCCCTTTACAGCGCCGACCATTATACCCTTTACAAAATATTTTTGCAGAAACGGATATACGCACAGTATCGGCATTGTTGAAATAACTATTACCGCATACTTTATTGTTTCCGATACTGCAAGCTCGGCGCCTGCGTCAACGCCCATCGTCATAGAACTGGTTTCATTTGCAAGAAGGATCTGCCGAAGAACAAGCTGCAGGGGATATTTTTCCGGTTTGTTTATAAAAAGCAGCGCGTTAAACCACGAATTCCAATGCGCAACGCCGTAATAAAGCACCATAACAGCAACTATAGGCAGCGAAAGCGGCAGAACAAATTTAAAAAGTATGGTGAAATGCCCCGCACCGTCAAGCCTTGCCGACTCTTCAATAATATCCGGTATTGAAGAAAATCCCGTTTTCATAACCATCAGATTAAAGGTGTTGACTGAAACAGGAAGTATAAGTGACCAGATACTGTTATAAAGTCCGAGATCCTTTACCGTGAAATAAAAAGGAATCATGCCGCCGGAGAAAAACATTGTTACTATTATAAGCACAGCTATGGGTCTTTGGAACAGCACTTCCTTTCTTGAAAGAAAATATGCTCCTATTGAAGTCAGAACTATGTTTATTGCAACTCCCACCACAACGATAAACAGAGTGTTTCCGTAGGCTCCCATTATCTGAGGATGCTTCAGGGCATTCTGATATGCAAGCAGTGTAGGGTCCCCCGCAGGTCTGAACATAAGCCCCGTATGCGCCATAAACTTAACCGGGTCGCTGAAGGAAGCCATTATTATATGTATAACCGGATAAACGGCTACAATCATTAAAAACACCAGGAATAATGTGTTTAAGAATTCAAATATTCTCCTTGATACAGTTTTCTTAATCATATCCTTATCCTCCTACCACAGACTCGTATCGTTAAGCTTTCTTGAAGCTGCGTTTGCGGCAAACACAAGAACACAGTTGATTACGGAATTGAAAAGACCTACAGCCGTTGAAAAGCCGTACTGCGCTTTTACAAGTCCTACATTATACACATATGAAGATATAATCTCCGCCTTTTCCGAGCTCAGCGGATTGTAAAGAAGAATTATCTTCTCATAGCCGACGCTCATAAGAGAGCCAAGCCTTAAAATAAACATCGTTATTATTGTCGGCATTATAGACGGAATTGTTATGCTTATTGTCTGCCTGAACCTTCCCGCCCCGTCAATCTGTGCAGCCTCATAAAGCTGCTGGTCAACTCCCGCAAGAGCAGCAAGGTATATAATTGAGCCCCAGCCTACCTCCTGCCAGATACCGCTGATAACATATATAGGCGTAAAGAAATCAGGCTCATTCAGCATGTTTTGCTTCTCCATGCCGAAGTGCGCAAGAAATTCCGTTATAAAGCCCGTATCAGATACAAACTCTTTAATCATACCGCAGACTACAACAAGAGAAATAAAATGCGGAAGATACGTTACTGTCTGAACCGACTTCGCAAATTTTTTGGAGGTAACCTCGTTGATTAAAAGCGCAAGAATTATAGGCGCGGGAAATCCGAATATTATGTTTGCTATACTTATTCTCAGGGTATTGGTAAGAATTCTTATAAAATCCCTGCCGCAGAAGAAGGTTCGAAAATGCTCCAAACCTACCCACCGGCTTCCCCATATTCCCTTACCCGGAGAAAAATCTTTAAATGCTATAATTGCGCCGTACATGGGCTTATAACAAAAAATGATGTAAAATGCAAGCACCGGCAAAACCATAAGATACAGGCTCCAGTTTCGCTTCATATCGCTTGCAATCCTTTGTTTAGTAAACATTTTTAACCCTCCCTTTTTACCGAGGGTGTTGCATTCAGCGCAGACCGTCCATAGGCAGAAAGTCTATAAATTATAAACTTTTTGCCTATGGACTACAAACAAAACTCACCACTCGACGTACCTCCGTACGCCTTCGGGCGTGGAATAATGCGGAAAATCCGCATTATTCTGAGTTTTGTTCGTTCTACATCTGAATCCAAAACCCTCCGGGGCTGCTGCTTACTGCAACAGCCCCGCAATAAAAACCCTTATCTTGCCTTATACCTGTCATAAGCCTGCTGTTGAATTTCAATCGCTCTTTCAATTCCGCGATCCTTAAGCTGGCTGAAATAACCGTCGAAATCAGTTGATTTTCCCGTTATCAGCTTATAGAATTCCGCTTCCCTGAAGGTGTCAATATCCTGAATTATAGTTGTGTATTCATTGTTTTCTTCGTCTGTCAGAAGACCGGACGGAATCTTATGCTCAAGGGTGTCAGTATCAGACCACAGTCCGACAGCCGCCTTCTGCTCGTCAAGAGAATAGAACTGGTCAAGATAATGAACATCCTGCACAAAGGGACCGTTATATGAAGCTCTCGCATATTTTCCTATGCCGCCGCCTATTGCGAGGCCGCCGTTCTTTTTCTCATCTGTAACTATATCCGTATAGCAGGGAATGCCGTCCTTCATTTCATAGCTTTCACCCTCAACACCGAAGTTGTAGAACATATGTCCTTCCTCGGAATATCCATAGTCAAGAAGTCTTGCGGCAAGCTCAACGTTCTCCGAGGTTCCCGATATCGCCGCTCCGAAGGTGCCAAGCGGCAGATTCTTCTGTCCGTACATAGGCGTTGTACCCTTCTCTGCCGTGGGGTACTTAAGAGGCTCAAAATCCGCTTCGGGCACAAGCTGCTTAAGTGCCGGTATCCATTTTCCGAAATCGCCTCCGCCGCTTCCGAAGGCTGCGCCTACATTACCGCTTGCAACAAGGGCTGTAATACGCTTTGAATCGGTGTCCATGAAATTATTATCAAAAATACCGTCCTTGTACCATGCGGCAAGCTGCATTACATAATCCTTGAACGCCGGCTCATACGGTCCGTACTTAACCTTTCCGTTATCAACGTAAAATCCGCCCGCTATTTTATAGCATGCCATAAACGGGCTTACGTTCTGAAGATTTTTATTATCTATACGCATCACAAGCGGCGTTTCAATTCCCATGCTCTTGAACTTTCTCAGAACTGCGTCCCATTCATCAATGGTTTCCGGCATTTCCATTCCCGCCCTGTCAAGCAAATCCTGTCTTATCATAGGTCCGATATACGTCATAAGCTTATCATCGCCGAGAATGAACGGATAATGATATAACTTTCCGGACACGGTTTCAACCTGTTTTTTGTAGTCGGGATGCTCCTCATAAAACTTTGTTATGTTCGGAGAAACCTTTTCAAACACCTTTGTCAGGTCAAGTATGATATTTTCATCCATTGCCCGCTCCGGTCCGCCGGGGTAATTCGCCCAGTCGCTTTCAATAATATCCGGAAGCTCACCGGAGGCAATCATAAGATTAAACTGCTCGTTTGCCTGTCCGGAGCCACCTGCCGCAGGATGAATAAATTCAACCTTAATACCTGTTTTCTTTGCAAGATTTTCAGCAAACGGAGTTTCATTAAGACTTTTTGCATGAGTTGATACATGACCGCTCAGATCACACCAGTATGTAAGGGTTTTGTCCGTCTGAATCGGATAGCTGTCAGGCGTTGTCTTTTCAATCTCAGCAGCTCCCGAGCCTGCATTTTCATTTGTTCCGCTGCCTCCGCAGCCTGCAAGAAGGGCAATTGTCAGCGATGCCGATAACACGGCGGATAATTTTTTCTTCATCATAATTACCATAGCCTTTCTGCCCGCAAATTAAGTCTGAACATCCATGCAGCGGGCTTGCAGGGTGTATCCAGCAGTCACAGGCGTTTGTGCGTGACTGCTGCGCTTAAAGTGAATTGTTCTTTATATAATCTATGACCTCATCAACCTGACAGAAGCAAAGCCCCGTCACGGTATCAGCACATCCGTAATATATTGCTATTCTTCCCGTATCCATGTCGGCAAGAGCAGCGCACGGGAATGCAACATTCGGCACATCTCCCACACATTCATATACAGTCTGCGGAGAAAGCAGATACGGATCTGTTCTGTATTTGACCTTCCACGGCTCCTTCAGATCGGTTAAAGCAGCGCCGAAGCTGTAAACATATCCGTTGCAGGAGGTCAGAACACCGTGATAGAATATGAGCCATCCCTCTTTTGTTTCAATAGGTATCGGCCCCGCGCCTATCTTTGTTTTCTGCCAACCCCCCGCAGTGTGCATTACATGGCGGTGCTCGCCCCAATATTTAAGGTCGGGGCTCTGGCTTAAAAATATATCTCCAAAGGGTGTGTGTCCGTAATCCGACGGTCTTGAAAGCATCATGTACTTACCGCCGATTTTCCGCGGGAAAAGAACTCCGTTCCTGTTACAAGGCAGAAATGCGTTTTCCATGGCGTAAAACTTCTTGAAATCAAAGGTATATCCCATTCCGATTGTCGGTCCGTGATAACCGTTGCACCACGTTATGTAGTATCTGTCGTCAATAAAGCATACACGCGGGTCATACCTGTGATCCGAAACAAGGATCTCCTTATCGTCACTGCAGAATTTAATTACTTCATCATTTATTTCCCAGTTGATTCCATCCTTTGAAAACCCCGCATGAATATCCATGTACCTCGACAGGCTGTCGCATCTGAAAACACCTGCAAAGCCGCCGTTAAACGGCACTACCGCGCTGTTGAAAATACTGTTGGAGGACGGTATCTGATCCCTCTGTATAATAGGATTCCTGTCGTATCTCCACACCGGCTTCCCATAGCCTGCCGGCTTATCCTGCCAAGGTATATTCGGCAGCGACACTCCGTTAATTATTGTTCCCACTGTTAAACCTCCTTTTTTACTTTTCGCTTATACACAAATTTATCAAATCGTTTACATCTGCTGTGGCAAGACACTCAAACGTATCCGAAGCTCCGTAATATATCTTTACCTCGCCGTTATCCTCTAAAATCATTCCGCCGGGAAAAACAACATTTGTTCTGAAGCCCTCCTCGGTTTCATATTCCTCCTCAGGAGCGATTAACGGCAGCTTTGACACACCTATTACCCTTTCCGGATTCCTGAGATCCAGGAGCATAATGCCTGCCGAGTATCTTTTTGTCCATTTATCCTCCCAGCCGTGCTTTCCTCTCGTATTATCTATATCTACCGCATGAAAGAGGGTAAGCCATCCCTTATCGGTTCTGACCGGCGGCGCGCCGGGGCCAATTTTATCGTTTGCATAAGGTACATTCTCAACCGCAAGCAGCAGATTTTCCTCGCCCCAGTACTTTAAATCCGGGGACTTGCTTATCCAGAGGTCAAACCTGTCCTTGCCGCCTCTTGAATATATGGTAAACGGTCTTTCAAGACGCACATATTTTCCGTCTGTCTTTTCCGGAAAAAGAACCATATTTCTGTTATCCGGACTGCTGAGGCTCAGAATATCTATACCGGAAAAATCCTCACGCACACTGCCTACGCCGCCGCGGATGCCATGCTCGGTATCAAATGCAAAGCAGATAAACAGCTTATCCTCAATTACCGTAAGACGGGGATCGTATATCCTTTTGCACTCCCTGATACCAAGCTTTTCAAGGGTCATAAACGGCTCGCTTTCCACGCTCCAACTGATTCCGTCGTCTGAAAATGCTATTCCGAGACTGCAGCCTTCAAATACCCAGCTGCCGCGGTGACCGTAATCGTTTCTGAAAATCATTACGTATCTGCCCTTGTATTTAGCCACTCCGGCATTAAAAATACAGTCAGCCTTATACGGTATATCCTTTTTTGACAGGATAATACCGCGCTTTTTTATCACACCGCTTGATTTAAGCGGCGGAAGCATAGGCTCATAATTCATGTTGTCACTCCCTGTTCATAATCCTGTAAACCATAACCATTGCCTGCTCGCGAAGTGCCGCGTCAGCCGGCATGATTTTATTGTCAGAACCGGTTATCAGACCGAGACCGACAGCTGCCGCGCAGTAGGGTCTTGCCCAGCCGCTTATTTCTGCTATATCATCAAACCCGGCGATTTCTCCGGACAAATCAATCTCCTGCTTCGTCTGCAGCGCTGTAATCATAATCTTTATTGCCTGTTCGCGCGTAATGTTATCGTTCGGAGAAGCCTTTCCGTCATAGCCCTCAATTATCTTAAGGTCAGACGCACTCTGCATATATCCCGCATACCAGTCGTTTTCATTCACATCCGTAAATGCGCCGCCGTAGCTTGCCGGTTCAATGCTCATTGCTCTCATTACAAGTGCAAGAAATTCAGCCCTTGTTATATTATTCTTAAGCTTAAGACTTCCGTCAGAGCCGTTTACTATTCCCTTTTCGATAAGCTCTTTTATCTCAGCCTCAGCCCAATGCCCCTTTAATTCCGCGTCAAAGCTGTTTCCGGCTGTGCTTCCTCCCGGAACATATGAACCTGCCGCATTGCCTCCGGCTGTTCCGCCTGAGCCGTGACCGCTTCCGCCGCCTGTGCTGCCGCCGCTTGTACCGCTGCTGCCCGGCTGTGAAGGCTTTTCTATCGGCGTGCCCTCTATGACAGGCTCACTGCCGAAATACACATAATTGTTATGCTGCTTGAAGGAAACGGATTCACCGTTTAATGTAACCCTTAACGCGTTTTTCGGTGAAAGGATTGTGATTCCGTCAAGGCTTATATCGGCAGAGGTGTCAAGGTGAAGCTCGCTTCCCACCCATTCAACGGATAGGTCGGAGACGGAAGCCTTCGAATAAATAACAGGCGTATTAAGCTTTTTATCGGTAAAGCTCTTAGTATCCTGTACAATTACCCTTCTCGGCGCTCCTGCCGTATCGGTTTCATAATATGCCAGTGTACCGTCTGTTTCACATTCGCCGAATTCAATTTTTTTCTGCTTATCCTTTTCATGAAGAATATAGTAGCTGAAATCATATTCCGTATTTGAAACTCCGCTCTCGTCCTTTATGCTTGACTTAAACGCCGACGCTGCTCCTGCCGGCATATCAACGCTGAGCGGCTCGGGAACAACGCTGTATGTTTCACCGGATTTTGTCGGGAAAAGAATAGTGTCCATATTTGAAGTTCCCTTAACATTTTTCTCAAACACTCCGTACGGAACGAGCAGATTCGGATGATACACGCCGTACATAAGCTTCGGGGTAACACTACTTACATCGGCGGGAACAACCATTATATTCGCTCCCTTGGGGTTGCTTGAATAAAATGCTCCCGTTCCTGTTCCCGGTACATACTGAGTATTTGAAATCTGCATGTTCTTCTTAAAAACCGTTGTGGGATCTATATCGTCAGGAACTCCGTTTACCTCGCCGACCTTTTCGCCTTCCTTCAGCACATACTGACCGTCTATCTTCATGTCCGACTCAGGCCGCATATGCCACAGCTGTGTATATTTGTTCACCTTGTTTTTATCAACAGGATTCATATAGTCGGACACAATCCAGAAATTCGGCTTTACAAACAATATGTTTCTCTTGTAATCCATGCCCGGCTCTGTTGCGGTGGGAAGGTTATCCCTCTCAAAGGAGGTGTCGCCGTTTTTCTTGATGTATTTAAGATTCTTGAAATTAGGTCCGCCGTATATTGTTGTAAAATCGTAGGAATCGTTAAATTCAACCTTTTCAAACGTTCCCTGTCCTCCGCCCTTGGGCATTGCGGATTCAACGTTTGTTGGGTTTATCCCCGACTGACAATAATCGTTTATCTCCATTGTATTATGTCCTCTTGACGAAACAAGAAATCTTCTTGCAGGGTCATTTGTCGTCTGCACGTAATACAATGGGTCGGTAAGCAGATAATCTCCGTATGCGCTGACTATTACCGCAAGATCGTCCCAGTGAGCATGAGTTCCCGACCCCCCGTCTGCGTCAACATGGAGATACAGCGCATCCTTTGACCAGTCGGAGCGCATTGTCATTGTTTTTCCCACATCATAATATTTGCTCGTATAATCCGGGGCTTTTCCTTTTTTCCCGTCATATGCCGCCCACAGCAGAAAAGGGTCCTGAAGCCAGTCTGCAATCGGCTTGATTCTCGCTTCCTTGTAGCTTCTTGTGTAAGTTCCGCCGTCGCCCATCTGGTTATCATAAAAGCCCGGCAGCGACTGGTTTACTATATATGTTACAAGCTCTACTATGCCCTTTTTCAGCTCATCGCTGTACTCAACATCAATATCAAGTGAATCTGCAATTCCCTTTATTCCCGTTATTGTGCTGAGCGCATAATCGGTATAGGAGAGAGAAAGCTCACCGGAGGAACCGTCACTGTGTACAACGTTGTCAAGGGCAACCTGCTTAAGATTTGCCCACATCATATCCATCCATGAGCCTGTGCGCACCTTGCCGTTATACGGTTTGTAATTCGTATATGCGGTAAATGACTGTACGCGGTTGATGTCGGCAAACTCCGGAAAGTTTGCCATAAGGGAATACGCCGCCTTACACTGTGATGTACCCCAGTTGCCGCCCGCTTCCGAGGAGGACCAGTTTTTATATGCCCAGTCACCCATGCTCCACATGTATTTAATAAATGTGGTGAAAATTTCAGGGGTCATATATTCGCTGAAATAAATGCTCTTTAAATTAGATGACAGACAGGAAAGACGCGTTGAGGCATCAAGTGTTTCCGAATACCCTCCGTATGCCTGCATACCCTGATCCTCATACCTTTTCCAGTTTGAGGTGAATACGGTTTTGCTCGGCTTCTGACCTCCGACGCTGTAATCCTTTGCAATCCAGCCGTCATATTCGCCTCCGGGCATTCCCATATACACATAAAAGGTTTCCTTTATAAAGTCGTCAAGATACATCATGGCGCATCTTGCATAGTCCTCGTCTCCCGTTGCAAGATATTCATTCGTCAAAACATTCCACCAAGAGGAAAACCTCAGCATTTCCTGATTTATTCTTACATGCCACGTGGACTGAGAAGCTCCGTTCACTACAGCGTTCAGCGGGAATATCCAGTCAAGACCGTACTGTCCGTCATATGAAAGGGCGGGGTGAGGGACGGTTACAAAGTTTACCGTATCCTCATTCCAGTCGTTTCCGTTGCAGAGTATTACCATTGTTTTTTTATAGCTGCTGTTATTTCTCGGCTTTGCCTGCTTATCAACCCATCTGCCGTACATTTTAAGCTTTGCCGAGGTAACGGGAGTGCCCTCCCTTATTGCGCTCAAATCAAACATCAGGTAAATCTGCTTTGTGTTTGATGTTACAGGATTCGCCCAGCCCCCCACATGCTCAGAGGCAAGAAGGGTTTTTTCCCTGCCGTAATTTCTTCCGGCATTGTCGCCCGCGCTTACATATGTATCCGCATATACGGGTATCTTTATTGTTGAACCGCCCGCGACAACCTCAAGGTACGGTGCATAGCTTGCGTCACCCTCCTTGCTTAAAAACTCCGCCTCGTAATTATCCTTGTTTACGGCGTAAACATAAAGCGGAAGCTTTTTTGTGGCGCTGTTTCTGTATGATTCAACAACATTCAGTACATCCGCCTCCGTCCAGCTGTAGGAGGAGGAATTAACCGTGAACATGTCGGCTGCCGACTGCCCGCTGTTTCCGTTGTAATGGAAGCCCTGGAGCAGGAGATTTGCGGTCAGTCTCTGACTTTTATTGCTTGACGCGCTCGGCATGCCCATGGCTCTCGTCACGTTTCTGTAGTATTGGAGCAGCTCAGCCTTTGCAAGCTCATAATCACCTTTTTTAACAGCGTCCTCAACAGCGCTCAGATTATATCTGTACGGCGATTCATATGAATAATCAAGCTTACCTTCAACCGTATATGTCCCCTTGCCGCTGTCCCACTTACCGAAAAGCTGTTCATCGGTAAGAAACATGGGAACAGGCCGCTCAAGCTTTGACGGGTCGGTAAAATCATACGCGTCAAGGTCAAAGGTAACCTTTCTGTTCTCATAGTTCGTTTTAGTCTCCGGAGCCGTATCACCCGGCAGAACTTCAAACTTATCAGATCCGGCCGCTGCAAAAAGCTCCGCACCTTCGGGTTCCGTCAACTGTATTTCTTCTCCGGTCACATTTTCACTTTCTTTCTCAGACTGCATAATATCGGCACTGCCGGTGTCTGCGGAAATTTCGTTTTCTGCCGCGGGACTGCCGTCCTCCGCCAGAGCGGCGGGAAAGCCGCTGCCCAGCATAGAAAGTATTATTGCTCCGGATAATAACTGATTTAAAATCTTTTTTCTGTTCATAAAAGTCAGTCTCCCTGTCACTCTATAATAAGTATAGCTTTAACACTTGTCAAACCGCCGGATATACCGGAGGCATATACTACAGCTCTTTTGTGCGATACTACAAAATCATCCTCGCTCCCAAGCTCGGTTTTCCCCGTTGCCGAATTAACAACAAACACCGGCGGAGCGGAGGAAATGGGAACATGGTAGCAAACCATGTCTCCCGCGTCACTGCTCATTGTAACAAGATTAACCCATTTATTCAGCCCGTATGAAACCTCCTTGTAGTCTACCTGACTGATGTTTCCGGAGAAAATAACCTTGTCCGTATCGGTATTGGAATAATAGGATTCCGGCACGGGAAGAGCGCTTATCAATATGTCAAAGCCGTCAAGCTCATCCTTCCAGTTAAGGGAATACCTTATAAGATCTCCTGACCTCAGTGAATCAAAATCAGCTGCTGAGGTTGTATCCTCGGAAATATCGGCTGTAATTTCACCGTCCTTTGTAACAATATATACGCGCCTTACTTCCTCATCCTCATCGTTTATTGCAGAAACAATCCCGTTTACAACACCTATATCGCTTTTTGAATCGGTTGAGCCTGCCGTTTGGTAGACCATCGGCGCATGTATCAGCACAAGCTCCGGGCATTTTGTTGAATTGTTATAGCTGTACGCTTCTACAAAATAGTCCTGCTTATTGTTCATTTCAACCTTGGCGAGGTAATCGTCACGGGTAACCTTTTCATTTCCGTTGTCCGGGACGCATATTGCAAGGGTGCTGCTGTCAAGCCCGAACGCTCCGTAAACAGTCGGCATATCAGGGTTTGTTTTCCCGTCGGAAAAGGTCTTTTCATAAGCGTTGTATGTTCTCTCATTTCCCTGCTTATATAATTCGGGAAGTTCAATTTTCTTGATTTTACCCTCTGAATCCAGCCTGTAGCTTATTGCAAGGAAGCTTGTGCCGTTCAGACTTTCCTGAGCTCTTATTTTTCTGACAGCTTCCTCATCCGAACAGGAGCTGCCGTCATAGCTGACCTTATCTGCAAGGGTAAGAAGCAATGTTCCGGAATTTCTTGCGGAAATTGCCGGTATTTCGTTATCATCATAATCGTCGTCTGAGTCTGTCTCCTCTATTTCATCCGACAAAATATCCGGTATAACAAGGCGAAGGTTATAGTTTTCATCATCGGGTGAATAAAGTATCTCTACAATCCCGGCATATGAGGACATGCCTGAGCCTTGCTCCGCATAGGAAATTTTATTTTCAAAATTCACATATGCGCTTATGTTCTTTCCCACAAGCCCTGAAAAATCTACGCCTTCTTCAAAGCCGTACAGACTGCTGTCTATATAAACCTCATTTTCATCCGATGACAATGAAGTAACCGTACCCTCTATACGCTTTGTGCTTACCCTTATCACAACAAGCTCGCCGTCGCCGCTCACATAAACGGAAATCAGGTCATCCTTGTTGATAATATCATAATCCGCAAGCTGTCCGTCATTATCGTATATTTCATATGTAACATCATTTTCTTCGCCGATTAAAATATTTCCCTTTCCGTTAAGAAGCTTGTTATTTGCAAAAAATATATTAATGTCATCCTCCGCCGATACCGCAACTCTGTCAACCACAAAGCTTTGATATTCATTTATGAATACAAATTTTACGGTATTGCTGTCACTCAGTATAAGCCTTATATTTCCGTCTGTCATAGACATGATGTTTATATCGTTTCTGTCGGAAAGAAGTCTTCCGTTGTAAACAAACTGAGCCGAGGAAATATTTTTCTTTATGGTTCTCGTTGAACCACCGTCATAATATGATATCTCACCGGAGCTGACAGACTGAAGATTATTAAACGGAAAGCTTACGCTTTCATAATCCTTTACAGGCTTTATTTCTTTTATAATATAATCACTGCTGTCAGGAGATTCCCTGCGGACATATGCTTCTACCTCCATGCCGAGATAATCTCCGGCGTTTGTGCTGCCCTTATCATATATTACGCCGCCGATTTCCACCTGCTGCGGTTCCATATCGGGAATCGGATTTCCGAGAAAGGTTTTATAGTCGGCAGTAACCGTACCCTTTATTTTTAATATGTTTTCCGTTTTCTCATTCAGGAAAAAATCTCTCAGGGTTGAATCCGAAACCTCAGCACTTCCCGAAACGCCGTATGAAATGGGGTCAAGCCTATCCGCGTCAAGGGAGTTATAAACCATTTTGAAAACATCCCTGCGCTTCATGGCACTGCCGGGAGCGGAATCAACTCCCTTATAAAGCCCAAGCTTTCCGGCATATGAAGTATAGCCTGACGGATATCCGCCCTCGTCCTCCGCAAAGCTGCCGAAGCCAAGCGCAAGGACAAGAATTTTAGACGCCTGCTCCGGCGTAATATAGCTTTCGGGATTAAAATTACCGGTTCCGTCGCCGTTTATAAGACCTAACGAAACGGCAAGGGAAATATAAGGCATTGCCCAGTGTGACTGCGGAACATCCTTAAAACCCGCCTCCGGAAAAATTCCGCAGTCTTCATCCGAATAATTAAGCAATCTGCTTACAATCTTAGTAAATTCAGCTCTTGTTATATTATCATCAAGCCTCAGCTCACCATCTTCTCCGCCTTCAACTACAGAAAATGCTTTCAGCTCAAATATCTGCTGCTCTGTCAGGCTCGTTTCAGCAAAAGCCGTTATGCAAAACATAAGATTAAATGCCAGCAGCAATGCTGTAAGTTTTTTAAACATAATGTTAATCTCCTACTCATTTATATTGCTTATCATAGTTATTATTTTTGCTGCCTCGGCACGGGTTGCATTATCCATAGGTCTGAACTTGTTTTCGTAGCCGCTCATAATACCCATTTCCGAAAGCGTCAAAACTGCATTTTTAGCATAATCCGAAATCTCATGATTATCGGCATACGATAATTCATTCAATACGTCTGAAGTCTTATTTTTAAGCTTAAGTATTCTTTCGGCAAGAACGGACATATCCTGTCTTGTTATGTCTCTGCCCGTTCCGAAGCTGCCGTCCTCAAGCCCGTTTACTATTCCCGCCGCACATGCACCGGCAATATACGGATAATACCATGCGTTGCTGTCTACATCGGAAAATTTTATTTCCGGCGCGTTTTCCATAGGTATTCCGGCAGATAAAACAATGAGCTTTATAAATTCCTCACGGGTGATATTTTCATTGGGTCTGAAATTATCTGTCTCCGTGCTGATTATTTTCTTTTCCGCAAGAGAAATTATATATTCGTAGCCCCAGAAGTCCTCCGGAACATCCTTAAAGGATATTTTATTGTTCAAAACAGGCTTCTCCGTCTGCGGAGCACCGACTGAAACCGTAGGCTTACTGCCCGTGCTTCCGCCGCCTCCGGAAGATCCGCCTGAGCCGCCGGAGCTGCTTTTTGCCGGAACCGTTACATTATAAGGCACATCCTTAGATGAATCCCCAAGCTTAAATGTTGCTGTCAGCGTAACAAGCGGACTTTCGCCGGTGCCTCTCGTTACAGCTCCCGTATTGCTGATGAATGACGGATGCGAGCTTTTCCATGTTATTGTGCTTCCGTTCTTTCCCGTCAAAGGGAGAGTTATGTCGGAGGCTGCGGTTTTCGGAATTGTTACCTCCGCAATATCAGCCTCTATCTTCTGCATATCGGACATAAGCGCGCTGTAAAGCTCCGCCGTGTACAGTGAAACAGGACCTTCTGATTTTGAGGTTACGGTAAATCTCACGGCAGTTGCCGTAAATTCCTTGAACTCAATAAGACTGCGGTTTCTGTCTCCGAGAGTTGTTCCGGTGTACGCCGTTTTCCATACGCTGTTATCCCGGCTGTATGAAACGGTAAAGCCTTTTATCACGTTTCCGCGCTCAACAAAAAGCGCTGAGTTTACCGTTATGGGCTGTGTAAAGGTAAATGTCAGGGTATTTGTTGTATCCCTTGAATTTGCCTCCCAGTACGTATCGAAATCGCGGCCTGTTATATCGCCGGTCTTTCCGCTTGAAGCGGATATTCTTGCGCTTAGTTTTGTTATAAGATTTTCTGAAAATCCCCTTATAAGCTTTATTTTAAAAACCTTTTGAACCGAGGCTTCGTTTCTTTTTGCAGTAACCGTTAAATCAAGCTCCGCTTCCTCTTCGTCCTTTATTGTAAAGCTTGCGGTTCCGTTTTCTATTTTTGCAGCGTCTGCATCAGACACGCTCCATGTATATGTACAGAAATCATGCTCACTTTTTCCGGGCAAGTGTATATCGGTGTAAACCTGATTTATGTTTTGGTCGCTGAAGTCGGAAAAATCAAGCTCATCAAGCTCATATTTTATATAATCCTCATCCGTCCAGCCCTCTGTGTCCATAAATACGTTAAGCTTGAATTCTCTTGAATGCACCAGGCCGTCCTGTTCGATTAAAGCCGTAAGTGTAAGCTCTGTGTTCCGGTCCGGTCTTTTAACTATTTTTCCGCTGTCCGACATAATCGACGTATCGCTTGATTTCCATGTTATCGGATAATTATTTACCGCACCGAAAGCAGGAAGCTCCTTAAGGTCCTGCGTTACAACCTCAGCCGATGCGTCATTCAGATAATCCTCTATTGCAATACTGTTAAGGTCCTCTTCCTTTTTCTCTCCGATTGTATTAAGGGAGGTCGCCTTTGCTACAAGCATTGGAGGCTGATTCTCGCTGTTTTCCTTTGAAAGTATTATACAGTAAGCGCTGTTTGAGGCTGTTGCTCCTATTGCAAAGGATACCTCCTTTGTTCCCTTTGCCTTTTCCGCCAGAACATAATCGGTAACATCAAGCTCCTTATATCCCTTTACATCATCATAGTCCGGGTTAGCGGAGAAGATATTCATCGGTCCGAAGCTGTCAAGGGGCTGAGCGCCGTATGATGTCGGCATATTGTTCCAGTTTATAGAATTTTCGCTCCAGTTCCCCGTTACGGAATGAACGCTTATTGTATCCTCATACGTAGCATTTGAACCAAGCTGTGTTACATACACCTTTAAGATTACCTGTGTTGCTTCATCCGGTATATCCTCTATATTAAATCCAAGATACGTTCTTCTTACAATTGATGTACTGCTGTCACCCACAGGGAATTTTGCAAGGAGTGTATCAGAGTTAAAGGTTGTTCCGGCAGCGCCCTTCTGAACATACGCGTCCTTAGACGCTGTTATGGAAATGCTGCCTGCAGGGTCGTCTTCGACAAGTCCGTCAACTGCCGCTTTTAAAAGCTCATACTGGGCACTTACCTCCTCCTCGGCAGCTAACGGAGATTCCATCAAAAATCTGCTGTTATTTATCTGCTTTGTTAATTCATCAAAGGATTTTGCGCTGTAAAATGACTTATCCTTTGATTCGTTCGCCGAAACAAGGGCTACAAGCTTTGAAAAATCAGGCGTTTCGGGAAGCGTAATGTAATCCTCAATTCCGTTGTCAAGCCCGCTGAGTCCCCTTGCCGCAAAATACGCGTGATATTCGGCGCCCGTCTGATTTGTATGAGTTCCGTCAACATAAATCCTGTCCGGATTTCCGTCAAAGCTGTATATTTTCTTAAAAGCCTCGCGGGACGCCGCATAAACGTCAACAAGTGGAATATTGTATTCCTCCGCGATTTCCCTTACGGCAGCTACCCTTTCATAAAGAGCCGTTTTATCATCATCAATTGTCAGCTGGTTTGAAGATGAAATTTTACTTTGTGTAACAGATGTCAGAAGCACCATATGTACGCCGTGCTGTCTTGCAAATCTTATATACTTTCTTATATAATCCTTATATTCCTCAACGGATGTATTCTTAACGCCCGTACCGGTTTTTGCAGCTGCACAGTCATTGTGACCGAGCTGAAAAAGATAATAATCGCCCTCCGTCATCTGCGCGCCCATAACATCGGTGCGTCCCGAATGCCAATATGTTCTGGTGCTGGTTCCGCTTCTTCCGAAGGCTTTTACAGTTGCACCGTTATCAACAAATGCCGGAAAGGCGGAACTCCAGCCTACCGCGCCGGTATGGGGTCCCATTGTCGAGTCTCCTGTCATGAAAATACACGGAGCTGTCTTTTTCGCCGGATTCATATAAAACCCGCTCTTTTTTATTATTTCGTTGCCGGCTTCATCCTTACCGGCAAGAGTTATATTGTCACTGTCGCCCTCCGCTGTGAATTCATATGAAAAGGTGTGCCAGCTGCCGTCAGCTTCAAGAGTACACGGCAGCTTTTCCGTGTTTCCGTTTAAATCGGCTTCAAGAGTAAAATCAAGCTTTTCTCCGTCCGCCTTTAGCGCTTCAATATACGCTGTGTAGCTCATGCCCGCTTCAAGGGAAACAACCTCATCTCCCTCTGCGTTTACCACCTTAGCCGGCTTCACCGAAAGACCGCTGAAGCCGCCCTTTAAAAGCGTATCCTTCAAGGTATAGTCCGTTGTTCCTGCAGGAGCAATAAGCTCCGCGGCTGCAAGGTTTGAGGCTTCCTCGTTTGTAAAGTAATTATCATCCGCCGCAAGATAATTATCTATATATAAATCATAAGTCTTTTTTTCAAAATCAAAATATATTTTAATGTTTTTATATTCATCCCTGTTCAAAAGTCCGGGAAGCATTATATACGCCCATTCATTTCCGTTAGCGCCTGTATCGTAGGGAAGCTCTGCAGCTTTTCCGTACATATTGTTAAGCTCATTATCAGCCGTCATATACTGCTCGGCAAAATTTATTCCGATTAATCTTTTTGCGCTGCCGTCGTCCTCTTTTGAATATAAATTCAGCTTCAGGTTTGACGTGCTTGCGCTGTTAATTTTTATTGTGGTTTCAAATGTAAAATTTTCTGTAACGGGAACATTTTCAAGCTCCAGGGGTATAACCGTTTCTGCATCTGCTTCATATTTGTATATACTTTCTCCCGGCTCCGAATAATAAACGTTTTCATTGTTCGCTAAAGCCGGAATTTGCAGCGCTGACGCTGTAAAGCATATTGCGAAAAATAATGATAAATATTTTTTCATTGTTTTACCTCCAAACATTTCCCATTTTTGCCTCATGCGGCGCACGGAAGCGCCGCATGAAGCCTTAAAAATTACTTTGTTCTATGTACATTAAATGCTTCAATAAGGGGAAGCATTGTGTCGGCGTCCCATACAAATGACTTTATATTTGACAGTGTATAGTCCGCAGTCTCGGTAAGTGTAAGTTCTTTCTTAAGCTGCTGAGGCTGACTTGATACGCCTACAGGTATCAAATCATAGGATACATTGATAATATGTCCGCTTGTATCATATACAACAACCGACATAATAACGTTCTTTTCCGCTCCTGTATTATTTATAACATCACTTGTTACATATAATTTATTGACAGTCCCATCGTTTCTGAGTCCGCTGAAGGTAGAATCCGCTCTTACTCCGGCTATCAGATTCTTGTCTGACATGAACCATACAAAAGGCTTATCGAGAACCTTTATATTTTTGTCATATGCCTTTGCCGTAAGCTTATATTCCTTTGTTGTTGTAATCCCGTTGTTTGTTACGGCAGCCGTAAGCTTTACATCCGTATCCTGCTCCGGTCTTATAAATGTTCCGTCACTCAGGATTGCTCCCGAATCACTTGTCCATTCTATTGTCTGATTATTAAACTCCACAGGAAGAATCAGATTTTCCGTGATATTATTCATATCAAGGTTATTTCCTTTTATATCGTTAAAGCTGATTTCATCGGATTCAATATTTATTTTAACGTCTGTTATCCAATGTCTCCAGGTCTTGTCAAATTTCGGAACAACAAGCTTAAGATATCTTGTTCCCTCCGGAAGCGTCCGGCTTGATTTATATCTGAGATACGAATAACCGCCGTACTCGCCGATTGGTCTTTTTTCAGCTTCCTCGGTAACATCCGCAAAGGGCACGTAATTTACATTATCCTCAGAGATAAAGAACGTAAGCCTGTTTGAACCGATATTGTTGATTACGGTCTCAACCTCAAAGCCTGCGCCCTCTGCCGCGCTGTAAACCATATACTGTCCGTCCGCGTTTGCCATCGCGAGCGCCACACCTTCAACTCTCCATGTTTCCTCTTTGCTTATTTTTAATTTGTCTGAAACTTCAACAACATTATCAAAGCCTGTGCAGTCGTCATTTACATAATAATCTCCGCTTACTCTGAGCTTAAACTCCTTTGTAAATTTTCCTGCCGCCGCTGTCAGAGTAACCTCCGCCGGCTTATTCGAAACGTTTCTTGTAACAATTCCGTCTGAGGTAATAAAGCTTTCATCAGATGAGCTCCAGGTTATGGGTATTCCGTTTGCTCCCTCCGATACAAGGTTCAGATTATATTTAATATCCTCGGCAATTGTATTATTGCCCTTAATATCGTCAAAGGTCAGGGAGCTGCATGCAGCTTCTTCATCGGAAACTGTTTTTACGGTTATTACAAATTCTCTTGTGAAGGTAAGTCCGTAAGCAGACCCTGAGGCTGTAAGCGTTACAGTTTCCGAGACCTCGGGCAGGGTTACGGTTCCGTCTGCGGAAATAACCTCCGGATTTGTTGTTGTCCATGTAATAGTATTTGAATTTACCGCGCCTGTATTTACAAGTTCTATTTTTCCAGCCTCGGAAATTTGCGGGGGAAGAAAAATTGCATCCAAATCATCAGTAATTGAAGTCTTTACGGTGGTTCTCTTCTCAGCCTTAAGAAGCGGAGGAGTATCGCTTTCCCTTGATCCCATTATAATATAACTGCTTCCTGATTTAAAGCCTGATGCTACCGCAAAGGATACCTCACTTGCCCCCTTTGCTTTCTGCTCCATTACATAGTCTGTTACGTCAAAGCTCTTATAGCCCTTTACCTCATTATAATTTTCATTAGAGGAATGAATATTAAAAGGTCCGAAACTGTCAAGGGGCTTGGAGGTATAATCCATCGGCTTGTTAGCCCATGTAAGTCCGCTTTCCGTCCAGTTGTTTCCAACCCCGTATACCATTACGGAATCCTCAAATGTGTTATTGGCACCAAGCTGTGAAACATAAAGCTCAAGAGTCACCTTATTTGAAGCAGGATCTATTCCCGAAACATCAAAGCCGATAAACGCACGTCTTGCGGTGCTTTCGCCCTCCTCGGTAATAAGATGCTTGGCAACAAGACTTACATCTGTAGGATTGCCGTTTTTCCCTTTTTGTGCAAAAGTGTCTTTTGTTACAACTCCGTTTGTCTCAACTGCCGGAAAACCGGCATATATCAGATTTTCAATTGCAGCCCTGAATTTAATTACTTCCTCATCAACAACCGACTGAACATATCCTGTTGAATAAGCTATATCGGAAGCTTCATAATAAATGTTTTCAAACTCCGCATAGCTTTCTGCGGTAAAGCTTTCCGCCGCCGCGAGTATTTCATCTGCCGCCGTTACAAGCTTCTGAAGCTCTGCTTTATCTACTTTATCAAAATCGGGCGCTATTGTCAAGTTAAAAATTTTGGTTAAGGTTTCGTCGCCCTCTTTTGAGATAGAAGCTGTGAGAGTTACGTTTTTATAATCTGCTCCGCCCGTTACCGTACCATCGGCTGAAACTGCTGCTTCATCACTTGACGTCCATGTAATTGCCGTATTTCCGCTGGCTCCCGCCGTGGGAAGGTAAAGATTCTTTGTAATATTCTCAAGAGATGAGTTACCGTTCAATATTACAGAGTCTGTCAATGCTTCAAAGTCCGTTTCCGTATCAGGCACGCCTGCCAATCTCAAAACGCTCACATAAAAATCCTTTGTGGTTGTCTTTGTACCGTTTGTAACCGAAGCTGTCAGAATAACGTCTTCGGTGTCTGCACCTCTTGTAACAACGCCGTCATTTGATATAACCTCAGGCTTATCCGAGGACCATGAAATGACCGATCCGCTCTCATCCTCCGGGAGAGCTGTTATGAGATTTAAATTTTCGGTAAGCTGAGTTTTGTCCGTGTTGCTGCCGCAGATATCTGAAAAATGAAGGTTTTTCGCTGTTTTATCCGCATTATACCGCTCCTGTGAAAAAGGCTCGCCGACTCTTAACGACAAATTATCAAACGCCATATCGTCAACGTATGATGAACCGTCGGCTGTGTTCTTGTATGCTTTTACACCGACGCGTATAAGGCCGAGATTTGGCTTATCACTTTCAAGAGTTCCTTCTCCGGCATAAACTCCGTCTACATAATATTTATAGCCGGTTGCCGTTTCGCCTCCGAGCTCAACCGTCACATTATACCATTGTCCGCTTTCAAGCTGTGCCGTTCCAATCTTACCTGTTGAATTATTGGCATATACCGCCTGTGTCCATTTATTGGTTTTGCTTGATGTCATGCTTGCGTTTGTTTCCGTGTTGAATACCTCTTTATAAGCCTTACTGTTAATATTCGATGTCGCAATATCCATGCTCACGGTTATTATGTTTTCATCTCCCGCTTCAAGCGCAACCCTGTTCATCGGAGATCTGTAGGATACTATTTCAAAGTATTTATCTACATTATCCTTGCCTGCCGGGAAGGTAATATCCGGCCGCAGCTTATAATATAGGTAGGAATCATCCGCTTCCTTCTTTGCGCTGATGGGATCATTTAAATCCCCGCCCCATTTTCTTGTTTCCGATTCAAAGCTTGCAAGATCCAAATTTCCCATAAACGCATTCGGTATAGCCGCATAACTTGAGGTTTCCGCTCTCCAGTCAGAGTCATTATCAAAAAAGCTGAGCGGTACCTGTACGATATCGGACACGGTTCTCGCACTTGCCGTCATAAATCCGCCTGACGCTGCCAGAACCATCTGAGCTGCTATTGCAGCTGATATGATTTTTTTCATATTTATCTTTCCTTTCTGTTTTAATTTTTTATTTAAAGTGCTCCTGCACTTAAAATACTGTTTTTTACCAGAATGAAACAAATTCATCCGTTAATCTGAACAGCGCCTCCATGAAGTAATAATCACCCCATACATTCGGCTCGTCTACGCCCTTCCAGTTCATTCCGTAAACACCTGCATCAAGTATTCCCATGCTTTTTTCATCTGTAAGATAATTGTCGGAAAGCGATTTAAGAATATTCAGCGCCGCATTGTAAATCACCCTTTTATCAGGGTCATCATCACTAAGGTAACTGCAAAGGCAAAGCATGCCGCAGACTGCAATCGATGACGCCGAGGTATCTCTCTGCTCATCATCATTTGTATAATAAAGATCCCAGTTAGAAACAAGATCCCCGGGCATTCTGTTCAGAAAGTAAAATATTACTGCTTTTGCCGCTTCAAGAAAGCTCCTGTCACCTGTATACCCGTATGTAATGGGAAGCCCAGCTATTGCCCATGCCTGACCTCTCGCCCATGCGGCGTCATCTCCTCCCTTTCCCTGCGAAAGTGAGGAATCACTTATTATTTCTCCCGTTATAACATTTGCTATACCGTGCTGAACCACTCTGCCGTTCTCCTTAATAATTGAAGCAAGGCTGTTTTTCATATGATTGTACGCAATCTCAAAAAATCTGTGTTCTCCCGTTTCCTTGCTTGCCCAGAAAAGCAACGGCACATTATTCATACAATCAACAATAAACACTCCCGTCATTGCATCATCAAGATTATTCATGTCGCCGCCGCGCTGTATTATGCCCGGCACCTCACGGTACATCTCACAAAGCTTTTCCGCCGCGTCAATTCCTGTTTCAAATGCGGTTTTATCACCTGTGATTTTATAGTTTGCAACACAGGACAATGAATATAAAAATCCAATATCATGATGCTGAAGCTGATGATTTGTTTCCATCCTCTCCTTAAAAAGTATACTTTGTATCTCTCCAACCTCCCGGAATTTCTTTTCACGGGTCATAAGATATGATATCCATATCATTCCCGGCCAGAAGCCTGTTGTCCACGGATCATTTGATATTTTTGAATATTTACCGTTCGGAGCTGTCAGCGCAGGAAAGGCATATGTAAAATGTTTCAGATTTTTCCTTACTTTATTTACGGCAAATTCCGCTGCCCGTCTGAATTTACTTTTGTTAATCTCCGGAAGCTCGTACCACCGTTTCTGCAGCTGCTCTTTTTGAATAGTAGTCAAGTCTAAAGACATTTTAATTTTACCTCATTTCGCATATACTTCTTCTTAACTTGATTTCATTATAGCATACACATATTGATTTTGCATTAATAATTATTGCTGAATAATCTACAAATATTGCTTAGAAAAATAATCAAATAAATCCTTAATTTTCGCTGTATTTACATATATAATATTCAAAAAAAAAATTATTTTAAATAAAAAAAAGAACACAAGGGGACGGTTCTCTTGTGTTCTGATTGTGCCCTGAAAACAATCTTATTAAGCGTCTGAACCTTTCGGCTGATGAAAGGTTCAGGCGCTTAATTTTTTCTGCCGAAGCTTGAATTTTCTCCTCTGTACTTATTCGGCGTTTTTCCGGTATGCTTTTTAAATGAACGAATAAAAGTATTCGTATCGTTAAAACCAACCTTTATTGAAATTTCATCTATTGTATCATTTGTCGTAACAAGAAGGTTTTTAGCCTTATTTACCTTCATACGCGTAATATACATATAAGGTGTTTCCGAATAAACTCCCTTGAACTTGCGCAGAAAATGAAATTTACTCATTTTACATATATCCGCAAGCTCTTCTATTGATATTTTCTTATCAATGTTATCTTCTATATATTCAAGCACATCCGAAAACTCCTGATTTCCGTATTCCGAGTTAAGGAATGACAGCTGTATGAGAAAATCGTTCAGCTGCTTACACGCCCACAACGGAAACTGCGGGGAATGTCTGTCATCAAGATACAGCATATCGTCCATAAATCTTTTTATTATATTGCTGTCAAAAAACTCAAGCACATAATATTTTTCCGAAAACAGAATATCATAATATGCCTTAACTCCCGCACCGTAGATAAGCATAAAATAAAATTCCCAATCCTTGCCGCCGGCTGACCTGTATTTATGATACTTATGGCTGTCTATAAATATTACCTGATTTTCCGCAATCCTGTATTCATGACCGAGATATTCTAAAATTCCCTCTCCCTTTATAGAAAACAGAATAATATACCTGTCTAAATCGGCACGCTCAATTCCGTATTCTGCATCAGCCTTAAAATGTGAAAAGCTTTCAAAACAAAACGGAAGGGATTTATACTTTTCCGAGGCTGTATACACACGCGTAAATACAATATCCGTATGACCGTAAAATTTTCTCAAAAGAAAGCACCTCCTCTGCCGGCGCAGGACATCTGCGCTTAGGTTATATTCAGCAAAATTTTAAATAGCCCTTCCTCACGGCTGAGTTCATCAAATGTTCCTTCCTGAACTATACACCCTTTATCAAATACCATTATTTTATCAACATTTTTTATTGTAGTCAATCTGTGAGCAATTATTATTACCGTATGGGTTTTCATTAGCTCTTCCATAGCATTTTGTATGTGTTTTTCCGATAAGTTATCCAATGCCGATGTTGCTTCATCGAATATTAATATATCGGGCTTGCTGAGAATTGCCCGCGCTATTGCAATTCTTTGTTTTTGTCCGCCGGATATTCCGTACCCGTCTTCGCCTATTATTGTATTCCATCCGTTCGGAAGTTCATTTACAAATTCATGCACCCTTGCTGTTTCCATAGCATTTATGATATCCAGCATCGGAGCATCGGGACATGATATTCTTATATTATCAATTATACTGGCGTGAAACATAAACGGCTCCTGCGGCACTATTCCTATGCTTGTTCTTAAATCATGCAGGCTGAAATCCTTTATATTTCTGTCATGCATTTTCACCTCTCCGGACTGAACATCATAAAGCCGCATAATCAGCTTTGTGATAGTGCTCTTGCCGCTTCCGCTCGTTCCCACAAAGCCATAGCTTTTATTATAATCTATCTTGCAATTAAAATTTTTTAATATCGTTCTATCATTATATCCAAAATCAACATTTTCAAACTCAACGCAAGGCTTATTATTGCGCTTGGCCCTTCCTTTCTCTATATTTATATCCCGTACATGCTTATTATTTTCAATCGTTGTAGATTTAACGTCCAATATCGCTTCTATTCTTTCCAAACTTGACTCTGCCGAGGATTTTACCAAATTGATATTAAACCATACATTTAATGATGATAAAATTATATTCATGCTTCCGGTAAACGCCACGAGCTGTCCCACCGTAAGACCGCGGTAAATACAAGAAAATGCTCCTATTAAGTAAATTAAAGTAGTTCCCACATTCTGAGTAAATTCCGGCTTTGCATTTTCAATCCACTGTGTGAATGAAAGATTTATTCCTTTTGTTTTCAGCGCTTCAATGTGATTCTTGAAGCTCATGAAAATATCATCCTCTATTGCGTACATTTTTATTGCCCGGCTTCCGTGAAGAACATCATCTATATATTTGCTCGCATCCGATTCGCTTTTAAGCATATCGCTTGATAAGCTTTTAATTTTATATCTTGATTTGTTATTCAGCAATATAGAAATGCTTACCACTATCAGCATGACCAGCGTCAGCAGCCAGTCATACGATATTAATGCCGACAGAGATATTATAAGGGCAACCGATTGATACGGTACACTCATGGCAAACTGCTGCATAAAATTTTTAATATTCATCATCGGTGAACCCATTATATAATTAAACAGCTCCCCGGAGGATGTTTCGTCATAAAATTTCATACAAAGATTTTGAATATGCGAAAAGAAATCCGTTCTTATATTAAACAGAAAATTTTCCAGGCTTATAAGCATATTTTTATATCCGACAGCCCACATTGTCATTCTGAATACGGACACGCTGATAAATATTATGCAAAAAACCAATACGGTCATAAACTTCTTTTCGTCTGTTAATGCCGCGTTCTGTATTCCTTCATCAACAATATATTTAATTATCAACGGCTGTACGGCTACCGCAATTCCCGTTAAAAAAGAAAATATAACAGCCAATATTAAATTTTTTCTTTTGCCGCGTGTATAATTTAATATTGTTTTGAAAAAATTGCTTTTCATAAGTATATCCCCTCGTATTAATTTTTATCAGTATAACTCAAATAAGGTAGATTCACCGCATCTTATGACACCGTTAATAACCTCGAAAACCTGTTTATCCTTCAGTGCTGTTAAATTATCTAAATATTCTTTTCGCCGAATCATTTTTTTGATTCCATATTAATATAAAAAGGCTGATTTGTCAATAGTTTTTGCTCAAACGAGAAAAAACTGTTAATTTTCGATATTTTATTTCCCTAAATAGAGAATATTTGCGGCAGTTGTTGCAAATTTTGCAACAACTGAATCTCGCCGTTCAATAAGGGACAAAGCCCCGTCATTCAACGTTTCAGTGGGGGATTGTACCCCCGCTGAAAAAAGTAAGTGGAACCCGCCGCCTATAGAGGCGGGGGACATCTTGCTTTTAGTTATAATCTTCAAACTCAATAGAAACTTTTTCGTTAGTGGTTTTTCGAAATTCATATTTCCTCCGTTAATTTTATTAATTCTCTAACCACCTCACAAGCATCCTCAAAGCGAATATCCTTCGCATATTCAAATTCCTTTTGATATCTTGTCCATTGGTTTCTCATTGCAGGACTGTTGATTATAGTTTCCAAAATCTCAACATAGTTCCCAATTATGTTTTCTGTCCCACGTTTTTTAACTGTTGCCGCAAGAGCTTCTTTCAAAACTTGATTATCAATATTTTTCTTCTGTAATGTATTTAAAATATAGACATCATAGAAATCTCTATGTCTTGTATTTTGGTCACCTCTTGATATAATTGTTTCAAGCTTTTCCGCAAGAATAGTTTCAACTGTATATGCCAAAATATTTATACTGCGTTCCTCAAACATAAGGTTAAAAGTATAAACCATTTCACGAGGTGTAATTTTATCACCTGTTGTAATGTCTATCTTTAACGGCACTGACATTGGCGGATAATTTCCTGATAAGCTGACACGATAACCGCCGTATTCATCATCCTCACGAATATCATAAATTCCGTTAAAGATGAAATTAATATCATCATCTATATGTATCTTGCAAACGTCAATAAACATCTGTGACATTGTTTCTTTAGTTACCGGTAAGCCTTTTATAGTAGCATCCATATCCATTGTAGCTCTTGTATCAAGTCCTACCATAGCAGCCAATAAAAAACCACCTTTTAAGATAAAATTATCATGATACTTCGAAAGCGAAATCCTTTCAAGCAATCGTTCAAGCATATAATTCTGCAAAACTATCTGTGCCGAAATATGCTTCTCTTTAGCTAAATTCTTAACGTATGCTTTTAATTGCATTGCATTTTTCATATAAGTACCTCCAAATATTGCCGTACCTTTGCTTCTACTCTTGACATCTTTGCAAATTCCGAAAGCAAAGGAAGATTTTTATTTTTATATTTTGAGTATCTTTTAAAAGCATCCGTAATGACTTGTATATCTATTGCGTATCTTACTTGCAAAATATCGCACAATGTATGTTCTATACAATACGCATTTACTTCATTACCCGAAGGTGTTTTAACACGAACTATTCCTTGTTCATACAGCTCCTTTTTTACTCTGTGAGCATTAATATCATTCTTTATAGATGAAGTGTTATAAGAAGCTGGAAATGTCATATCAAATTTAATCGGTGTTCTGTCTGTGAAGCCTAACAAATATAACGCTGAGCCATTCGAAAATACACCCTTCTTAAATCTTATTTGCAAATTATAAAATTCATCGTCGAATTTAGTCGGCAAAACATAAACACCTCTTGCAGAACGGTCAAGCAATCCCTTGTCAACCATTGTACGCAAAGTTGTGCGATGTATTTTCATTTTACTAACTTGTTCAGTTGTAATTGTGCCGCCATTTATCTCGGCCGCTTTTAAAATTCTTTCCGAATTAGTCATATAATCCTCCAAACAACTTTTATGCCTATTATTATAATATAAATAGGCATAAAAGTCAATAGATTTTGAGGGCTTTACACAACAAACGCATAAAAATTTTTTTGTCGGAAAAGTATCTTTAAAACGCAAAAACAGACGGCAAATGGGCGACACTGTTAAGACAGTAACTAATGATTTTTTGAATACCGGCATAATTTAGGCTATGCCGGTATTCATTTTACTTTGCAATAATTTCATTGGCAATAAGCCGACAAAATCATAATAAATATCAATAAATTGCGTCCGTCTGCCATTAATTTTCTCCGGTGCGTAGACTTCAACCCTTTTCACCAAATCATTTAAAACATCTGGTGTTAATTCCTGTAAATCAAAATATTTATGTACTTTTGCAATAAACCGTTCAACATTGTTGCTTTCTTGCTCTTGCTGGTCGATTTCATCAGACAAGATTTTAACCTTTTCTTTTAATTCAGCTTGTTCCTGTTCGTACTGGTCGGCAAGCATTTTAAAGCGGCTTTCTGTTAAAACTCCGTTTGTCTTGTCCTCATAAATTGATGTGAACAGCCTGTCCAATTCTTTGATACGGTTTTCGGCTTTTGTTATGGCTTTACGTTTCACCGACAACTCTTTCTTGATAATCGCCTTATGCTGCAAGCCCATAATCTCTCTGAAAGTATCTTCATACAAAGAAATAAATTCAATTACAAGTTTTAAATGCTCCAGCACACCCTGTTCAAGAATGACGGCTCGTATGAAATGTGAACCGCAAACATCAACGCCTTTCTTGCGCGAGGTTGAGCATACAAAATGGTCTTGACGACTTTCAAAATATTTTGTGGTGCAGTAATACAATTTTTCGCCACAGTCAGCACAATAAGCAATTCCTGAAAACATATTTGTCTTACCCGTTCTTGCGGAACGGCGTCTGTTTTTTCTCAACTCCTGTACCTTTTCCCAAGTATCAACATCAATAATCGGTTCGTGAGTATTTTCAAAAACCATATGCTTCTCTTTTGGATTATTGATTTTCTTTTTTGACTTGTATGACTGCTTATGGGTTTTAAAGTTTACTGTATCACCGATGTACTCTTGCTTTTCCAAAATACCTGAAACGGTATCAGGTGACCACTTGTACGGATTGTCAATCTGCTTTGAAATATTTATTGTTCCCGCTTGTTTCCAATGTATAAATGGAACTACAATTTTTTCTGTTTGAAGCTGTTTTGCAATTTGTGCCGGTCCGTAACCCTCTAAGCAAAGATGAAAAATCTTTTTAACGATTTCCGCTGCTTCCTCGTCAATAATCCACTGATTAGGATTATCGGGATTTTTCATATAGCCATACGGCGGAATGGTTGTTAAATGTTTTCCCGACTCGCCCTTTGCTTTCATAACCGCACGGATTTTTTTGCTGGTGTCTTTTGCGTACCCACTGGCGAAAAATCAAATTTCTATACTTGCCTAAAGTTTGCTACCAGCAAGCACATCAAACGAGTACCCGTTTAAAAAATTTGATTTCTATTTTTGGGATATTCCCAAACCCTTTTTAGCTTTTAGGCGACATATACGGGCAGATGTAAATTTTTTCGTGCGCTATTCCGGCTGGGCGCAAGTATGTCCGAATGATATAATTATATTACAAAATAAATTATGTCAGGAGGCAATCACCATGAAAAAAATAATTACACTATTACTAATCGCTGCATTGTCGTCAATCAGCGCAACGGCGTTAGCCGCTCCCGTTCCGAAAGAGTGCGCACCGTATGGAACAGACGAGGCGGCAATCACCGTTACGGAAAACTTAATCAGTCCGATACTTGACAGCGTAGCGAACGGCGAGGGTTACGGCTCTGCAAGTGCAATAGCAAACACCGCAATCCGAAAAGCTGTAATTGCAAATCAGACTAACGGCTACGGTTACGCGCTCTTATCCGCAATCTCACAAAATGCAATTCGGGTTACAAGAGATATTTATATGCGCCCCGACGTGTATAAACAGATTGAGGACGAATTAAGGGTATTGCTTGCGGACATTATTGTTGATGTCCAGAGCGGCAAGGACTACAACACGGCTATTCAGGAAGCACACACAAAAATATATCAGGCTGCCGACCCGTCATACAATCCCGCCGTTGACCGTGTAGGTGACTTTTGCTACTGGGATATTCCACCGGTAGACAGCGCATATTATATAGTTGCTCATAAACTTTTATTACAAGCGCAATAATGGAGGTCTAAAATGAATTTTATTGAAGAATTGTACTATGGGAATATACAACCTAATCAGAAAATGTATAATAAAAATTCTCAATATGCAAAAGCCCTTAAAGAATTTTGTATTTGTGAGAATAAACTAAATGAGCTATTAGAGGGTAAGGAGAAAAAAATATTTATTGACCTTGTGAATGCTCACGATGAAATAACAGCAGCCGGAAATATTGAGAATTTTAAACTTGGTTTTCGGCTCGGTGTTCAGATGATATGTGACAGCTTAGTGTTCAATGAAAACAAAATTTTCAGAGATATAACAGAGGAATAGAAGGTATTTGAAATAAAAACGCATTGCTTTTTGGTCGTAAAATTTATATGAGGACATAATCATTTACACGATTATGTCCTCTGCATTTATGTAATATTTATTTACATCTGCCGCAATCGCTGCAACCGTTACAAATCAGCTTGCTTCCGCACTTATCGCAATTTTTACCGTAATGCGGAACATACAATTCATTCTGCGGAATATCCAAACCAAAATTGTCTGTCAGCTTAAATTCAATCGGTTTACCGACAAAATTCACTCCCGATTTAAGAGCCATTTCACTTTGTACGAGCTTTTTCGGAATATGATATTTTTTACCGTCCTTTATAAAATTTGTACCTGTTTCAATAAAGCAGAAAGTAATATTATACTTTTCACATTCCTGTCTTAATTTTTTCACCCATTCAAAATTACAAGGTCTTGCGCCGTCATAATTTTCACCGCCGCATATAACCTGTTCAATCTGTCCGTCAGATAAATATTTTTCAATACTTACCTCACCGATGAACGGCGCGCACATAATTCCTTTATGCTTAAATGGTAAATCAAGCAAAATCGGTATTCGCTCGTCTGCTCGTCTTTGATTTTCTCAGGTAACATTAAAAAATACATTTTCCCAACCGTTGCCCCAATCAGGCGGCAGACATTGTTTGACGCGCTGCGGGCGTTTCGTTAAAAGAAAAAATTTTACATCGCTTCGCTCTTTCATAATATCCCAAGCCTTATTGCGCCATTCGTCTGCTTCCTCTAAAAAGAAATCAGATGTCATACAAACCCGTATCAATTCGCCGCTTTGGATTTTATATTTTCCGTTTTTATATGTTTGCAGCGGATAATTAAATCCCGCTCTTGTACGGTAAATTTCCGCGCCGTTTCTACCGTGAACGCGGTCTAAGAAATACATATAACAATTTTGACAGCCTTCGCTGCATTTCACGCACCCGTGCCACGGGTTCCATATATCGTGCATAATATCACCTCAAATTTTCCAATACGTCACCTATATCAGCATTTATACAAATTGATTGATTTTCAATCTCTCTCGGACAAACCGACTCACCGTAATTGATACAAGCATAAACAGATTGCGGATTTTTAGCGGTCATTTGCCAGAACGGATATTTTATAATGACAGGTGTATTATATCCGACACCAAGTTCAAGAAACAATACTTTTTGATTTTGCCGCGTCCGCAGAAAATTCTCATACCGTTCCGACGCTTCGTGCCAGCCCTCGTCCTCTACAAATTTATCATCACTCCGCAAATTCATTGTAAGCGGTTTTCCGCAGTGAGGGCATTTCGGAATAAGATCTGACGGAATTTTCAAGTCCTTTTGATGTTCTATCATATCAATAACAGCATCTTTATTTTCAAAAGTATCATTACAACACGGCTCACTGCACTGGAATAGTCCATAATCGCCTTGTGTATAAAATAACCGTTTTTTATCAAATCTTGCTTTTTGAAAACAATGGTCTACATTCGTTGTTATAACAAAGTAATCTTTATCTTTAACAAGATTAAATAAATTATTGTAGACAGGCTTTGGCGCGTCCATATATCGGTTTACATATATAAATCTGCTCCAATATGCCCAATGCTCCTCAAGCGTTTTATACGGATAAAAACCACCTGTGTACATATCGTGAAAATTATATTTGTCCTCAAAATCCGAAAAATATTTATTAAAACGCTCGCCGTTATAGGTAAATCCCGATGATGTGGAAAGTCCCGCACCTGCGCCGATTATAACAGCGTCTGCATTTTCAATCGCATTTTTTAATTTATTTATTTGTTCCGAGAAACTCTCGGTAGATTTCATAGTCGATGTTCTTAAAAACATTAAAAATCACCTTTTCTATATCAGAATTTTTTAGGTATTCATTCACTGTGTTTACGGCAATTTCAGCCGCCTTATCGTTAGGGAAGTGAAATTCGCCCGTTGATATGCAGCAGAAGGCTATTGATTTAATATTGTTTCGTTCCGCTGTTTCAAGACACGTTTTATAGCAAGAGGTAAGCAATTCACAATCCGTTTTTGTTAATTTTCCGCTTACAATCGGACCAACTGTGTGAATTATATAATCGCAAGGCAGATTATACGCTTTTGTGATTTTTGCTTTGCCTGTCGGTTCGTCATAGCCTTGCGTTTGCATAAGCTGTTCACATTCCTCGCGAAGCTGAATACCCGCATAGGTATGAATAGCGTTGTCAATACATTTATGACACGGTACAAAGCAGCCAAGCATACGGCTGTTTGCAGCGTTTACAATCGCGCCACATTTGAGCGTGGTAATATCGCCCTGCCATAAATATATGCCGTCCTTTATCGGCTCTAAATCCGATATATCAGTTATGCCTTTTTCTGCAATTTCAGCGTGCAAATATTCATCTTGTATTTTCAAAAATTCATCACTTACAGGCTTAGGTATACGGACATTCATAAGTGAACGTAGTAATTTTTTTTGCTCAACCTCGTTTGTCGGAATACTGATATGTGAATATTCGTCCTGTTCTGCTATCAGCCTATTTATAAGAAAAATTCGTTTTTCGGATTGCGTCATTTATAACACCCTCATTCAATAATCTTTATTCTGTTTGCTTTTCTCGGTTTGGTCTGCGGCTCATCACCGTCTATATATCCGAGAATAACAAAGCATATTGCGCTGTAATTTTGAGGTATTTCCCATTTTGACAATAATGCTTTTCCCTCATTGCTTAAAAATGTTTCCGCGCCGCGCGCAACAATACAAGATGAAATGCCAAGTTCCGTTGCCTGTAAAACCATATTTTCAGCGCAGCAGAACGCGTCTGCTTCTCGGTACATAAAATTATTCTGTCCGAATATTATAGCAACGCTCGGCGCACCGTAAAACCCGTTTTTGATATTTGTATCATCTATAACGCTCGGTTGTTCCTTTGAAACATAAGAGCCTATGAGATTACTGCGGTTAAATTTAGATAAATTCATAATACCGATTTTTGTTGTCAATTCCTTGTTCCTTATACCTACAAGCATACTGCGCTGACCGCCGCCCGCGTTTGGCGCAAGCACACCGGCTTCAAGTATTTTTTCTAAATCATCACGGCTTATTTGCTTATCCGTATATTTGCGGATTGAATGCCTTTTCTTTATTATATCTAATAACTCCATATTATTCAACCTCTTTCCAACACTGTGGGTCTGTTCCGTAGAAACTACCTGTTGTACCATATGTAACCGCAGGACATCCGCGACAGAAGCCGCGCAGTTCGCATTTTGAACATTTTTCAAATTTATCAAAATCACGATATATTTCCTCTTTGTCGATAAATATATCTCTTAAACTTTCCTCAAACACATTTCCGACCTTGCTTTCAAAGCGTCGGCAAGCGTACACATCGCCGTTAGGTAAAATAGTCATGTGACATATACCGCAGTGGCAGCCGTCATAAACCATATTTTTATCTGCACTTTCAGGAATTTTGAATATACCTTTTTCATACAGATACAAAGTCCAAAGGTGGTCTTTTAGATTAAAGTATGTTTTAACACCCTGCGCCTTGTAATGCTCATACTTTTTCCATAAGGTGTCTAAAAAATCTCTGTATTCAAGCGGTTTTATTGCAATTTCCTTTTCCTCGCCCGTAGGACAATAGCGTCCGAAAGCAAAAATATCAACCTTGTTTTCCACAACTAAGTCAATAACTTCGGGCATTTCCTTTATATTAACATCTGAAACCGTAGACATAATCGCACATTTAATTCCTGCGTCTTTAATATGCTTTATTGCTTTTATAGTACTGTCAAAAGAGCCTTTTTTACGGAACATATCGTGTGTTTCTCTCATTCCGTCAATGGATAACTGATATTTTTCACAACCGCAATCCTTTAACTGTTCGCAAACATCATCATTCAAGTGAAACGGATTACCCATAGTTGTGAATTTATATCCCTTTGATTTTATAATATCCATTAAAGTCCAAAAGTCGGGGTGTAAAATCGGGTCGCCGCCTGTGATATAGAAATACGGTGTCCGCCCAAGCTGCTTGCACATATCCTCACAATTAGCAATAACCTTTTTCATACCATCAAGCGGCATATGCAAAAGGTCTGTGCATTTTCCCTCTGAAAATATATAACAATGCTTGCACCGCTGGTCGCAGTAATCTGTAATATGCCACTGAAAAGCAAAATACGGTTTCATAATAAATTCTCTCCTTAGTTCAGTAAGATTTGTATGCTCCCGATATGGTATCGGGAGCATTTAGGATTATTTGTCGCCTGCACCGCAAGTACTTCCGCACGCTGACGGAGTTTCCTTTTTGGGCTCGTCTGCCGCGCCGCAAGCCGCAGGCGCTTCCTTTGACTCATCTGCCGCACCGCAAGCACTTCCGCACGCTGATGTTGCCTTTTCATCATTCCAAGCCGCTACATTTGATAATGCCATAATAAAGACCTCCTAAAAATATTATTCAGAGCGGTATCTCATCTCTGTAATCATATTTTACCATTCTGTTTTCCTAAAAACAAGTACGCACTTTTTTATTAGATAGTTACTTTTTTGTAACTAATGCGGAAATATGCGGATTCCTGTTGACTTTGTTGTCAATGTATATTATAATAAATGTAACATTTAAAAAATAGTGTTACATTCAAAAATGATGTATTGAAAAGGAGGATATTTATATGCTGACAAAAGACGAGCTTCCTACTTGCCCCGTTGCGACTACTGTACAGCTTATCGGCAGCAAATGGAAATTGCTTATAATTAGAAATTTACTTGAAAGACCTTGGCGTTTTAATGAGTTGCAAAAATCCTTAGAGGGAATTAGTCAAAAGGTGCTGACGGACAGTTTGCGTTCGATGGAGGCGGATGGAATTATAACAAGAACGGTTTTTCCCGAAGTTCCGCCGAGAGTTGAATATGCCCTGTCGGACTTAGGTAAAACTTTGCGTCCTATACTTGACTCAATGAAAGCGTGGGGCGAGAATTATAAGAATAGAAAAGTGGACATTTAGAACCGCATTTTTAGGGGATAGAATATAACTATACGTACCCCCTATGTTTATAGACATTTCACACATCAAAAAGTGAGTGTTTATGCGGTTTTACAAATTCAAAATGTCCCTAAAATGCGGACATCTGTTCCACTATTGCGTGACATATTGGCATAGAAAAATAGCGTATCATTTTTTTGATGATACGCTATTTTAAATCCTGCTTGACAGACAATTTACCTTACTGTCTTAACAGTGTCCCTCTAAGTGCCACCCGTTTTTGCGCGGGTTTTATTGCTTGTATATTATAACAAGCTTTGTATCCTCATAGCTTTTTTGTATCAGCATAACAGAACAGTTATCTCCTGCTGTTTTATATGTCAGAGCATCGGCATACGAGCCCTTTCTGATTTTTTCTCCCTTGCTGACGGAGGAATCGAAAACCAGGATGGGTGCGCCGTTTAAGTCAAATACTTCATCAAAGCTTCCGCCGGATTCATAGCCTACCTTTACAAGCGAATTTATCCTGTCATTTGCTCTTACAATCAGGATTCTTCTTGGTGCATTAAAAGTATTTCCGTAATTTGACCCGTCAACTGTCATTCCGATTCTGTATACCAAATTTATGTCCTTGACCTGACCGCCGTTATTTACCTTGATAGTTACCGCATCACCGGGCAGGTATCCGGAAACATCGCAGGAGGGGTCGCAGACAAGCCGCACCGCTTTTGTACCCTGATATCCCTCGATACAGCTTACCGCCGTATTTTCCTCCTCATTAAATACCGAGGTTATATTTTCAATAAGCAAGCATGCCGTTGAAATTGTGCCCGCTCCCCAATCATAGCCGTGAACAAGCACCGCATCTGCAAAATCTCCCGGCTTGTTCTCAGTCATGTATGACTCCGCATTATATTGTGTATCATTTGAAAAATCAGTGTATTTTTTCACGGCGAACTCACTTTCGTCCGCAGTGTCAATATTATCATCTGCCGGAACCGAAAACACCTTTGTCTGTGAATTCATAATTATTTTGGTGCCGAGCTTTCTGCTGTTGCCCTTATAAAGCACTGTTCGGCGTTCCTGGTCACGATACAGATTGGTTCCGTTCACCGTGTCTATTTTAATAATTTCCCCATCTGTATTTGTTTTTAAAATAACAAGCTGATGACACAGCTCATCCATTGCCTTTATATCATTTTCACTGCCGGTACAGCTCTTGCCGTCAATACTTATTTTATTTGCCGCCCTACGCAGCATAACTTCGCCGTCCTCCGCGAGTATTTTAAACACAAGCCCGTCAATATCCGTATCCCACGAAACTCTGATAATATATGCAAAGCTGCTCTCAGACTGTGTTATGTCAATTTCATGTACGTATAAAAAAGAGTCAAGATAAAGGGTTACGAAATTTCCGGTTTTTAATAACGAAGTGTTGCTTCCGCCGTATTTATAGAGCTTATTATCTATTTTTATATTGTAATAACCACCGTCCTGTGAAATTTCGGAGATTTTTCCGCTTACAGTATTTCTGCTTATTATTGCTTTAATATTTTCTCCGGATACGGATATGGAAATATTGACAATATCATTGTTCGCAATATCGGAAAACCGTATTTTCTGCATGTATTCATCATAGATATATATATTTCCCTTTGAAAAATCATACGCCTCCCGATTATCTCCGTATATAATTTCGTTATCATAATCCACTGCGTCAGCTTTAACCGTAATATATGATGTAACGATAACCACACCGTACCGGGATGAATTTTCCTCTGAAATAAGTGTTATTTCGCTTTTTGTATCTGAAAATACCTCGCTTATGTCTCCGGAATAATTTTCACCGTTATATATTACCGTGGCATTTTCCGCGATTATTGCATCCTCGTCTTTTCCGTCTTCATTATAGTAACTTAACTTCATCGAATTTTTATCAAAGGTACAGTTTTCCCCGTCCGAAAAAAAAGAAATAACCGCGTTTTTCCCTTCATCCCTCATCCAGATAATTTTTCTTTCGTCCTTTTTTTTCTCTGTATAAACATATTTCACGCGTCTTCCGAAAAAGCCGCTTAAATTCTGTTCTCCGGTTTCATATAAAATTCCGTCAACTTCAATTTCCCCGTCACTGAGATTTTTACTTCCGTAAATGCCCATATCCCTGACAGCCGTAACGCTGCCGGTGTTATAATACGAATCAAAGCTTCTTGTTAAAAGCGATTCTCCGCTTCCCTTATATGTGATGTCATTGCCGCTCATGCTCTCAAAATCCATTGTTTCCGCCAAGAGCGTATTTTTAAGCAGTACGGCGGCGTCACCCATGGTAATATATTCACCGGAAGCCACTCCCTTTGAAAGCTTTAGCTTCTGTGCCGCAGCAATATATCCCGACGGATAACCGCCGCATACCTCGGCATATCTTTCATAAGACAGGAGCCTGGTTAAAATTGTATATGCGGCGTTTATACCCATCAATTCGTCCGGTCTGTAACGCTTATCCTCAACGCCGTTTACAATATTTAAAGACGCCAGCAGAGAAACTGCTTCATACGCATAATGATTTTCCGGAACATCGTAAAAATACATTGCAGGACCGATATTTATATCACCGGCAAGTTCAGCCGCAAGACATGCAAATTCTCCTCTTGTTATTTTTCTTTCGGACTCAAAGGTTAAAAAATCCCCGTCACTTAAAATATCAAGGGCAGCAAGCAAGGAAACTGCTTCATCAACAGCCTCGCTCCGTGCCGCACTGACGCTGTCCGCCCCCGCCGGTAATACCGTCATGCCCAAAGCCATGCTGAAGCTTATAAACATTAATAAAAATCTACGCATTTTTTACCTCCGATTATTCCATATATTTTAAAGCTCCGTAAAGCATCTTTGCCGCCTGAGCTCTTGTGGCACAGCTAAGGGGTTCAAACCTGCCGCCGTCAGTTCCGTTGATTATACCGCAGCCGGACAGTCTGCTTACCGCTTCCCTTGCATAACCGGAAATATCAGCCCCGTCACTGAAGGTCCCGGATGATTTTTCCTCCGGCTTAATTTTCATGGCATTATATATAATCACAGCCATATCCTGACGCGTTATATTTTGTCCGCTGCCGAAGGTTTTGTCATCTGTACCTGTAATAAGACCGTTTCTGAATGCGGCATTTACATATCCTCTGTACCACGCATCGGCAGGTACGTCTTCAAACCTATCCGATTGAAAATCCTGCTCAAGCCCTGCGGCGCTGACTATCATTTTTACAAATTCCTCACGTGTTATACTGTCATCCGGATAGAATCTTGTTTCGGTCCTTCCGTTTATCAGTTTCTTATCATAAAGAGCCGTAATTGCTTCACGCGCCCATTGCACGCTGTAAATGTCTTCAAAGGGTATGAAAATCTTTTTTTCTTCCTTATCCGCATTTTCGCCCGGCGAATATTTTATCTCCGGAATGCTTCCGCCTGACAGTAATTTACTTCCGCCGCTTCCGCCCTTTCCTCCGGTTCCCCCGGTTCCGCCCGAAGTACCGCTGCTTTCAGGAGCTTCAAGGGCATTTTTAAGCTGCTCCTTCGTCATATACCCATTTCCGGAAATTTTTCTGCAGGCTGCGGTGGTTACCGTTTCTATATCAAGAAAGCTTTTAAATTCATTTATTATTTTTACAGTATTTTCATAGCCTCCGGGATACTTTACAATCGAAAGAACAACAGCTTCGGTCATATCATCACTCAGCTCATTTACATTCCGGGGCTTTAATGAATTTAAAACAGACTGCATATGCTCCAAAGCCTCCGGCTTGTCAAAAATAAGACTCAGCCATTTGTCAAGCGCCCCCATGCGGGGCAGGTTATACGCATATTCCCTGAGAAGCTTCAGCTTTCCCTCCTGTGCAGCTTCAATTGCAATGTACGCATTATATGCTGTATTCGGCTTAATTTCATTTTCACTCTTCAGGGGAGATGATTTTACATACTCACAGAACATGTTCATTGCCTGTTTAAAATCAATTTCTGCCTTCAGCTTATCAAAATCTGTTCCGAAATATCCCTCATTCGAAACTATTTCATTATAAAAGCTGTCTGAATCTGACGATGCTGCCGCAGCATTCAGCCTTTCGAGAAAATTTGTATAATCCCGAGGACTGATATACCTAAAATCTATACATTCCATTTCACCCTCAGACGGAACAATATATATTTTATATGTACCGCTTTCACCGTTTATCGCAAAGATCAGCTCATATTTGCAGTCCCCGGTCACAATCTGGTCATTATAAACAACCATTGACCTTTTATTCTTTTCAGCTACAAAATCCTTCCATTCGTTTCCCGGCGTTAATACCTGAATACCAAGAAGCATATCCGTCTGCGTTTCTCCGGTAACGGTAATATACCCCGTATCGTAATCCTCGCTTACAGCCGCTCCCAAGGCCGATGTCAGAGACATCAGCAGCATTGCTGCCAGTACTGTAAAAAATAAGTATTTTTTCATTCCTTGCACCTCTCTGCAAATATTTTAAATCTGCTCTCTCATTCAAATTTATTGATTAACGGCTTAAGCTTATCCGTCATCAAAAAAATCATGACATTTTCATTATCTGACATAACACCAAGCTCTATCTCTGCTTTTCCCGATTGTACATCCCCGCCGCATACTCTCTTAAGCCTTCCGTTTTCATAAACTCCTCCTGCAATCATTGCCTGCAGGCCGATGCCTGCAAGCTCAGCGCTTACCTTTATTACATCGCCTTTTTTCAGACCCTTTAACGCGTCTGTTTCACTGCCGTTTTTATATAAGGTCAGCACAGCGTTTGGATTAACCTGCCTTTTATTTACGGCAGTGCCGTCATAAAAGCTGATTCTGCACAGCTTTTCATCGGGCAGCTTAAAGGAAAATTCATAGTTTCCGTCTGCATCGGGGGATGCCTGGTCAATATAAACCGTCTTTTCACCGCTTACAGCTTCAACTGTGATATTTTTACCGCTGTTTTTCGAAACGCCGCGTATAATAACGTTTTCTCCGTCTGTGGACAAGGTATAGCTGTCTGCTCTTTCAGGCTCTGTGCATACCACATATACGGGCTTAAAATCAAGCTTAAAGGAGCTGCCCGTTATATCATTGCCGTATGCGTCATACATATTTATCTGTCTTCCGGCATTATCCGCTGTCAAATCAATCATTAAATCATTGTTTCCGCTCAGGCTTGCCGAAAGCTTGTCTGAGCTTTTTTTAAGCCGCGCCGTATATTCATCTCCGCCCTTTGTCCACATAACAAAAACGTCTTTATTATCATCCCTGAAGCGGTAAATACTGTATCCGCTGTATCTTACGCCGTCGTCGTCGGAGGTCTCCTTTTCGGCACTGCTCTTTACATTCCATACATATTTTTCATCATATACGGTTCCGTTTATAAAGCTGTTGTATGCGGACAGCATATAATATCCTTTTCTCGGCTTTCCTTTCGTGTCCAATATTCCCATATTATTAGCCGGTTCGCTGCCTTCATCCCTGTTTTTCAGTTCATATATAAACAGCTTGTCAACACGTCCGTCAGCCTTATTTAAAAGACATGTTCTCACATCGTATGCTCCCGCCTGCTCCTCGCTGCGCCATACGCTTCCGTCTGACATTACACCGGAGGAATATCCCGCCTCTGTTGCCCAGACCGGCTTTTTTATTCCATACTGCTCCATAGCGTCGGTAATACTCGTTATTTCCGACTCAAAGGTTTTGTTTACCTCGTCAAGGGGTGAGCGGGTCCATATATACGGATGAACGCTTAAAGCGTCCATATACGCTCCGCCGCCTGCCGCAAGCACGCGTTTTATAAACCACACGCTCTGAGACGCTCCCGCACCGCTGACACCAAGAACATATGCCTCGGGATTAACCGCCTTTATTGCTTCATATGCCGCCTTTAAAAGCCTTGCATAATTTTCCGGCGTTCCGGTATTGTTCAGATCATGATTATAATCAAGACCGTCCGGCTCATTCCATATTTCAAAGTATTTAACTCTGCCCTTAAAGGATTTCGCCACAAATGCGCAGTATGATGCGTATGCCTCTATCTGCAGGTCTGTATACGGCATTTTATAATCCCCGGCATACTTTCCCGACTCAACCACGTCGCAGTAAAATCTGTTGCAGTAGTTAAGCGGCATAAGAACCTCTATGCCGTTATTATTTGCGAAATCCACATATGCGCTGACCTTCATGGGGATTGCCATGACTCCTTTTTTTGTTTCCACATCACCCCACCAGCATTCATCCCGAATCATGGAAAACCCGGCTCTTTGTGCATTTAATACATCGTCATTTGTCACTGTATGGTTTTTAAAAGCAAAATGAGTGCATACACCGATATCAGGATCATTTGTTCCTGAGCCTCTGACAAAAAAATCTGTTGAAAATTCCTGTGAAATTCCATCTGCCGTTACCGTTCCCCAAATATTATAAAGACCTGTTGAAATATTTTTCGGTGTTATGGGCTTTGTAAGCATTGTATTTGCGCCTACCCTTACGCTGCAGCTGTCAGTCCACAGCGTTTTTCCGTAATGGTCGGATACCCCCGCCTCAAGCTGCACGTACATCTCATTATCTGTCATATTTGAAAATCTTCCAGTAAGGGACAGTGATTCGGAATATTGAAGAATATTGTTTTCGTTATCCGTGATAATTGAAAAGCCGAAGCCTTTGCCGCCCCTTGCCGCAGCAGGAAAAGTAAACAGCTGCAGCATTATAACGGCAGTCATAACAAATACCGTTATCCTTTTTACAGTGTATTTCATAAGCTACCTCATTTCCCGGCAGGACTCAGGCCGCCCGTCGGCGACCTGAGTCCTGCTTTGCAGTTATCTGATTTCAATATTGTCTGTGAGCGGTATCATGTGACTTTCGCCGCTCCATAAAAATACCTTAAATGTGTCAGCATCACCCGGATCGTCTATATTCTCAAGTATACTTACATAAGCGCATCTGATATCATCATCAATTCCGACAAGCTTATAATTTGTGTTTATAAGAGCCTTATCCTTATAATATGCGGTTATTAAATACACCTCTGAGATGCTGCTCAAGGTATTTATATACGAGAAGCCGAAGCTTGCCTGCATGCCGCCTGTTATATCTCCCATGGAATTAATCTCCCCGCCGTCCTTTGCCATTTTGAAATTTCTTGCACTGAAAACATTGTCTCCTGTTTCAAGCATCTGTTCAAAGGCATTTCCGAGGCTTATTCCCGCACTGCTCTGTGCACTGCCGTCTATTCTCAAGGTGTAGCTTTCATTGGCTTTAAGTATATTCGTAAGAATAATATTTAATATCTGCCCGTTGGGAACCGCAAAATACCCGGCCTCCGCTCCGCCTCCGTCCGTAAGACTTACGGCGTCAAGCAGCGATGCAGTATTCATAGGCGCTCCGAAATCAACTGATATTTTGCTGATTGCCGGTGTAACCCTGTCCGAAGCTGCAATCTGTTCTCCCTCCGCACCATAAAGCGTTACCTCCGGTGTATCATATAAATCAGCACTCTTCTGAGTTATAAGTATATTATCAAACTGAGCGTATCCGCTTGAATTATCATTGCCGTTAACCTGCAGCTTTATTTTATTGATTCCGGTCATGCCTGCTCCGCTGCCGAGTTCATCAAAATAAAAGGTTTTTGATGTCCAGCTTTCTCCTCCGTCCGCCGAAACTGCGGTTGTAAGAGTTTTGTTCATAAAATCGGTGTCACTCTTTACCTTGTACCATTCATTCTTTGAAATATTGCTGATTTTATGATAATCATCAGTAGCCCATGCACCCATGTCCACTACTCCAGCACTGCCGTCGAAAAGTGCGATAACCTGATAATCACTGCCGGCCGAAGGCGCGGACAGTATTAAAGCCTGAGTGTTTCCGGTCACTCTCACGTCAGCCTCCACATGAACGATTCCCGAGGTTATCTCATTGAAAGTACGGTTATAGGCTCCGCCCTTGGTGCCGTTTACGGAAAAATACTTATTCCCGTTTTCTTCGTCAAGCATTTCATCTGTTTTTGACCATCCCTCTTTACTCCATGTTCCGAGTACACCGGTGACGTCCGAATATCCTTCAAAGTCATCCTCTGTTCTCTGATAAGAGCTTGCCGGAGCAGCTATGCATTTGAAATTATCTATGTACACGGGATTGCCTTTATCATTCACATTAAGAGCCCTGATACATAACGAGCCTACTTTTGACTTATCGTATACTCCGGAAGCTATATTTGTACCATCGCATACAATGGTGTAGGTCTGATTGTCTATGTCCACCGTTACCGTATAGTGCTCCCACTTATCTGTTGCATTATCCTCAGCACTGCTCATCGAGCTTTTTATCCACATCCAGACGCATTCATAATCTTTTATTAAATACTCTATTTTGTCGATGCCCAGAGCCTCAAACAAAACACGCGCTCCCTCATTGTAAGCGTCAAATTCACATGTCACCGTGCCGCTTGTTATCGGCTCATCAAAAACATACTGAAGGGCTGATCTGTTTACTCCGTTTAACACAAGAGACATACCGTGTTCGGCGTCCTTCTCCGCTCCGACGATTCCCCAGTAGTTTGAAGGAAGCATAAAGCCATCGGGAAGAATGCCGTATTCCGGCGTCATATCCGAAAAATCAGTGAAAAATGCGCCCGAGCCCACATTTGTATCCTTTGCAGATTTTTTTACGGAAATATTATCAAAACAAAATTCCCCCTCCTGATATCCTCCCAAAAGAATATCCGTTGAATCCGCAATTAAATTCTGATAAGACGTTGATTCGCCGAAATCTTGCACACTTCCGGAGAATTTCTCGCCGCCGTCTCTTGCATAAACCCCGTTGTGTACGGACTCCGTGCCGTTAACCCAAATGCTGTAAGCACTGCTTTTACCGTTTATCCGCATTTTTACGTTAAACCATTCCCCGGGCGTATAATCATAGCTTCCCACCGTTCTTCTCTGGGGCGCTTTATCCGACGTCTTTATTTCGCCGTTTATGAAAGCAATGCGTGCGTCATAGTCGCTTTTGCCGTCAAGGTACTTTCCGGTAAGTCTTATAACCGGATAAGCAGTGCTGCTGTTTACCTTTACATCAAAGGAAATGTCCAGATTTTCATCTGCACGAAGCTTTTCGATATTCTTTTTTATGCCTGCCGTCCACTGATGGTCGTTCAGGCCAATTTTTATGCCTGTTCCTCCGCCGTTTCCTTCACACCTTTCCGGTTCGGGAGTATATACTCCGCCCACGGTGCTGTCCCATACACCGTAGGCTGTCCAGCCTGCCGGCGCCCCGGTTCCCGCATAATTTTCAAAATCCTCATTTGCTTCATAAATTACCGAAGTAATTCTTTCAGCCGCCGATACCGGTACTGAAATTGCCGCCGTTAATGAAAGCGGTATCATCATTGCCAATGCCCTTTTTAATTTCATAATCGTTTCCTCCCTGTTTTTTAGTTTATTTTATTAATTTTAAATCCTTGAACTTATTAAAATCCCTGCCGAAATATATACCCTCGCCGTACTGCATTCCTCCGCGTCTCCCCGCTCCGTCATTATCATTCATAAGCAGGGAAAAACCAATGCTCTCGCCGGCTTTCGGAATATATCCCTCATAAAAGATTTCTTTCCACGGGATTTCAAGCTCGTATATTATTCCGTCCTCCGACCGTACGGCAGAGGCGTTCAGCGACAGCATACATGCTTCGGCGCCGTAATCCGACAAGCCTCTGCGCACCTCCGTACCATAATTCGTAAGAGCAATGCTCATCGCCGTACATATCGAAGCATCTGTTTTCTCTTTTTTCGGATCGCTGAAGGCAAACTGCAGACTGTCTCCCTGCCATACATCGGAGTTGGTATAGCCCTGACAAAATACATTATCCTTAACGATGACCGCCATATACAGATTTTCATTATCCCACATCAAATTTGCGCTGAAGCTTGCGTCTGCGGCTCCGCCCCAATCCGGAGTGTTCACCACCGCGCTTTTTGTGTCAGCCGCTATCCAGCTTCCGTTCCATTCCCCCTTTGATATTCTGCCGTCAATATCCGGCTTTTTATCAGTGCATTGTGCGGATATTAAATCAAAATCCTCGGATTTGCTGTATTTATAGCCGCTGTCGGTTTCTGCCTCCGTTATTATGGTAAACGGGCGCTTCTTTACCATTTCGGGCAGAGCTGTCTCGAAGCTCATGCTTCCCCCCGGCGGTATATCCACAAACCTGACCGGGCGGCTTTGCTCCTTCTCAGCTCCGGCAATTTTCAGTCTCACCGTTCCGGACAGCTTTGTATTATTCATATTGTTTGCAATCGTCAGAACAGCCTTATAATAGTTGCCCGCGGCGCGCTGCAAACTAATGCTTGTTTGCATGGTCTTCGTTGACAAAATATTCTTTCCGCTGTAAACAAGCAAATCATCTGCGTAAACCCGTGCCGTAAATTCATATTCTCCCGTTTCGTCTGCCGGAGTTTTAATATACACCCGGTCTCCGCCGCCTGCTTCAGTCTCAAGCCCGCATTCAGCTTCCGTTCTGAGTTTTCTGCACCTTTTGTCCTCCGCTTTAAATTCAAAGCTTTCTCCGGCGCCTGTTATGTACGGATTCTGCGTTACGGAAATATCGCACTGCGCTTCTTCAAAGGAATCAAAATTTCCTACGTAATACACAGGCTCTTTTTCGGCGGAAATCAGGAAAACCCCGTTATCCGAACAGATAGTGTCTATTTTATTTCCATATATATCATATTTATCAAGACGTGTTCCGCCAAGCTTCATACCTACCGCGCGGCTTTCGCCCTCAGACCATGCAACCATAACGTTGCCTCCGTCATGCCTTTTAAAATTATACAGACATGTTTCATCGCTGCGCCTTATAAAGCCCGCCGGGTCTGCCGGACCTATTTTTTTATTCATCTGTGTAAACATAATATAAAGGTTATCTGCCGCCCAGGGAGTAACTCCTCCCGTTGGATTTGTTACCATGCCCATATTAGCTTCACCATTGCTGATATTTACTCCGCTGTCCTGAAAATTATACCAGAACACCTTATCGGCCAGGCCTTCGCCTATGAGTATTGTGTATGTCTGAAGAGACACTCCGGGTCTGTCTGTTCTGGACATACTGTATTTCCTTTCTCCTCCAATGGTTGATGACCAGCCTATTTCCGTTATCCATACGGGTTTCATCTCGCCATACTGACTCATGAGATTGCGTATCTCATTCATCTTTCCTCTGAGCACATCCATTTCAAGCCTTCCGTTCCACTGATACGGATGAAAGCTCACGCAGTCTATATAATCGTAGCCTCCTGCGTCAAAAAAACCCTTAACCCATTCAACCTTTGTATCACATGTAACAGGTCCTACTATTTTTATGTCGGGATATTCCGCTTTTATTGCCGGTGCAACCCTTTTAACAAGCTCTGCGTATGCCGACGGAGGTACCCATTCAACATTAAACTTATAGTTGTCAGGCTCGTTCCAGATTTCAACGTATTCTATCATTCCTTTGTAATACTCAAGTGTTTTGAGACAGTATCTGATATAGCCTTCAATATACTCATCAGTCGTAGGAATTGTATTTTCCTCACCGTGACTGTCCTTATAAAGCGTATTGCCGTAATCAAGAATTTGCAGTGAATTTACGCCGTATTCCTTCATTTGAAAAGGCATTCCCGACTCTCTCGGGAACGTATATTTTAAAAGCTCCGATTCTATGCGTGCCCACTGAACCTCGGTTCTGTGCCAGCCTGCACCCATAGCCTGCAAAACCTCCTTATGCTTTTGCTCAAGCTCATCCGACGCATATCTCCATACGTGTGAACAAACTCCAAAGCGGTCATTTCTCGGGTCCGACGGACTAAGCTTATCCGCCAATGAAAAACGTTCTTCTATCTCATCATTGTGCATAATGTTGTTTTCGTCCGCATACGAAACAGTTCCCTTCAGAGTGTATGTACCGAAGACTGTAATTTCAGGACGTATTTCAAAGTCGGCGTCTTCGCCGTCAAGAGTAACATTTCCCGAAATGCTTTTTATTTTCGAATTATATCTGTCATACACATCAAGCTTTATTTCCGTATCAAATTTTCCGCCTGTAGTGTTCTCCATATGGAGATTCAATGTCATGTCATCCTCCGGTGCGAAAATATTTCCCACATGAGCGGAGGTAACAGTTTCCTTAACCGGCTGATACTCCTTTTCTATCCTTACGCCGCCTACAATAAACTGCTGTTTGATTACCGGCATGTTTCTTGACCACATTGCAACGACAATATCCGCATTATTACAGCGATTATCCATCGTCGCATCTTTAAGGTAAAACACATGCTGTTTCCATATTTTTGAGTCTGTCAGCTTTACGATATCATTATCATCATTCCACTGCTGTCCGGTTGAGCAATATCTCAGCGTAAAATTTGACGTTCCCTCATCAAAATAATCTACAATAACCTTTATATTGCTTCCCTCAGGCGAATAAAAAACGTTATCGTCTGCGTTTATATACAAGAAAAGTGTGGACGGATTTTCACTGTACATCTGAACGCCCGTTCTTCCCAGGCGCTCAACAAGAAATGTGCCGTCATTTTCGCCGAAATAATAATTTGACACATTATGAGTCTTATAATATTTCCCAACTGTCAGGCTTGCATAATCATTATTGTTCTCCCCGAGTGCATACTGCGGCGGCGCCGCAAATAAAAGGCACGCCGAAAGAAATAATGAAAATAATTTTTTCATAGTATCTGTAATCATTCCTTTCCATACTGCAATTTTTTTCTATCCCTTTACTCCGCCAATATTTACGCCGCCCATTATATATTTCTGAAACAGCGCAAACACAAGCAGCTGCGGAAGTATTGAAAACAGCATTGCCAGCATTCTGAAATCCATTGACATGCTTGAATCCTTCAGCTTATATATCTGCAGTCCGAGAACCATTTTTGACTGATCCTTTATCAGAAGCATCGGCCAGAAAAATGACCCGAACTGATAATTAAATGTAAAAATGCCCTGCGTTATAAGTACCGGCATTCCAAGCGGTATAATTATCTGAAAGAAAATTCTTATGTTTGAAGCACCGTCAATTTTTGACGCTTCAATAAGCGAATTTGAAATATTGTCGAAGGTGGTCTTGAAAAGTATAATATCAAACACCGCCGAGCCGGTCATTATCCAAATCGGCAAATATGTATTCATCATATTTACATGACCTATAGGAAAATTGATAAACATTTTATAAAGGGGAACCAATCTTCCCGTTCCCGGCAGAATCATCAGCCAGAAGCATATTTTAAAAATTATTCCCGATCCCTTCGGCTTAAGCCTCGACAATACATAGCCCGCAAATCCGCATACAACAATATCAACCGCAACTGCACCTATTGCCATAATGAATGTATTTATATAGTATTTTATAAAATTCATCTGCTTCCAGAGCTTCCAGAGCTTCGACAGATTTATTTCCTTCGGAAAAAATGTTACCGGTGTCTGATACAGCTCCGACGAATCTTTAAAGCCCATTAAAATCATCCATACGGACGGTACAAGCACTATCAGCTCACAGATTATTATAATGAGTACAAGGACCGAATAAAAAACTATATATTTTTTCTGCTTCATATCGGCATTTGTAAGCACGCCCTTGTTCATATTCTGAAACAAATAGCTTCTCCGGATGTTTTTTCTCTTTTCCTTTTTGTCCCGGCCAATCAGAACATCACTTGCTTTTTTCATTACCGGTTTTCCTCCACCTTTTTGTTTAATCTGAAATATCCTACCGTTGCGATAAGTCCGAAGATAAACATAATAACGCTTAATGCAAGCGCGTACTGAGGATGACCGTCCTCAAATGCATAGCGGTAATTCAGAAGACCCAGTGTTACCGAAGCATTATTCGGACCTCCGTTTGTCATTTGCATGGGCTGTTCCATAATATTAAATACGCCGATCAGATGACGTACAAAAAACAGAAGGAGTATTCCGGACATATAAGGAAGCGTTACCACCCTTAAACGGTATAAAACCCCCGCTCCGTCCATTACCGCAGCCTCATAAAGCTCGCGGTTTATTCCCTGCAACGCAGAGAAATAATAAATAACCGTAGCTCCCGAAGCCGACCATGCCATACTTACAACTATATATAATATAGTAAACCTTCCGTCCTGCAGCCATGTGTACGGATTTCCTCCAAGCTTTATTATCAACACATTAAGCAATCCGGTCTGGTCGGGATAGTACATAAAATACCACAAAAGAGAAACCGCTACTGCCGGCATTATTGACGGAAGATATATTATTACCCTGATGATTTTTCTGAAATGAATGAGCTCATTCATTATCAGAGCTACAATTATGGGCGGTATAAAGCCTATGACCGCTGAATACATCACATACTTCAGGGTATTAAAGAACGTTTTCAAAAACAGCGTATCCGTCAGTACAACCTTGAAATTGTCAAGCCCCGCAAAGCCCGTTATTGTATAACCCTTCATGCTGCAAAACGACCATATAAACGCAAGCAGCTGGGGCCTTATAATACTAAAGTAAATACACAGCAGGGCGGGAATTATAAGAAGCCATGCTCCGCTGTCACTTTTAAGTCTTCTTACTGCAGAAGCGAATATTCCCCTTTTCATTTTTATAACCGTCAAATCCTTTCACAAAACCTGTTTTAATTCACTTGAGATTATCAAGATGATTTTTCTGGAAATCACTCGCTGCCTGTTTCAAAACCGCAGCGCAGTCTGCATTTTCATTTGTCCAGATTTCCTGTATACAATCGCCGAGTGTACGGTAAAGCGCGTTTGTGGCAACAGGCTCCTCCTCACGAAATTCTATATTGCTCTTATCATTATAAAGCTTAACATAATTCAAGTTTATATTTGCCTTTTCCTGCCTCAGCTGTTTTCTGTACTGTTCTACCGGGTTATCGCTTTTCCAGGGAGATATCATATCCGCACCGACAATATTTTTGCTTGTCAGATCCAGCTCTGTCTGCGTTTCAATGCTGTTTTTAACCTCATCGCTCAGCACCAGTCCAAGGGAGCTTGTTTCCTTAAGCCATGTGATTACCGCCTCAATTTCTTTTTCCGAAGCGCCCTTTCTTACGGCGCTGTAGGTTCCTCCCATCAGCGTAACATGCTTCTTCGGACCTGCAGGCATCTGAATCATTCCCACATCTCCAAGCTCCATACCGTAAATAGTACATTTTGATACCTGACCGGGCTCCGCAAACATCATTGCGGTTTCACCGCTTGCAAAAAGCTGATTGATGTCATCAGTGCTGATCAACGCGTTTTCCTGCAGTACTTTATATTTCCACTTTAAATCCTTTATATACTGAAGCGCCTCCGTTACCTCGGGAGAGTCGAAAACGGCTTTCCACTTTCCGTCCGGAGTCTGTTCAAGAAATTCTCCTCCGAAGCTCCATGCAACAGGCATAAATCTCCATCCGCTTGCCGGCATTGAAAAGCCGTCCTTTCCGGTCTTTTCTTTAATCTTTTGCGCAGTCTCGACCAACTCCTCCCATGTAGTAGGCGCTTTCGGTGTTCCGTCTTCATTTACCATATCAGATTCTCTGAACAGCTTCATATTAAGCGCAATTCCCGAATCATAGCATGATTCCGGTATAAGATAGATTTTCCCGTCCTTTGATATTTTTTCAAGTATGGTATCATTTATCTGTTCATATATGCCTTCCTTTTTTAAAACACCGGCAACATCGGCGGTATATTCCATATCAATAACTAACTTTGCCTGTGTAAACGGCAGATGATATGTAGTAGGAAGTGTTTCGGCCTCCGCCATTGCCGCATATGTGTCCGGTGAAAAAACGTATGTGTCCGGTTCTATTTTTATTTCCGGATGCTTTTTTTCAAAATCGGAAATACGCTTCATACATATTTTGTTTGCCTCCGGGTCAATATCCGCACTCGGAATATCTCCTACCGATATTACCGTCACATTGCCGTCATCGTTATTTTTTTCACTTTTCTTTCCGCAGCCTGCAGCTTCCGCTAAAAGTAAAGACAGAATACAGATACACACTGCCGGTTTTTTTAAGCTTTTAATCATTACAAATCCTCCTTTAAAGTTCCGCCTGCTGCAAATGCATTTTACGGCGAATAAGTTTTATCTTGCTCTTAATTTAATCACACCTTCCGCCGTTTGTAAAGAGACAGTTTTCTTTTGTATCTCAATTTTCAAAATATATCACATCTCACTTTTTATATTTATCTTAAAATTTTGATATTATTGACTTTTAAAATTATTAATGCTATAATATTAACATCTGATGATTAAGAAGGGGGTTACGAATACATATGAATTTCTTACATCAAAAAATACTTTCAAAAAAATCCGGTTTGTATTTTAATATAATGTTCATTTTACCATGCATAATTACTGTAACCGCTCTTTTCATAACAACCGTTATTAATTACTTGAACAATAAAAACAGTCTGATAAATTATTCTCAGACATTTATAAAATCATTTATGAATGAAGGTGAAAGCAAAATTAATTCCGCTATAAGCGCAGCCTGCCTGATGGCTTCGCAGTCGGAAATTGCAGACTGTCTGTACAGCGGCGGCCTCCGGAGCAGCAGTTCCTTAACTGACGCTGTAAATTCCCTTACAAAGGCTTATCCTATAATTGACAGTCTGTTTATTTACTCTCAAAATTCAAAGGAGGTATTGTTTCAAAACGAAATATATCCCCTTGACAATTTTTTCAGAACAAACTTTGTTTACGACCTGTATAACGAAGCATACTGGAGTGAGCTGCGATTTTATAATTCTGCCTCCTATCGTATCCTTCTTCCCACAACAGTCGTATCGGAAGGCATTACAAAAAATATTCTTCCGGTTGCCATACAAAAATCCGAAAATAAAAAATTCACAAATATGCTTATTATAAACATAAATCTGAATCATCTCATTTCAGCTTCAACTATGCAAAAAATAACCGAAAATTCACAAACCTTTATTTTTAACAGATATAACAATACCATATTCAACTCAAATATGAAGCTTGTAGAAAACCAGTATCCGAAGCTTTTGTCCCAAAAGCTGACGGAGAATATTTCAAATACCTTTGATATTCGTCTTGATTCGGAGCATGTTCTGGTAAATTCCATATCAAACACAAACAGTCTTAACGGATACACTTATTTTTCGGTAACACCCTATAAGGATATATGGAAGCTGCTTTTTTCGAATTTGCTTCTTAGTATTTTAATAGGTACTATGTTTATTATTATGGCTGTTTTTATTTCCGTTACAAGCACTTCAAAAACAGTCACTCCGCTGCGTGAGCTGTTTGCAACATTATTAAAGCGTCCGTCAGACTCTAATGATAATATAATCCTCAAAATACAGAAAGCAGCTATGGATTTATATGAACAGAACTCTCATCTCCGAGAGACTCTGCCCGCGGCGCAGGCAAAGTACCTTATTGACTTTCTTAACAATACCGATTATACTACCGATGAAAAAGTAAAAACAATTATAAATGAATCGCTGCCGTTTAAGTATAATTACTATGCTGTTGTTATCATACAAATTTCTTTTAAAAATATATTGTATGATACTTTCAGTGACCTTGAATTTACAAAAATTAAATACGGTTTGTACGATCTTATTAAAGAGCTTTTTTCGGCGCAATTTGATTCCTTTGTATTGTCCGGCGGCAAAAACGAGCTGTATATAATTATGAATAATGAAACCGACAGCCGCGGAGAAAATATTGACATGGTTATTGAAAATATTACAACCGCTCTTTCGGTAGATGCGAGCTATCTGAATATTTCTATAGGAAAAAGTAAATTTTATGAGGGTATGAACGGTCTCAAAAAGGCTCATAACGAGGCTTTAACCTCCCTTAATACCGTTCAGATACCACATGACGATATTCATATAAATATTAAAAACAACGAAATAAAATTTATTTTTGACAGTGCCGATGAATTAAATCTGTTCAATGCTATCATAGGATTCAAAATAGATACCGCCGTGTCCCTCGTAAACAATATCGCCGAGAAAAATAAAGGGGCTGATTCCCGGTCAAAGCAGCAGCTTTATCATCATATTCTCAATACCATTTTAAAAGTTGTCAGAATAAAGAATATTCCTTATAAAAACGATAAGCTCGATTTTGAAATTTATAATGCCATACTTAATCTTCCTCCGGATGAAATGCACAATAATATTATTTCAATTCTGGAATATATTAAGGATTACTCAATTAAAAACAATCTTAATACACAAACCTTAAACAGCAATGTCAGCCATATTATAGAATACGTTGAAAAAAATTATACAAATCCCTCACTATCCCTTGAGATGGTTTCGTCGGCATTTAATATTTCACCGTCAAATATATCCGCTATGATAAAAAACAATCTCGGAATCGGCTTTCATGACTATATTATAAACCTCAGAATAGGAAAAGCAAAAATGCTTCTTCTCAAAACTGATACACCAATCAGCACTATCAGTATAGACTGCGGCTTCGGCAGTGAAAAAACATTTTTCAGAATTTTTAAAAAGAATGTGGGCATAACTGCCGGTGAATTCAGAAAAAAAGGCGGCGCGTAAAAAATTAATGAAATTAAAAATATGTTTTGATTTAGTGTAATTTGCACCTTCTGTTGCCCAATAATATATCAAAAATATAAAAAAATAATAAATTTCAAAAAATGCATTGAAATCTTTTTTAAATCATGATATAATAGGACGGATATTAGAATTCAGGTGGCTGCGCCACAAAAAAGAGGAGGATTTCACACAGATGGCTGTTAAGACAGAACAAGTGGAAAAAAACCTTGTAAAGCTTACTTTTGAAGTATCAGCAGAAGAATTCGGCAAGGCTGTAAACAAGGTTTATTTAAAGAACAAAAACAAGATAAATATACCGGGCTTCAGAAAAGGTAAAGCCCCGAAAAACGTAGTTGAGAAATATTACGGCAAAAGCGTTTTTTATGAGGACGCCGTAAATGCTGTTCTTCCGGATGCATACAGCAATGCTGTTAAGGAATCGGAGCTTGATATAGTTGCAAGACCGGACATTGACATTGACGGCGAAATTGAAGAAGGAAACCCCGTTGTTTTTGTTGCTCTTGTTACAACAAAGCCGGAGGTTAAGCTTGGCGAATACAAAGGTATAAAAATAGAAAAAATTGAGCATAATGTTACCGAGGAAGATATTGACAACAAAATTGCCGAGGAACAGAAAAAGAATGCCCGCATAATTTTTGTTGAAGACAGACCCGTTCAGAAGGGCGATATCGTTGTTATTGATTTTGACGGAAGCGTTGAAGATGTTGCATTTGAAGGCGGTAAGGCTGAGGATTATGAGCTTGAAATCGGCTCGGATACCTTTATCCCCGGATTTGAGGATCAGCTTATCGGCGCCGAGGCTGACAGCGAGGTTAAGGTTGAGGTTAAATTCCCCGAAGAATATCATGCACCCGATCTTGCCGGCAAGGACGCTGTATTTATGGTAAAGGTAAAAAGCATTAAATCACGTGAGCTTCCTGAAATAAACGATGATTTCGCGTCTGAGGTAAGCGAATTTGATACTCTTGCCGAATATAAGAAAAGCATAAAGGAAGAGCTTGAAAAACAGGCCGAAAATCAGGTTAAGGAAGAAACTGAAAACGCTGTTGTTAAAGCAGTTGTCGAAAATGCGGAATTCGAGCTTCCCGACGCTATGATTGATGCTGAAATTGACCGCCGTGTTGACGGATTTGCTCAGAGGATTCAATATCAGGGACTTGATTTTGACACCTATCTTTCATATACCGGAACAACAAAAGAAGCCTTCCGTGAAAATTTCCGGGAGCAGGCAAAAGAATCATGCGGAACTTCAATTGTTATCGAAGCTGTCATGAAGGCTGAAGGCATTGAAACAGGTGCTGAGGAATTTGAGCTTAATCTTATTGATATGGCAAAGAAGTACAACATGGAGCTTGATAAGCTTAAGGAGCTTCTGAGCGATGAAGAAAAGGAAAACATCAAAAAGGATATGGCAATGGGCAAGACTGTTGAAATGCTTGTAAATAACGCTGTTATAAAATAACCTACGCGCAGATGTCCCCCGCCTATAAAGGCGGGTCCCATCTCAGAATTTCAGTGGGAGTTATAATCTCCCACTGAAACCCTGAGAAGCTGACGCTTCCTGCGCTTGCTTGCAATCTGTTGCAAGCTCTGCTCCTTGCAAGCAAAGCAGAGCATTGCTCCGATTTAAATTATGTTTTTTAGGGGGACTGTCGCATTATTTTAAAATTGTGGCGGTCCCTCTGCAATATTATCAATTGTTATGAAAGGAATGATTATTATGAGTCTGGTACCGGTTGTAGTTGAACAAACAAACAGAGGAGAACGTTCTTATGATATCTTTTCAAGACTTCTTGAGGACCGTATAATATTTTTAGGAGAAGAAGTAAATGATGTAAGCGCAAGCCTTATTGTGGCTCAAATGCTTTTTCTTGAGGGAAAAGACCCTGACAAGGATATACAGCTTTATATAAATTCGCCGGGCGGTTCAATAACTGCCGGAATGGCAATTTATGATACAATGCAGTATATTAAATGTGACGTTTCCACAATATGCATAGGCATGGCGGCAAGTATGGGAGCTTTTCTTCTCACCGCCGGCGCAAAGGGAAAAAGATTCGCACTTCCGAACAGTGAGGTTATGATTCATCAGCCTCTCGGCGGTATGCAGGGTCAGGCGACAGATATAAAAATTCATGCTGACAGAATTATTAAAATGCGTGAAACCCTTAACAAGATAATGAGTGAAAGAACAGGTCAGCCTCTTGAAAAAATCATGCAGGATACAGAGCGTGATAATTTTATGAGCGCCGATGAAGCATGTGCATACGGTTTGATAGATGAAGTTATTTCTTCAAGAAAAAATAAATAAGAGGTTAAATTAAAAATGGATGAAAGAAGAGTCAGAAAATGCTCGTTTTGCGGCAGACCGGAAACAGAAAAAAGCCTTATTGCCGGTCAGCCGGGCGTATTCATCTGCACAGAATGCGTCAAGCTGTGCAATCATATATTTGACGGAATGTATGAGCCTCCAAAGGAACACAGTCTTTCGGATGAAATACCAAAGCCCCGTGAAATAAAAGAATATCTTGACGATTACGTAATCGGTCAGGAGGAAGCCAAAAAAACCCTTGCGGTTGCAGTTTACAATCACTATAAAAGAATTGCGTACCTTAGTGAAAATAACGCCGAGGATGTAGAGCTTACAAAAAGCAATATTCTTATGATAGGTCCTACTGGTTCCGGTAAAACCTTTCTTGTTCAGAATCTTGCGCGGATTCTTGACGTTCCGTTTGCAATTGTTGACGCAACCTCCCTTACCGAAGCCGGATATGTGGGAGAAGATGTTGAAAATATTCTACTTAAGCTTATCCAGGCAGCGGACTTCGATATTGAAGCTGCAGAACGCGGAATAATTTATATTGATGAAATTGATAAAATAGCAAAAAAATCAGAAAATCCATCAATTACCCGTGACGTAAGCGGAGAAGGAGTTCAACAGGCGCTTCTTAAAATACTCGAAGGAACTGACGCATCAGTTCCTCCACAGGGCGGAAGAAAGCACCCCCAACAGGAGTTTATTCAGATAAACACTACAAATATTCTGTTTATCTGCGGAGGAGCCTTTGACGGACTTGATAAAATAATAAGCAAAAGAGTGGGAAAATCCGGACTTGGCTTCGGAGCAAACGTCACAAGCAAAAAAGAAACTAATATCGGTGACCTCTTAGGCGATATAATTCCTCAGGATCTTCTTAAATTCGGACTTATTCCTGAATTTATAGGAAGACTTCCTGTTTTTGCAAAGCTTGACAAGCTCAGCCGCGAAGCGCTTATTGAAATTATAACAAAGCCTAAAAATGCTCTTGCAAAGCAATATCAGCTGCTTTTCTCTCTTGACAAGGTTGCCCTTGAATTTGAGGACGCCGCAATTGAGGCTATTGCCGACAAGGCTATAGAAAAAAATACTGGAGCAAGAGGACTGCGGTCAATTGTTGAGGAAACGGTAATGGACCTTATGTTCGACATTCCCTCAGACAAATCCGTTAAAAAAGTTGTTATTACAAAAGAAAGCGTTCTCGGCACGGAAAAGCCCAGAATAATCAGAAGAACAAGAAAAAAACAGGAAATTCCATCAGGACAAATCTCTTTGCCTGATGCATAATCATCTGAAATCTAAAATATTTTGCAATGAAAGAAGGAAAAAGCATGTTTGTTTCAGACAACTTATCAATCAATGAAAAAAATCATCTTGTAATAGGAAAAAGCGATACGGTAAAGCTTGCGGAAAAATACGGAACTCCCCTTTACGTCCTCGATGATGATTTATTCCGAAAAAATTGCAGAATATATAAGCAGGCAATTGAAAAATTCTATGAAGGAAACGGTCTTGCACTTTATGCAAGCAAGGCTCTTTGCTGTATTCATGTATGCAAAACAGCAGCGGAGGAGGGGCTCGGACTTGATGTTGTTTCGGGGGGAGAACTTTATACAGCAATTAAAGCTGGCTTTCCTATGGACAAAGTTTATTTCCACGGAAACAACAAAACACCGGACGAAATTGAGCTTGCGGTTAAATCCGGCGTTTCACATATTATTGTCGATAACATATATGAGCTTGAAAAAATAAATGAAACGGCAAAGCATGAAGGCGTTATTCAAAAAATAATGTTCAGAATAAAGCCCGGCATTGACGCACATACACACGACTTTATAAGAACAGGTCAGATTGATTCAAAATTCGGCGTAGCACTTGAAAACGGTGAGGCGTTTGAAATTATAAAGCATGCAATGAAGCTTGAAAATGTAAAGGTTGACGGCGTACATTGCCACATAGGCTCTCAGATTTTTGACATAGACCCGTTTTGTCTTGCGGCAGAGGTTATGATGAACTTTATAGGCGATCTTAAGGATAAGTTAGGACTTGAAATTGAAAAGCTCAACCTCGGCGGCGGCTTCGGAATAAAATATGTTGAATCCGACGACCCTATCCCATACGATAAATATATACAAAGCGTATCGGAGGTTATTAAAAGCACCGCTTCAAAAAGAAATGTTAAGGTTCCTTTTATTCTTATGGAGCCGGGGCGGTCTATTTCAGCACCTGCCGGAATCACTCTTTACACAGTCGGCGGCATAAAGGATATTAAAAACGTAAGAAAATATGTAAGCGTTGACGGAGGTATGGGAGACAATCCGAGATATATCCTCTACGGCTCAAAGTATTCTGCTGTTGCGGCAAACCACGCGTCAGACCCATATGACGAGGTTGTTACCGTAGCCGGAAAATGCTGTGAGTCCGGTGACATTATTCTTGAAAATGAAAAGCTCCAAAAGCTGAATGTCGGAGACACTCTTGCAGTGCTTGCAACGGGTGCTTACAACTATTCAATGGCAAGCAATTATAACAGAATACCAAGACCGGCAATCGTTGCGGTATCGGACGGCAATGATAAAATCATAGTTAAAAGAGAAACATATGATGATATTATTATGAATGATGTTGAATAACAACATAAAAAAAATAACGTCTGCTTTTTCAGTTGCAGACGTTATTTTTTTATTCTTAATATTTTTTATATGTAAATTTTTATAATTTTATAAAAAAGCCTTGATTATTTTTAAAAAATCTGTTACTATTATAGTTAGGGTATTTTACAAACAAATGAAAGGAGGATCAGTATGGATATCGAACTTATCTGGGATAATTCCATGAATAGTCTTAAAAAATCAGTAAGCTCACAGGTAGGATATAATCTTTATTTAAAAGACGCTGTACCTGTTTCGTTTGACGGAAAAACTTTTACTGTTGCCGTTTCCATGATAATAAATAAAAATATGATAGAAAGCAGATACAAGCCTCAGATTGAACAGATTCTTACAAATCTTCTCGGCTCGGACACATCTCTCAATATACTTGTATCACAAAACCCCGCAGAGCTTAAAAAGGAAATTCCCTCCGTTCGGGAGCCTGAACATACGTCTGTTCATAATTCGTATGATATAAATCCTAAATATACATTTGAAAACTTCATAATCGGAGCATCAAATGAATACGCAACGGCTGCGGCTATCCGCGCGGCTGAAAAACCGGGAAACATATACAATCCGCTGTTTCTTTACGGAGATTCGGGACTTGGAAAAACTCATCTGATGCATGCTATAGGAAACAGAATAAAGAAATATTTTCCCGACAAAAAAATCGTTTATGTTACAAGTGAAAAGTTCATGAATGATTTTATTGAAAACGTACTGAAAAAAACACCTAAAAATTTCAGAGAGATTTACAGAAGCGCAGATGTTCTTTTAATCGACGATATACAATTTCTCGAAAAGAAGGAATCAACTCAGGAGGAGCTTTTTCATACATTCAATGAGCTTTACTATATGAATAAGCAAATGGTTATTACAAGTGACAGAAAGCCTAAGGATTTAATTACTCTTGAGGAAAGACTTAAAAACAGATTTGAATGGGGACTTACAATTGACATAACGGTACCTTCCTTTGAAACAAGGGTAGCCATACTTAAAAACAAGGCTGAGCTTCGCGGCGTTAAAATTGATAAGGAAGTATTTGAATATATCGCTGACTGTTTTCAGTCAAATGTAAGAGAGCTTGAAGGTGCGCTTCTTAAAGTAATATCATATTCACAGATAAAGGACAAGGAAATTAATCTTCCCTTTGCAGAGGAATGCTTAAAATCCTTTATGTATTCCGGCAAAGTAAATGTTGAAAAGATAATAGAAAAGGTATGCTCATATTATGAAATTACAAAGGAAGATATAATAGGAAAAAACAAAACAAAAAATTTCACTCTGCCGCGTCAGGTGGCAATGTATCTGTGCAATATGATGACAGAGCTTAATTACGGGGCAATAGCAAAAAGCTTCGGCAACAGAGACCGCACAACAATACTTCACAATGTCGAAAAAATAAAGGCTATAATCAAAACAGATACAGTACTTAACGCCGACATTGAATGCATTATAAAGGATATTAAAAACTCGTAGATAACCTGTGGAAAAGCTGTTAATTTAACGTGGAAAAAAAATGATTTAAATATTACATTTTATTTTTCCACATTTTATAAACGGTCTGTACATTTTTTATAAACCCTTGATGTTAATAAAAAATGTGATATTATGGGGAGTTATAGCACTTTTACATCAATCCACGGCTTCTATTACTATTTATTACTATAAGAATTATATATTTATTTATATACAGATATATATAAATAATTTATTATT
>JAGBHE010000060.1 GCA_017935675.1 Clostridia bacterium | reverse complement strand
GATAGAAGCTATATGAATAAGCTGGAAACCTATATTTCCGACCATTTCGCAGGACGTACAGACTGGATAAAAGCCAAAACAGCCGTAGAAACTCTTGCGGGAAAATATGAACGTAACGGCATATATATCCTCAATGACCGTCTTGTTGAAAAAATCAATGAGCCTGACTATAAACTTATCGACAAAAGTATTGAAGCAATCAACAAGTTTTCTGCGGATAACAACATTCCCGTGTACTTTATGCTTGTCCCGACGTCAGCGGAAATCTACAGCGACCAGATTCCCGAAAGTGCCCCTAACGTAAACCAGAAAGAATTTATCAATTACGTTTACGGCGGCCTTGCAAAGAATATATCAACAATAGACGTGTATTCAACTATGCAGTCGGAAAAATTCGATTATATCTATTACCGTACCGACCACCACTGGACAATCAAGGGTGCATATTATGCATACGAAACAGCAGGTAAAAAAATGGGATATGTGCCTGTGTCGCTTGAAATGTATGATGTTGAACACGCCTCCGATTCATTCCAGGGAACCTTTTATTCCAAGGCACTCTATGACGGTATAGAGAAGGATGCTCTTGATATTTATCATTTTAGTGGCGGAAGCAACGTAACCGATGTGCTTATCACCTCGGAATACGGCAAAGACCCTGCAAGCTACAGCGATATGTATTTCAGGGAATTCCTTGATGTCAAGGATAAGTATTCAACTTTCCTCGGAACAAACCAGCCGCTTATAACAATCAAAACAAACAGCGAGGGCGGAAAACTCCTTATGTTCAAGGATTCCTACGCACATTGTTATGTTCCGTTCCTTACCCAGCATTATTCCGAAATAACCCTCGTAGATATGCGTTATATCCAGATGTCCTACAAAAATATTGTCAACCCAGAGGATTACGACCAGGTAATGTTCCTCTATAACGCATCATCCTTTATGACAGACATCAATATCCATAAGCTTATCTACGGATAATAGTACAAGTAGCGAAATTTCCCGAATTGCATAAACTGAATTAACGGGTAATATCGGTTTATGCAGCGGAAGTGGTATGCAGCTGAAAGGCGATACCTGTAGGGGAGCTTCAGCAGAAGCATTTTCATGGTATGCCCGTATAATGATAGATTCAGGTCAAATGTCAGTTTTTTGGCATTTGACCTTGATTTTTTATCGGAAATATTATATAATAAAATGTGGTATGTTTATTTGTGCAATTTGGAGGTTTTTTTGTGAAAAATATAGCTTCAGCTTCAATTTTAAGCGCAGATTTCTGCAATCTCGGCAAGGATATTGTCAGAGCAGAGGAGGCAGGCTGCGAATATATACATTTCGATGTTATGGACGGCGTTTTTGTACCCAATATCAGCTACGGTATCCCGATTCTCAAGGCCGTATCAAAAATTGTCAAGGGTATACTTGACGTTCACCTTATGATTATTGACCCGCTCAAATACGTAAAAGACTTCGCTGACAACGGTGCGGATATCATTACTTTCCACTCCGAAGCCGAATCTGACGTAACCGAAACAATCAACGCAATTCATTCTTACGGTAAAAAAGCAGG
>JAGBHE010000059.1 GCA_017935675.1 Clostridia bacterium | reverse complement strand
TTGGAAAAAGATAAGCGGCGCATCTCACCGCCATCAGCGACTTGAAGTATAAACATACGTCGGCGTCGCTTCCGGTGGCAATCTGCTTGCTTCTCTTTCTCCAAACGGCATTGGTGAAAGGAGTTCGGAATATAAAAATGATGGATAATAACGATGTACTGAAAATAGGAGAATATGAGTTTAAGTCAAGGTTTATACTTGGCTCGGGTAAGTTTAATCTTGATTTGATTAACGCTGCCGTGACCCATGCGGGTACAGAAATAGTAACGCTTGCCGTAAGGCGTGCCAACAGCGTTACGGGGAATATTCTGGAGCATATTCCAAAGGGCGTTACGCTTTTGCCGAACACCTCCGGAGCAAGAAATGCGGAGGAAGCACTGCGGATTGCAAGGCTTGCGAGAGAGCTTGGCTGCGGAGGGCTTGTCAAGGTTGAGGTTATACACGATTCAAAGTACCTGCTGCCGGATAACTATGAGACGGCAAGGGCAACGGAGCTGCTTGCAAAGGACGGCTTTACCGTACTGCCGTACATGTATCCCGACCTTAACGCTGCAAGGGATATGGTGAATGCGGGTGCGGCTGCGGTAATGCCTCTTGCCGCTCCTATCGGTTCAAACAAGGGACTGTCCACGAGGGATTTTATAAAGATACTCATAGAGGAAATAGATTTACCGATTATTGTGGATGCAGGAATCGGAGCACCATCACAGGCATGTGAAGCAATGGAGCTTGGTGCGGCTGCTGTTATGGCAAATACAGCTATTGCAACTGCCGGAAACATCACTATGATGGCATCAGCGTTTAAATCCGCAATAGAGGCAGGAAGACTTGCATATTTGTCCGGTCTTGGCAGAGTGCTTGGCTCGGGTGCCAGTGCTTCTTCGCCGCTGACAGGCTTTCTGGAGGTGTGAGTATGGAGGATTATATGAGCTATCTCCCCGGAATGGAGATTATTGAATCCGATATAGGGGACCGCGTTTTAAAGGCAGCCGGGGAGTATGACTGCACAGTATATACGGCAGAGGATGTAAAACGGGCTCTTAAGTCGGAGTATTTGTCACCGGAGGATTTTGCGGCGCTGCTGTCGCCTGCGGCGGAGCCTTTTCTTGAGGAAATGGCTGTCAGGGCAAGACAGGAGACGAGAAAGCATTTCGGGAACTCGGTCTATCTTTTTACACCTCTTTATATATCGAATTACTGTGAAAACAACTGCATTTACTGCGGCTTTAACTGTAAAAACAAAATAAAACGCGCCAAACTGGATTCAGACGGTATTGAAAGGGAAATGAAAGCCATCGCCAAAACCGGACTTGAGGAAATACTTATTCTTACAGGTGAAAGCAGGAAAATGTCAGATGTGGAGTATATAGGAGAAGCATGTAAAATTGCGTCAAGGTATTTTAAAATGACCGGGCTTGAGGTATATCCCATGAATTCAGACGATTACGCATATCTGCACAGCTGCGGAGCGGATTATGTTACCGTATTCCAGGAAACATATAACCCTGAGAAATACAGTCAGCTTCATCTCGGCGGACATAAGCGCATATTCCCGTACAGGCTCAATGCCCAGGAGCGGGCGCTTATGGGCGGAATGAGGGGAGTGGCGTTTGCGGCGCTTTTGGGACTTGATGATTTCAGACGCGACGCCTTTGCAACGGGTATGCACGCGTATCTTATACAAAGAAAATACCCTATGGCGGAAATTTCTTTTTCATGTCCGAGGCTTCGTCCGACAATAAATCACGAGGAAATTAACCCCCGTGACGTTCATGAAAAGCAGCTTTTTCAGATAATGTGTGCTTACAGAATTTTCATGCCCTTTGCGGGCATGACTATTTCGACAAGAGAGTCGGCAAGGTTCAGGGATAATGTTATAGGCATGACCGCTACGAAAATTTCCGCAGGGGTAAGCACCGGAATCGGTACTCATGACGGTGAGGAAGAAGAAAAAGGCGATAATCAGTTTGAGATTGCCGACACAAGAGATGTGACTGAGGTTTGTGCGGCCGCCTCTGCCCGCGGTCTGCAGCCTGTTATGAATGATTATGTGTATGTATGACGGTAAGCAGGCTTTTCGGGAGAGAGGCGGAGAAGAGTCTTTATATAAAAATATTATAGCTGTTACAAACAGAAGGCTTTGCACGCGCCCGTTTGACGAACAGCTTCGCCGGGTGTGCGGAGTGCGTCCTAAGGCGGTAATACTTCGGGAAAAGGATTTATCATCTGAGGAATATCTCAGGCTTGCCGGTAAGGCGGCGGAGATTTGCGGCGAGTCGGGTATCCCTCTGATTCTCCACACCTTCTCAGGCGCCGCCCGAAAGCTTGGAATAAAAAGAATTCATATGCCTCTTTCAGTCCTCAGAAGCTGCGGAGCAGATGGCTTTGAGACTGTGGGAGTGTCTGTACATTCCGCAGATGAGGCTTTGGAGGCTGAGCGCGCAGGCGCTTCATATGTGACGGCAGGTCATATATTTGCAACCTCCTGCAAGCCGGGGCTTACTCCGAGGGGTACGGAGCTTATCAGAAATATCAGAAACGCTTCCGATATCAAGATATACGCAATCGGAGGCATAACCCTCGAAAACCTGCCTCTTGTTATGGAATGCGGGGCAGCAGGGGGCTGTATTATGTCCGGAATGATGAACATATGAATTACAGCTATTAAAAATATACTAAAAAACAGTATAAAAACAAAAATATTATGACAAAACAAGAAAATTTGCTGATATCAAAAAAAAGTTCCTTGATTTTTTCATTGAAATATGATATGATTATAAGGTATTATAATTTCAATTTTCGGAGGTGAATTTTATGCCTAACATCAAATCAGCTAAAAAGCGTGTTAAGGTTATAGAGAAAAAGACTCTTATCAATCTGCATCACAAAACCGCGCTTAAAACTGCTATAAAGAAGTTTGAAGCAGCCGTTGAAGCAGGTAATGCCGAAGAGGCAAAGGTTTTGTATAATGAAGCAGCCAAGAAGCTTGACCAGAGTGTCAACCGCGGAATTCTTCACAAGAATAAGGCGGCAAGAAAAAAGTCTCAGCTCTCTTTGATGCTTGCAAAGCTTGCGTAATTTAACCGGCGCGTTTCGTCAGGTGCTGCTGCACCGGGAGGCGCGCTCTTTTTTTGTGGAATTTCAGAAGAAAGGGATTGTGAAATTAATGATAATTACCGTAAATAAAGCAATTTTACATATAATAGCCCCGGGGATAGAAACCTCTATGTATTCGCAGGAGTGTATTGATATAGGAGAAGCCTCTGTTTTGTCATACATTATTAATCACATCGAAAAGGTCTTTGAGGATCCGTCAATCAGAACAGGGGAGTTTTCGGATAACAGCGGATTTAAATATCATATAACGGAATACAAATCGGGACAGTCGGATTTTGTTGAGCTGTCTAAGGCGATTGCAGAGCGTTTGCAGGAGGGCATAAGTCAGTCTGAGACGGCTCTGCCTTCAGATATCATAGTGGCTGACTGTATTATTCATGAACGCCCTGTGCTTGCGGTTTTAAAATGCGATAACAAAACGGGATTTACCCACAGGGTTGTACAGGGCGAAGGCACGGTGAAAAATGAGATAATAAATCATTACGCCATACTGCCTCCCGCAACACAGAAGCTTTCAGAATGTGCTTTTATTTTTCTTGATGATATGACAGTAAGATTTAAGGGTAAGCTTGTTACCTTAGACGGCGAACGTCTTAATCTTATTTCCGATGTATTGCTTGAATGCGATTTTGATATTTCGGTTAAGGAATCATTTACAAGGGTAGAAAAAACAGCAAAGGCCATTTCAGAGGAATACGGGGCGGATACAGTTGCCGCAGACGCTAAGCTTAAACAGTTTATCCGCGAAGCACCGGTTGAAGATGAAGCGCTCAGCGTTACGGAAATCGCAGATGCGGTCTTTGAAACCGCGCCTGCGGCAAAAGCTGAATTTACCAAGAAGCTCAAGGAGGCTGAGGTCCCGGAGCTGATTGAAAAAACGGAGTATGTTGCCAAGAGGGCAAGCAAAAATATTAAAATCGTAACCGACACCGGAATAGAGATTTCCTTTCCTGCCGAGTATTATAAGGACGAGGAAAATGTCAGCATAATAAATAACGATGACGGCACGATTTCAATACGGATAAACAATGTGGGGGAAATATTGAACAAGTCGTGATTTTTTATTTTATACTTCCTTAATTCTTATCGCGGCGACAGTCATGTCGTCGCGAACCTTTGTTATTCCTTTTAATCCCACGCTGTTTATAACGGCAGCGGCTATATCGTCCATGCTTTTGTCATCATCCTCCAAAAGCTTTTTCATCCGTTCGCTTGAAAGGAAGCCAAAGCTGCTGCCCTCGGCGCCGTCGGACATCATAATAATAAGGTCATTGTCTTCAAGCCGTTTATTTATACATGAAATATGAACCTCCGGCAGTATCCCAACAGGGAGCGAGGGCGAAAAAACCGTTTCTATACTGCCGCCTCTTTTTATAAAGCTTTTGCAACCGCCTATTTTATAAAACTCTGCTCCTCCGGTCATCAGGTCTATTGCAAGCAGGTCAACGGAGCTGAAGCACTCATTTTCAACGCCGAGAGTCAGTGAGGAGTTTACAAGTCCTATGGCTGCAGACGCTGTAAATCCGTCACGAAGAAATTCTTCAAGCAGCCGTCCGGCAATCCGGCTTTCGCGTCCGGCGTCGGAGCCGCTGCCCATACCGTCACAGAGAATAACATAATATGTTCCGCTGTCGCTTTTAAAGTTTATGAGGCTGTCTCCGGAAACAATCTGGCTGCCCTTTGTAAGCTGCTTTTGCCCGAATTCCACATCGTAGACCGCAGCAGGGCGGAAGCGCAGCAGACCTCCCGAAGAGCTGTCTCTGTAGGACATGGGACAGCCTATTATATCGGACAGCTTTTCTGAAAGCGTATGCTTGTCCGCCGGGCGGTTAAGACTTAAGAATACCTCTGTCTCCGACATGCCGTTTTCGAGAATGCGGATATCTCTCAGTGAATAGCCTGCTTTTATAAGCTCGTCCGCTGTTTTTTCCTCCAGCTCAGGCATAAATTCAAAGCTGCCGCTCAGCTCGTCATGAAGCCGGGCAAATATTCCGGAGATTTCCTCATATTGGCGCAAAATAAGGTCTCTGTTGTTTACATATTCACCCCGTCTGATTGTATCCCTTTTGTAAAGCTCGTAAACATGGGAAAATTCGTTCAGAAAAAGCTCGGCGTTTGAACACATTGCCAGAAACTCCCCCGGAGCGTTTGCCGTCTTGCAGAAGCCCGTATTTTCCAGAACCTCCAGAACGGAAAACATTATTCTGTAGGCATTTGTTTTTTCTGCACGGACACAGGTGCCGTAATCAGGACAGCTCTTGCATACTCTTTCTGTTACTCCGTCTATTATAGTACATATATCCCTGCCGTACATGCGCAGCTTTTTTTCCGTTGCGCCTCTGTACACACCGGCAAGCTTTGCAAACGCATGGCTTGATGAGGCGAGGCGTCCGAGAAGATATTCTCTCATTTTAACGTCTGCCGGGACAATATCGGCTTTCACAGCTCTTCCGAGAAGACCGCCGAGAAGCTTGTGAATGCGTTCCGGTGTCGCTATAAACAGGAGACAGGATACGAGAATTTCTATAACCGAAACGGTAACATTGTTTCCTACATATAACAATGTTACGGCACAGCCGCCGAGAAATCCGAGCGCAACACCGTATTTTCCGAAGCTTTTAAGAAGATTGCCGAACATTGCAGCGGCGCCGTAAAGCCCCATCAGCGTTATGGCGTTGACATCGTTCATGCTGCATATAAGACCTGCTGCAACGCCGCTGCTTCCGGCAACCGCCAGCGACATGTTCCGCGATATCAGCATGACAGCGTAGGAGCTGATTATTTTCGATATTTCAATCCCGGGAGGAATGGTTATGCCCGACAGTCCGGAAATGAATATACCCGTGCAGACTGCGCCTGATATAAGCTCCTGCTCTGACGGTGGACGGCGGGAATAAATCAGCAGTCCGGACGCCTTGTCAAATAATATGCAGCAGAAGGAGCAAATCATACTTTCTATAATCAGAAGCAGAACAGAATATGTATTCACCTGCGTGTAAATCAAGGATACAAGCCCGGATATGAAAAGCAATGCTCCGGCTGTAACAGAAGAAATAACAGCATTTTCCCTGTAGTTTTCCTTAAGCCTTGTATAAAGCCAGAACAGAAGCATGGCGGCTATGTATTTTGTGCTTTCCGCTGCCGCACCTCTTGAAGCAAGTCCCATCAGAACTGCCGCAAGTCCTAAGTAGCCTGTTTTCAAATCAAAGGCGGCGCAGAACATGGATACCCCGAAGGGGCTGATTCCGAGAAGCGAGCATCTTGACGCCAGAAACAGCAGGGCAAAGGGCACGCTGTCTGACAGCATAGGCTTCCTTAAAAATGTTGTAATATCAGGTCTGTGTATTTTCTGTAGCTTTGGCATATTAAATTCCCCCGAATATCTGCTGATGAAATTTCAAGCCGCCGCATTGGGCGGCAGCGCACTTCTTATTATTCTGCGCCTGCATATCAGTATATCACAATCAAATAAATTTTGCTGTCGAAGGGCGGTGTCGTATTATAATAAGTTTATTGCATAATAGTATAAATTTTTGCCTGTACTTGCTGTTTCGGACAAAATATTTATAAAACATCGTCATTTTTATGATTATTTCAGAGTTTTTTGTAAAAGGATTTTCGTGATTGTGCAGCAGAAAAAATATACGGCGGCAGTATTTCTTGCTGCGAGTGACGAATCAGATAAATTTTATGGAAAAAAAGCAGAGTTTGTCATAAAAAAACAGATACAGCTGTAAAAATCGGTTTAAAATATGAAAATACTGTGAATTAATAAATAAGCGGCTTGAAAAAAAACTGAAAATGTGATAAAATAATAAAAAGTGCTTCGCCGCCGTAAAAGGCGGGAGACATATAAATTATATCGACTTGTTTTTAAGGTTCGGAACGCTTTTTTGTCCTTATTATTATGGTGTTTCTGATTCACTTTAATATTGTCATACACCAAAACGAAACGGAGGAATGAAAATGGGCAGCTATTCGGATATTACACCAAAGATTCGGGCTTTGGCTGAGCTATGCTGCAGCAGCAGCCGGATCGACAGCGAGTTATACTCCAGATACGATGTGAAAAAAGGATTAAGAGACATTAACGGAAAAGGAGTTCTGACAGGACTTACTGAAATTTCGGAAATACGTCAGTCCAAGGAGGAAAACGGACAGACGATACCGTGGCATGGACGGCTTTTTTACAGAGGCTATGATATTGAGGATATTATAAGAGGCTTTATAAAGGACGGAAGGTTCGGCTTTGAGGAGGTTGTTTATCTCCTTTTATTCGGTGAGCTTCCGAACCGGCAGCAGCTTGAGGATTTTACCAAGCTGCTGGGTGAGTACAGAACACTGCCAACTAATTTTGTAAGAGACGTTATTATGAAAGCATCGAATGCCGATATTATGAACGCTCTTGCAAAAAGCGTTCTGACAATAGCCTCTTATGACAGCAATGCAAATGATACATCGATTGATAATGTTCTTCGCCAGTGCTTGCAGCTTATCTCAATATTTCCGCTGCTTTCTATTTACAGCTATCAGGCGTATGCTCATTACCATGAGGGAAAAAGCCTTTATATTCATTCTGCTGATGAAAGTCTTTCGACAGCGGAAAATATTCTTCTTCTGCTGAGACCGGATTCAAGCTATTCAAAGCTTGAGGCGCAGGTGCTTGATATGGCGCTGGTACTTCATGCGGAGCATGGCGGCGGAAACAATTCAACCTTTACGACAAGAGTGGTTACAAGCTCCGGGACAGATACATACTCTGCAATTGCTGCCGGTCTCTGCTCTCTTAAGGGCCCGAAGCACGGAGGTGCGAACATCAAGGTTGTGAGAATGTTTGATGAAATGAAGAGAGAAGTGCATGACTGGAAGGATGATGAGGAGATAAAGCTGTATCTCAGAAAGCTTTTGCACAAGGAGGCGTTTGACCGCTCCGGTCTGATTTACGGAATGGGTCATGCAGTTTATTCTATTTCCGACCCGCGCGCACGTGTGTTTAAAGCCTTTGTTGAGAAGCTTTCAAAGGAAAAGGGCTTTACGGATGAGTTCGGTCTTTATACAAGCGTCGAGCGCCTTGCGCCGGAGGTTATTGCCGAGGAGAAGAAAATATATAAGGGAGTCAGTGCAAATGTTGATTTTTACAGCGGCTTTGCCTATCATATGCTTGGGCTTCCTTCAGAGCTTTACACGCCTATTTTTGCGATTGCAAGGCTTGCGGGATGGAGTGCCCACAGGCTTGAAGAGCTTATAAATGCCGGGAAAATTATACGTCCGGCATATAAAAGCGTTGCCGAAGAGCGGCAGTATGTGAATTTTAAGGACAGATAAATTTTATGAAAAAAATCGGATATACAGGGCATATATTTTACCCCGTATATCCGATTTTAACTATAGGTTTATTCGGCAAAGGAGCTAATAAGATGATTCATGTTATACATGCCCGGTTCTTTCCCTGCCATGAACTTTGCGGCTTTTATGGCTCCGGCGGCAAATACCTCTTTGCTTGCCGCCGAATGCTTAAGCTCAATAACCTCGTCATTCCCGGCAAAAATAACTGTGTGATCGCCTACGATTGTTCCGCCTCTTATTGCGTGGATGCCTATTTCTGTCTTTTTTCTTTTTCTCCTTGATGTGTGGCGGTCATACACATATTCCGCACCGCCCGGCATTTCCTCGGAAATTCCGTCTGCAATGGCAAGAGCCGTGCCTGACGGAGCGTCGATTTTTTGATTGTGGTGCCTTTCCTCAATCTCAATATCAAAGCTGTCTCCGAGCAGCCGTGCAGCCTGCTTGGCAAGGCTTATCAGAAGATTTATTCCGAGACTCATGTTGGCGGAAAAAAACACGGGTATTTCACCGGCAGCCGCCTCCATAATATTTTTCTGCACGTTTGAAAGCCCGGTTGTGCAGACTATTATCGGCAGTTTCCGGCTTTTGCAGTAATCAAGTATGCCTTCCAGAGAATCCGGATGAGAAAAATCAATTACAACATCGGCAGCCCCCGTATATCCGAACGGGTCTGTAAATACAGGGTAATTATTTTTCATTTCGCCGTTTATATCAAAGCCCGCAGCTATCTCGCATTTATCATCCTCCGACACAAGCCGTGAAATAACCTGTCCCATCTTGCCGTTGCAGCCGTTCATTATTATTTTTATCATATTAATCAAGCCCCTCCGCCGCGCTTCCCGCGCATTTTTTATTTCGTTTCTATTGTAACATAAACAGCCTTTAATGTCAATGAGAATTTAAAAAGCGCTGCAAAAAGGTATATTAGGGAACAAATAATACGGGTTTTTTGAAATGATTTATATTGATTGTAAACAAATATTTATTTTTAGGTTGACAATCATCATTTTAAGTGGTATTATTAGGATGTTGAAGTTGGTGAAGGGAGTTTATAATAATGACAAGAATTAAAACAAGAAATCTGGTTATGTGCGCGTTGTTTGCGGCGCTGATTGCGGTAGGGGCGTTCATACGGATACCGGTTCCCATGATGGATTATTTTACGCTTCAGCTTTTATTTGTTCTGCTTGCAGGAATGATTCTGGGGCCGGTCCTCGGTACGGTATCGGCAGCAGTATATGTTGCTGTCGGACTTGCGGGATTCCCGATATTTGCTGCAGGGGGAGGATTTTCATACATATTCAGACCAAGCTTTGGATATCTTTTAGGCTTTATAGCCGCTGCGTTTATCACAGGCTTTGTATGCCGTAAGCTTCATGCTTGTAAATTCAGACATTATTTAACAGCTGCGTTTTCGGGAATGATTGTAACTTATATTATAGGATTTGCCTATAAATTTTTCATTCTTAATTTTTATATGCATGAGCCGACGGCGTTATGGATGGTTGTTTCAGCATCGCTCATAGGAATAGATATCCCGGGAGATGTATTTCTTTCAATTGTATCGGCGGCTGCGGCAGTTAAGGTTAACAGAGCGTTGGAGAGGAGCGGAAAGTTTGGAAAAAGATAAGCTGCGCATCTCACCGCCATCAGCGACTTGAAGTATAAACATACATCGGCGTCGCTTCCGGCGGCAATTTGCTTGCTTCTCTTTCCCCAAACGGCATTGTTGAAAGGAGTTTGGAATATAAAAATGTTTTTTAGGCTGATTGATGATATTAAGAACGGCAAAGCCATATCCCGGGAGGAAGCCATATATCTTACCGGAATTGATACAGACAAGCTTGCAGACGGGGCTGACATTATAAGAAAGCATTTCTGCGGAAATTCATTTGATATGTGTACAATTATTAACGGAAAAAGCGGAAGGTGCTCGGAGAATTGCAAATACTGCGCTCAATCCTCGCATTTTGCGACCTGTTCAGATGAATATCCATTGCTTCCCACAGAAAAAATTCTTGAAGAAGCACTGTATAATGATGAAAAAGGGGTGCTCAGATATTCTGTGGTAACCTCCGGCAAACGTCTTTCGGGCGCGGAGCTTGACGCTGTATGCGAAAGCTACAGAGCAATAAGAAAAAGCTGCGGGATAAAGCTTTGCGCATCTCACGGACTTCTTGATTACAATGATTTTGTAAAGCTTCGCGAGGCGGGAGTGACAAGATATCATAATAATCTTGAAACCTCAAGAAGGAAATTTCCGGATATATGTACAACCCATAGCTTTGATGATAAAATCAGAACGATAAAAGCGGCACAGAAAGCAGGTATAGAGGTTTGCAGCGGCGGAATTATAGGAATGGGAGAAACCGCTCTGGATCGTATAGATATGGCATTTGAATTAAAAGCTCTCGGAATAAATTCCGTACCGGTAAATATTTTAAATCCGATAAAAGGTACGCCCCTCGGAGACCAAAGTGTTTTGCCTTATGACGAGATAAGAAAAACCGTTTCGATATTCAGATTTATTCTTCCAAAGGCGTCAATACGTCTTGCCGGCGGCAGAGGGCTTATACCGGACAAGGGACGTGAGCTTTTTAAATCCGGGGCGAATGCGGCAATATCAGGAGATATGCTTACAACAAGCGGCATATGTATAGATGACGATATGAAAATGCTGCGCGAGCTGGGATATGAGGTGAAGAAGCATGAATAAAAAAATATTTATAACTGCCACGGGTACTGATGTGGGTAAAACCTATGTGTCGGCACTGATTTTAAAAAAAATCAGGGAAAGCGGCGTAAATGCCGGATATTTTAAACCGGCACTCAGCGGCGCATACAGACGCGGAGAACGTCTCATTCCCGGAGACGCCGAATATGTCTGCACCGTGTCGGGACTTAATGTACCTCCCGAAAGTGTTGTTTCATACTGCTTTGAAAAACCTCTTTCACCGCATCTTGCGGCTATGTCGGAAAAAAGGATTATAGATCCTGCCGTAATAAAACGTGATTTTGACAGAATAAGCGCGGAATATGACTTTGTTATCATTGAAGGCTGCGGCGGAATTATGTGCCCCCTCAGAATGGATAAGGAAAGGGTTTTGCTTGAGGATATTATTAAGCTGCTTGATTCTGATATAATAATAGTTGCCTCGGCAGAGCTCGGAACAATCAACTCAACCGTGCTTGCCGCAGAATATGCACGCTCACGCGGAATTTGCATAAGGGGAATCATATTAAACCGCTATGATAACAGCAGTATTATGCACAGGGATAATAAAAAATGTATAGAAGAGTTGACCGGGCTTCCCGTACTCGCCTGCGTCAGTAACGGAGATACAGCCATAAACGGTGATTTTTTTGCAGAAATTTAAAAAATTTTTCAGAAATTTTTTTAAAAAAATGCTTGACATTTCTCTTATTATGTGTTATAATCTTTCTTGTCAGTTTCGGAGAGATGTCTGAGCGGTTGAAAGAGCCGGTCTTGAAAACCGG